>NZ_JBAZRL010000052.1:0-18609 GCF_041662865.1 Pedobacter sp.
CGAAACCTTACCTTTGCTTAATTATGTTTTCTTTGATGAAGGGTCAACATCAATTCCAACACGTTATGTTGCATTATCACCTACACAAGCGGCAACATTTAAGCAAGAAGATTTACAACAAGAGCCTTCAGCAAACATGGATGTTCGTTCTCAAAGACAATTAAACGTGTATTATAATGTACTTAACATTCTAGGGGACCGTATGAGAGCAAATCCAGAGGTTAACATTACCCTGTCTGGAGCTTCATTAGCTGGTCCTAAAGAAGGAAATGTTTTTGCTACGGAAATCAAAAAATATCTAGTAGATGTATTTAGCATCAATGAAAATAGAATAGCAACAAACGGAAGAACCAAACCTATAAACCCTTCAGAACAGATAGGTGGCAAAAAAGAACTAAATTTATTAAGAGAAGGAGATCGTAGAGTCGATATTCAAAGCAATTCTAATACATTAATGATGGAATTAGGGTCTGGATTGAAACCTATTCATATTAACACTACACAGGCCAATGGTACTGATGGGGATGTTATTTTCTATGTAGGCAAAGCAAATGAAGTGCTAAGTTCTTATACCATTGACGTTACTAATCCAGGTGGAGCAACACAGCAATATGGACCATTTACTAAAAATGAAGAACACATCGCAGGTAAAACCATTTTGGGTACTAGTACCTCCGGTACATTTAAAGTAGCGTTGACAGGCACAACCAAAATGGGCAATGTCATTAAAAAAGAGAGTACTGTAGAATTAGTAGCTTCCGAAGAGCAAATAGAAAATGGCTTACGTTATAGCATATTATATAACTTTAACAAAGCCAATACCATTGAAACCTATGCCAAATTCCTTACAGAAGAAGTGGCTCCTTTAATCACTGAAAATTCAACGGTTAGTATTCATGGTCATACCGATA
The DNA here is from genome assembly GCF_041662865.1 of Pedobacter sp. Taxonomy (GTDB): domain Bacteria; phylum Bacteroidota; class Bacteroidia; order Sphingobacteriales; family Sphingobacteriaceae; genus Pedobacter. The sequence goes on from NZ_JBAZRL010000052.1 coordinate 912, forward strand.
TCATTGGAGGTGAGGTCTACAACTTACAACTATCTAAAAAAAGAGCACAAGAAACGCAACAAATTCTAGAAGCTGCACTTGTTAAAGCTGGAAAAAGAAATGTAAAATTTGAAACAACTGGTTTTGGAGAAGCTGAAGATCGTTCTCCTTTTGAAAATGGAAAACCAGAAGAACGTTTTTATAACAGAACAGTTGTGATAGATATTAACACAATCAAATAATATCATATCTGGATAGGTATGTAAACTAAGCATACCTATTCAGATATTTTTGTAATAACTTCAAGAAGAATTTGTAAGCTGATGTCAATGATTTTGGCTTTTTTTATGCAATCAAGTTACTTGGATATATACCAAATTGCAAAAGCAACAATGTAACATGGAAAGACACTGCTCATGCAATATTAAATGTTTATCGTTAATATTGTGCTATTAATTCTATCCATGAATGAACACTACTATACTAATTATTGATGATGAAATTAAAATCCGAAGCTTATTAGCAAGGATTATCGAGCTAGAAGGATTTTCAGTTTTACAGGCGGCCAATGCAAAAGAGGGATTGAAATTACTGCAAGTGCAGGATGTGTTGGTAGTTGTAAGTGATGTGAAATTGCCAGATGCTAACGGGGTTGAGTTAGTGAAGCAAATCAAAGCCTTAAAATCTTTTGTCGAAATAATAAACCTAACTGCATACGGCACAATTGCAGATGGAGTTTTAGCAATTAAAAATGGTGCTTTCGATTACTTAACAAAGGGTGATGATAACGATAAGATAATTCCACTTGTTTATAAAGCAGTTGCGAAAGCAGAACTTCAGCTTAGGGTATATGAATTGGAGAATAAAATTTCCGGAAAATATAGCTTTGTAAACATTCTAGGCAATTCAAAACCTATCAAAGAAGCAATCGCACTAGCTGAAAAGGTTGCTGTAACAGACACAACTGTTTTGTTGTTAGGAGAAACTGGAACAGGAAAAGAAGTATTTGCACAGGCAATTCATTATGGAAGTCTTAGAAAACAAAAACCATTTGTAGCATTAAATTGTAGCGGCTTTAGTGCAGAATTATTAGAGAGCGAACTATTTGGTTATAAAGCTGGGGCATTTACAGGAGCCAATAAAGACAAAAAAGGACTTCTAGAAGAAGCAAATGGTGGTACACTTTTCTTGGATGAAATAGGCGAAATGAACCTTGATCTTCAAGCGAAGCTATTGCGGGTATTAGAAAATCAATCATTTATTAAAGTCGGTTCAACCACCACAAGCCAAGTCAATGTCCGGATATTGGCGGCTACCAATCGTGATCTTAAAGCACAGGCTGATGCCGGTCATTTCAGGTTAGATCTCTATTATCGCTTGTCAGTATTTGTCATCAATTTGCCTTCGCTAAGCGAGCGTAGAGCTGATATTAGCTTATTGGCAGAATATTACTTAAAGGAATTTGCCAGAAAAGTAAATAGACCAAATCTGAAAATGGATGCAAAATTACTTGCTATATTCGATAAACACAACTGGAAGGGAAACGTAAGAGAACTCAAAAATGTAATCGAAAGATTGGTTATTTTAAATGATGGAGAGGTTATCGGTACTTCACAATTGCCAAACGAATTTTTTATAGATTCCTCAAATGCAAATCCATTCGATCTTCAAACCATAGAAAAACAACACATTCAAAAAGTATTGGCGCATACAAAAGGTAATAAAACAGAAACTGCCCGTTTATTGAACATAGGGCTGACAACACTTTATCGGAAAATTGAGGAATATCATCTAGGCGATTAGGAGTTTTTAATTTTTTCATTTCGGTAAAATACCCTTCCATTTTGGAAGGGTATTTTTGTTTTAAGTGACTTTAATCATCATTAGTATTGTCTTTAATCAATTGTTTTTCAAATAGTTATCGTGAAATTGGTTTAAGTGGTACGCAACTTGGTATTGGGTACAAAATTAAAAATCATATGTACACAATTGTCTTATTACTCACCCTCCTCATCTTTTGTTGGATCATATACAGGTCCATTGATTGGTTCGAAAACATCTAATCTTATGCTAGCACTATTTATCATTTCAATAGCCGTTTTCCTTTATATGGTCTACGTGCTTATCAAACCAGAAAAATTCTAAAAAATGAATACAGAATTCTTGGGCATCATCGCCACCTTCCTCCTTACTTTAGTAATCGCCATTCCATTAGGTAAATATCTGGCTAAGGTATTTGCTGGTGAAAAAGTTTGGACGGACTTTTTAAAACCAATTGAGAGCGGAATATACAAGCTTTCGGGTATCAATCCTAAAGAACAAATGGATTGGAAACAGCATTTAAAAGTGTTATTACTCATCAATACAGTTTGGCTAGTTTATGGCTTTTTTGTACTGTTATATCAGGATAAGCTACCATTTAACCCTGATGGAAATCCAGGAATGCCAGCTGATCTTGCTTTTAATACGATTATCAGTTTTGTAGCCAATTGTAACCTGCAACATTATTCAGGCGAAAGTGGGGTAAGCTATCTTTCGCAGCAATATGTACTCATGTTTTTGCAATTTGTAAGTGCGGCTACAGGAATAGCAGCAGCTGTAGTGTTATTTAAAGCTTTTAGAGACAAAACAACCTCAACATTGGGTAATTTCTGGGAGTTTTTTGTAAAGGCTATAACCAGATTATTATTGCCACTTTCCATTGTTATCGCCTTAGTATTAACCTTTAACGGAACACCTGCAAGCTATGCTAGTAAAGATCAGTTTATTTCATTGCAAGGCGATACTGTAAATGTTTCCCGTGGTCCAGCGGCCCAGTTCATTGCCATTAAACATTTAGGAACAAATGGTGGTGGCTATTTCGGAGCAAACTCTTCCCATCCATTTGAAAACCCTAGCTATCTTACCAATATGGTAGAGATGATAGCGCAAACGATTATCCCAATTGCTATGGTCATCTGTTTTGGATATTTCATCAGAAGAAGAAAATTAGGATGGATGATCTTTGGCGTAATGACCATTGGTATGCTATTGCTGATGATACCTAGTTTAACCTCAGAATTAGGCGGAAACCCAGCACTAGAGAAACTCGGAATAGCTCAAACTACAGGGGCAATGGAGGGAAAGGAAGTAAGGATTGGTCCAGCGGCTACAGCCTATTGGAGTACATTAACTACAATTATTTCTACAGGTTCAGTAAATGGAATGCATGATAGTACAATGCCGCTAACAGGTTTATGGCAGTTGTTGGGCATGATGATTAATGGTTTGTATGGAGGTTGTGGTGTAGGGATTTTAAACTATTTCATCTATCTAATCATCGCGGTATTTATTTCGGGATTAATGGTCGGACGAACACCAGAATTCTTAGGGCACAAAGTGGAAGCTCGGGAGGTAAAGATTGCAGCCATCATCACGTTGCTAAGCCCATTTTTGATTTTAGCAGGAACTGCTTTGGCTTCCCACATTTTTACCAATAATGGAGATGCCGCATGGGCAGTGCAACCAAAAAACTGGTTGAATAATCCAAGTTTCCATGGTTTTTCAGAAATGTTATATGAAGTTACTTCATCAAATGCAAATAACGGTTCTGGTTTTGAGGGTTTAGGTGATAATAACATGTTTTGGAATGTGTTGACAGGGATTGTTATTTTGCTTGGCCGTTTTCTTCCCATCATTGGGCCATTAGCAATTGCAGGTTTGTTGGCAAAAAAGAAATATATTCCAGAATCTGCAGGTACCCTAAAGACAGATACGCTAACGTTTAGTCTGATGACTTTCGCTGTAATTCTTGTGCTGAATGCACTTTCCTATTTCCCTGCCTTGGCACTTGGTCCAATCGCAGAATATTTCACAATGCTTAAGTAGATTTTAAAATGAAATCAAATAAATTATTCGAGCCTGCCCTAGTGCAAAAAGCGCTCAAACAATCTTTCATCAAACTAGATCCAAGAGTGATGATCAAAAACCCAGTAATGTTTACTGTGGAGATCGGCACTTTGGTTATGGCTTATGTTACTATATATTCCATATCAAACAGCGGACAGGGTTCTTCATTATATAATTGTTGCATTTTTTTGGTGCTGTTATTAACTGTTTTGTTCGCCAATTTCGCTGAAGCAATTGCAGAGGCAAGAGGAAAGGCACAGGCAGATAGTTTACGCAAGACAAGAGAAGAAACGCCAGCCAAAGTAGTTTTAGCGAATGGAAGTTATGAAATCCGTTCTTCCAATACCTTAAAAAAAGGCGATGTGTTTATCTGTGAAACTGGAGATATCATTCCAACTGACGGAGAAATTATTGAGGGTATTGCTACTATTGACGAATCTGCGATAACAGGAGAATCTGCGCCTGTAATTAGAGAAGCTGGGGGTGATAAGTCTTCGGTTACCGGTGGTACAAAAGTACTATCTGACGAAATTAAGGTGATGGTAAGTACAGAACCTGGCGAGAGTTTTCTGGATAAAATGATTGCCCTAGTTGAAGGTGCATCCCGCCAAAAAACTCCAAATGAAATTGCATTGACCATCTTATTGGCAAGCTTCACCCTAGTATTTATCATCGTTTGTATTACTTTAAAACCATTTGCCGATTATGCAAATACGCCCATTACTATTGCTGCATTAATTTCGTTGTTTGTGTGTCTAATCCCAACAACTATTGGGGGATTACTTTCTGCAATTGGTATAGCTGGTATGGACAGAGCTTTACGGGCGAATGTAATTACAAAATCGGGAAAAGCGGTTGAAACAGCAGGTGATATTGATGTATTGTTATTGGATAAAACTGGTACAATCACAATTGGTAACCGCAAGGCAACAAATTTTTATCCAACCGATGGTGTAAATAGCAGGAAATTTACTAATGCCTGTGTGTTGAGTTCTTTAGCCGATGAAACGCCAGAGGGAAAATCGATTATAGAATTAGCTAAAGGCGGTAACAGTACTATTTTAGAAACTGCGCCTATCGGATCAGAATTTATCAAGTTTACTGCAGAAACCCGTTCAAGTGGTTTAAATACTGCCGACGGAAAAAGGATTAGAAAAGGCGCATTTGATTCGATTAGAAACATCGTTCAGCAGGCTGGAAATGTTTTCCCTTCAGATATTGAAGAAAAAGTAAAACAGATTGCTTCGAATGGAGGAACACCTTTAGTGGTGTCGGAAAATGAAAAAGTATTGGGAGTAATAGAATTACAGGATATCATTAAACCGGGCATTAGTGAAAGGTTTGAACGTTTACGGAAAATGGGTGTAAAAACTGTAATGGTTACGGGCGACAATCCATTAACTGCCAAATACATTGCCGAAAAAGCGGGAGTAGATGATTTCATCGCAGAAGCAAAACCTGAAGATAAAATGAACTACATTAAAGATGAACAGGCTTTGGGCAAATTAGTAGCCATGATGGGTGATGGTACAAATGATGCACCAGCACTGGCACAAGCTGATGTTGGTGTAGCCATGAATAGTGGAACACAGGCTGCAAAAGAAGCTGGCAATATGGTCGATTTGGACAATGACCCTACTAAGCTGATCGAAATTGTAGAAATAGGTAAACAACTATTAATTACAAGGGGAACATTAACCACTTTTTCGATAGCCAATGATGTGGCAAAATATTTTGCCATAGTTCCTGCATTGTTCATTGCTTCCATTCCTGCTTTGCAAAGCCTAAACATTATGGGCTTGCATACACCAGAAAGCGCAATCATGTCTGCCGTGATCTTCAATGCGATTATCATTCCAATCCTAATCCCATTGGCACTTAAAGGCGTTGCCTATAAACCTATAGGCGCAACGGCATTATTAAGAAGAAACCTTTTTATCTATGGAATTGGAGGAGTTGTAGCGCCATTCATCGGTATCAAACTCATCGACTTAGTTGTAGGCTTATTTGTGTAAATATAAACTGTCACATTGAGCTTTTCGAAAGGCAAATAGAGATCCTTAGCTACGCTCAGGACGACAAAAACGTAAAAAAATAAAAACTAAAAAAATGAAAAAATATATCATTCAATCCATTCGCTTAACACTTGTATTAGTAGTGTTGTTATGCGTAATCTATCCAATCAGCATTGCTTTGGCAGGAAAATTTAGCAAAGGAAACGGAAGCGGAGAAAAGATAACCAAAAACGGAAAAGTCATTGGCTATGCCTTATTGGGCCAATCCTTTAACAAACCAGAATATTTCTGGGGAAGACCATCTGCAGTTGGCTATAACGCAGCAGGCTCAGCAGGTTCTAACAAAGGTCCATCAAATCCCGATTACCTAAAAGAAGTTTCTAATAGGATCGATACGCTATTGAAATACAATCCGACCATCAAAAAGGGAGATATTCCAGCTGATATGGTAACTGCTTCGGGAAGTGGTTTAGACCCAAACATTTCTGAACAAGGTGCAATCATACAGATCAAAAGAATTGCTGCTTATCGCAAAATCGATGAAAGAAAAGTTGCAGCATTGGTTGTCGAAAATACCAATACTCCATTCCTTGGACTTTTTGGACCAAGTACTGTGAACGTGCTAAAATTGAATTTGGCACTTGACAAACTAAAATAAGTGAACAAATTCAGTTAGCAGAAATCAAAAAATACCCCAAAATAAAATCACCTAATAGGTGTAATCACATTAAAAAAATGAAAAAATTAATAATAGTCGCTGTAATCTTACTTACAACATCAAACATAAAAGCTCAAGAATCCCCTAAAATCAAAGTGTCAGGATATTTGGAAACCTATTACGGTTACGATTTCAATAGACCTGTTGATAATAATCGTCCGTCATTTATTTATTCTCATAATAGACATAATGAGGTAAACCTTAACTTGGGCTTTATCAAAGCAAACTACGACTCAGAAAAGGTAAGAGCAAACATAGCCATCATGGCAGGAACCTATTCAAATGCTAATCTTTCAGCAGAACCAGGTGTGCTAAAAAATATATATGAGGCTAATGCAGGTTTAAAATTGAGCAATACAGCAAACCTTTGGCTTGATGCAGGGATTTTCTCATCCCATATCGGTTTCGAAAGTGCCATAAGCAAAGATTGCTGGGTATTAACAAGAGGTATTTCTTCAGAGAACACCCCTTATTATGAAACAGGTGCTAAATTAACCTATGGCACAGCCGATGGGAAATTAACAGCAACCGTACTCTACCTAAATGGGTGGCAAAAAATCAAAAGACTTGATGGAAACAGCAAACCAGCAGGCGGATTGCAATTGACCTTTAAACCTACTGCTAAACTAACCTTAAACTACAGCAATTATTTAGGTACAGAAGGTGTAAATGCGGTACGAGTAAATAGATTTTACCATAACTTTTATGCTATTGCACAACTAACGGATCAATTTGGCTTAACTGCTGGATTTGATTATGCAACTCAGCAAAAAGTAAAAGGGTCAGCGGCTAAAAGCGAAGTTCTTTCTCCTGTGCTCATCGCTCAATATAAATTCGATCCAAAATGGATTGTTGCAGGTAGAGCTGAATTTTACGATGATAAAGACGGAGTTTTCATCGCCACTGGTACACCAAATGGATTTAAGACCATGGGCTATTCCTTAAATCTTGACTATTCGCCAATTAGCAATGCAGTAGTTAGACTTGAAGGTAAAGTTTATGATAGCAAGGACAAAATCTTTGTCAGAGATATAAATACGGTAAACCATAACGCAACTCTAACGACAAGTATAGCTATATCGTTTTAACAACAAAATAATGGAAGATGTAAAGAATTTTTTGGATCTGGTAAAGAAAAACCGACGCGGCAAGCTCAAAATCTATATTGGCATGAGTGCTGGAGTGGGTAAAACTTATCGTATGCTGCAGGAAGCACATGCATTGTTACGAAATAGTATCGATATCAGAATTGGTTACATTGAAACTCATTTTAGAGCAGAAACACATAGCTTGCTCGAAGGTGTTCCAATCATCCCAAGAAAAAAGATTTTTTACAAAGGCAAAGAAGTAGAAGAAATGGATGTGCAGGGAATAATCAATGCACATCCAGAAATTGTTATTGTTGACGAGTTAGCGCATAGCAATGCGGAAGGAAGTAAGAACGTAAAGCGATGGCAGGATGTATGCGATATTTTAGCTGCAGGCATTAGCGTAATTTCTGCAGTAAACATCCAACATCTAGAAAGTATAAATGAAGAGATAGAAGAGATCACAGGAATTCAGGTGACAGAAAGAGTTCCAGATAAGATATTGGAATTGGCAGATGAAATTGTAAATATCGACTTAACTGCTGATGAACTGTTGAACCGTTTGAAAGAAGGAAAGATTTATAAGGAAAATAAAATAGAACAGGCCTTAAACAATTTTTTCAAGCCAGAAAAGATATTGCAGCTGAGAGAGATGGCACTAAAAGAAGTTGCACATCAGGTTGAGCGTAAGGTAAATATAGAAATTCCTAAACAGATTAAACTTAGGAATGAACGTTTTTTGGCTTGTATTTCTTCCAATCCTGATACTGCTAAAGTAGTCATTAGGAAAACTGCAAGACTGGCATCGTATTACCATTCGCACTGGATTGTATTATATGTTCAGAGCAGTAGCGAAAATGCCGATCGCATTAAGCTCGACAAACAGCGCCATTTAATTAATAACCTAAAATTGGCAACTGAACTTGGTGCAGAAGTGATTAAAATTAAAAATGACGCGATTACACAAACCATAATTAATATGGTAGAAGAAAAAGAAATTACAACAATTTGTATTGGAAAACCGCATTTTAATCTATTCCAACTTATTTTGAGTACGAGTGTATTTAATCAGTTATTAAAAGCAATGGCCAAACGAGATACAGACTTGGTAATCTTATCCTAAATTTACAGTAATGAAAATAAAAACTAAACTCCGCTTAGGCTTCATATTCCTATTTCTGATTATTATCAGTTTCGGTGGAATTTCAATGTATCAAATCAATCGCATTGCAGACCATGCAAAGGTGGTATTAAAAGATAATTACAAATCTTTGGTGTATGTGAATGAAATGCGCATAGTATTAGATGAGCAAAACGAAAAAATAAGTAATGTGAACAGTGCCAAATTCGAAAAGGCGTTGCGCTTAGAAGAAAAAAACATTACAGAAAATGGTGAAAAGCTTGCAGCAACTAAGTTGAGGAAAGCATTTAATACAGCATTAAAGCCTGCCGACAAAAATGAGTATACCAATGCAATAGCGCAGATGAGAGTGCAACTAAGAGCAATTGATGAGCTCAATATGAATGCTATTGTAAGAAAAAATGCAAAAGCCCAGCAGGCTACTGAAAAAGCCACTATTTATCTGGGTGTAACTGCTTTTGTATCGTTCTTAATCTTATTTAGTTTTATAGTCAATTTTCCAGGTTTCATTGCCAATCCATTACGCGAATTATTAGATGGTATTAGGGAGATCAGTCGTAAGAATTATCAACAGCGTCTTCATTTTGAAGGGAGTGATGAATTTGGAGAATTGGCTTCTGCTTTTAACAAAATGGCATTAGAGCTAAAAAATTGGGACAACACCAATGTTGCTAAGCTCAAATCGGAGAAGCAACGTATTGAAACCATAATTGAACAGATGCAGGATGCTATTATTGGCGCAAATGAAAAACGGGAAATCCTTTTCTTTAACAAGGTTGCTGGAGAATTATTAAATCTTGCTCCAAAAGATGCAATTGGTAGGGACATTGATGAACTGGCTAAAAGAAACGAATTGCTAAAAACTGTTTTATTGCCGAAAGCCAATGAAGAGCCATTAAAAATTTTTGCTGATGGAAAGGAATCATTCTTTTTATTGGAAAAAAGGGAGATAACCGCACCAAATCTCGATGATCAGTCAGAAGGGATTGTTACTTCGCTCAAATCAGCTGGACAGGTTTATGTATTAAAGAATATTACCAAGTTTAAAGAGCTAGATGAAGCCAAAACTAATTTTATAGCAACTGTATCACACGAACTTAAAACACCACTTTCTTCTATAAAAATGAGCCTGAAATTGCTTAATGATGAACGTGTAGGTAGTATGAATCAGGAACAGTTACAGCTTATTGGCCATATTCAAGAGGATAGTGAACGGTTATTAAAGATAACTGGAGAACTTTTGGACTTAGCGCAAGTGGAAACTGGGAATCTGCAATTGAATATGGTTATTTCTGACCCAATAGATATAGTGAATATTGCTGTAGAGGCTGTTCGTTTCCAAGCCGAACAAAAAGATATCGCATTAGAATTAATAGGAACTGCAGATAAACTACCGAATGTAAATGCCGATGTTCAAAAAACCGCTTGGGTGCTGGTTAATTTCCTTTCCAACGCTTTAAGATACAGTAGTATAAAATCGAAGATTACGTTACAGGTTAAATTAGCTGATAATTTTATTGAATTTTCTGTACGTGATTTTGGTAAAGGGATTGAAGAACAATATCAGAAAAAATTGTTCGACAGATATTATCAAGTACCTACTGATGGACAGAACAAATCTGGATCTGGTTTGGGACTTGCCATTTCTAAAGACTTTATTGAAGCAGAACAGGGAAGGATTTGGGTAGAAAGTGCCTTAGGTGAAGGAAGTAGGTTCTGTTTTACGCTACCCACTGTTATTAACAATTGAAATAACGAGCTTAGGCTACGAAGCGAACTCCTTTGGCTCTAAGGCAAGCTCTGAGATATTGTCAATAATATGCTTAGATAATGATCTAGCTGATTTGTAACCATTAGCAATTAACCTTCTAGAGGCGAATATTCTAATCTATTGACTAAAAGCTCAATGAATTCGATCACTTCCTGTTTGGTATTGCTAAAGGAAAAAACAAGCCTAGCGTATTCTTTCTGCTCATCCCAATAATAAAAGCTGGTATAAACTTGTAAGTTTAAATAAAGCCATTTTGGTAATGTTAAAAATACCACATTAGATTGCACGGGATAGACAATTTGCACTCCAGCTATCAATTTTACCTGATTTTCGAAATATTTGGCCAATTGGTTAGTATAATTAGCAATTTCCATCCATAAACTATTCTCGAATAGTTTTGCAAACTGGATAGCAATGAACCTATTCTTTGAAGCTAGTTGCATACTCCGCTTATGCATGAACCAAAAGTGGTTGGGTTTGGATACCCCAAAAAAAATAACTGCCTCTCCAAACATCATCCCAATCTTTGTGCCGCCAAGCGTTAATGCATCTATCCCGATTTGGGTGCTTAGTTCCTTTAAAGAGACTTTTAGGCTGACGGCCGCATTAAAAAAACGAGCACCATCAACGTGTAACAACAGATTGTGCATGCTGCAAAATGTTTTAATTGCTTGTAGTTCTGCTATCGAATACACAGTTCCATATTCTGTGGGCTGTGTGAGGGTAACCACCCCAGGCTGGGGATGATGTAAGTCGCCAATTCTCTTTACTTGTTGGCTTAATGAATCAACATTGATCTTTCCTTGTTCAGAGTTAACAGAATATAGCCTGCAACCTATAAATGCCTCAGGTGCAGTGCTTTCATCTACATAAAAATGTGCTATATCTGAACAAAATATGGATTGGTGTCTTTGTGCAAGGCATCCTAAAGCGAAATTATTTGCACCAGTACCGTTGAAGGTGAAGTGAACTTCAATTTTCTCACCGAATTCTCTCCTGAGGAATTCAATAGCCGTGGACGTATCGTCATCTTTTCCATAGGAGGTTGCAAATCCTTGGTTAGCCTCTAGTAATGCCTGCATAATGCTAGGATGCACATGGTCATAATTTTCGCTGGAAAAGTTGATCATTTGCTTTTTTGTTTGAGAAAATTAATAGCGGTTTTCAAAATTAGGTCTTCTTCAGGGCTTTGATTTGACATAGCTACTGTAATTGTTGGTTTATATAACTCACGTGGAGTTCCATTAATGTGATATAGTCGCTCAGTAGAAATATTAAAACCAATTTTTGCATTGGGCATTTTGAAACTTTCTACAGCACCATTTAACCTCGCTAACTCTGTTCCTATAATTGTAGCTCTTTTCATACCGTCAAAGGCAATGGTAATGCCCTCACTGATACTGCCTGTCCAATGGTTAGCAAGGATGACCACCTGCCCAGAGTAGGTGATGCCCCTTGGAGATACAATTTCTACCCAAGATCGCTTGATCCCTGTTTCCTTTTCCTCAGCATACAGCTCATGCTTTTGGTAAAAGTGCTCCTTTGCAATGAACCGACCAAGGATGGCTCTAGCCACACTGGTATTGCCTCCGCTGGCTGTTTCCCTTAAGTCGATAATTAATGCCCTTTTTTGAAGAGATGCGTTCAGAACACTATCAAACTTTGGTATTAATTCGTTATCGTAAAGAAAATTGTTGACTTTGATGTAACCAATGTCGTTGAAGGTGGATGATTGCACCATGGCTGGATATTCAATGTGCTCAAGCAGCATACCATCTTTGTCTGGGAAAAAATCTTTTAAACCGGTCTCAGTTCTCAAAGTGATTTTTCTTTTACTAATATGATTTCCAGCCAGTGCTAAACGCAGAGCATAGTTTCTTGCTTCTATAGTACTGTTATGCGCAAGATAAGGTAGTATAGCCTCTGCTACTTTTACATCGTTTATTGCGACAACTTCCATACCAGCTTTAATACCAACTTTTTCTGCACCCATGCCTTTCCTTACTTCATCTATCATTGCTCTGTTATCTTTATAAGAGGCCCATATGTCTGTGCTGGTAGGAACTAGTCTACTTGATATGGGCGTGTTTGTATTAAGGGAGCAATGATGGTCGTATAATTCATTCATTGCCTTTTCAAGGATGTGAACAAAACTATTTCTAGACGTAACCGTATCGATTTGGACTTGGTAAATTGGTCTTAAGCTACTCCAGTCAATTTTTTTCTTATCAAAATAGGCATAGTTATCGTTGATGGTTTTCCAGAAGTAATCAAAATCTGTTTTGTACTGCGTGGTAGAGGTTTGTGGAAAAGCTGTCAATGTAAGTAGACAGAGTGTTAAAGAAAATAGTTTTTTCATTCGATTTAACTTGTTAAGATATTTTATGCGATAAAGTTAGCTATCTAACTAATTGCACTATTGGAAGATATTGCAACTAGCGGTTAGTACTATAGGCTATTGGAGAGATGCCAGTAAATTTCTTGAAGTAATTGCAATAATGTGCTGCATCATAAAAGCCTAACTCAATTGCTATGCTTAAAAGTTCTTGACCTTCTTTTAGCATTGACTTGCTTTTTTCGATACGCTTTAGTATAAAATAGTTGTTTGGGGTAAGGCCAGTCTGGAATTTAAATAACCTAATGAATTTGAATTTATCGATACCAAATCGCCTAGCTGCCTCCTCTAGAGAAAACTTATTCAAGCTCTGATCTGCAAGGAATTCATCAAATAAAGATTGGATCTTTGTGTCTTGAAATTCAGCCAATTCATTTCCGTGCCTTAAGCAGAGGTGAAAAAGTACTTGCTTGAGTTCTTCTTCGTAGTTTGGCATAGTATGCGCTTTTTCTATCACAACGGCTAACTGGTGCAGGCTTGTAAATATCCCTTGGTCATAGATCACCTTTTGATTAAAGAAGATTGATTTGCTCTGGTTACAATATTCAAGAAAGTCCTGACTTACGTAAAAAGTAAAAAAAGAAACACTTCCAGTCTTATCAAAAGGATTAGAATGAATTTCCTGGGGATTTGTGATAAGTATGGTGCCGCTTGGTGCAACAATCAGGCTATTTTCTAATTTGGTGTTAAAGGCACCATCATATATTAAGGTAATGTTATAGGTTGGATGAAAATGTGAAGGAAAAGAGCTGTTATAGTCTTTTACAGATAGCGCTTCAAGTCCTTCACCAATCGGCAACTTATAATATTTAGATGGCATGACCTTTATTCATTGTTCTAATTTAACAAATAATTCAAGGCCCTGCAAACAGCCGCCTTAAAACAAAAACTATTTTGTAGTTGGGTCTATCACAGCCTTTACTTCCGCAATCGCGGTGATTGGAAAGTTGCCTTTTTGTGCATGCTCTCTTACTACTTCTTCACTTTCGGCTATATGGATGCAGTAGATTTTATTTTCTGTAACAAAGGACTGGATCCAATGGTAGGGTTTACCAAGTTGATCGACTACTGCGCATGAGATTGTAGAGATAGAAGCCAATTCCTCTGCTGATAATTTCCCTGCTCCTAGCAGTTCTCTTTCGATGACAAATTTTTTCATTTTTTCTTAAGTTTTTTAATGTTTGGTTTCGTGGTTTCATGAAACACTTGTGGTTACAAAATTAACCTGCAACTATAAAATAGCATTGGAAAATATTGCAACTAAAAAGAGAATATTAAGTATGCTAAATCTAATAGAAGCACTATAATTTTTTAAAAAAACTTACTCGTTTATGATGTGAAACGATTTATAGGTTCGCTATCTTTATCAAAAAAACAATTATCAATGAAAGCATTTTTAGGAATGGGCCTTTTGGGTTCGAATTTTGTAAAAGCAATGCTCGCTAAGGGAGATCAGGTTCAGGTATGGAACAGGACATCATCAAAGGCAAAGGCACTTGAAACCAATGGCGCAAAAGCTATCGAAAATATCATAGAAGCGGTAAAAGGAGCAGAACTTATCCACCTTACCTTAAAGGATGATGATACTGTAAATGAAGTATTAGTAGCTGCAAGTGCTGGATTTAAGCCAGGAGTAATCATTATAGACCATACCACAACTTCAGCAAAAGGAGCTGTTCAACGAACTGCAGAATGGAAATCTAAAGGGTTCACTTACCTACATGCGCCTGTGTTTATGGGACCACCCAATGCGCTGGAGAGTAGTGGAAGTATGCTCGTATCGGGCGACCAACAAGTAATCGCAAAAGTAGAGGGAGAGCTGTCGAAAATGACAGGCAAGCTGATTAATCTTGGTCCAGAAGAAGGTAAAGCTGCAGGTTTGAAACTTGTGGATAATTCTTTTTTGTTGTCGATGACCACAGGGTTATCTGATACCTTGGCACTAGCAAAAGCTCAAGGTATTCCTTCTAGCGATGTAGCTACATTGTTTAGCACATGGAATCCTGGTGCAGGAATGCCGGCAAGGTTGGGCAGAATTCTAGAGGGGAATTTTAATAATCCCTCATGGGAACTGGACATGGCTCGCAAAGATGCAGGATTGATGATAAAAGCAGCAGAAGAGGGGAAAACAAAGTTAACCGTTATACCAGCGATAGCTAAAGAAATGGATAATTGGATCGCTAAAGGATATGGCAGTCAGGATTGGAGCATTATCGCTAAAGATAATCTCTAGAGATAAAGGTTATCAATTTTAAAGATTTAGTTTTTCTAAGTATGACTAGGGTACTTGTTGCTTTTCTTAGGCATATCTTTGTTGCGTCGCTGAAATTTTGACAATCAAAACTGAAAAATTTTCATTTATACTGAAAAAATTTCAGCAGAAAATGCCTTCTGAAGCCTTTGGCACATCACTTGTTCTCAAATTTTTGGGAATGATTCCCGATTTTAATTAATCATAGTTTTAATCATTAAAAACAAATTAAGGAGGAAAAACCAATGACAATGGTTAAATTCAATTCAGACAAATCAAACAACAATCAAAGAGGTTTGGTACCATCATTCGGTGATGTATTTGATTCGATCTTCACCGACAATTTCTTTACCAAGGCAGACATGAGTTTAGTGCCTGCGGTGAACATTAGTGAAACTGCCGACAATTTTCATGTAGAACTTGCTGCACCAGGTCTTGCCAAAGAAGACTTTAAAATCAACCTGGAACGCAAGATGCTGAGCATTTCTGTACAAAAAGAACAGTCAAACGAACAAGAAGACAAAAATTATTCAAGGAAAGAGTTCAGCTATAGCTCGTTCACCCGTTCATTTACATTGCCAGATAGTGTCGATGAAAATGGCATAATTGCGAAATACACAAACGGTGTGCTCCGTTTGGATATCCCCAAAAGGGAAGAGGCTAAGCATATCACTCGTCAAATAGCAATTAGCTAAATACGATTATAAAGAAAAGAAAATGGCTGCTCAATTGAGCAGCCATTTTTTAGTAATTATTGTTTTTCGTAGGTAAATTTGGTAGTTTTTGTACAATTTAGGAAGACTTTTTATTCCTTCTTCCGATGTGATTTATACAGATCAATTATATTTCTTAAATGTATCGCTCAATTATTTTCAAAGTTAGTGATACACCAATTCTAATCATATCATCTTTTAGGGGTATTTTTTTGTAACCTTGAGCTGTTTGTTTGTTCTTGGATAATATGTTAAATCGATTCATAGATATAACAAGTTTTTGATTTTGCACCAACTTGATAAGGATAAGTTGTTTCTACAGAAATCACTCTTCCTTTGGTATCTGTCTTATATTGCTGGATAAATTTTCCAGAGATATCTGATGTATAGGCAAAGTCCCTAGTTAGTAAAGTGCTGGGTTTTACTGCTCCTGGAATAAAAATTGCTGAAGGATCCGATATATCTCCAAAGAATTCGGTTGCAAACCTTTCCTCAGGAAGCCCAGGTTGTTTATTGGTGCCAGTAAGGATGGTATTCTTTCCGTTATTTTTATAATCGTAAGTACTTTCCATTACAATTTCACCAACCCCGTTACTAATAGAAAAGCTAGATAGATGTCCACTTGAATAACGGTAAGTATAGCTGAAGTTTAGTGTTAAGATTGGCTGCTTTGGGTTTTGAATGTTCATAGTGGAAAGCGTGTAGTTCGTAAGCTGATTCCCTGAATAACTATATTGATAAATGTTTAGGTTTTTCTTGTCGTATTGGTTTTCTACAACTGTTTTAACGAGACGGCCCTGCTTGTCATAATTAAATGTTCTAATACAACTAAGCGTTCTGTTCTTGGATTTAATATCTAAGGTATATTGCAATGTTCGCTTTAATTTTTCATCATCGCTATATTGTAGTTCTGTGATACTACCCTTAGAGGTGATAATTTGAGTAAGACGAGAATCAGCATATGACTGGTTATTTAATGTTGATGTGTGAGTTTCAGATTTGCGAAAGATGTTCTTTTTGCATGATGAAAATATCGTAGCAGTTGCCAATAGACAATAAATGGCTTTTTGTTTCATTTTTAAAGGGATTGAATGTTTGTTTAGAAAGTGGGATGATTTTGTTAACTATTTATAAAACAAAGGTATAGCTGTATAAAGACTTAAAAAATCATCTTTAAGGTGTGTTTTTTGAGCACTTATTACCAATTCTTAAGAATAGCTCACTCTTATGGATGATTTTTTAGATTAGATGTTTCTTAAAAAGAAAATTATTATCCTTTTTTCTCATCGTGAAGTAGAATTTTTCACTAATTGAAACTCAGAAATCAATATGAGTTTTAAAATGACTTGATTTAATGAATTCGCTTATAATAGCCTAAATCGCAAGTAAATTAACCTTAAAACAATAAACATAGTTACATCAATTCCTAAAGAAACAAACGTTTGCATTCAGTTTGTTTAATCTTGTTTTGAATAACATTTTTAACTAACAGTTAAAATAGGTTAAAGGACTAGAAATAAGCCTTTTTCAAAGATTAAAATTTACTCTATACTGGAAATTTTTCGCTGCTATTATTTATGATCAGAATAGGCAGTAAAAATAATTGGAATCCCATCATTCTCAAGCCGTTTACGTCTCTATTGTTTTTTAAAGAAGTTGTTTTTTAAACAAACGTTTGCGCTATGAAAAATAAAAAACTGTGCTTTTCGAATATATATCTTGCGTTAACAAACTAAGAA
>NZ_JBAZRL010000052.1:18619-22867 GCF_041662865.1 Pedobacter sp.
TACAGCATAGCTAAAAAGAATTATAGCTAATTAATAGAAGAAACACAAACACACAAATGAAACCTCTAACCAAGGTGGATAAACACAAATTAACCGTTCTTACTGCATTTTTTTTGCAGTAAGAATTTTTTTAACCAAACCTAAACCCAACCCAAATGATCAAAAATTTTACGCTGTATTCCCAGACAGTATTGTCTTTAAAAATCTCAAGCAGATACAATTCTTTGCTAATCTTTTAGCAATTGCATTTTCATCTCAAATACTAAAACTTAATAAAACTAATCAAATGGTTAAAATTATTACAAGCATATTATGTGCTTTGTTGTTATCTTTTTTTGGTTTTCCAAACGCTCAGGCTAAAGCCTATGTAGAGGTAAATTCATTAAAAAGTACCTTAACAAATCTGTCGTATTTAGAAAGTAAACAAGTTGTTGCTATTGATACCAACAAAAAGCGTAAGCTAGCTAAAGACTCTATTGCTACGGATACTGTACTAGGTAAAAACACAGCATTCAATCATCAATTTAAAATTAATAGAGATTCGCTTCGCGTATCATCTTCACGAAATGTCCCTAACCTTTCCTTGCAACAAATGCTAAAAGGAAATGTTGCTGGTTTATACGTTCAAGAAACTACCGGAGAACCTGGTACAGAACAAAGTATAATCATTCAAGGAACTTCGGCTCCAATTTTTACAAAAAAAGATATTTACAATGTACAGCCAGCTGTTTATTTAAATGGCGTGTATTTGGTACAGGATAATCCTTTTGCTTACGATGTACAGAAGTACGATTATAACAGAATAGGACCTGCAACAAATTTATTGGCCAACATTGATATCGATAATATCCAATCAATTGAAGTATTAAAAGATCCAATTTCTTTAGCAAAGTTAGGTCCTAATGCGGCTAATGGTGCAATTTGGATTACTACTAAAGCAGCAAAGAGCGGTTTAAGAGAAATTAGTTTAAACTCATACGTAGGTATCGTGCCTGCAAATAATGTTCAAACTGTAAATGGTGTATTCGAAAATAACTTTCGCACACCATTTTATAAAAAATATGCAACTCCAGCTAATTATGATAATTACGCTAGTTTCTTAAGAGACTCTACTAATCTTGATTATTTCGGTAAGTCAAATTGGAATGACTTGTACTATAAAAACGCAAACATTTACGGGGTTGACTTAGGTATAACTGGTGGTAATGAGCGTGCAAATTTTAGATTTTATGGAACAGCCTTAAAAAATGCAAGTAATGCTGATGAAACTTCTTTAAATAAATACAACGCCTATTTTGCAATTAACATGATGCCATTTAAATGGATGACTGTATCTAGTTTCTTAAACGCAGCTAGAATGGATAGAAATAGGAATAAAAGTTTACGCGATCGCTTTGCTGAGGTAAGATATTTACCAGATTTTTCTAATCCCTTATCGCCAAATAAAGATAACTACCAGTTGTTTTTAAATGAATATTCGAAAGTGGTGGATGATAACAGAAATAACTTATTGAATGGCTCATTGGCGTTGAACCTACGATTAATGCCTCAATTGAACTTCAATACAGCAGTAGTATTCGATTATAATGAAGGATTACGAGATGCATTTTATCCAACAACGTTGATGGATGGAGTTAATTATGTATCAGGATTTTTCGGTTTTAATCAGCGTTTTGGTTTAAACAACTTATTAACCTATTCGTATGACTTGAACAAAAATCACTCTTTCAAATTTGAATTGGGTCAATCTTTACAAGGAGATGCATATAAATACAATTATGCTCGTGGATATAATGGAAACAGTGATTTCATTAAAATTAACGTTGTAAAAGGGGATATTAAAAATACTGATCCTGGTTACCTCAATGCAATTGAGAATTTTTACTTGTTTAGGTATTCTGATAAAATGAAAAACAGTTTAGTTTCATTTTTTGGTACAGTAAAATATAACTACAAAGATTTAGTAAGCTTAGGTGCTGTTGTAAGAAGAGATGGTTCTTCTAATGGGCAACCAAACAGTCGTTGGATTACTACACCTGCATTTAGTGCAGATTGGAACTTGAAAAATCAGTTGTTAAGTAAAAACAAATTTTTTAATGAGTTAACAATCGGTGCATCTTGGGCTAGATCTGCTAAAATATTTTTAGATGATCGTTTCGGCGCTGGGCCTCAATACCGCACCGAGTATGGATGGAACGAAGAACCAACAATCCCAACATTTGGTGGTTTTCAAGGAATTTCACGTCCATATAACACCGGTTGGGTTGGATATGGTGTAACCTTGCCTTATTCAGATCGCTTAAATATTTCAGCATCATCTACTATTTTAAATAATAAATTAAGTGCTGCGGTAACTTTTTACAATAGAGATGATAAAAACCAATTGCTAAATATTCCTTTATCAGCAGAAAGTGGTTATGCCAGCATTTATAAAAATGGAATGGCAATTAACAATAAAGGAGTTGATTTAGTGCTTACAGGAAATGTTCTTCAAAACGGGAAAACCTTAAGTTGGACAACTTCAGTTAATCTAAACTATAACAGAAATGAATTAACTGCATTGCCTGGTGGTTTAAATGAATTAGTAATTGGTGATAACAAATTAAAAGTTGGACAATCGGTAGGCTCATATTGGTTATACACAAATAATGGTATATATAATACAGACGCTGAAGTACCATCTAATTCAGGTGGAAAAAAACTAACATTTAACGGTTTAGCACTTAAAGCTGGTGACCCTAAATGGGTAGACTACAATGGTGATTTTAACATAACCGATGCAGATAAACAGTTTGTTGGAGATAGAATGCCAAAATTCACTGGCGGATGGATGAACGATTTCAGTTATAAAAACTTCGATTTGAACTTCCACTTCTTTTTTGCTCTTGGTCAAAAAGCAATTAACCAATTTGATGCAAGTAGATATGATTTCGTGAATAGAGAATCTGCAAGTGATATCAACTCTGTTAAAGAAATTACTTCTTGGCAAACTAGCGATAATTTGAAAAGTTACCCAATATACAATGTTTGGAGTAACGTTATTCCATATCGTGTAGATCAAGATTTGTTCTTAGAAAATGCTTCTTATGTAAAGCTTCGTTCGGTAACTCTTGGTTACGATTTATCTAAAGCACGATTTATCTCTAATGCCAAATTAGGTTTCAGAAGAGCATATTTATATGTGACAGGAAGTAATTTATTAACGATTACGAATTTTTCAGGAACAGATCCAGAGCTAATCAATTATAATGGTAATTACGATGGTACCAGCTTACCTATTGCCAGAACTTTCACATTAGGTTTAAAATTAGATTTATAAGAGGGCAAATTATGATATCATTAAAATATAAAGGCGTTAAATTAAATAGATTTTTAATTGCGCTGTTGTTAACCACGCTCATTACCGTTCATTTTTCATGTAAAAAAATCCTCGATGTTCAATCGACAAGATTAGCAGCTGAAGAAAATTTATGGAAAAATCAAGAGGATGCAAAAGGTGCATTAATAGGAATGTATACCTTAATGCGTACCGCTATGGTTGCTGATAATACTCATTGGTTAATGGGAGATTTGAGACAAGGAGATTTTGTTTCTACCAATCGTGCTGATTTAAAGGCTATTATTGATGGTCAATTAAATGCATCCTATCCAATATTTAATAACATTACCAACTGGAGAAGATTTTATTCAGTGATAAATGCGGCTAGTTTATTTATTGAACGTTCACGTGAGATTGTAGCAAATGATCCCCGTTATACACCGATTAATAATCAAGTAGATGTAGCTCAAGCTAGAGCGATGAGAGCATTTGCATATTTTTATATGGTTCGTATTTGGGGTGATGTTCCATTGTTAATCACTTCTCATGATGGTGATTTTAATACACATCCACGTACCTCTAAAGATAAAGTTTTAGCTTTTGCTACTTCAGAATTGCTATCAGCAGTTAAAGTATTGCCATTTAGGTATGGTGGTACAGATCCAATTTTCCCAGGTTTATATTATGGTAGTGGTTGGTCTACATGGAATGGTGTATTACTTACAAAATTATCAGCTTATGCTATTTTAGCACATATTGCAGCATGGCAAGGCAATTATTTAGATTGCGAAGTTTACACAAAATTCTTTGTAGACAATACTTCACAGCTTAATGGCGATGGTAGTTTTGGTGTGAAATACATCACAACAGATGAACTTACCGAAAATGTTAACGGCTACAGTCCATTTGCATTTAAACGTGCTGTTCAA
>NZ_JBAZRL010000053.1:0-22833 GCF_041662865.1 Pedobacter sp.
GGCAAATAGCTGGAGCTCCTGCCCCATTATACACTTATTTTTGGGAGTTTGGCGATGGTGGTTTTAGTTTTGAGAAAGATCCTATCCATCATTACAAAAAAACCGATTCGGTAATGGTAAGGCTTTTTGCGACTAATAATTACGATGATGGTAAACGCCCACCTACTAAACCACGACCAATAAAACCTCTTGCTACTAAACCAATGTTGGCGTCTAATGATCCCTCTGGATTATTTAAAATGGGCGGAAACATAGAGCTAAAACGTAATTGTATGCCCAAGCCAGGGGATGATATGATGTTGGTTTTTGGCTATAGAAATAAAGCCACAAATGGTCAACAAAATGTAAGTGGTACAGTTGCCATTTTATATAATGATAGAGAATTTGCCAATAACAATTTTGTATTAGCAGAAACTAGAACATACAACAACGAGAAAAAGGGTGATTTAAAATCGATGCTAACTACGGCTTATGTGCCGAGCAAAAAAAATGGCCCAGTTTACTATGCTTCTTTAACAAATGAGCTACCAAATACAACGGCATATGATGAAAAAGTACTGTTAAAAGATAAAACAAAGGATTTTAAGAGTAGTGAAAGCTGGAGATTTGAAAACTTAAAACAAGACGAAGAACGTTTTCTTTTTATGCATTTTAAAACCACACCAGAAATGGTAAAGGATACCAATGCGGTGGTGAGAATTTCTGCGGTTTTTATTCCAGATAATCCTTTATTAGAAACTGAATTTTTTAACATGGAATTGCAAATTGTTGCTTCTCATGATCCGAATAAAATGGTGCTTAGAAAAAGTAGAATGAACTATCGTTTTACGGGAAAGAATAGAGAATTAACGTATAAAATTCGTTTTCAAAATACAGGAAAAGGTCCAGCAAAAAAGATTGATGTTGGAGCAAATATTTCTGAAGTTTTTAGCATGACTACACTTAGGGTAACCAAAACAAAACCCGAAGTAGTTAATTGTGATTCAGCATATTCAGGACAAAGTTGCATTAAAACGATTAAAGGAACAGATAGTGTTCACTTTGTGTTTAGCAATATTTATCTGCCGGGATTACAGCAAAAGGGCGTAAATGATGCAGACTCTACCATGGGTTTTGTTGAATATAAAATCAGATTTAAAGAGAAACCAAAAAAACTCCCTATTAAAAGTGGAGCAGCCATTGTATTTGATAAAAACGAACCTATTTACACCAACAGAGCCGTTGGTCGTTTTAAAATGGGCTTATCTCCTGCATTAATCGTAGGCTATGGTTTTCCTTTTCAAACAGATAACAGAAATTATTTAAACAATAAAAACTTTGTAATTGGTGCAAGTTTGGCACCTTATGCACCGCATCGTTCGTATTGGCAAGTAGAAGTTTACCTGAATACCTTTAAAGAAAATACTTTTTTGGTGAATTCAACTACTGGTGGATTGAGAGATACGGTAGTTAATAAAACCCCTTATCGGATTGATAAAAAAGAGTATTATAGAACTACTAAAATTATGACTATTAACGCTGTTCCCTTACAGTTTAGATATAACATAAATAAATACATTGGTGCTGGTGCAGGAACGTTGGTTTCTGTTAATTTATACGATAAATCTACAGATGAGTTGAGATACAGGTTGGTTCCTACGCAAGCGGGTGGCACACAACTAAATCTAAACGTAATTGCAGGTGATTTAACAAAGCGTTTTTCAGATATCAATGCTTCCTTTTTTGCGGATGTACAATTGGGTTTAGTGCATGTTGGGCCATCTATTGGGTTTAGATACATATATGATCCAAAAACTAGTAATAGTCGAATGGGAACGTATGTAACTTGGAAATTATAAGAATAATCTCATCTCTATATAAATTAACATCCTGCCTTTCAGGCACCCCTCTTTTAGAGGGGTGGTCGAAGACCGGGGTGTTAATTCCAAAACTATCAGAGTAACACTCCTCTAGTTAATAACAAATCAATTTAATAAATTAGCTGAAATGCGATCTTAGTTATGCGTTCAGCTCTTTTACGTTGCACTCTTATTTTCTTATTTTTTTGCTTAAACAGCTTCGTTTATGCACAGGGTGATGTTGTAAAACGTAAACTAGATTCCCTTCAAAAAAAGAACAATTTAAATGAATGGTTGTACGAAAGGCTAGACTATGTGAGCTTAAATCCGCAGCAGCGATTATTGTTTTTACTCGAAACGCAGAAAAAGCTTTGGCGCCAACCAAAATCACAAGATGAGTATTATGCTTATCTCGATCTTTTAAATACACAAGGGTATTATCAATTGTTAGCTGGAAATATTTTAGCAGCTATTGATAGTTATGAAGCGGCATTTGTGTATTACAAAAAAAACAAAGTTGCCAGTTATGATATTGTCGAATATACTTTAAAGCCATTAAGCAACAATTATACACGCTTAGGCGATTATGAAAGAGCATTATTTCTTCAACAAAAAGCAGTTAATTTTCTTATTCAAACAAAAGATAAGCCTGAAAACATAGCTGCTGTGTATAGCAACATGGCTATTTCTTATCGTTCTATGGGAAATTTTAGCGATGCTGAAAAAAGTATAAAAGCAGGGTTAGCATTGGTAAAACCAAGTACACAAGTCGACATCATTTTAAACAACATTTTAGCTGATATATTTTTCGATCAAAGAGCATACACAAAAGCTGAAAAACTGATTGAAACTAATATCAGCAAACAGAAAAATATAAAATCAGAAAATGGGTATTGGTTAATGAGTGCTTACACAACTGCAGGCAATATCTATTTAGCATTAAACAAAGCGCAAAAAGCTGATGAATATTTTAACAAAGCATTAAGCATATTGAATAGATATGATTCGGGTAGTCGTTTACGAGAAAAAGCTAATATTTTAACTCAGCTCGGCCGGATAAAATTGCTGCAAAATCATCCGTTGGTGGCCTTGCAGTTCTTTGATAAAACACTTGCTACTTTAAAAATCGTTGATAAAAATAATTCCCCAATTATCAGCAAAATATATGGAGACAATAAATTGGTAGAGGTTTTTGAGCAAATGGCAAATGCTTATCTTCTACTTAAAAGACCTACCGCAGCTTTTCAACATATAAAATTGGCGCTGCTATCTGCCGATAAAATTAGAAGCGAGTTTGCAGATGATGAAACAAAAGAGCGTTTACAAGCTGACCTTAAAGTTATAGCTGAAAGAGGTATAGATATTAGTTTTAATCTCTATCAACAAACAAGAGATAAGAGCTTATTGATTGGGATTTTAGATTTGGCTGAGCAAAGTAAGGCCAGAACACTTCTAGATCAGATTAATAGAAATCAGTTGTTAAATGAAGCTAACAAAAAGGATTCTCTTTTTATAAAAAAACAAGCATTGGAGCGAGCTATCGTTTATAACGAAAAACAAGCTTTAGAGGCAAAAGAGAATGAAAATGCAAAAACTATAGCTTCTTTAAAATATGATCTTGCGTTAATTAACAAACAGATTAAACAAAAGTATAAACAGTTTAATTTTGATAATGAAGT
Source organism: Pedobacter sp. (assembly GCF_041662865.1). Classification (GTDB taxonomy): domain Bacteria; phylum Bacteroidota; class Bacteroidia; order Sphingobacteriales; family Sphingobacteriaceae; genus Pedobacter. Next base: position 3,518 of record NZ_JBAZRL010000053.1, read on the forward strand.
TAAGGTTCCTACTCTATTATCGGCTTTGCCAAGCAAAAGAATATTGGAGTATTTCGTTGGAAAAAATGCCATTTATCTCATCGATATTAAGGATAGAAAAATAGATGATGTAATAAGAATAGAGAATGCCTTGGGTATAAAATCAGCCATAAAAACATATTCAGATATTTATTTTCTGCATGGGCCAAGTGCTATGTTAAATGCGCCTAAAGAATTCTTTTTAGCATCAAATAAAATTTATCAATCTGTTTTAAAAGGTATTAACTTAACTAAAAATGAAGCTGTTATTATAGTGCCTGATGAAGTTTTAGGTTACATCTCTTTTGATGGATTAATTACTACTAACCACTACACCCCAAACATTTCGACCTGGCCATTTCTTATAAAGAACACTGCCATAACCTATGCTTTTTCACTTAAAACATTAACTGCTAACAAAACTGCAGTTAACTCTAAAGATTTTGCAGGGCTTTTTATTACGCATCAAAAAAACAACAACAAACCGTTGAAAGCTGTGCAAGATGAAGCAGATGGCATCAAAAAATTAATACGTGGAAAGTTTCTATTTAATGAGGAAGTGAATGCAAAAACGTTTATCGACGCGTTTGAAGAAAGTAGGATTTTACATATTGGTACACATGCTTATTTATCTGGCAATAGCCAAGAACCTACATTAGATTTTGGTAACGAGAAAATCTTTTTATTTGAACTTGCTGCGAAGAAAAGCGCACCATCGTTAGTTGTGTTAAGTGCCTGTCGAACGGCAGATGGTTTATTAGCAAATGGTGAAGGAATTATTAGTTTATCTAGAGGATTTAATGCCATAGGTACACCAGCTACAATTGCGGGTTTATGGAACGTGAATGACGTTGCAGCGTCGGTAATTACTGGTAATTTTTACAAACATTTAGTAGCGCATAAAAGTAATGGTGAAGCTTTGCATTTAGCTAAATTAGATTGGTTAAACGCTAACCAAACTACCGATGCATTTTATTTACCTTATTATTGGGATAGTTTAATTTATATGGGTACAGACCAACAAATAGATGTGCAGCCTGCTATAAATTGGGGATTATGGGCTGGGATTGGTGTTGGGCTATTTTTTATAATTGTAGTTTATTTTATATTCAGAAGGCATTCATTTTTGTCGTCATCCTCACGCAGGTGGGGATCTTAAAGCTTTCGTTAGTATAAATACCATTACGATACCCAATTAAATTGGGTATGACGTTATTACAGCTTATTAAAATAAATTTTCTGTGGAATAGTTTTAAAAACAAAGCTAGTTACTTCGCATAACCAAAGCTTTAAATCAAGTTTTTTACCCTCATAGCTTTCTAAAAAATAAATGCCACCACCGCCTAAATTATCTTCACGTATACGTAAAAGTGTGAGTATTTCAGCGCTGTCAAATAGTTCGTCGGATAATGTGAGTTTTACAGTTGAGGTATTGTCGCTTACTAGATCTAGCCATTTATCGGCTCCTTCTACCATTTGCAAATCTTCCGGATCTCCATCCCACTCTGGTAAATTCAAATACCATTCTTTCTTTTCGTTCTTATAAAATTCGAAGTCTCTTTTTACCATTTAGATTAAACACCTTTTTTAAAAATAACTACACCCAATGGCGGAATATTAATTGAAATAGATTGTTTCTGATTATTGAAGGGAATATTCTCCGCTGGCAAGCTTTCCGTATTTAATTTTCCACTACCATAAAATTCTGTAGCATCGGTATTAAATATTTCCTTCCACTTGCCTTTCATCGGAATACCAATTCTGAAATTTTCTCGGTAAACTGGAGTAAGATTAAGCACAATAACTAAGGTATCTTTTGCTTTGTCAGATTTTCTGGCATAAATAAACACTGAGTTATCTGCATCGTCTGCATTAATCCACTCAAAGCCTTCATAAGAGAAATTGTATTTATATAAAGCTGGTTCTTTTCGGTACAACTGATTTAAAGTTTTCACTAATTGTTGCATACCCGCATGGGGTGCATGTTGTACTAAATCCCAGTTTAACGATTCAGTAAAATTCCACTCGTTGGTTTGTGCAAATTCATTACCCATAAATAACAACTTAGTGCCTGGATGTGTAAACATATAGGCATAAAGTGTACGCAGGTTAGCAAATTTCTGCCATTCATCCCCTGGCATTTTATAAATCATAGATGATTTGCCATGCACTACTTCATCATGCGAAAAAGGCAACATGAAGTTTTCCGTAAAGGCATATGTCATGCTAAACGTTAATTGATGATGATGGAATTTTCTATTGATCGGATCGTTTTTGAAGTATTTCAAGGTGTCGTTCATCCATCCCATCATCCATTTCATGCCAAAGCCTAAACCACCTGCATAAACTGGTCGTGTTACACCATCAAAAGTGCTACTTTCTTCGGCTATGGTTTGTACACCTTTGTAATTACCATAAATAGCTTCATTTAAGTCTTTCAGAAACTGAATAGCACCTAAATTTTCACTTCCTCCAAACTCATTTGTTCCCGCCTCCTCAGCAGTTCTCGAGAAATCGAAATATAACATAGAAGCTACTGCATCTACTCGTAAACCATCTGCATGGTATTTATCTATCCAAAATAACGCATTGCTGATTAAGAATGAACGAACTTCATTTCTATCGTAATTAAAGATGTAAGATTTCCAATCGGGATGAAAACCCTTGCGCATATCGGCATGTTCAAACAAATGTGTACCATCGAAATTATATAAGCCATTTGCATCTCCAGGGAAATGTGATGGAACCCAATCAAGTATGACAGCGATATTGTTTTTGTGCAGTTCTTCTATTAAGTGCATTAAGTCCTGCGGAGCGCCGTGTCTAGAACTTGCGGCGAAATATCCAGTAATCTGATATCCCCAAGATGGGTAATACGGATACTCCATAATAGGCATGAGCTCTACATGCGTAAAACCCATCTCCAAAATGTAAGGGACTAAGCTTTTAGCAATTTCGCCATAGCTCAATACTCGTTCTGGATTACTTGGGTCGCGTTGCCAAGAACCCAAATGCAATTCGTAGACGGACATCGGTTGGTCGAGTGCATTGAGTTTTGGGCGTTTTGTTAACCACGATTTATCTTTCCACGAATAATCGGTATCCCAAACAATTGAAGCTTTTTGTGGGGGATGTTCCCAACGCAAGGCATACGGATCTCCTTTTTCTATATCACTTCCATCGAAACCTTTGATATAATATTTGTACACTTCGCCTTTGCCTACATGCGGAATAAATCCTTCCCAAATACCCGATGCATCCCAGCGTTTATTAAGTGGATGACTTGCTCTGTTCCAACCGTTAAAATTGGCAATAACTGCCACTTGTTGTGCGTTGGGTGCCCAAACAGCAAAATAAGTTCCATTGATTTTATTGACCGTACATAGGTGCGCACCCATTTTTTCGTACAAACGAAAGTGCTTTCCTGATACAAATAATGAAACATCGAAATCGGTAAGTAAACTATGTACCCAAACACTTTTAGTAAAATCTGTAAATGGATTTTCCTTTGGTATTGCCTTTGTTTTTTTGACAGGGGTACTTTTTTTTGTGTTGGCCATAGTTCGAAAATTTACACCTCCTAATTTACTTGTTTAAATACTAGCTTAACCTTTTTAATTGAATTATTATTTGGGTAAATAGTTGTACAATTGTAAATCATCTTCATTGTTAATGGTATAATTACACCCGTTGTGTAGTAGCATTATGCGAGATGAAACTTCCATAATTTGACGGTAATAATGATCTGTAATAATAAACCCCTTTTGGTGTTTTAATTTAGAAATATGTTCTTTTAACTCATGTGCTAGTAAGGGTGCTAATTGAGAAAACGGTTCATCTAATAATACGTATTTGGCATCGCTGTAGACAATTAATAAAGCTTCAACCAATCTTCTATTTCCACCAGATAAATTCCCAATAGGCTCATTTAAGTTTGATTTATAAACATCTAGTTGAAGAATTTGTTCTTTGTACTGATTAATATATAAATCGATCAAGTCTTTAATTTTCAAATAGTGTGGAATAAAATATCCTTGTGGGAGATAAGAAATTTGATGTGTTAGGTAGCCTTTTAATTTAAACTCTCCATCAACTTTTAAGTGTTTAAACTTTGGTTGAATACTACCAAAAATGATCTTTAACAAGGTTGATTTCCCCGAGCCATTTCTTCCTAATAAACCGATAACCTCACCTACTTTACAACTCAAATAAACGCTACTTAATATCTCTTGATCTCCATAACGATGATTTACACTATCTATATAAAGCTCTTGCATACGAAGGCAAATATTAAGAGTGTAAGAAAAATAGTGAAATCTATAGTGAAAAGGATGGAGAATAATTTGCGATAACTTAACCCCAAATTGCGGTAATAGAAACTTCGTTGTGCAAACAATAACTTTTCAATTCCTAAAGTTGTTGCATAGGCTAGTAATTTAAAGGCTATGACAAGATTGTACAATGGAATCTTATCAAATCCTTTTAGGAGGAATAAATAAGCGAAGAATAGGTTTAAACAGAGATTAAGAAATAGAACTAGTTTGAAATGATGACCATAAATGAATATCAATTTCTTATACATAGTTCTATTTCTAAAGAAAATTTACGCCCCTATAATTTTAATATGTATAAAGTTTTTATTCGATTTAAATCTTAATCTACCACGTTCATCGATATTAAAATCTGTAACTTCTTTATCATCGACAAAAATCTTACCTACGTTAAATGGCAAGCCGATTACATTATAGTCGTACAATTCATAGTTTGGCGTATACAAACCTTCGGTATCTTGTTTGATAAATAAGTTTTTACCATCTCCTTTTACACTGAATTTCTTCTCCAGGTAAATATCTTGTTCGTAGGCAAACGTGTCTCCATGATCTTCAAATAAGAATGAATTTACCTCGTAATCTGCATAATATACATTTAACCAAACTTCGTCTATTGGTTTCTCACCTACATATTGCATGACTGGATATTCTGGAATTACTGATCCTGCTCTCACAAACAGAGGCATATCTTCTAATGGAGCGTCAATAGTATATTCATTTTCTCCATTTAATAGCTCGTGCGTCCAGAAATTGTACCATTGTCCTTTTGGCAAATACACAATTCTAGAAACTGCACCTTGTTCTAACACAGGACAAACTAAAATCTTATCGCCAAATGTAAATTCATCCTGACGGTAATGATTACTGATTTTGTCTTGCTCCAACATTACCAACGGTCTTAAAATTGGGAAACCATAACGGTGATGTTCCCAAAAAACCGAATAGATATACGGCATTAATCGATATCTTAATTCTATAAATTTACGATTGATACTGGTAAAAGGCTCTCCAAAACTCCAAGGTTCGCGTTCGGCAGTATCACCTGCAGAGTGCGCCCTCATAAATGGAGAAAAAGTACCCAATTGGATCCAACGTGTAAATAATTCGCCATCTGGCTCACCGCTAAAACCGCCAATATCTGTTCCGCAAAAAGGCACACCTGAAACCGACATACGTTGGCATTGGATGTTCCCCAATTTTAAATGCTCCCAGGTTGCGACATTATCTCCTGTCCATACACAAGCATAACGTTGCATACCCGAATAACCTGCTCTAGTAATGGTAAAAGGGCGTTTATTTCGCATCAATTTCTTTAAACCATCGTAGGTAGAACGCACCATTTGCATGCCATACACATTATGTGCTTTACGATGCGAACCGCGATAGCCATCATAATTGTGCCTTACATCATTTGGAAAAGTTCCAGCACCAAAAACTGCTGGTTCATTCATATCGTTCCAAACTCCGGTTACGCCTAAATCTACAAGTTCTTTATATAAACCTCCCCACCATTCTCTTACCGTTGGATTAGTAAAATCTGGAAATTGGCATCGACCAGGCCAAACGTGACCTTCCATAAAATAATCATCGCTTCGGCGACAGAAGTAGTTGTTTTCTTTTCCTTCCTTAAAAACCCAATAATTATCATCTACTTTAATTCCTGGATCTATCATTACAACGGTTTTCATACCGATGTTCAATAAATCTTTGATCATCTTTTTAGGGTCTGGAAAGTATTTTTTATTCCAGGTAAAGCAACGATAACCATCCATGTAATCGATATCGAGATAAATCGCATCACAAGGAATTTGATATGATCTAAAACTTTCTGCAATATCTCTTACTTTTTTCTCTGGATAATAACTCCAACGGCATTGATGAAAACCTAAAGCCCACTTTGGTGGCAATTGATGCGTTCCTGTTAAGGTTTGATAGCGTTTCACCACATCCATCATGTGTGGACCATGAATGTAATAATATTGCAACTCACCTCCATCTGCCCAGAAACTAGTTTTAGTTCCGTTTTCCTTACCAAAATCAAAATAAGAACGGAATGTATTGTCAAAGAAAATTCCGTAGCCAGCGCCTTGATGGATGCCTATATAAAAAGGAATAGTACGGTATAAAGGGTCTTGATCCCAACCAAATGAATAAGCATCTGTATTCCAATTTTGGAATTTTCTGCCACGTAAATTCATGTTGCCAGATTTATCTCCTAAACCAAAGAAGTTTTCTTCTGGTAAGCATTCTTTTGTCGCATATACATAATAACCACCAAACTCTACGTTTTCTTCCCAATGCATTGGGGAAGTATCTTGAGTCATGACCATACCACTTGTATTGTCTGTAAAAGAAATCAAGAAATCTTCCTTTTTTACTTTACAGGTTACAGTATTGGTAGAAATTGAATAATACTCTTCGTTTTCTTCTAATTTAAATGTGGTTACTTTTTGATCTACTAGTGGAACTGCATAAGAAAAATCATCCAAGAAAACCCCATGAGGTGCTAACCGCACTCTAATGATCTCATCACTTACAACTCTTACTTCAACTCTGGCATTTCCATCAGAAAAATAAAACTTGTTCCCTTCCTTTTTAACTCCCTTTACTGCCGTTAAATATTGTTTTACTATTGGTTTTAAAGTAGTTACCGGATTGTTAAGATGCTGAATAATTTCTTCTTCTGTTTGTGACCCTATTGTTTCTGCTATAATTTGTTTCTCTTCACTATTCGTTTCTTCTTCCATAAAAAAATTTAACTGCTGTTGTACGCTTAACTTAATACTTCTGTATCTTCCGCTTGATGCGTAATTACTTTTTTATCGGTAATTAAGAAATTAGCTAAGCCTCCAATTAGTAAAGAAGTACCTGCTAATAGCATTGCATTAATTACTGCTGAACCAAAAATTAAGTGGTATAAATAGTTTAACCCACCTGTTGCAGCGATAATTTGCGGAATTACAATAAACATATTAAAAATCCCCATATAAATCCCCATTTTTTTAGGATTTATAGCACTAGACAACATAGCGTAAGGCATAGAGAGTATGCTACCCCACGAAATTCCAATTAGAATAAAGGAATAAATTAGCTGTTGTGGGTTTTGAATAAAGTACATCGAAATAAACCCTAATCCGCCCGCAATTAAACTAAACATGTGAATATATTTTCTGTTGATACTTTTTTTAGCTGCATAAAAAGTAAGCAAAAGCGCAAATGCCATTGATGATAATCCGTACATACCCATGTAAGAACCCACTAAATCGGCAGCGTCGTTATATGCTTTACTTGCCGACATAAATAAAGCTTTTGAACTTTCATCTGCCATGTTAAAAGCACTTTCTATTGGGGCTGGGGCATGAAAAACATGTGTAGTTAGCGCTGGTGTAGCTAAACTCCACATTGCAAAAAATGAAAACCAACTAAAAAACTGAATTACACCTAGTAATTTCATTGTTTTAGGCATTTGAGTGATGCTGGATAAAATTTCTTTAAATCCATTTAAAAAACCTTTACTCTGCTCATTTTCTTTTTTAAATTCTTCTAAATCATCTGGTGGATATTCTGAAGTAGTGAAAATGGTGTATAAAACCGAACCTAAAAAGACAACTCCGCCAATGGCAAAAGCTATTTTTACGGATAAAGGAACGATTCCTGGTAAGGCTTCATTTGAAACGCCTAATTGATTAACCAACCAAGGCAAATTACTGGCAATCCACGTGCCCACACCAATAATTAAGGTCTGCATCACAAAACCATAAGAGCGCTGTGAATCTGGTAATTTATCGGCAACTAAAGCTCTAAATGGTTCCATTGTAATATTGATAGATGCATCTAAAACCCATAAACATCCTGCTGCCATCCATAACACCGGAGAGTTTGGTAAGAAAAACAAGACAATCGTACTTAATACCGCTCCTATTAAAAAGAATGGTTTTCTTCTTCCCCATCTTGGATTCCAAGTTCTATCGCTCAAATAACCAATTATAGGTTGCACTAATAAACCTGTTAAAGGAGCTGCGACCCACAAGGCAGGTATGCTATCTTGACTTGCACCTAAGGTTTGAAAAATTCGAGACATAAAGCCGCCTTGTAGGGCAAAGCCGAATTGAATACCCAAAAAGCCGAAGCTCATGTTAAAGATGCTCCAAAATGAAAGTTTTGGTTTACGTGAAAAATCGGTCATGGTTATAGTTGGTTAGGTTGTTTTGTCCTTTAGAGCGAAGCGAAGAATTTAATTTATTACGAGAGATCCTTTCGTTGCACTCTACATGACAAGCATTATTTAAAATTCTAAAATGACAGCACTAGTAGCTGCCATTGTAATATTCAGTCCGTTAGTTATATTTTCAGTTTTAAATTTAATATCTGATAGTAAATCTGTAAAAGTAATTTTGCCACTTAAGTTAAATGCTTCTAGTACATCTTTAGGCAGATTCATAGTTAACTTAACTTCATTTCTATTGAAATTTGCTATTACTAAAACTCGTTTGCTTTCAGTGTATCTTAAATATGCGTAAACTCTATCGTTAAAACCTATTGATGTTTTATTTGCTTGTAAAAGCTCGTAAAAATTACCGCTAGAAATTGCCTCGTTTGTAGTAGCGAGATTTAGCAATTTACTATAAAACTGACGGAGTTTTTTCTCATCCTCATTTAATTTCCCTCCATCAAATGCACCATCATTCATCCATTTTTGGTGTTGAGGCACTCCCCAATAATCGAAAATTGACGTTCTACCATCATCGCCACCAAAGCCTTCTGTGCCATTTGCAGGTTCACCCACTTCTTGTCCATTGTAAATCATAACAGGACCAGAAGATAATGTTGCAGTAATCACCATTCCTGGTACAGCATACCACGGATTTCCAGCAAATGCTTTAGAAGCAATTCGAGTTTCATCATGGTTTTCTAAAAAGCGTAACATGTGCTGAGAAAACCCATTACTTTCTTTTTGCCACACAAAGCTGATGTCTTTTACAGTTGCTTTGTTATCGTTGGTTATTAAACGTTTCAATCCATCGTATAAACCTACTTTATCATACAAGAAATCGAATTTTCCATTTACTAAAAAGTCTTTGTATAGATTTCTATCGTATGCTTCGCCAATAAAAATTAAGTTTGGATATTTCTTTTTCAAATCTGTAATTACCCAATGCCAAAATTCTACGGGTACCATTTCCGCTACATCACATCTAAAACCATCCACTCCTTTCGATGCCCAAAAAGCCAAAATATCTCGCATCTTTTTCCAAACAGGAGGTTGTGGTACAAAATGTTTTGCGTTGCTATTTTGAACATCAAAACCATAGTTTAATTTAATGGTTTCAAACCAATCGTCTAATTTTGGAGCTTGATTAAATACATTGTTTCCTGTTGCCTTAGCAGGATTTTCTTCAAATTTTCCATCTTTTAAAGGACTTTTATATTCATTTCCTCCTGAGTTATAGCCTACTGGAACACTAAATTTTTGGTTAGGAATATAATAGAAATCATTATTTGGATCAAAGCTTTTGCTTACGTCATCATTAGCGCCTAAATCAATTACATTGGCTGGTTTAACATCTGAATGATAAGTTCTGGCCACGTGATTAGGAATAAAATCCATTAACACTTTTAGCCCTTGATTGTGCGTACGCTTTATCAAATCTTCATATTCTGTCATGCGATTTTTCACATCAACCGCTAAATCTGGATCAACATCGTAATAATCTTTAATGGCGTATGGTGAACCTGCCCTTCCTTTGACAATATCTGGATCATCAACTTTAATTCCAGCCGACGAATAATCTGTCATGGTTGCATGTTCAATTACACCTGTGTACCAAATATAATTTACGCCTAGTTTTTTTAATTCTTGTAATGCTTTTTCATTAATATCATTAAACTTTCCGCTCCCGTTTTCTTCAATTGAGCCGAAATATTTGTTGGTGGTATTTTTGTTACCGAAATAACGGACAAGCGCTTGATAAATCACCACCTTTTTATTTTCAATTTTCTCTTTGGTTGTTTGATTTGAATCTAACATTTGCAAATTATTTCTTCTTACGCAAGCAGATAAGCCACAAATTATGACCATCAATACCACTATTTTGATGCCTGCTTTCAATTGATGGTAAGTTGTGTGTCCAGATCTAAAACTCCGTTAGCTTGTAAAACATGGTCTTCGCCAAAAATGTTTAAGGTTAAAGTTTTCTCGCTTTCATTATTTAAACTCACTTTTTGCTGATTTACTTTAACGGTAATTATCGCTTGTCTGAAACCTATTTTAAAAGAATAAGATTTCCATTTTTTTGGCAATATAGGGTGAAGATGCAGTTGATTGTTTTTAATGCGCATTCCACCAAAACCTTCTACTACACTTAGCCACGTTCCCGCCATAGAAGTAATGTGCAAACCGTCTTCCGTATCGTTATTATAGTCATCTAAATCTAAGCGAGATGTACGCAAGTAAAATTCATATGCTCTATCTAAATCGCCAAGTTTTGCAGCAATAATAGCGTGTACGCATGGCGATAAAGAGCTTTCGTGAACGGTTCGTGGCTCATAAAAATCGTAATTTCTGCGGATGGTTTCTATATCATAATCCTCCTCAAAAAAGTAAATTCCTTGTAAAACATCAGCTTGTTTTATGAAGCACGATCTTAAAATTCTATCCCAACTCCATTTTTGATTTAATGGTCTATCCACTGCTGGCAAATCCTTTACTAAAACTTGTTCTTTATCTAAATATCCATCTTGCTGCAAGAAAATTCCTAGTTTTCCATCTTCAGGGTAAAACATTTTATTGATAATATCTTGCCAATGCGACGTTTCCTTAGCTAAATTGAAATTGGTTTTAGTTAGTATTTGATCCAACTTCTTTTCATCATCTGCTTTAACTTGAGCAATTGCTTCCATTGTATATTTTAAGCACCAGGTTGCAATTGTGCTGGTATACCAATTATTGTTAACGTTATTCTCATATTCATTCGGACCAGTTATGCCAAGCATTACATATTTCTCTTTTTCGATGCTCCAATTAATACGTTGCGACCAAAAGCGAGCAATACCAATTAATACTTCTAAACCGTATTCCGCTAAATATTTCTGCTCTCCTGTATAACGGATATAATTAAAAATGGCGAAAGCTATAGCACCATTTCTATGGATTTCTTCAAAGGTAATTTCCCATTCATTGTGGCATTCTTCACCATTTATGGTTACCATTGGATATAATGCAGCACCATCTGTAAAACCTAATTTCTCTGCATTTTCAATTGCTTTTTCTAAATGATTGTAACGATAAATTAATAAGTTTTTTGAGACTTCTTGTGGTGCTGTTGCCAAGTAAAAAGGCAAACAATACGCTTCAGTATCCCAATAGGTTGAGCCGCCATATTTTTCACCAGTAAATCCCTTTGGACCAATATTTAAACGAGCATCCTCACCTGTGTAAGTTTGATGCAGTTGAAAAATATTAAAACGAATTGCTTGTTGCGCTGCTACATCGCCCTCAATTATTACATCGCCATTTTGCCATTTAGTCGCCCATGCGTTTGCTTGCTCCTCCAGCATTTGATCAAACCCTTTGGCAACAATAGTTTTTAAGACTTTAATTGCAGCGTTTTCTATTTCTGTTTTATCGTGATTTTCTGAGGAAAGATTAACTGCATATTTATAAATAGTAGTTGCTTGATCTTTTGTAACATTAACTGAAAATTGTTGCACTACCTGTTTTTCTTGAGTAGAAAATTTAGGTTTTACATTTAAAGCTACACCATCTTGATGAATTCCTGTGTAGATCGCAGAACTAACCCAAAAAGTTGTTTTTTTGGTTTCCATAGTTAGCAACGCAAAATCATCTTGTTGCTTGTTGCTTATTTCAGTCCAAAATTTTTCATCATAGTTTGAATCTTGGTTTTTTACATCTCCATCTAAACTAGATTCAATCGTAATTTTACCGTCGAAATTATGCGGAGTAATGGTGTATTTAATTGCTCCAGCTTCATCATCCACTAAACTACAAAAACGAACTGCTTCTACGCCGAGAACGTTCCCGTTTTTTAATTCCACAACAAATTTTCTAGTGAGTGTACCCTGTTGCATATCCAATATACGACTAAAGTCTAAAACCGTGCAGGTATTTAAATCGAGAACTTCATCATTAACTATGATATTAATTCCAATCCAATTAGTTGCATTTAATACTTTGGCAAAATATTCGGGATATCCATTTTTCCACCACCCTACACGAGTTTTATCTGGATAGTAAACACCAGCTACATAATTTCCTTGTAAAGTTTCTCCGGTATATTGCTCCTCAAAATTGGCTCGCTGACCCATTCTTCCATTACCTAGGCTAAATATACTTTCAGAGATTTTGTTTAAATGCGGATCAAATCCCTCTTCAATAATCTGCCACTCGTTATATTTGATGTAGTTCTTCATTCTTAATTATAAATTCTCCAATTTTTCAATAGTCATTTCAAATAATCCTTCTATCACTAAATCCGATCCACTCAATACATCAGGTTTGCCAATGCCAACCGTTTTCATATTTCCTCTTTTCGCTGCTTCAACACCTGCAATTGCATCTTCAAAAACTACGCATTCTTCGGGTTTAACGCCTAACTCTTGTGCGCCAACTAAAAAAACTTCAGGGTTTGGTTTTGATTTGGTTACTTTATTTCCATCCACTAAGACGTCAAACATATGGGTTAAGCCAATCTGATTTAATATTGTTTCCGAATTTTTACTTGCCGAACCCAACGCCGTTAAATAATTATTTGCCTTTACTATTATTAAAAATTCCTTAGCACCTGGTAAAATTTCATTGGGTGTCATTTTAGTAATCATCTCAACATACCACTTATTTTTTAGCGTAGCCAACTCTTGCATTTCTTCTTCAGTTTTGCTTACACCACCCCAATTTAATATAATTTTTAACGACTCTATTCTGCTAATGCCTTTTAGTTCTTCATTTTGTTCTTCTGTAAAATCAAATCCAAGTTGATTAGCTAATCTTCGCCATGCCTTATAATGATATACTGCAGTATCAACGATAACGCCATCAAGATCAAAAATACACGCTTTTAGGTTAGCCATATTTATTGTAGTTCAAAGATATAAGATGTATTTGCTGGTAATTTTATTGTATTAATTGGTATTTTTTGATCCGTTATGAGATTCAACAATGTTTGATGTTTTCCAATTCTCTCCGAAAAACGACTAGTCACTAATTCTTTGGCTTGTTCATTCGTGTTCAATACCACCATTACGGTTTTTTGTTCATTGTACCTAAAATATACATAAATACCATCTTCTGGCACATATTGCATTAACTTACCTGTCTGTAACACTGAATTATTTTTACGGTAATTAGCTAGTTTTTTGACAAAATTAAATGCTTCGTTTTCCTTTTCATTCCTGCCGGATGCTGTAAATTTATTTGTTTTATCTCCTATCCATCCTCCGGGAAAATCATCACGTACTTTACCATCTGGATTTGCAAAATTTTTCATCAAAATTTCTGTACCATAATACATCTCAGGAATTCCACGTAACGAAAGTAATAAGATAATGCCTGATTTATATTTATTAAAATCTTCACCCACTTTTGATAAAAACCGATCTGTATCGTGATTATCCAAAAACAACACATTTCTAGTGGGATCTTTATATTGATAATCACTTGCTAAAACAGTGTATAATTTATTTACACCCTCTGTCCAGCCAAATTTTCCATTTAATGTTTCATTTATTGCAAAATAAGTTTGAAAATCGGTTACGCCTTGTAATCCAGTATCAAAATGTTGGTTAACAGTACTTCCTTCGGTAAAAAAAACTTGATTAGCAGTTCCATGAACCCAAGTTTCTCCAAAATAAGTGAACTTTGGAAATTCTCTAGTAATTGCTTTTGCCCATTCTGCCATAAATTTAAGGTTGTTATATGCATATGTATCTAACCTAAATCCATCTAATCCAGCATATTCTATCCACCAAATATGACTTTGTGTAATATATTTTTTTACTAATGGATTTTCTTGATTTACATCTGGCATATGACGATCAAACCAACCATCCGACATTAATTTTTTATCAGCATTTGCTGCATATGGATCAAATAAAACTTGATCCTTATAGGTTGTACCAGTATATTTTGGCCATTGATGAAACCAATCTTTTGCTGGCGGATCTAGAAACAAAAAATGCTGATCGCCAATATGATTATGCACCAAATCTTTAATCATTTTCATCCCGCGTTTGTGGCATTCATCTACTAGTTTTTTATAAAGGCCATTGTTTCCAAAACGTCGATCTATTTGATAGTTTTCTGTGTTAGCATAACCATGATAAGATGTTTTATATTCATCGTTTTCTAATACTGGATTTAGCCAAAGTGTAGTCACACCAAGTTCTTGCAGATATGGTAAATTATTAATAATTCCTTGAATATCTCCTCCATGTCTATAATACATTGAATCGCGATTCAATGTCATGTCTTTCATTCCGCTTACCTTGTCATTGCTTGGATCACCATTAGAAAAACGATCTGGCATAATTAAATAAATAAGATCTTTATTGGTTACTCCTTCAGTATGGTTTGTTCTCGATTTTAACTCATAACTATACTTAATTGGTTTTTCTCCCCTTTTAGTAAAAGTGATTGGGAACGTTCCCGATTTTGTAGCTGAAGAAATTTGCAAGTTTACAAATAGATAATTAGGATTTTCTACTTTTTGAACACTTACCAGCTTCACTCCTGGATAATTGAGCGTAACGGTTTTATCAGAAATTCGATTACCCCTTATTAGTAATTGAAGTGATTGATCTTTAAAACCTACCCACCAATTCAAAGGTTCAATTCTTTCTAGGCTAGCCATTTGAGCTTTAAGCACTTGAAATTGGGCCGATAGAAATACTGTTAAGAGAAATAATTTCTTTATCATTTTATATTTGGTTGATAACTCTAACGAAAGTGTTAATTTTTAAGTTAAAACGCAAAGATTTTTTAAAATATAATCGTAAACAAAAAAGCTTTCCGAAAATATATTCGGAAAGCTTTTTAATAAAATATAAAATCTACTATGGATTAAATGTAAATGATAAATAGTAAAGTGCACCAACTTCTGGATTACCAAAAGAAGTGCTGTAATATTTATTTAAAACATTTGAACCTCCTAGTTTAACAACAGATTTAACCGAAGGTATTTTTAGGTTAACCTGCGCATCAAATGTTGAGTATGATGGAACTGTTCCAGTTGCAAAAGTAGAGTTCCAATAGAACTGATCTTGCCAACGGTATTGAACATTGAAACCAAAGTTTTTAATGATTTCTTTGCTACCAACACCCGCGTTAAATCTCCATTCTGGAGTGTTAAAGTTGTTATCGAATCCTGCAGGAATATCACTCAATTTATTATAAGACGTATTTCCATTAAAATTAAACTTACCTACTTGATAATCTAATCCAAAAGCACCACCATAAGACTTAACTTTTGTAGCAATATTTACAGGTACGCTAAATTTAACAGCTGTTGTAGTTGGATTTTGATATAATTCAACACCGCCAATAAAGTCTTCGTAGATATTATAATAAGCGTAAGCATCAATCAATAAGGTTCTTGTAGCTAAACCTTTGTAGCCTAATTCAAAAGATTTAACACTTTCTGGGCGTAAACCACCAGCATCAAAAGTATATGGCTGCAATAATGTAGTATTTGGAGCCCCAGCAGCAACTGAAGCTAAGAATGCTTTATAGCTTGCAGATGTAACACCTTTATTTGTGTTTAATCCGTATTTATTGATTGACTCTGGCAAACCACCAATTAAACGAGTTGAACCACCACCTACAGCTAAATCAATATATTGATCTTGTGTAGTTGGGTTACGGTAACCTGTTTGGAACGATGCTCTAATATTATTGTTTGGAGCAACAGTCCATACGCCTGTTATACGAGGGGTAAGTCTACCTTCAAAGTTTTTGCTTTTATCGTAGCGGCCTGCAACCGTCATTTTAAATTTGTCGCCAAATTTTTTACCCAATTGTGCGTAAGCACCATATTCATTAATTACAATATCACGATTAGCATCA
This sequence comes from Pedobacter sp., assembly GCF_041662865.1. GTDB lineage: Bacteria > Bacteroidota > Bacteroidia > Sphingobacteriales > Sphingobacteriaceae > Pedobacter. The sequence goes on from NZ_JBAZRL010000053.1 coordinate 19,943, forward strand.
TCGAATATTGTACCATCAGAATGTAAGAAATAATCACGATAAGATGCGCCAACGATTAACTCAACTACATTGTTAAATGCGTTCGAGAAATTGTACATACCCTCATAATGATATAAATTGGTTTTATCGTTAAACTTAGCTCCATTTGCTGGACCAATAGTTTTAGATGCAATTGTGCTTTTTGCAGTTTCATAACCAGCTGACCCTGGTATTAAACGACCAATATCTGCTTGTGATCTTGCGAATGCTTGTGCAGCGGCATCTGTTTGTCCAGCTGCTCTAGCACCAACATAATTTCCAATATATTGAGGGAACCAAGTAGTAGATGGTTTCCAAGCTTCATTAATGAATGTACCTAAAATAGTTGCATTGTAAGCTTCACCAGAACGTTCTTGAGTGGTATATCCTCTTAAAAAGAAATCTTGTCCTTTTAGTTCTAATTTATACTGACCAATTTTAAAGTTTCTTAATGAGTAACGATCTGTACCAGTATAAACTGATGTACCAGTACCCCAATTAGCTTGAGCAATTGCCTCTACAGTGTTATTAAATTTATAGTGTAAAGAGGTTGATGTTTTTAAGGATTTAGTATCATAATCAACCAAATCAGTTTCATTATAACCTGTTCTTGATACAAATTGATTACTTAGCAACTGTACAGGCTGACCTGGTTGCATACTTCTTAATCCTACATAAAATGGCAAGTAAGCTTGAACAGTAGGTCTCAAAGCTGCTGGTAATAAACTTAAAGCTGTAGCTTGTTGCGCTGAAGTAGGAAGCCCATTTGCTGGAACTCCTATTAAACCAAAAATACCATTTAATTGTGTTTGAATATTTGGTATTGCTCCACCTGTTGCAGTATTAATACCAGCAATATTAGCAGCATTTACACTTTGTGCAACATTAATCATATTCTGGTTAATCTCATCTCCATATACATTTATACCATCATAATTTGGATCACTATTTCTATCTCCACTTTTTAACTGACGAGCAGTTCTATCGAAATTTCTGGTATCTGTAGCAGCCCAGTCTTTAGCCTGTAAAAAACCAAATGATGTTTTAAAACCAAATTTATTATTCCATGATTTTGCCAAACGCACATTCAATTCTTTAAATTCTTGTACGCCTTGACCCGTTTTATCATCATTTACATGGTTAATACCTGTTTTATATTGAAAACTTGCTCCTTGATATTGGTAAGGGTTTTTTGACGTCATTAATAACGTTCCATTGATACCACCAGCACCGTATAATGCAGAAGCAGCGCCTGGCAATAACTCCACATTATCAACATCTAATTCTGTTAAACCTACAATATTACCAACCGAGAAATTTAAACCTGGAGCCTGATTATCCATTCCATCAATATACTGATTAAAACGAACGTTACCATTAGCATTAAAACCACGAGTATTAACTGATCTAAAGGTCATACTTTGAGTACTCATCTCTACCCCTTTTAGATTGTTTAAAGCATCATAAAAAGATGGTGCAGGAAGTTCTTTTAAAGCAGCTGAACTAATACGTTCAATAGAAACAGGAGATTCTAAAATACGTTCTGGTGTTCTCGAGGCAGAAATAACTACTTCTTGCCCTAAAACTACTCCACTTTCTAATTCCAATGTTAAGTTAGAAGTGTTACCTGTTACTTCTCTTTCTACAGTTGTATAACCTATATAAGAAACTGTTAAGGTAAAAGGTACTTTTTCTGTCGTACTAAATGAAAATTGCCCTTTTAAATCTGTAGAAGATCCAATGGTTTTCCCTTTTATAGTTACGCTCACGCCAGGAATAGGCTCTTTAGTTAGCTTATCGGTAACGGTACCGCTAACCACAATGCTTTGAGCATGCGCTACAACCCCAGTTGTGAGCAACATAAAAAGCATAAAAATGACTTTTGTAAAAATTTTCTTCATACTTAAGTAGTTTATATTTGTTTATTTACTATAAACTTAATACAAATTTTGTTACTAACAAATTCTATTCTGTATAAAATTTATATGGCAAAATCTAATTTGATTATAATTGAATTTAATTTTATAGTAAATTGCAGAAGTATGTTTCTGCAATTAGAACAAAATCAATCCAATAACTTAAATTACACTAATGAATAGAGCAAAAGCCCTCATCTGCATTATAATACCTATTTTATTAGCTTATGCCTTAAATACCAAGTTTGGAGATACCCCACCAATTCTTAAATTTTTAAACCCTTTTACTGGTTTTTGGCAAAACGCCGAAAGTAGCATGATTAGTTCGAACAAGAAAATTGCTCTTAAAGGTGCTCATGATAAGATTGATATTCTTTTTGATGATAGAATGATTCCTCATGTTTTTGCTCAAAACGACCATGATGTGTATTATGCGCAAGGCTATGTAACGGCCATGCATCGCCTTTGGCAAATGGATTTTCAAACTAGATTTGCTGCAGGAAGAATTTCAGAAATCGTTGGAAAAAAGGCCATTGAAGTAGATAGATATCAGCGGAGAATGGGTATGGTCTACGGTGCCGAAAATTCACTAAAAGGAATGATGGCAGATCCAAAAGCTAAAGAAATGATTTTGGCTTATACTGCTGGAATTAACGATTACATCCATTCATTATCTAGAGCAAATTTACCAATAGAATATAAATTATTGGATTTTAAACCCGAAGATTGGACTCCAATCAAATGCGCCTTATTACTTAAACAGATGTCTGCGGTTTTGGCAATGGGTTCTGATGAATTTTACATGACTAATATTCTTAAAAAGTTTGGCCCAGAAATCACTAAAGATCTATTTCCAGACTATCCTTTTAAAGAAGATCCGATTATCCCAGTAGGTACAAAATGGGATTTTACTCCACTTCCAATTCCACCAACGCCAAAAGGTTATACTGAAATGTT
>NZ_JBAZRL010000054.1:0-20857 GCF_041662865.1 Pedobacter sp.
ACTTAACACTACAACAATCAATGCTACAACAGTTGTCATTCTTGACACTTCTCAAAATTTAGGCATGCAACAACAAAGAGCGTTTTTTGTCGCTTTGCAACAACAAAATATTCAAGTTCCTGTTATCATTAAAAGAATGTACACCAATATAGATGGGGACCAATTGATGTTATATGCAGCTAGCGATATGGGCGCTTTATTAACAGATGGTTTTGGTGATGGTGTATGGATTGATGTACCAGAAAACATTGGTTTGTCCTTAATAAACTCTACTAGTTTCGGAATTTTGCAAGCTACACGTACTCGTATTTCTAAAACTGAATATATTTCTTGTCCAAGCTGCGGGCGTACATTATTCGATTTACAAGAAACCACACAATATATTCGCTCAAAAACAGATCATCTAAAAGGAATTAAGATTGCTATTATGGGTTGCATTGTAAACGGCCCAGGAGAAATGGCTGATGCAGATTATGGTTACGTAGGTACAGGTCCTGGAAAAATCACGCTATATCGTGGTAAAGAAGTGGTAAAGAAAAACGTTAATACGCCATCTGCTTTAGATGAACTCATCGAAATTATTAGAGAAGATGGGAATTGGGTAGAGACAGTGGTCAGTTAGCAATTTATATTCCCCAAGCTGTTAGTACTACATTTCTATTTCCGCCATAATTGCGGTGTTCGCATAAATAAATTCCTTGCCAAGTTCCTAAAGCAAGTTGTCCATTTTTTATTGGGATTAAAACAGCAGTATCTAGCAAAACTGATTTTAAATGAGCTGGCATGTCATCCGAACCTTCGTAATCATGTTTGTAATCTGGATCATTTTCTGGAACAGCTTTATTAAACCACATTTCAAAATCTTTTCTCACAGTTGGATCAGCATTTTCGTTAATAGTTAATGAAGCAGAAGTATGCTGAATAAAAACTTGAATCATTCCAACTTTCAAATCTTCGATTTCAGGAATAGCTTTTAATATTTCATCAGTAATCAGATGAAAACCCCTGCTTTTGGCTTTTAAGCTAATTGTTTTTTGAAGTATTTGCATAAGAACTCAATTATCTTTGAGCAAAAATTAATACTTAAAATCTTCTCTACCCGGACTAAAAATATCTAACAATGTACAATCTGTAACTGCTCTCCCTCCATGTGGCACATCACCTGGAATAACAACAAATTTGCCTGTATCTAAAATTTGAGTTTCTTCACCAACTGTCATTTCGAACTGACCTTTTAAAACAAAAGCACACTGGTGGTGTGGGTGACTGTGAATAGGAGATTCACTACCCGCTTTAATGTCAATAAAGTTGATGGTGTTATTATCGGTATGAATTAGTTTTGAAAAAAAACCTGGGCTCATTTCTTTAACTTCAATATCGGAAAATTGACGGAAAATTTCTTCGTTCATGATGATTTTATAGGTGATAAAGATACTATTTGTCACAACCCATTCAAAAACAATAAACTCTTTTCACAAACCAGCAACAATTGTGCGGGCAAAGTTTCTTTATCAAATGGATGCGAAGCGCCATACACATGATTTGCGCCTTCAATTTTAAGTAATCTGCTACTTGGATTTGCATTAGATAGTTTTTGGGCAGTTTCAAGTGGAACATTTACATCATCATCACCCTGCACAATTAACCAGGGAATATTTATTTGCTTTGCGCTATTTAAAATATCTAGTTTTTCTTTATTCGCTTCAAAATCTGATAGCAAAGTAACATTCAACGGCATTTTCTCTTTTGTACGAGCATTCATCACATATATTTTGCCTTCTTTTTTCCATTCTTCCTCTCGCTCCCTTCCCCATAGGCTGCTAAAATCTGAAATTGCACTCCATGTAATTAAACCTTTAATATGTGGGTTATTAGCTGCCTGTATAATACTTAACCCCCCACCTCGGCTATGACCAATTAAAAATACTTCATTTACTCCTAAATTTTTTAAAGCATAATCGATTACTACATCAACATCTAACATTTCTTTAGAAACCGTGTTGGCAGCGAAAGCATCCATATCGCTGACATCATTTGGTTTGTCAGGTGTGACTCCACTATGTGATAAATTGAACTTCAAATAACGATACCCATTTTGCGCAAAATAACGAGCCACTAAATTATGTGCGCCCCAATCTTTAAAACCTTTAAACCCATGAACAAAAATTACTAATGGTGCTTTTGTATTCTTATCGTCATAAGTTATATCGCCAGCAATAATTTTTTGGTCTGCACCTGTTAACGAAAACTCTTCTTTATGTATCATAATCTACCTTGAACTTAGTATTTGAAACAATAATAACAATTTTAAAAAGACATGGTTTGTTAATTCTAAGTTAATTTAAAACCTTTCTAAATTAGCCTAAATTACAGCCTAATGACAGTTTTGCGGGTTTCGGTTTAGTACTTTTGTTCGCACTAAATTAATAGGCTGTAACCATTTTGGAATATTTAAAGATTATTGCATTTACGCACAAACAAATTGACCTAAAGGCATTAGGGAAATTAGTTATATGTGAGCATACGCTGGATGATAGGTTGAGAAATATCCAATCTGAGCTAAACATAAAAGAAATATTTTATGTTGGCACATGCAACCGCGTCGAGTTTGTATTTACTTCAGCAGCAGAGCTTGATAAAGAATTTATTAGCCGTTTTTTACATGTATTGGATATGGGTTTGCCAGAAGAATACATGGAGCAATTCATAGCAAATGTTTCGGTATATGAAAAAGTGGATGCATTTAACCACCTATTACGTACCTCTTGTTCTTTAGAAAGTTTAGTAGTTGGCGAGAAAGAAATTCTTGCTCAAATTCGTAAAGCTTACGAGGCATGTCGCATTGCTGGATTTACTGGCGATTACATGCGAATGGTAATGAACCGTGTTGTTAAAACTGCTAAAGAAGTTTATACCCATACTAATATCTCAAAAAACCCAGTTTCTGTTGTATCATTGGCATATCGCAAATTGCGAGAATTGACAGTGTGTGCAAATCCGCGGTTATTAATTATAGGCGCTGGCGAAACCAATAAAAATATTGCCCAATACCTTAAAAAACATAAATATTCTAACTTTTCTATTTTTAACAGAACTATAGAGAAAGCGGAATGCCTAGCAAAAGATTTAAACGGAAAAGCTTATCCACTTTCGGCATTGGCTGATTATGATAAAGGCTTTGATGTGATCATTACCTGCACTGGCGCAACTGAGCCGATTATTACCGAAGAAGTTTATATCAAATTGCTAAATGGCGATACTGGTAAAAAAGTAATTGTAGACTTAGCTATTCCTAATGATGTGGCGCCAGAAGTGGTAAAAAACTTTCCAATGCATTATATCGAAGTAGAATCATTAAAAGAAACTGCCCGCAAAAATATTCAAGAACGTTACGATGAATTAGTCAATGCAGAACATATCATCGACGAAAATATTAAAGAATTTGAATCCGTTTTACGCCAACGCAAAATAGAAATTGCGATGAGCGATGTGCCTAAAAAAATCAAAGAGATAAAACATACGGCCATCAATGGTGTTTTTGCTGATGAGATAAATACATTGGATGACAATTCGAGAGCAGTTTTAGAGCGTGTGATGGACTACATGGAGAAAAAATGCATTACCATACCAATGGTGATGGCAAAAGAAATCTTAGTAAAAAATAGCTAGATTTAGTATCGTCATTTCGAAGTTAACTCGGAATCTCTCTTGCAGAAAAATTAATTAAATTTGCGGAAAAACTAAGCATAAAGGTGAAGAAAATAATTATTGGTACACGCGGAAGCGATTTAGCATTATGGCAAGCTAACAACACAAAAGATAGGTTAGCAAGTATTGGTATAGATGCGGAATTGAAAATTATTAAAACGCAGGGCGATAAAATATTAAATCTTAGACTTGATAAATTGGAAGGTAAAGGATTTTTCACCAAAGAATTGGAAGAAGAGTTGTTAAACGGAACAATTGATATTGCGGTTCACTCTCATAAAGATTTGCCAACTACTAATCCTGAGGGACTAATTATTGCTGCAGTTACAGAACGCGAAGATCCATCAGAATTATTATTGATTTTGAAAGACTGTGTAGATGTAAGTCAGAAATTATCCTTAAAAAAAGGAGCAATGGTTGGCACTTCATCTAATAGACGTAAAGCGCAATTATTAGCTTTGCGTTCAGATTTAAATATTGAAGATTTACGAGGAAATGTACCAACTCGTATTCAGAAATTACGAGATGAAGATTACGACGCTATTCTACTAGCAAAAGCTGGCGTAAATAGATTAAATATAGACTTGAGCGAGTTTCACGTAGAAGTTGTGGATACTACTGAATTAGTTCCTGCACCTGCACAAGGTGCTTTAGCCATTCAAATTCGTGAAAATGACTCAGAGCTTTTTACTGCTTTACAAAAAATACATGATGCTGCAACTGCAGAAGAAATTGCTGTAGAGCGTAAAGTGTTGAATCTTTTCGAAGGCGGTTGCCATATGCCTTTAGGATGTTATTGCAAAAAAGAAGATGGCGAGTTTGAAGTTTGGACATCAAAAGCAGAAACGGATGAAGATTTTCCAGATCGTTTATTTTTAAGAGCTTCAACTACCGAAGGTTTAGCGGAAAAAATTGTGGCTAAGTTTGATAAAGAACGGAAACTTCCTGTTAAGGTTTTTATCTCTAGAGAAATTGGTGAACACAGTTATTTTAGAAAAGCTTTAGAAAAACATGATATTGAAATTGATGGGCGTTCGTTAATTCGCACATTTCCAATTGTAAATATTTTAGATCCATTTTATTTAAGAAACATCGATTGGATATTTTTTAGCAGTAGAAATGGTGTAGAATATTTCTTTAAACTAAACCCGGTTTTAGCTAAGAAAGTAAAATTTGGTGTAGTTGGTCGCGGTAGTGAAGATACGTTGAGAAAGTTCGGACATTTAGCAGATTTTGTTGGCGAAAGTGGAGATATTACCGAAGTTGCAGAAGAGTTTGCAAAATTGGCTGATGGGCAGACTGTGCTATTTCCAAGGGCGCAAGATTCATTATTGACCATTCAAAAATCTTTAGTTGAAACTACAAAAATCGTCGACTTGCCAATTTATGAAACAGTAGTAAGTGATGACATTGATGGCACAACGGCTGAAGTGTTGATTTTCACAAGTCCAAGTAATGTTGATGCTTATTTTACCAATAACTTATTAGATCCAGAACAGAAAGTAATTGCTATAGGTAATTCTACAGGCAAAAAATTTGATGAAATGGGTGTGAAGTATACCTTACCCTATTCTCCAGATGAAATTGGTTTAGCAGAAGCTGTTTTTGGAATTGACATATAATTCAAGTCTTATACTTGATACACTATATTTGATACTATGATACACAGACCACGTAGGTTAAGAAAAAATCCAGTTGTAAGGGAAATGATTGCCGAAACACGATTATCGAAGGATATGTTTATATATCCTTATTTTGTGGTTCCTGGAACTGGGGTAACCAAAGCGATTGATGCAATGCCAGGTGTAAACCATTTTTCTGTGGATACATTATTGAAAGATATAGAAAAAGGATTAAAACTGGGCGTAAACAAAATTATGTTGTTTGGCGTGGGTGATGAAAAAAGTGAGGATGCAAAATCTGCTTACAATCCACATTCATTAGTACCAGTTGCAGTTAGAGAATTGAAGAAAAACTTTGGCGACGATTTATATGTAGTTACTGATGTTTGCGTTTGTTCTTATACTACTCATGGTCATTGCGGAATTATGAAAGATGATTATATCCAAAATGATTTATCAGTTGAATTAATTGCGAAAATGGCTTTAAACCATGCAGAAGCGGGCGCTGATATGTTAGCGCCTTCAGATATGATGGATGGCCGTGTATCTGCAATTAGACATAAATTAGATGGAGGCGGTTTTGTAAATACTGCGATTATGAGCCATGCTACCAAATTTGCATCGGCTTATTATGGGCCGTTTAGAGAAGCTGCAGATTGTGCGCCAAACAAAGGCGATAGAAAAGCATATCAAATGGACTTCAGAAATGGCACTGAAGCGGTAAGAGAAGCATTATTAGATGAAAGTGAAGGTGCAGATGTATTAATGGTTAAACCAGCTTTAGCTTATTTAGATGTTATTAGCAAACTAAAACAAAACTCTGATTTGCCAATTGCCTGTTATAATGTTTCGGGAGAATACTCGATGATTAAAGCAGCAGCGCAAAGAGGCTGGATAGATGAACAAAAGGTAGTAATGGAAACGATGCATGCCTTTGCTAGAGCAGGAGCAAGTATTATCACCACCTACCACATTAGAGATATAGTAGAGAATAATTGGATGTAGGAGAAAGCTTAAAGCTTAAAGAAGAAAGACTAAAGCGCATGTTTTAACGCTTAGTCTGGAGCTTTTAGCTTTGATCTTTCAGCTTTTACCTTAAATAAAATGTTAGAATCATTAAAAAAGATATTCTCGGGAAACGAAGAGGAAATGCCGATAAATACAGGAAGTAAACCTGATATCAGTCGTGAGAAATCGGCAGAGTTGTATGCGAAATCGAAAACCTATTTTCCTGGCGGAGTAAATTCTCCAGTTAGAGCTTTTAAATCTGTTTATGGAACGCCATTATTTATTCAAAAAGGTGATGGTTGCTACATTTGGGATGCAGATGGTAATCAGTTTATAGATTTTTGTGCAAGTTGGGGTCCATTAATCTTAGGCCATAATAACGCTAAAATCAGAGAAAAGGTAATTGAAGTAATGCAGAATGGGATGAGCTTCGGCGCACCAACTGCACTAGAAAATGAATTAGCAGAGCTGATCATCAAAAATAACAGTTATGTAGAGAAAATCCGTTTTACGAGTTCTGGAACTGAGGCAGTAATGTCAGCAATTCGATTGGCTCGTGGATTTACAGGAAAAGATAAAATCATCAAATTTGAAGGGTGTTATCATGGTCACAGCGATTCACTTTTGGTAAAAGCAGGTTCTGGTTTGGTTACTTTTGGAGAGACTTCTTCGGCTGGCGTACCAAAATCTTTTGCAGCAGAAACAATTGTTATTCCATTAAATGATAAAAATGCAATTTCTGAGGCCTTTGAACAGTTTAAAGATCAAGTTGCTGCGGTAATTATAGAGGGCATTCCGGCAAATAATGGTTTATTGATGCAAGATCAAGACTACATTGAATTTTTGAGGCAAGCTTGCACAGAAAACAATGCCTTATTAATTTTTGATGAAGTAATTACTGGTTTTAGAGTTGGTTTTGAAGGTGCTGCAGCACATTACGGCATCAAGCCGGATATTGTAACTTACGGAAAGATTATTGGTGGTGGTTTGCCAGTAGGAATGTACGGCGCTTCTGCAGAAATTATGGGTCATATTTCGCCTGATGGCGGAGTTTACCAAGCTGGAACATTATCAGGTAATCCAGTGGCAATGGCTGCGGGTATAGCAACATTAACTGAGTTATTGCGCTCAGGTTTTTACAAAGACTTAAATGCGAAAACACAAGAATTCACCGATAGTATTCAGCGTTTTGCAACGGCTAAAAACTATAAATTTAAAGTGTTTACGGTGGGTTCTATCTTTTGGTTTGCCTTTACAGATAAAGACATTAAAACTGCAGAAGATATTGACCCAACAAGCATGGATAAATTTAAAATCATGCATCGTGAATTATTAAATAGAGGTATTTATTTAGGCCCATCAGGCTACGAGGTTGGTTTTGTTTCTGCAGCACACACAAAAATAGAGTTAGAGAAAGCAAAAAGGGCTATTTTTGATGCATTGGATTTAGTTTTTAGAAAAGTATAATGAAAAAATCAATCCTCATATTTTATTTTCTGTTGCTCTACGCATTGTTAGAAATGTTTTGGTGGGGCTCAGTTGTAATCGATTTACAGCCGCAAAAAATGGGAATGATAATGGGAGAGGGTTCAATTTTCATTTTTTTGCTTTGCGTTGGTGCTTATTTTATTCACGCTTCTATTAAAAAGGAAGATAGATTAAAAGAACAGCAACAGAATTTTTTAATGTCGGTTACTCACGAACTGAAATCGCCTTTGGCAGCTATAAAACTTAGTTTGCAAACTATTGTAAAACGAGACTTGGAGAAAGCGATGCAAACTTCTTTGCTAAATAATTCTCTTAAGGATATTGAGCGTTTGGATGATTTAGTAGAGAATATGTTATTAGCCACTAAGATAGAAAGTCGTACATATTCTTTCCCTAAGGAAGAATTTGATTTTTCAGAAATGGTAACCAAAATAACGGATCGATTGCAAGTTCATTCGTGTGGTAATCAGCAGCTAATTAATACCAAAATAAAAAAAGGCATCAAATTACTTGGAGATAAGTTTGCTTTATCATCGGTGGTAACGAACTTGGTAGAAAATGCAGTTAAATATTCTGGTCCTTGTGCCGAAATTGCAGTAGAGCTATGTCAAAATGACGGTAAGCCCTTTTTAACGGTTTCTGATAAAGGTCCGGGTATCCCAGATGGCGAAAAGATGCTTATTTTTGATAAATTTTACCGAGTTGGCGATGAAAATGTGCGCAAATCTAAAGGTACTGGACTTGGCTTGTTTATTGTTAAAGAGGTATTACAAAACCACGACGCTGATATTAGCGTTAAAGATAACGTACCGCAAGGTGCAATTTTTGAAGTAACATTTAATTGATATGCCACAAAAATTAAGAATACTATTGGTGGAAGACGAAGATCATTTGTTAGATGCCATTAAACTAAACCTCGAGTTAGAGGGTTATAAAGTTCATGCTGTTAAAGACGGCAAAACCGCTCTTAAAGTTTTCAAAGAAGAACGTTTCAACTTGATTATTTTAGACGTAATGTTGCCAGAAATGGATGGTTTCCAAGTGTGCGAAACTATTCGTTTAGAAAATACTGAAGTTCCGATTTTGTTTTTAACTGCTAAAAATACAAGTGAAGATCGCGTAATGGGTCTTAAAAAAGGTGCTGATGATTATTTAGTAAAACCTTTCAACTTGGAGGAATTAATTCTACGTGTTGGAATTTTAGTAAAACGTAGCTTAAAAGCTGATGATTTAAAAGAATTAAACTCTTATAAAATCGGTGATAAAACGATCTATTTTAACTCTTTTGAGTTAAAACAAGATGATGGAACAGTAGTGCCTTTAACTAAAAAGGAAACTATGCTATTGAAATTATTAATTGAGCGTAAAAACGAAGCGGTTTCTCGTGAGCAAATACTAGAAACAGTTTGGAATTACGATGTTTATCCATCAACAAGAACAATTGACAATTTTATTTTAACGTTCCGTAAGTATTTCGAACCAGATCAGAAAAATCCAGTGTATTTTCACTCGATTAGAGGTGTAGGTTATAAATTTACAGATAGCACAAATTAATGTACAATACTTGGAGTAGATATGCTTTAATGGCAACTTTTGCCCTTTCTGCATTGGTAAGTTTATATTTCAATCAATACCAGCTGGCTGCAATAGCCGGCTTTCTCTTTGCCTTTATTTTATGGAGTCATTTTAAACATAGTTCTGTTTTATTAGCTTCTAAACATTTTAAAGATGCAGATTACGAAAGAACCGAAAAGATTTTAGCTGAAGTTAAAAATCCCGATCGCTTGGCTAAAAATCGTCGTGGATATTACGAGTTCATGAAAGCTAATATCGCCTTGCAAAGAGAAGATTTTGAAACGGCAGAGTTTCACTTTCAAATTGCTAGTCGTTTCCCATTGGGAGGACAAAATGATAAAGCTTTTGTGATGATACATTTGGCTAATCTCGCTTTGCGTAAAAAAGATGGCGAGAGGGCAAAAGCATATATAGAAAAAGCGAAAGAGTTGGCTACAACATCAAGAGCAAAAGAAATTATAAAAATTATAGAGAAAGAAGCCAATGGTTTGGCCTAACATACAATGAAGAACAACTTATTTTTAGACGCTGCAAATTCAAAAACTACAGAACGCCCACCAGTTTGGATGATGCGCCAGGCCGGCCGTTTTATGCCACAATATTGGGAAATTAAAAACAAGTATTCGTTTTTAGAAATGTGCAAAAACCCTGAAATTGCTGCTGATGTGACGATGTTGCCAGTTGATTTATTAGGGATTGATGCTGCTATTTTATTCTGCGATATTTTAGTAACAGGTGAGGCAATGGGTGGAGATTTAAGTTTTACTCAAGGTGTTGGTCCTAAGTTTGCAAATCCTGTTCGTACTGCTGCTGATATTGATAAATTAGAAACGGATGTTGTAGATAGATTGGAATATGTTGCTGATGCAATTAAAGTTATTCAGCAACGTTTAGATGGAAGTATTCCACTGATTGGATTTGCTGGAGCCCCATTTACAGTAATGAGTTATTTGGTTGAAGGTGGTTCTTCAAAAGATTTTAAGTTAACCAAGTTGTTAATGCACAATCACCCCGAATTAGCACACCGTTTATTGGCTAAAATTGCAAAAGTAACTACTGATTATTTGAACTTACAAATTGCTGCTGGCGTTAATGCTGTTCAGTTATTTGATAGTTGGGCATTGGCTTTATCTTGGAATGATTATCAGGAATTTTCTCATCAGTATAACCAACAAATCATTGCTGGATTAAATAGAACTAATGTTCCAGTGATTTCTTTCTGCAAAGGAAGTTCAGTTTTTGCACCAATTATGGCTGAAGCAAAACCTGATGTGATCTCTGTTGATTGGAATGCAGATTTATTGAATATTAAAAATGCTTTACCTGCTGGAATTGCTGTGCAAGGCAATTTAGACCCACATATTTTATATGCAGATCAACCAGTTATCAAAAAACACATTCATCAATTATTTGAAAGAATGCGTGGTACAGAAGGTTTTATCTTTAACTTAGGTCATGGTATTATGCCAGATATTCCTTTTAATAATGTGAAATATGCTATTGAAGTAGTAAAGGAATTTAGATATTAAACCCTTAAATCCCACAAAGGGAACTTATTTTAATAATGGAAGAATATTACGAATATTTTAAAGCAGTTCATATCATTTTCGTCGTAAGTTGGATGGCTGGATTATTTTATGGTGTTCGTTTATTCATTTATCATACTGAAGCTAACGATAGACCAGAATTAGAAAAAAATATTCTTCAAAAGGAATTCACAAAAATTGAAGGCCGTTTGTGGAACATCATTACCATTCCGGCGATGTGTTTAACAGTTTTGGCTGGAGCTTTAATGTACTACACCCACTTCGACTTTTTAGTTACTCAAAATTGGATGTGGGTAAAAATTGCATTCGTAGTTTTGCTCATCATTTACCATTTCATTTGTCAGAATATAATGAAGCAGTTGAGAAAGGGAATATTTAAATATTCTTCTAATCAGTTGCGTTTATGGAATGAAGTTGCGACTATTTTATTGGTTGCTATTGTTTTTACCGTTATACTAAAAAGTGCAGTAAACTGGATTTATGGTTTACTTGGATTACTTGCTTTCTCTTTAATTATTATGACAGCCGTGAAGATTTATAAGCGTTATAGAGAGAAAAAAGAAGAATAAATAATTTTACCATTTCCCTGATTTTGTCATTGCGGGGACGAGGAATCTTATATGTAATAAAAAGAGATTCTTCGCGATGCTTTGAATGACAAACTGTTTTAGAATAAATTACATGAAGAAACAACTACTAGCAATCTTAATTACTTTATTTGCTTCTTCAGCAATGGCTCAATTTAATAATGAAGCTATTTTCCATCGCATTCGTCCTGCAGATAGTTTAGATAAGGAATTACATTTCAATTTTTACAATTTCAACTATGTTCGTAATTACGAATATTCTAATAAATTTCATGACGGTTATACTTTATACGGTACACAGATAGAACCACAATTAGTGTATTATGCTAATCCGAATTTGGCAATTGTGGCTGGAGCTTATTTGCGTAAAGATTTTGGTAATGATGGAATTTATGATGTTAAGCCTTTGTTTAGCTTAAAATACCATAAAAGAAACCTGACATTAGTTTTTGGTAGCCTAGAAGGAAACATTCAGCATAATTACATTGAACCGATTTACGATTTTGAGCGAAAAATTACCACACCAATTGAATATGGAACGCAATTATTAATTGATAGAGAGAAGTTCAAATTAGATAGCTGGATTTCTTGGCAAAAAATGATTTATAAAGGCTCTCCAGAAAAGGAAGAAATTGTTGGAGGATTAAGTACAGAATCGACTTTGATGCAAAGAGATGGTTGGAAATTGAGTATTCCTGCTCAATTTTTAGCGTACCATCAAGGCGGACAAATTGATGTTTTAAAAAATATTCCGATTAGTACTTTATTTAATGGCGCTGCCGGATTTAAACTGCATAAAACTGTTGGTGATAAAGTAAAGGAAGTTTTTACAGATAATTATATCGCTGTTTATAAAGATTTTTCGCCAACAAAAGTTAGAGCTTATCAAGGTGGTTTCGGGTTGTGGTTAAACGTAGGTATGGAAACCAAATGGGGAAGTTTAGTTGCTTCGTATTGGAAAGGAAATAAGTTTCTTACTATAAAAGGAATGCCATTGTATCAGTCGGTTTCTGAAAATTTATACGATGCTGGGTTTAAACAAAGTAGCAGAAGTATTTTAGCAGTTAGATACGTTTATCAGAAACAATTAATTCCTAATTTTTATTTAGATGTTCGCTTTGAGCCGCATTTTGATTTAGGAACTCCAGATGCTGATTTCCAGTTTAATCATTCTTTATTTATAACCTATAAGGAAGATTTTAGAATTTTTAAAAGGAAATAAGTCCAAAAGCCAGGAAAGACAGGAAGTCTGAAAGTGGTTTGCTATAGATAGGACGATATGTTCTCCTACATGCAGTTGATAGTTTTCTACATGCAGTGGGTAGTTAGTGTATTGATTTGAGTTTTTTAAACCAGATAGTAGTGGAAATACTTTTTGGTGTAGTGCTTTTGATGTTAGTATAACAATGCCAAAAAGATTGTAACGAATAGCGGGACTACAGAAGCTATAAAACACTAACATTCGTTTTCAAAACTATTTTTTCACTTATAGGGATTTAGTTAATTAAGGAATTTAATGCTCTTAACTGCTTAATATTGTATTTTTAGACTGTGAAATTGACAAATAAAAAAATATTTGCAACCCCGTGCAACCTTTTACCTCTAGGGCTCATCTACCCTATACAAACAACAAATGAAGGTGACTAAAACATATACGATTGATGACTTACTGGAAGGCTGCAAAGCTGGCGACAGGAAAATGCAAGAAAGGCTATACAAGCAAACTGCATCGAAAATGTTAGCCGTTTGCATGCGCTACGCCAAAGACCGTATGGAAGCTGAAGATGTTTTACAAATGGGATACGTTAAAATTTTCCAGAAGGTTAAAGATTATCGTGGTGATGGATCTTTTGAAGGTTGGATTAGAAGAATAATGGTAAATACTGCGATAGAAAGTTATAGAAAAAACTTACGTATGTTAAACGTAGTGCCAATTGAAGATGCTTATGAGCAACCATCAACAGGTTTTGATTTTAGCAGTTTAGGCATGCAAGATTTAATGAAAGTGATACAAAAATTAGCAGACGGCTATCGCATGGTATTTAACATGTATATTATAGAAGGGTATTCGCACAAAGAAATTGCAGAAACATTAGGCATCTCGGAAGGCGCTAGTAAATCTCAATTAAGTAGAGCGAGAGCAATATTGCAACAAGAAATTATTAAAATGGAGGGCTTTGGTTATGCAACACATACCGGATAAAGAATTCGATAATTTAATTAGAAATAAATTTGAAGATGCGGAGATTGAGCCATCTGCAAATTTATGGGCTAATATAGAACAACAGTTGGAGCCAAAACGTAAACGCGTTATTTCGATTTATTGGATGGCAGCCGCAAGTGTAGCTATTGCAATTACAGCGTTATTGGTTTTTCAAAAAACAGAAAAGATTCAATTGCATGGTGATGATACTGTTGCAGCTGTTGTTGAGCCAAGCAAACAAGATGAGGTGGTGCCAACTACTGAAGCACCAGTTGCAACTGTTTCTGTAAAAGAAAGCAATTCAACGTCTTCGGCTGTAAAAACTAAAAAAGTGCAGTTATTAGATCGTACACCATCAGAAAATAATCCGAAAATTATTTTAGCAAGCGTGCAACCGAATCCAACAACTGATCGTCTACCTATTAAAGCCGCTGATGTTAAACCATTGGATGTAATAGAAAAAGAAGTTCCTGTAGAAAATAATGCAGTAGTAATTGCTCAAGTTGAACCTCAGAAAGAGGAAACCAATGTGATTACAGAAACAGAGAATAGTTCTGAACGTAGAGGGATTAGAAATGTTGGGGATTTAGTAAACTACGTGGTAGATAAAGTTGATAAAAGAGAAAAGAAATTGGTAAGGTTTAATACTGATGATGATGATAATTCATCGCTAATTGGAATAAACATTGGCTTTTTAAAATTGAATAGTAAAAAACATAAATAGACACACATAAACCAAACAAACATACACACAAATGAAATCTTTAATTTTAACAGCAGTTTTGGTAAGCGGACTTACCTTTCTGGCAGGCTCAAGTGCTAGTGCACAACAAGATAGCGTAAAACGCAAAAAGTTTGATATCAACTATGGATTAGGTATTAATATAGGTGGTAAAAAAGATAGTACTGGTAAAATTGATCAAAGTAAAGGTCGTTTTGTTGGAGGAATTACTTTTACTCGATTGGATATCGGTTTCTCTAAATTAATTGATAATGGAAGCTTTTCATTGTCGCCAGCAAATCAGTTTTTAGACTACAAAGCTTGGAAAACTAGCCACCTTTCATTTGATGTTTTACAAATGGGATATAGATTTAACTCAAACTTTAAAATTTATGTAGCTGGAGGTTTCGATTGGACTTTAATTCGTTTGAAAGATAACATCACTATGCAAAAAAATACTGCTGATTTAACATATATTAATGAGCCTATTATATTTAGTAAAAACCGTTTCTCTAGCAGTTATTTACACATTCCCTTAAATTTTGAGTTAAGAACTAAGGAAAATCACAAAGGCAGACGGTGGTATTTAATTGCTGGTCCGGAAGTAGGTTTCTTGTTAAACGGAAAAGTAAAACAGATTAGCGATGAACGTGGAAAAGAGAAATTTAAAGATGATTATAACTTCGCTCCATTCCGTTACGGCGGTACAGTAAGAGTTGGTACTAATGGATTAGCTTTATTTGCTAAATACTATGCAAGCGATATGTTTGATAGTACTCCACAAAAAGGACTAAAAAATATGGCATTCGGTTTAACATTTGGATTGAACTAGTCCAAAGAGTAAACTACTAAAGTAAACGCACACAACACACAAATACAACCTGATCCTGCAGATGAAAGTTTGCAGGATTTTTTTGTGATGATCTTTAGTCTTTCAGCTTATAGCTTTATGCTTATCTTTACGCTGTGAATGAGCAGATAATCACCGTTAATAACCTAACAAAACAATACCAGCAAACTCAAGCTTCGGGTATAACAGACATTAATTTTTCTATAAAAAGAGGAGACATTGTTGCCATTATCGGCGAAAGCGGTAGCGGGAAATCAACTTTGTTGAAATGCATTTATGGATTGTTAAAACTAGATGCCGGTGAAGTTTTAATGAATGATAAAAGAGTGAAAGGGCCAGATGAACAGCTTATTCCAGGAAATGCTGAAATGAAAATGGTTACTCAAGATTTTTCATTAAACATTTATGCTAAAGTTTACGATAATATCGCATCAATGCTTTCTAATACAGACATAAAAGCAAAGGAAACCAAAACTTTAGAAATGATGGAGCATTTGCACATCACAAAATTAAAAGATAAAAAAATAATTGAGCTTAGTGGGGGAGAACAGCAACGTGTTGCAATAGCAAAAGCATTAATTAGCAATACTAAAGTTTTGTTATTGGATGAACCTTTTAGTCAAGTTGATTCGTTGTTGAAAAACCAATTACGAGCGGATATTAAACGTTTAGCAAAAGAAACCGGACTGACTATTATTTTGGTTTCTCACGATCCAACAGATGGGTTATTTCTTGCAGATCAGTTGTTGATTTTAAAACAAGGCCGGCTTTTACAAAACGATAAACCAGAAATCATTTATCAAAATCCTTCAGATTTATATACTGCTCAAATTTTAGGAAATGCAGTCATTTTAACTAAAGAAGAAGCATCACAATTGGGCATTAAAACTGCAAAACAACATGTGGTTTTTTATCCAGAATGGGTAGAATTAAAAAGCACTTGGCAGAGCAGACGGTTTGAAGTACTTGAAGTATATTACAAAGGTTTTTACGATGAACTTTTGCTAGAACGAAATGGTGTAAAAATTAGAGCTTTGCAGCTTAATAGTGGAGAGCACAAAAAAAATGACCACATTCAAGCGAATGTTGGCCATTTCTTAGAGTTTTAATCAAATTTTTTATTGAGACGATTCGATAAGTACAATTTTAACCCTTGTTCTCGTCGTTGGCTTTATGGGGGCAGTGTCTTGATTGTCAGAACTTTGAATGTCTATTTCGATTGACCCTTGTCTGATCACATAACTATAAGCATCAACATTGTATACAAAAGGTAATTGTTCGTAGGTATTATTATCACCTCTAGAAATATAAGTTAAAATACCATCGTCTTCAAAAGTTCTAGGATCAATTCTACTTTCGTTAATAACGGCATAATAGGTTAATCCATCGGTACTTAGTTGCCACTGATTAGGTTCGATGTATTTAATAATTGTCAGATTGTTCGCACTTTGAACAATAGTGTCTTTTTTGCAAGACGCCAGACCTAGTGAGGCGATGCAGATTAGGAGTAAGGTTAGCTTTTTCATGTTGTGTGTGTGTTTTGCAATTTATAATGCAAAACTTTTGCCAAAATTTACACACGAGAAAGAGGAGCCAATTTTTTAACTATTTACCAGTCTGACTTAAAATTACACTAAATATTCAAACAAAGTTTGATCTTGATTTAATTCAATGATGTCGAATTTAAAGATTTTCATACGACTTACTAATCCTTCATAATCTTCTCTATCTTTGAGTTCAATACCTACTAAAGCTGGGCCATTTTCACGCTCTGTTTTTTTAATAAATTCAAAACGAGTGATGTCATCATGTGGACCTAAAACCTCATTTACAAAAAGCTTCAACGCACCTGGTCTTTGCGGAAAACGAACAATGAAATAGTGTTTTAATCCTTCGAAAAGCAGAGACTTTTCTTTGATTTCTTGCATCCTTTCGATGTCGTTATTTCCACCGCTTACTATGCAAACTACTTTTTTGCCTTTAATCTGATCTGCACATAAATCTAATGATGCTACTGCTAAAGCACCAGCAGGCTCAGCAACAATTGCATCTTCATTGTATAATTTTAAAATACTTGTGCACACTTTTCCCTCTGGGATAAGCATTATTTCATCTAAAACTTCTCTACAAATCGGATAAGTTAATAAACCAACGGATTTTACAGCAGCTCCATCAATAAAACGATTAATTTGATCCAGTTTTATAGGTCTGCCAGCTTTAAAAGCTGCATCCATAGAAGGAGCACCTTCCGGTTCAACACCAATTAATAAGATATTTGGATTAGTTTCTTTTAAATAGGTTCCAGTTCCTGACGCTAAGCCACCACCACCAATTGGCATAATTACCACTTCCGTATCTGGCAAATCTTCTAGAATTTCTACACCAACTGTTCCTTGGCCTTCTATAACATGATAATGATCAAAAGGAGGGACGAATGTCATTTTATTTTCTTCAGTAAATCGTAACGCTTCAGCTAAACAATCATCAAAAGTATCTCCAACCAAAATAATATCTATCCACCCATTGCCAAATAAAGTAGTTTGACTTACTTTTTGTTTTGGAGTAATTTCGGGCATGAAAATAGTGCCTTTAATTTTTAATTTTTTACAAGAATAAGCAACACCTTGCGCATGATTACCCGCACTTGCACAAACTACCCCATTTTGAATTTGATCAGCTGGAATTTGGCTCATCATGTTATAAGCACCACGTAATTTATACGAACGAACTACTTGTTTATCTTCTCGTTTTAAATAAATTTCTGCCTGATATTTTTCCGATAAACGTTGATTAAATTCTAAAGGTGTATGTAAAACAGTACCCTTCAGTCTTTCCGCTGCTGCTAAAAAATCAAATGTATATGTTGTCGTCATTATTCTTTGCTTATCGTCTCTGCGACGTACTTCATTAAACTAAATGTAGGGCTACCAATTGATTTAAATCGTAGTCATCAATGCCTTGCTTGCTATCTGCTAAAACTAAAAATTGTTTGTAAACGATATCTAAATTGTCTTTATCTAAGGAATGACCAAGTCTATCTAAGTGATGTTTTAAGGCATGACGGCCACTTCTTGCAGTTAATACGATTGCAGCAGATGGAAAACCAACATCTTCAGGTTTAATAATCTCATAATTTTCACGGTTTTTTAAGAAACCATCTTGGTGAATACCAGAACTATGTGAAAATGCATTACCACCAACAATAGCTTTGTTGGGTTGAACAGGCATGTGCATTTGTTCACTTACGTGTCTGCTAATGTTATAAAAACCTTGCGTATTAATATTAGTATGAAGATTTAAGCTTTTATGTGTTTTTAAAATCATCACCACTTCTTCCATTGAAGTATTACCAGCACGTTCGCCAATGCCATTAACAGTACATTCAACTTGACGAGCACCATTTTGTAAACCAGCAATTGAATTTGCAGTTGCTAAACCTAAATCGTTATGACAATGTACAGAAATAATAGCTTTGTTTATATTTTTTACATGTTCTTTTAAATACAAAATTTTAGAACCATACTGATCTGGTAAGCAATAACCGTTGGTATCTGGAATATTTACAACTGTTGCACCAGCAGCAATAACTGCTTCAATCATTTTTGCTAAAAATTCAATATCTGCTCTACCCGCATCTTCAGCATAAAATTCTACATCCTCCACATATTTTTTAGCATATCTCACTGCTTCGACTCCACGCTCTAAAATATCTTCACGAGTACTGTTGAATTTCGTTTTGATGTGCATGTCGCTTGCTCCAATTCCAGTATGAATTCGCGGTCTTTTTGCAAAACGTAATGCATCTGCAGCAACATCGATGTCATTTTTATTTGCACGAGTTAATGCACAAATAATTGGATTTTTTACTGCTTTTGATAATTCAATTACACTTGTAAAATCTCCAGGACTTGATACTGGAAATCCAGCCTCAATTACATCAACCCCTAAAAATTCGAGAGATTTCGCGATTTCGATTTTCTGATTGGTATCTAATTGGCAGCCCGGAACCTGCTCTCCATCACGCAAGGTGGTGTCAAAAATGTAAACTTTATTAGGATCGTGTATCATCGCTTTATGAATTTGTGGTAACGGTTTGTGATAAAAATTTCAAGACTAATTTGCCCATTTCTTTGGTGCCTAATACTTTGTATCTATTGGTGGTGCTATCTGCAATATCGTTCGTTCTAAAACCTTCCTTCAATACTCTATCTACCGCATTCACCAAAGTTTTTGCCTCTTCTTTCAGTCCAAAACTAATTTCGAGCATTAGCGCAGCTGATAGGATAGAAGCCAGTGGATTTGCTAAATCTTTTCCTGTGATATCATGTGCAGAACCATGTATTGGCTCAAAAAAACCAGTCCCATCACCTACAGAAGCTGATGCCAACATGCCCATAGAACCTGCAATTTGCGATGCTTCGTCTGTTAAAATATCTCCAAATAAATTGGCGGTTAACACCACATCGAATTGTTTCGGATCTTTGATTAATTGCATGGCGGCATTGTCAATAAACATATGACTTGTCTCCACATCAGGATATTGCTTAGCAATTTCTTGAACAGTTTCACGCCATAAACGAGAGCTTTCTAACACATTTGCTTTATCTACCGAGCATAATTTACCACGACGTTGACGAGCCGCTTCGTAAGCTTTATGTGCAATTCTTTCAATTTCGTATTTATGATAAATCATTAAATCGGAAGCTGTTGTTCTATCTTCAGAGCGTGTTTTTTCTCCAAAGTACACATCACCTGTTAATTCTCTGAAGAACAAAATATCTGTTCCTTTTAAAATTGCAGGTTTAATACTTGAAGCATGTAAAAGCTCATCAAATAATAAAATAGGACGAAGGTTAGCATACAAACCCAGCTCTTTTCTGATTTTAAGCAAACCTTGTTCTGGCCTAACTTTTAAAGAAGGATCATTATCATATTTCGCATGACCAACCGCACCAAAAAGTATAGCATCACTTTTTTTAGCTTTTTCTAAGGTTTCATCTGGTAATGGATTTCCTGTTGCTTCAATTGCAGCATGACCCATTAAAGCTTCATCAAATGTGAAATCATGATCGTAAGTTGCTGCAATATGTTCTAATGCCGCTTTTCCCCATTGGGTAACTTCTGGTCCAATTCCATCGCCAGGAATAACTAATACATGCTTCTTCATTATGCTAATTCTTTTTTTGTGTGGTACGCTTTTATATTTTCTATTACTTCGCCGTTATTTAACAGCAATTTATGAGTGAGACAAGCTGGTAATTGAGTTTCAAAATGCCCAACGTAAATTAAAGTCATTCCGTTAGTACACAGCTCATCTATTAAATGGTTAAAATGCTCTGTTTGTTGTTGATCTAATCCTTGGCAAGGCTCATCTAATATTAATAATTCTGGATTTTTGATGATTGTCCTCGCTAATAAAACCAACCTTTGTTTGCCAAGAGGAAGCACCTTTAATAATTCATTTTTATATTCATTGAGCTCGAAATAGTCAATTAGTTCTTCAACTTGAGCCTGTTTTTCTGCGCCAATTGTTTTAAATAAACCCGAA
>NZ_JBAZRL010000055.1:0-19512 GCF_041662865.1 Pedobacter sp.
AATGAGAAATAGAGGGTTTGATCGTACGGTAATGAGATTAGTATTCAAAAGTAAAACCTAATACTCCTAAACCTTTAAAGATTAAAAAACCTTAATTGTGTGCGCTCTTTGCCGCG
This sequence comes from Pedobacter sp., assembly GCF_041662865.1. Taxonomy (GTDB): domain Bacteria; phylum Bacteroidota; class Bacteroidia; order Sphingobacteriales; family Sphingobacteriaceae; genus Pedobacter. The sequence continues at coordinate 117 of NZ_JBAZRL010000055.1, forward strand.
GGGGCATCAAACTTTTCCCTTTTTCCTATCGACTGGTGTCACACCCACCGAAAAAAACCTTAATTGTGTCCGCTCTTTGCCGCGGGGGCATCAAACTTTTCCCTTGATGGAAAAGTAGGCAAAAGATCAAGTCAGGAACGATGCTTCCACGCTCTAGGCTTACGCATGGCCCGCCGTTCCTGTCTGCCCCACGCTCTTTGGACTGTGCTAAATCAATTTGAAGTGCTAAATAAGTAGCAAGCCCTTCTTATTCCCATCAAGTTTCTTAAGCTAAAACCCTTAGTTGTTACGCTCTTTACCGCGGGGGCATCAAAAACAGAGAGTTTGATTATTTTATGGTTCTGACGCATCGCGGACAAACTTTTTTCCTATAGATGAAAAAAGTATGCAAAAAAATCCATGGCTGCGCCCAATGCTATTGAAGCTTCTGCGAAGGCGAATCAGTGCATTCCGCATTGGACAAGGCCAATTTAGGTGAACGAAGATGTATTGCAACGGCTTGAGAAAGCTTATTAAGCTATATACCAACGATGCAATTTGTCAACTTTAAATGGGTAGTCATTTCGACCGAAGTGGAGAAATCTTTAGATTCTCATAGAATGTGCAATACAAAAAGTATTTCCACTATTATCAGGTTTACATCACAAAAACCATTTCTCCGAAGTAAAAAGCAATGTTTAATGCAAAAATCTGTGGTCAAATGCCTAAATTGCGCCACCAAATATTAAAAAATATCATATGAAAGATGTAGTCATTGTAGCTGCAATCAGAACGCCTGTTGGCAGTTTTGGCGGCTCACTAGCCAGTTTTTCTGCAACGCAATTAGGTGGATTGGCCATCAAAGCAGCTGTAGAAAGAGCAGGTTTAAAACCAGAAAATATTCAAGAAGTTTATATGGGCAATGTGCTGTCTGCAAATTTAGGTCAAGCACCAGCCACACAAGCTGCAAAATTTGCTGGCTTGCCAGATTTACCATCCACTACTATTAATAAAGTTTGCGCATCGGGTACTAAAGCTATTATGTTAGCCGCACAAAGCATTGCCCTTGGACAAAATGAAATTGTTGTAGCTGGCGGTATGGAAAGCATGAGTAATGTGCCCTACTATTTAGATAAAGCTCGTAATGGGTATCGTTTAGGTCATGGTCAATTAACCGATGGGTTGATAAAAGATGGCTTGTGGGATGTTTATAACGATTACCACATGGGTTCTGCAGCTGAACTGTGTGCAGAAACCTGTAACATTACACGTGAAGCACAAGATAACTTTGCAACAGAATCGTACAAAAAAGCACAGACAGCACAAGCAACAGGTAAATTCAGCGAAGAAATTGTTCCTGTAGAACTGAAAGATCGTAAAGGCGACATCACTTTATTTAGTAATGATGAAGAACCTTTTGCTGTAAAATTTGATAAAATACCTAGCTTAAAACCTGTATTTAAAAAAGATGGAACAGTTACGGCTGCAAATGCATCTACTTTAAATGATGGTGCTGCAGCGTTAGTTTTAATGAGCGCAGATAAAGCAAAAGAAATGGGCATTAAACCTCTAGCTAAAATTTTAGCTTACGCTGATGCTCAACAAGCTCCGGAATGGTTTACTACTGCCCCTTCTAAAGCAATTCCTTTAGCATTAAGCAGAGCGAATTTAACTGTTGCAGATGTAGATTATTTCGAGATTAATGAGGCGTTTGCTGTGGTTTCGTTAGCAAATAACCAAGAAATGAGTTTGAAAGAAGATACCGTAAATGTAAATGGTGGTGCAGTTGCCATTGGTCATCCACTAGGTGCTTCGGGTGCTAGAATAGTGGTTACCCTACTTTCTGTTTTAGCTCAAAATAAAGGTAAAATCGGTGTTGCTGGTATTTGTAACGGCGGTGGTGGTGCTAGTGCAATAGTTATAGAAAACTTGCGTTAATCAACTATGTTTAAAGCGTTTAAAGGTTATCTATTGCTATTAATACTAGTAAGTGTGTGGTGTGCAAAATCGAACGCACAACACACCTACAACCTTAACAACAATCCTAAATTAGATCTTTACCAAGATTCTTTAGTTATTTTAAGTGAAGCAACTTTTGCAGCTAAGGACAACCTTACTCGTTTTGAAAAGAATGCACAGTTCGTCAAAAACTGGTTACAGCATTAAAAGTTAATAACTCATTTAAGTACAACTTCGATTCTTTAAAACGTGTTTCAATCTTAAAATCTCCAGACAATTCTTTTCGCATTATTACGTGGTTTGTACCAACAGATGAAGGAACTTATCGTTATTACGGTACCATTCAGCTCGGGACAACAAATGGTAGTTTAAGTTTAATTCCGCTAACAGATGGTACCGAAACTAGTACAGATGCAAATGCGATCACGAGTGGAAAAAATTGGTTTGGTGCTCGTTATTACGAAATGATTCCTGTGATTGTAAATGGAAAACAGCCTTATTTTATCCTTTTAGGATGGAAAGGGAATAATCAGAAAACGACAAAAAAAGTGATTGAAGTATTAACCTTTGAAAAGAATGAAGCCATTTTCGGAAAGAACATTTTCGAAACAGTTAAAAATGGCGCTTTAAAAAACAGAGTTGTTTTCGAGTACAATAAACTTAACTCCATGACTTTAACTGTTGAGCCCAAAACCAGTATGTTAGTTTTTGATCATTTGGCTCCATACGACCCTAAAATGATCAATAATTTTGAATATTATGGTTCGGACTTAAGTTTTGATGGATATAAATTAACCTGGGGCAAATTATCGTTGGTTGAGGATATAGAATTGAAAAATGATCCTTCTCCAAACGATGATTTATACGGAAAACCAGTAAAAGCATCTACAATTGTTACAAAATCTATTCACTAAGGCTATATTTAGCGCATTTTAAAATTTGTTACTATGCGTACATGTACTTATCTTGCAAATTGAAAATTACACACAAATTAAAAAACTATACAATTTAAACGTTTAAGATGGCAAATAAAACAACTAGCCTAAGCCAAGATCAGGCGCTTGATTTACACCTACAAGAAAATGGTGTAGAAACCCAAAAAATCCTCAATCATCCCGTTGGATTATTTGTGCTCTTTTTCACTGAAATGTGGGAGAGATTTAGTTATTACGGCATGCGAGCATTGCTTGTGCTTTTTTTGGTTAGTGAAGCAAGTAAGGATGGCTGGAATTGGACTAGACCAGATGCCTTGAAACTATATGCTTGGTACACTGGATTGGTTTATTTTACTCCGATTATTGGAGGTTTAATTGCCGATCGTTTAACAGGTTACCGGAAAGCTGTTATTATTGGTGGTCTTATTATGACTTTGGGTCATGCATCAATGGCAATGGAAGGCTTTAACATGAGCTTTTTCTACATTGGATTATTCCTTTTAATTACTGGAAATGGTTTATTCAAACCAAATATTTCATCAATTGTAGGTCAATTATATCCATCAATTAGCGACAAAAAAGATTCGGCTTATGCTATATTTTACATGGGTATTAACTCAGGAGCATTTTTAGGAATTTTAATGTGCGGTTATGTTGGCGAAACTCAAGGATGGCATTGGGGATTTGGTTTAGCTGGTATATTTATGTTTTTCGGTACGCTTCAATTTTATTTTGCAGAAAAAATATTTGGTGTACTGGGCAAGAAAATCGTAAAAGCCGAAGTGGTTGTTGCAAATGAAGATACCTCATTAGATAGTGGAAAGGCAAAAATCATTGAAAAACAAAGATTATGGGTGATTGGTGTCTTTTCTATTTTTACCATTTTCTTTTGGATGGTATTTGAACAAGCAGGTGGTTCAATGACCATTTTTGCTAAAGATTACACACTTCGTGATTTAACTGGTTCTTCGGGCACAGCATTTAGGTGGGTAGATTCGATATTAACTATATTTCCATTAATAGCGGTTACAGTTGTTTTAATCGCACTTGCTAAACAGATTTTCAAAAAATATCCTGTAACGATACTTTTTACCGCTTTAAGTTTCATTATCATTTGGTGCTTAGGTATCTGGAAAGTACAGAACGTATTTTCAGCTGATAAAACTGAAGTACCAGCATCGTGGTTTGGTATTCTAAACTCTTTCTTTATCGTTGCATTAGCACCATTCTTTTCTAAAATATGGGAAAGTAAGTTCAATCCAAGCGGTCCAGCTAAATTTGGCATGGGATTAATATTCGTTGGTATCGGCTTTGCTGGATTAGCTTATGGTGGAATGGACATTGCTCCTGGTGCGAAATTTGCACAAGTAAGTATGTTTTGGTTAATATTTGCTTATTTCTTCCACACGGTGGGCGAACTATGTGTATCTCCAGTAGGATTATCTTATGTAAGTAAATTAGCTCCTGCAAAATTGGTTGGTTTAATGTTCGGTGTATGGTTCATTTGTACATTCGCTGGTAATACCTTAGCAGGATTAACTGGTAGTTTAATCGATTCGATTAGCGAAAAATATTCAATTTCAACGTTTTTCTTAATATTCACTGCAATTCCAATTGTGGCAGGTTTGGCCATGTTTGCCTTAACCCCACTATTGCGTAAATGGATGCATGGTGTTCACTAAAAGAATTTAACATGATTTAACTAAAAGCCCGTATAGAAATTTCGGGCTTTTAGTTTTTAATAACTAATTTCGCCAAATCAAATTGTAGTTCTAAAATCTAAAATTAACAGTGTTCGATAGCTTAGTCATTATTCCAACGTATAACGAGAAAGAAAACATTGAAAAGATCATTCGTAAGGTTTTTTCTTTAGACTATACTTTCGAACTATTAATTATTGATGATGGCTCTCCAGATGGCACTGCTACAATTGTTAAAGAGCTGCAAGAGGAATTCCCAGCATTACATTTAGAAGAACGAGCGGGTAAACTTGGCTTAGGTACAGCTTATATTCATGGTTTTAAATGGGCGCTAGAAAGAGAATATGAGTATATTTTTGAGATGGATGCCGATTTTTCTCATAATCCAAAGGACTTACTTAAACTACGTGATGCTTGTGTAAATGGTGCTGATTTAGCGATAGGTTCTAGGTATGTTAAAGGTGTAAATGTGGTGAATTGGCCAATGGGCAGAGTTTTAATGTCTTACTTTGCTTCTATGTATGTGAGGTTTATTACCGGAATTAAAATACAAGATGCAACTGCAGGATTTAAGTGCTATCGCCGCAAAGTATTGGAAACCATCCCAATGGATAAAATTAAGTTTGTGGGTTATGCTTTTCAAATTGAGATGAAATTCACCGCCATTAAATATGGTTTTAACGTAGTGGAAGTCCCTATTATTTTTACTGATAGAACTGAAGGTACATCGAAAATGAGTACGCGTATTTTTAGAGAAGCCTTTTTAGGAGTGATACAAATGAAAATAAATAGCTGGTTTCGTAATTACAAACGTTAATCGTTTTTTGCTGCTCTAATCATTTCCCCGAAATTGTATTTTTTAACCATTGCATTAACAATCATTACAATTCGTTTAGTTCGAGTGGTATCTGTTTTGGCTGTATTTAGCCAATTGATGAAATAATTCTGGTGAGATTTTGGCATAGATAAAAATTGTTGAAGCAAGACTTCTTCATCTGCTAAACAAATTTCAAGATCATCTGGCATTTCAATTTTGAAGTCAGCATCAAATACCAAATTCAATTCAACTTTAGCTCCTGCTTCTTTTTTCAATTGTTTTCGTAAAGAGGTTTTTAACGCTATAATAAAATCTCCTTCACCCATTGGTAATAAGCCAATTCCACTTACCGCAACAGTGTCAATTGTTCCTTTCACTCTAAAACTTCTCTTTTCGTCTGGTTTAATTTGATTAGCAACTGCTTGAGGTACAAAGACGTAACTCCATCCAGTTTTTTCACCCATTGTATCAAATTTCTCTATTTCAGCTTTAAAGTTTACCATATACTAATTTAGCTTTTGTCATTCAGAGCGAAGCGAAGAATCTCGTTTTATATTAATTAAGATTTCTATAGATTTATATAGATTCTTCGCTCTGAATGACAAGACATGTTGGATAACGATTAAAATTTCTCTTCTACCCCTAAACCAAAGAGCGCAAAATCATACTTTACAGGGTCATTTGCATCAAATTCTTTTAGTTTAGCTGTAAGTTCAACCGCAGTTTGCCAATCGGTTTGTTTGCGATTAATTAGGCCTAATCTTCTGGCCACTCTATCTACATGAACATCACATGGACAAATTAATGCTGAAGTAGGGATAGTATTCCAAATTCCAAAATCAACACCACAATCGTCTTTACGAACCATCCATCTTAAAAACATATTTAAACGTTTACACGTAGACTTTTGCAAAGGCGACGAAATGTGCTTAATCGTTCTAGGTGGAAAATCAGCTAAGCTAAAGAAGTAGCTTCTAAAATGATTTAATGCTTTCTCTGCAGTAAAACCATCAATTGCAAACTCTGTTAACATACAGCCTGACGATGATAACTCTATATCTGGTTGGCTTATTTCTGGTAAATAATTAGGATTAATAGTTTGTTGAGGCAGAAAAGCAGTTTCTAAACTATTCGATTGCGAATAATGATGCTTAAAGAAAGATACAAAATACAATAAATCGGTATCGTTAAAGGTGCGATGTTTAAACCCTAATAACCCTTTCAAATCCGTATCACTGTGATTCAGCATAAACTGATACGGTTGGTTATCCATCCTTAAAAAAAGTTCATTGCACTTATTGATAATGGTTTTGCGTTGACCCCAAGCTAAAATTGCCGCAAAGAATGCGGCAATTTCAATATCTTGTTTCTTCGAATATTGATGAGGAATAGAAATTGGATCGTTCATAATAAAGTTTGGTCGATTGTACTGATCAACTTTAAAATCTAGAAAGCCTTTTAATTCTGTAAATTCCATTGCAATGTTCAATAGTTCATTAGCTCACTGGTTCAAACGTCATATACCAATGAACAAATGACGCAAATAAACACTTTAGGCTAGTGCTTGTTCCAAATCATCCAATAAATCATCGATATCCTCCACTCCTACACTTAAGCGCAATAAATTATCGGTTACACCTACTTTTTCACGTTCTTCTTTTGGTATTGAACCATGTGTCATACTTACTGGATGATTAATTAACGATTCTACTCCACCTAAAGATTCTGCCAATGAAAAAACTTTAAATAGAGACGCTACTCTAAATGTTTCTTTTAAATCTGCATCTTTTAGTGTGATAGAAACCATTCCTCCAAAACCACGCATTTGTTTTTTGGCAATATCATGGTTAGGGTGATCTTCGAACCCTGGCCAGTAAATCTTATCAATTTTTGGATGCTTTTTTAGGTAGTGAGCTACTTTCTCGCCGTTTTCGCAATGTGCTTTCATACGCAAATGCAAGGTTTTTATTCCTCGTAAAACAAGGAAAGCATCTTGCGGACCTGGTGTTGCACCACATGCATTATACACGAAGAATAAATCTTTGTATAGTTGTTCGTTATTGGTTAGTAATGCACCCATAACCACATCAGAGTGACCACCAATGTATTTTGTAACTGAATGCATTACAATATCAGCACCTAAATCTATTGGGTTTTGTAAATATGGCGATGCAAATGTATTATCAACTGTTAATAATACATTGTTCTTTTTAGTGATTTTAGCCACACCTTCTATGTCGATAATACGCATAGTAGGATTTGTAGGTGTTTCTATCCAAACCAATTTGGTATTCTCGTTAATATAAGGAATGATATTTTCTGGCTTAGATAAATCTAGGAAATGAAACTTAATGCCATATTTCTCATATACCTTAGTGAAAATTCGGTAAGAACCTCCATATAAATCATTTCCAGTGATTACTTCGTCGCAAGGCTTTAATAAACGCAAAACTGCATCAGTAGCACCCATACCACTGCTAAAGGCTAATCCGTACTTACAGTTCTCCAGCGCAGCTAAACAATCTTCTAAAGCTTTACGTGTTGGATTTGTACCTCTTGAATACTCGTAACCTTTGTGCTCTCCTGGTGATTTTTGCCAGTAGGTAGATGTTTGATAAATAGGTGTCATTATTGCACCAGTTGTTGGATCTGGTTCTTGACCAGCATGGATAGCTTTTGTTGCAAATTTCATCTCTGTTTTTATTTTTTTATTGGTGAGATGGAGCCTTCGATGATTAAAATTATGATTTTAATCCTATCGGGTTCATCTTATATATTGTTTTGCTGTATTTCTGAGTTGAATAAATAGCCTAACCGTTTTCCTGTTGGATATCCGCTTGCAGCTACTAATGTTTGTTTTTGATGTAAGGTTACATCTTTAATTTGTGAAAATGGTGGAAGCAACAAATCTGTATTTAAACATAAAAGAATTGACCTTTCTAAAATATCAGTTAACTTTTCTTCCGTTAGTAGATTCGCTTCAAAATCTTCATATAAAAATCCTAATGCACCATCTCCTTCTACCATAAAGTGTTTTTCTTTATTTACTAATATCCGAGCTATCAAAGATCCTTCATCCGCCAAGCGATTATATTTAATTGAATCTGCTAGGAAATTATGGATATAGATTACGCCACAGTAGCTTAAGCTTTCATCGGTTTTTACATAACTCGTCTGGAAAATAGAATGTCCTTCATCAAAATTAAACACATTACTGTGCATGGATAACATCAGCATATCTCCAGAGAATTTCAACTGTGCCTCAAACTGGTTATTTTCTCTATAATTTACTTCAACAGAAGGATCTTTGTGCGTATAATCATTATGCAGTTTTGCTGCAATTTTCGAAAGAATGGTTTTAGTCAAACCAAAAACTTCAGCCGTACTCCGGTAAATTGCCTGTTTTAAGGAAGCTTTACTTTCTAATTTACCAAGTATTTCTTTATAATTTTCGTCCTGCATAAAATGATTTTAGTATGCCCTTGCAAACAACACTCTTTGTGTAGATGGTTTACCAGTTAGGATACAAACACCATCTTCTTGCTTATTGTTTAAAGGAATACACCTAATGGTTGCTTTAGTTTCTTCCTTAATTTGCTTTTCAGTTTCTGCTGTTCCATCCCAATGAGCAGAAATAAAACCTGTTTTTGTATCTAACAGTTCTTTAAACTCTTGATATGAATTTGCTTCTGTAATGTGCTCTTCTCTAAATTGATGAGCTCTGTTATAAATATTTTCTTGAATTTCTTCTAGCAGGTTTGCGATGTAAATATCTAATCCTTCTTGTGCTACTGTGAATTTTTCTTTCGTATCTCTACGAGCTAACTCTACAGTTTTGTTTTCCATATCTCTACCACCAATTGCCAAGCGAACTGGAACTCCTTTTAATTCATATTCTGCAAACTTAAATCCAGGGCGTTGGCTATCTCTACTGTCGTATTTTACAGAAATACCTAATCCCTTTAGTTTTGGAATAAGTTCATCCACAAAGGTTGATATTTTAGCTAAATCTTCTTCTCCTTTGTAAATAGGTACAATAACAACTTGAATTGGCGCTAATTTTGGAGGTAAAACTAATCCGGCATCATCACTGTGTGCCATTACTAAGGCCCCCATTAAACGAGTTGACACTCCCCAAGATGTTGCCCATACATGTTCTAATTTACCTTCTTTGCTGGTGAATTTAACATCAAATGCTTTAGCAAAATTTTGCCCTAAAAAGTGTGATGTTCCTGCTTGCAAAGCTTTTCCATCTTGCATTAAGGCTTCGATGCAATAGGTATCTAAGGCCCCAGCAAAACGCTCCGTTGGCGTCTTTTTCCCTTTTACAACAGGTACTGCCATCCAGTTTTCTGCGAAATCTGCATATACATCTAACATTCTCTCTGTTTCCTCAATAGCTTCTTGTGAAGTGGAGTGTGCAGTATGTCCTTCTTGCCATAAAAACTCAGTTGTACGTAAAAACAAGCGAGTTCTCATTTCCCAACGTACCACATTTGCCCATTGATTAATTAACAAAGGTAAATCGCGGTATGATTCTATCCAGCCTCTATAGGTATTCCAAATAATGGTTTCAGAAGTTGGTCGAACAATTAATTCTTCTTCCAGCTTTGCGGTTTCATCTACAATGATATTACCATTCCCATCATTTTTTAAACGATAATGAGTTACAACTGCACATTCGGTTGCAAAACCTTCTACGTGTGCTGCTTCTTTAGAAAAATATGATTTAGGAATAAATAAAGGAAAGTAAGCATTGCTATGACCAGTATCTTTAAACTTTTGATCTAAAACTGCCTGCATTTTCTCCCAAATAGAATAACCATATGGCTTAATTACCATACATCCTTTAACCGATGAATGCTCGGCTAAGTCGGCTTTTATAACAATATCGTTATACCACTGAGAATAATCGTCATTTTTGCTTGTAATACCTTTACTCATAACTATTTGGAACGTTTTTTGTGTTAAATTTCTTGTAATATCGTTTACAAAGCTATAAATTTATAGCTACAATTTGATTGCGCACACAAACAAAACACACATATCATGAAACCTAATCATTTACTCACCAGTATGCTCGCGGTAACTGCCTTGTTGGTTACCTCCTGCTCTACTCCTAAATTGGCACAAAATAATGCCATTCAGGACGATGTGTACAATACAACTGCACAAGCTAAAGAATACAAAGCTTCTGATCCAGTTAAAACTACACAAACAGAAAATTCTAATAATGACTATTACGGGAAAACCGATCCATATTATGACATGGATTATTCTTCTCGTATAGATAGATTTTATTACGGAGATCTTTATAGACCATATTACGATCCATATTACAATTATTACGGTTACAGTTCATATTATAGTCCTTACGGCTATTATGGAGGCTTTAATTATGGTTATAATAATTGGTATAGCCCATATTATTACAGCTATTTTGGAAGCCCATATTATAACCCATATTGGGGTATATACTCAAACTATAATTACTATGGCACAGGATACTATGGTGGTTATGGCGGTTACTATGGGGGGGGTTATTATGCAGGCAGAAATAATACTAGTCCAAATTATGGCGCTAGGCCATCAAGAGGAAGTGAAAATGGCGTAGGAAGAGGTAATGGATCTAGTTATTATGGTGGTAATCAAGTAGGACCACCAACAAGAGCAAATAACGGTAGTACAGTTACTAGAAGCAGAGCTGAGATGTATAACCCAGCAAATAATGGAAGTACTACTCGTCCAAGCAGTACAAGTGATAGTAGACCTTCTAGAAGTACCGAATCATCAGCTAGACCAACTAGAACTAGCGAAGCGCCTTCTAGACCTGCACCAACTTACAACCCTCCTCCACAACAAAGTTCTCCACCTCCATCAAGTAGTGGTGGTAGATCAGAAAGTTCTGGTGGCGGAAGCAGTGGTGGCGGTAGACCAACAAGAGGTGGTGGTAGATAAATCTAATTAACTGAACACATGAAAAAAATTATAACAATGTTAGTGGTAGCTATAGTAGCTACCACTAGCAATACCTACGCTCAATATGCGAGTGATGCCCTTCGTTTTTCTCAAACAAATTATGGAAGTACAGCTCGTTTTAAAGGAATGGGTAACGCTCAAATTGGTGTTGGTGGAGATATGAGTTCTTTAGGCGGAAATCCAGCTGGATTGGGTCTATTTACGAAATCTGAGTTTAGCTTAACTCCAGAATTTAATCAAACGGGCATTACTGCAAATTATCTGGGTCAAAACACCAACACAGATAAAAGTGAATTAAATGTAAATCAACTTGGCGCTGTATTTTTTATGCCAGTTTACAAACAAAAAGGACAGGATACTAAAAAAGGATTTATTAGCGCTGTTTTTGGACTGGGATATAACAGAACCAATGATTATAGTGGAGAAATAAATTATAATGGGTCTAACAACAAAAACTCTATAGCTGATTATTTTGCTGAACTTGGTGGAAGTACAACGCCTAATAATTTGGCAACTGGAAGTTTGGAAAGAATGGCTTACGATAATTATTTGATTAGCTATGATAGCCCAGCTAATAATTATTACCCTGAAACTTTTGCAGAGACAGCTAACCCAAATATGCAACGTAAAAATGAAGTAAGAAGTGGTTCTGTTTCTGAATTTAATTTTTCAGCGGCAGCTAATGTTTCAAATCAATTTTATATTGGTGCCAGTATTGGTTTAATTGACATAAAATACAATAGCGATGCCCAGTATGAAGAAAGTGGAAAAGCAAGAGAATACGATGCTGGAGGTAATTTAACTGGGGCTAACATTAATTATAAATTACTGTTTAACCAAAGCCAAACAACCAAAGGTTCAGGAGTAAATGGTCGCATAGGGGTTATTTTTAGAGCAGCTGAAGGACTTAGATTAGGAGCAACTCTACAAACACCTACATGGTTTGTTATTGATGATAGTTATACAGAAGGGCTTGACAATAGAGGAACAATAAGAGGAACTACTGCAAGTGAAACGTATGATTTTACCTATAATTTGCGCACACCTTTAAAAGGCTCTTTAGGGGCGAGTTATATTATTGGTGGACAAGCTATTATTTCTGGAGATGTTGATTTTATTGATTACTCAAGTACGAGATTTTCTACGGATAATAGCGCAGATAGAGGCATAATTAGCGATAATAATACTGCCGTTAGGAATAATTATAAAAGTGCAGTGAATTATAGAGTTGGTGCGGAATACAAACTTAACAATGTAAGCTTAAGAGCTGGTTATGGTTTAAATGGAAGTCCATATAAAAGTGATAGCGATGGTTTTTTCGATACTAAAATGTATAGTGGTGGTTTAGGCTATCGTGTAAATAACTATTATATTGACTTAGCTTATCAAAGAGTAGAAGTTGAGAATAGCTTTAGTCCGTACACATTAAATAATGCTACTGAACCTGTTGCAGCTGTTAAAAACACAAAAAATAATGTTTTCTTAACTTTAGGATTGAGATTTTAAGAGAAATCAAATTCAATAAAAAAGCCATTTAGTTTAATGCTAGATGGCTTTTTTGTTTAGATAATCCCATATAAAGAAGCACCTTTTTCTGCTAGTTTATCTACCTTCTTCTCGATTTCTGGATCTTTAATTAATTCTGGTGCATGATGAGGCTTTTTACGAGCATCTATAATTAATGGCCCCTCGCATCCCCAATGCTTATTTATCGTAAAATCATTCACGCCATCTATATCAGAAGCGGGATTACTTCTCGTAAAAGTTACCCAAACCAAATTATTAATATTGGCAGCTGTAAATTCAGCATCATCACATAAAACTATTAACTGCAAATTTGAAAGGTTTTGTGATTTAAGATGTCCTTTTAAGATTGCTATTTCTTGTTTACTTGTTATTTTGTTTTCATACTTATTTCCTTGAACAGCTAAAACACCTGGAATAGCTATTTTATAGTTTATATATCCTTCTGGTAAACTAAAATCAAGCGATAGTTTTTCTATTAAATCTCTTTTTTTAGCTCCAGCTGCTGCGAAAACTACTTTTGAACCAGAATTCAATCCATCTCCAGAATAATCTAAAGTATCGATAGTTGTGTTGGTGTAAAAATGTAAATCTTTAGTTAAATCAATTCTTTCCAGCATATGCTGAAGAAATAGAGCAATGTTATTTGTACTCAAATTTTCATCATCTTCTCTTGCAGCAATAAATAAATATTTGGCTAGGCTGAGTTGGTTTTTCCCTAAAATATGATTAGCAATGGTTAATATTTCTTGTGGCTTGCGTTCTTTTAAATACGGTGTATAACGCTCACTTCCAATAGCAAATAAAAGTGGATGTACACCTGCAGCATCAACAGCATTTACTTCCTTTAATCCCGGAACTTCTTGAGGAATTGCTGAACCTGTAATCTCATGAATTAAGGCACCAAAACTAGTATCTTCTTGCGGTGGTCTACCAACTACAGTAAAACTCCAAATTGCATCTTTTTTGTGATACACATTATTCACTTTCATCAAAGGGAAAGGATGCGTTAAACTATAATAGCCTAAATGATCGCCAAATGGACCTTCTGGTTTATTTTCTTGAGGATGAACGGTACCTGTAATTATAAAATCAGCATCAGCTGAAATACAAAAACCTTCCTCATCATAAAAATAACGGAAACGGCGATTGCCCAATGCACCAGCAAAAGTAAGTTCAGATAATCCCTCTGGTAAAGGCATAACGGCCGCTAATGGATGAGAAGGTGGCCCACCCACAAATATACTCACCTTTAAAGGTTGTCCTTTAGCATTTGCTTTAGTTTGATGAACGCCAATACCTCTATGAATTTGATAGTGCAAACCAATTTCTTTATCCGTTACATATTCATTACCAGCTAATTGAATACGATACATCCCTAAATTACCATGCATTACACCTGGTTGATCTATATCTTCAGTAAAAACTTGTGGCATGGTAATAAATGGACCACCATCCATTGGCCAATTTACTATTTGAGGTAAACTGCTAATGGTCGTTTTTTGAAATGTATTTTTAAATAATGATTGTTTTAAAGGCAATGCCGATAAAGCTGTTAAAGCAGAACCCGCAGATTTAATGGGGTTTTTTAACGCTTTTATTGGGTCTGAACGCAAAGCGACGAGCTGCTCTACTTTTGGGAGGCTATCTCGAAACATAAATTTAGATCGTTCCAATGTACCGAAAAGATTAGAAACTGCAGGAAATTTGCTTCCTTTTACATTCTCAAAAAATAAAGCTGGACCTTGATTCTCATACACTCTTAGATGGATGGCTGCCATTTCTAAGTATGGATCTACCTCTTCCTTAATTCGGATTAAATGACCATTTTTTTCAAGATCTGAAACACATTCGGCTAAATTTTTGTAACCCATCCCCAAAGATAAATATTTAGTACGCTCTAAAACAAAAAAGCCACAGATTAGCAGATTTTAATCTACTCATCTGTGGCTCATTAAACTTTAATTATTTATTTTTTGCCTAAGAAAGAACGCAACATCCAAGTTGTTTTCTCCTTAAATTGCATAAAGCGATTTACCATATCGTTACTACCATCATCACCAGCCTTATCTGTTGCTTCTAATAATTCTCTTTCAAGCTCAATTAATTTCGACATATCGTCCAAAACTGTTTCAACCATAACCATATCTGCCATACCAATTGTGTTGACTTCTTTAATTGTTGATTCTTTAATGTAATCAGAAAAACGGCTGTGCGGTGGTTTACCTAAGGTTAACACACGCTCTGCAATCTCATCAATTGTGAGTTGAGCATTTGTATATAATTCTTCAAATTTGATATGTAAGGTGAAAAAATTCTGGCCTTTTACATTCCAATGGCAACCTCTTAGTTTTTGATAATGAATATGATAATTAGCTAAATAATCATTTAACATATCAACTACAGGCTTAACTTCTTTTTCGTTTAAACTGATTTCCTTTGCGTTCATGGTATTTTATTTTAGAGTTTTTTTGTTTGTGCAACCACAACAATTTGTGTTAAAAATGGTTTGTTAAATTTAAGTTTTTTAAACAATAGATATGTCATAATATCGTTTTACATACATTAATAACGTAAAATATATTATTCGTATAATTGTCGTTCCAAATATTTCAAGAATTTAATGCATAAAATATATATACTATTACTGGCCACTTTTTCGCTTAGCATCTCTCTTTCTCACGCTAATAACACAGTAGATTCGATTGGAGTTGAAAACAATAATGGAAAAAAATTAATTATCCATAAAGTAGACGCGAAAGAAACATATTACTCTATTTCTAGAAAATACAACGTCAATTATAAAGATATAATGACTTATAATGACAGTAAGTTTTTACAGATTGGTGTTATCCTTAAAATTCCTACTAATGTACCATTTACAGCAATTGCTACTTCAACAATAGCAACAAATACGGATATCATTGAGCATGTTGTTAAAGCAAAAGACAACTTAAATATGCTTGCGGAAAAATATGGAACAACAGTAAATGAAATTAAGAAAGCTAATAATTTGACTTCGATTAATCTTCAAATTGGTCAGGTTTTAAAAATTCCCGCAAATGGAAATACAGCTGTTCAAGAAACTCCAACTGTGAATACTCCTGTGGTCTCAAAACCTGTTTTAGCAAATAGTGATAATTCAACAGCCATAGAACATGCTGTAAAACCTAAAGAAAATTTAAATTTACTAGCAGAAAAATATGGAACAACAGTTGATGAAATTAAACGATTAAATGGACTTTCATCTAACAATTTGCAAATTGGTCAAGTCTTAAAAATCCCATCAGCTACTATAAACACTTCTGAAGCAATAATTGAAAAAGTAGTTCCTACTCCAACGCCTAAAAGTTATCAAAAACCAGTTAATGAGACATCTACACAAGCAAGTAATGCTGCTGCTGGTTTTGAGCATACAGTGATTGCAGGCGAAACAATTTATACTATTGCTAAAAAATATGCATTAACCACTTATCAGCTTAAAAGCTTTAACAGTTTAACGTCTAACGAGTTAATCGTTGGGCAAAAATTAAAAATAATTGGCGCAAAGCAAGGTACGGGTGAAACTCCTGAAGACGAAAATGCAGGAAGTGATTCAAACACCATAAAAGATCCTTCTTTAAAATATGCACCAAGTAGATATGGCCTTACTCAAATTGAAGAAAAAGGTACTGCAGTATGGATTTCAGATCAAGATTTAGATCCTACTAAAATGCTTATTTTACATCGTACAGCTCCAATAGGTACGATTATTAAAATCACTAACCCAATGAGCAACCGTTCAACTTTTGCAAAAGTTGTTGGTAAATTTACAGAGAATGAATCCACAAAAGATGTTATCATTGTAATGACAAAAGCAGTAGCAGATGCTGTTGGTGCTTTAGATAAACGATTTTTTTGTAATATAACCTACGGCGCTCAGGAAAATGAACAATAAAACCCCATTAATTATCGGTATTGCAGGTGGTAGCGGTTCTGGTAAAACATTTTTTCTAAATAGTTTTTTACATCACTTTAAAAATGATGAAGTCACACTTTTATCTCAGGATGATTATTACATTCCAGCAGGTGAAATGACACAAGAAGAAAATAAATTATACAATTTCGATTTGCCATCTACGATAGATGATGAACAATTTTTAATCGATATCAAGAAATTAATTAAAGGTGATGTTGTTTACAAAAAAGAGTATAATTTCAATAATCCTTTAGCTGTAGTAAAGATTTTAGAAATAAATCCTGCGCCAATTCTTATTGTAGAAGGACTTTTCATACTTCATTTTAAGGCAATAGCTGAATTATTAGACCTCCGTATATTTATAGAAGCTGACGAAAAAGTAGCATTGGAGCGTCGTATTAAACGCGATGGAATGGAAAGAGGTTATCCTGAAGATGATGTACTTTATAAATGGAATAATCACGTTGTGCCTGCTTACAACGAATTTTTATTGCCTTACCGAGATAATTGCAATAAAATAGTTGTAAATAATATGGATACTCCTGATGACATTATCAGAATCACCGAAGAAATTTCGGATGAGTTAAAAGCGAAGTTTTGTAAATAGCTTAATATTTAGCCGCAGATTCGCAGATTATTTAAACCTAGTAAGAGAAATCTGCGAATCTGCGGCCTTCAATCAAATTAATCAATTATCATTTCTGGCACATTATCATCAGCATATAGTTTACCTAACGTAGCATTTCTAATAAAATCTACACTTACTCCAGGTGCTCTTTCTAGTAGTTTAAAACCTCCCTCAGGTAAAACATCTATCACAGCTAATTCTGTGACTATTTTCTTGATACACTTTATTCCTGTTAAGGGCAATGTACATTTTGGCAATAATTTGCTTTCTCCTGCTTTATTTACATGTTGCATAGCAACAATAATATTTTTAGCAGAAGCGACTAAATCCATTGCACCACCCATGCCTTTAACCATTTTACCTGGTATTTTCCAATTGGCAATATCCCCGTTTTCAGAAACTTCCATTGCGCCTAAAATGGTTAAATCTATTTTTTGAGCTCTAATCATACCAAAACTCATTGCTGAATCAAATATTGAAGATCCCGGTAAAGTTGTAATGGTTTGCTTGCCAGCATTAATTAAATCTGGGTCTTCTTCTCCTTCAAAAGGAAAAGGTCCCATTCCTAACAATCCATTTTCTGATTGTAGTACTATATTAATATCACTTGGAATATAGTTAGCCACCAACGTTGGAATACCGATGCCCAAATTCACATAATAACCGTCTTTTATTTCTTTTGCGATGCGTTTCGCAATTCCGTTTTTATCCAGCATTTTATTTGGTTCTAACTGTTCTTTGTTCTATTCTTTTCTCGTAATTATTGCCCTGAAAAATACGGTGAACATATACACCTGGTGTATGAATTTGGTCAGGATCTAATTGTCCAGCTTCTACTAACTCTTCTACTTCAGCAATTGTAGTTTTACCTGCCATAGCCATAACCGGGTTAAAATTTCGACTAGTTGAACGGAAAATTAAATTACCAGCGGTGTCACCTTTCCAAGCTTTTACCAATGCAAAATCAGCTTCAAAAGCATATTCCATTAAGTAATCCTTGCCGTTAAAGTTTCTCACTTCTTTACCTTCTGCAACTTCGGTCCCTACCCCTGCTGGGGTAAATATGGCCGGCATACCGTAACCAGCAGCCAAGCAACGTGTAGCTAATGTTCCTTGTGGAATTAATTCTACTTCTAATTCTCCGCTTAATAATTGGCGTTCAAATTCAACGTTTTCACCAACATAAGAGGAAATCATTTTTTTAACCTGACGTGTTTGTAAAAGCAGACCTATACCAAAATCATCTACACCGGCGTTATTTGCAATACAGGTTAGGTTTTTGACGCCGCTTTTTACCAATGCAGCAATACAGTTTTCAGGAATACCACACAAACCGAAACCACCAAGCATTAAGGTTTGTCCATCACAAATATCTTTAATCGCTTCATCAGCTCCAGCTACAACTTTATTAATCATATACTCTGTTTTATGGCTAAATTATAAAGTTATTGTGCCGTTTCCAAATGCATTAACGGATTATTGCATTGTACAATTCACACTAAGATGCCATGAAAAAAATATGCAATTGTAAGGAATTAAGTAGATTAAGAAATAATCTTGATCTATTTTACTATTTAAATTATTTTAAATAAACATATGTAATTCCATCTCCTCCTCTATCCGCGTGTTCATCTTCTAAATGCGTAACTTCTTTGTATTTTTTTAAATGTTCCCTAATCAATTTTCTTAAAATGCCATCGCCTTTACCGTGAATTAACTTAATGGATGGAAAACCCAACATTATTGCTTTATCTAAATAATTTTCTACTTCTTGCACCGCATTTTCACTACGCATTCCACGTAAGTCGAGTTCGGGTCTAAAATTGATGATGGCTTCGGACATTCTACCAGAAAATGAATTGCTTTGCACCACTTTTTTAGCTTGTCGATTGCTAATTTTTTGTACTCTATTTCTTT
>NZ_JBAZRL010000056.1:0-18180 GCF_041662865.1 Pedobacter sp.
TCAATTAATTTTGAATATGATAGATGCCAATATATTAGTAATTGATGATGACGATGACATCCTATTAAGTGCTAGGCTTTTTTTAAAACAGCATTTTAATCAAATTCTTACGTGTAAATCGCCACGAGAAATTAATGTCTTATTAAGTAAAAATGATGTCGATATCATTTTATTAGATATGAATTATCAAAAAGGCGCAAGTGATGGTCGTGAGGGGTTATATTGGTTGGAACATATTTTATCTATCGACAAAGATTATGTAGTTATTTTGATGACAGCCTTTGGCAATGTAGAATTAGCAGTTCAAGCTATTAAAAAGGGAGCAATAGATTTTATACTCAAACCTTGGGAAAACGAAAAATTATATGCTACGCTTTCCGCTGCAGCTCGATTAAGGCAATCGAATAAGAAAGTTAAGAAATTAGAGAAAATTCATACATCCATGCAAGGCGATATGGCTCGGAAATTTGAGCATATTGTAGGTAATGATGCTAGTGTGCAACAACTCCAGAAAACCTTATTAAAAGTAGCCCCTACAGATGCAAATGTTTTAATTTTAGGCGAAAATGGTACCGGAAAACAAGTTTTTGCTTACGAACTACATAAGAATTCGCTAAGAAGAAAGCAGATTTTTATGCATGTAGATTTAGGTTCACTAAATGAAAACTTGTTCGAAAGTGAGCTTTTTGGTTATGCAAAAGGTGCTTTTACAGATGCAAGAGAAGATAAACCTGGTCGTTTTGAAATGGCAGATGGTGGAACAATTTTCTTAGATGAGATTGGAAATCTTTCTTTACCGCTACAAGCCAAATTATTAAGTGTTTTACAAAATCGCACAGTTACACGTTTAGGGGAAAGTAAAGAACGAAAAATTGATGTACGTTTAATTAGTGCCACGAATATGCCTCTAAATGATATGGTTGCAAAAAGTACTTTTAGACAAGATTTATTATTTCGGATAAATACGGTAGAATTGCTTTTACCACCTCTAAGACAACGAGGCAACGATATTGTCCTTTTAGCTTATCATTTCTTGCAAGTTTTTAGCACTAAATATCATAAAGCGATCAAAAAGATTACTGCTAAAGCCGAACAAACTATGCTTAACTATAGTTGGCCAGGCAATATTCGCGAGCTACAACATGTTATTGAAAGAGCAATAATCATGGCTGATGGATTGGAAATTAATGAAAATGATTTGCAGTTATCTCCACAAAAATTTGGTAATCAAGCGGTTTTACAAGCTGATATGCCTTTAGAAGAAATGGAAAAAATGATGGTAAATAAAGCTATCGAGAAGCACAAAGGGAATATTTCTAAAGCTGCTGCCGAATTAGGATTAACACGTGCGGCTTTGTATCGTAGAATTGAAAAATTTGGACTTTAAAAGTTAATTCACGCTAAACTTCTATATTTAATCAATTAATTTTCGGCTCGAACTTTAAACTTTTACACACGTAATGTTCTATCAAAGATTTACTTTTCGTTTAATAAGCCGCTTATTATTTATCAATTTGCTGGCCATATTATTGGTTTATCTAGTTCGCAATACTCAACTATGGTTTACTATTACGGGTGTAAGTCTAATTTTATTGGGTACTGTCATTTCGCTCTATTTTTATATTAATCAAATTAGAGAAGATATTAAACGTTTCATTTTAGCTGTTAAAACAAGAGATCATACTTTAAATTTTAAGAATAAGATTACCAAAGGAAGTTTTCCAGAATTGTATGAATCGTTTAATGAAATCATTCAAATCCATAAAGATATACAGCTAGAACAAGACGCGATTTTTCAGCTCATTAAAACCATATTAGAGCAAGTTCCTGTTGGTGTAATTGTGGTTAAAAAAAATAAAACTGAAAAGCAAAAATCTGAAATTTCATTCTTCAATTTAGCTGCAAGTAATCTCTTAAATGTTCCTGCGTATAGTTATTGGCATCGATTTGAACAACATCTACCCATTTTTGCCGAAGAAATAGAAAAGATAAATACAGGTGGTAAACGCTTTCTAGAATTAAAAATACAAGATAAATTTATCCAACTTTCTATAGAAGTTATTCCGCTTAATCTTTACGGTGCTGACCATATTATTATTTCATTTCAGAATATTAAAGATGAAATTGAACAAAAAGAAACTGAAGCTTGGAATCGTTTAATTGGGGTAATCTCTCATGAAATTTTAAACTCTATCACTCCTATTAGCTCGCTTTCTGCTACTGTAAACCAAATGATTAACGATAAAAAAAGTTTAAATTACGAAGATTTAGAGGATTTAAAACCAGCCCTACAAACCATTAAACGTCGTTCTGAAGGTTTGTTAGATTTCGTTAAAGATTATCGATTGATTGCCGAATTACCCACTCCAAATGCTGAGCAGCATAGTGTTGGTGAAATTTTGCAACATGTAAAAGTGTTAATGCAGCCTATGGTGAGTGCTAAACATATTAAATTACAAGTACTGCAAACTTCATCTAAAATTTCACTGCAAATAGATTTTAAGTTAGTAGAACAAGCATTGATTAACCTCATTACCAACAGCGTATATGCTCTAGAAGGTGTAGAACAGCCAATTATTGAAATTACCTATCGTTTAGCACACAATAAAGTATATATCGATGTAATTGATAACGGAAAAGGAATTGAAGCAAGTAACATTGAGAAAATATTTGTCCCTTTTTATACTACACGCAAAAATGGGTCTGGCATTGGCCTAACTATTACACGCAATATTATGAAAATGCACCGCGGTAGTTTAGAAGTGAATTCTATCCCAAATCAACAAACAACTTTTTCTTTGGTGTTTAATTATGCTTAACATTTCGGTTAGCTATTCAAATATTTGTTTTTCTTAAACTCAATTCCTTTTCTAATTAAAATGGCATGGTAGAAACTCGGAACATCATGCTTCCATTTTGGTAAAAACAAGATGATTAAAATCACATCTAATTGTGAAATTAAGCCCAAAATAATGCAGATTTTCATCATCCATCCGCCATAAGCGAAACCTAATAAACATGTAAAGGTAGCTAATAAGGTAAGGCCCCATATTTTAGAAACAAATGCGTGAGTACAGGTTTCTTTGCCAAATTTGATTAAACTAACACCATAGCATACCGCTTCCATTAGTACAACAGCAAGTACACCAATTAGATTCTCTTTAATTAATTCTGGATAAATTAAATAACAACTGACAGAAATGCTTAGCCAAAAAACCAAATCTGTCTGACTATCTAATCTCCGCATTTTTTCGGTATCGATTTTCATTTTCCTGGCTATAATTCCGTCAAAAATATCAGAAAGCAGACCTAAAAACATTAAAACCAAAACTATATATGCGGCGCTGTCTGTCATAAAATAAGAGATGAGCAAGATGATAGGCGCTAATAAAAATCTAAATAGTATTAGTAAATAAGGTATGCTCATAAATAGGGATTAGATTCTTCAATATACAAAAAGCCTTTACTAAAAAGTAAAGGCTTTGTATTTATTCAAATATGAATTTTATTAAATTACAGTCCCATTTGGTATGGTTGCACCTTTTTTTACAACAACAATTCCATCTTTCACTACATATAATCCATAATCGCCCTCAGTTAAATGAGTACCACCATTGATGCGAACATCATTTCCTATTCGACAATTTTTATCTACAATTGCGTTATTAATATAACAACGATCACCAATGCCCAATAACGGCTGACCAGCATTTGTTGCTTCTTGTATTTCCAATAAAGTTTGATAGTGGTCACTACCCATTACGTACGTATTTGCAATAGTTGTTCCTTTTCCAATTCTTGATCGAATCCCTAAAACTGCTCTTTCTACCCGACTAGCTTGTATAATGCATCCTTCAGAAACAATAGTTTTTTCTAACGTTGTACCCGATACTTTCGATGGTGGTAACATCCTAGCTCTTGTAAATATAGTATGCGCATTGTCAAACATATTAAATTGAGGGAGTTCATCTGTTAAGCCAAGGTTCGCTTCAAAAAATGAAGAAATATTACCAATATCAGTCCAATATCCTTCATATTGATAGCTTAAAACATGATTACTTAATAATGCTCTTGGAATAATCTCTTTTCCAAAATCTTTTTCTTCGGGGTTATCATTCAACATTTTAATCAGTAAATCACGATTAAAAATGTAAATACCCATTGAGGCCAAGTAATTTCTTCCTGCACCTTTCATTTCATCACTCGTTTCAGAAGTCCAATCTGGCAGTAAATCTGCTTTAGGTTTTTCTATAAAAGAAGTGATAAAGCTCTCCTCATCCGTTTTTAAAATCCCAAAGTCAGTTGCATCTGAAGCGTTCACAGGAATAGTAGCGATGGAAATCTCGGCTTTTTTATCAATATGAGCTTTTAACATTGCTCTAAAATCCATCTGATATAATTGATCACCAGATAAAATCAGAATATAATCAAATTCATGATTCACAATGTGATGCATACATTGGCGCACTGCATCTGCTGTGCCTTGAAACCATGTTGGATTTTCTGGGGTTTGTTCTGCTGCTAAAATATCTACAAAAGCCTTTGAAAAATGACTAAAGTGATAGGTATTTTTAATGTGCTTATTTAAAGAAGCAGAATTGAATTGAGTAAGCACAAACATGCGGTGAATACCAGAATTTATGCAATTTGAGATGGGAATATCAACTAAACGATACTTGCCTCCTATTGGCACAGCGGGTTTTGAGCGGGTTTGTGTTAGCGGGGATAATCTTGATCCTTGGCCGCCACCAAGAATTACACCCAATACTTTGTCGGTCATATATGTCTAGTTTTACATCTGGTATACATCAATGTACTGTTGAGCAGCTCTATCCCAAGAGTGGTCCAAAGTCATGATAAACTTACGAATTTCTTTCACTTTTTTCTGATCTAAAAATAAATCAAAAGCCCTTCCAATGGCATGCCCTACATCCCAAATACTAGTTTGATCGTGGCAAATTCCAAATCCCCCATCACCAATATCAACCACTGTATCTTTTAATCCACCTATACGTCTTACAATCGGAATTGTGCCGTAACGCAACGCATACATTTGATTTAAACCGCAAGGTTCTACTCTTGATGGCATTAAAAGGAAATCTGCACCTGCATAAATTTGATGTGATAATGATTCATTGTATCCAATATATGCGTTATACCTACCAGGAAATTGATGTGTTAAAGCATTTAATCTATCTTCCACCTCTGTCTCTCCTGAACCTAACACCAAAATATTGATTTCTCCACCGCTTTGCTGTAACGCATTATAAAAAATTTCTGGTAATAGATCTGCACCTTTTTCTCCAACTAATCGTCCAATAAATGTATAAAGTGGTTTTGTTGGATCTAAATTAAAAACACTACAAAGTGCCTCTTTGTTTGCTTTTTTTCCACTTTCTACAGTACGAACAGCAAATCCTTTGGTTAGCATTGGATCTTTTTGCGGATTCCAAACTTCATTATCTATACCATTTAAGATGCCAACAGATTTTCCGCGTTCTTGCGCAAATAAACTTTCTAATCCATTGGCTTTATGACTAATTTCTTCTAAATAACTTGGGGAAACCGTGGTTACTCTCCACGCACATTTTATAGCAGATGCTAGTGGATTTATAGAATTATCCCAATCTAGTTTACTTGCATTCCGTAAATCAAAAGATGGTATATAGTGTAATTTATCCCAACCAAATTGACCTTGATATTGAGCATTATGGATTGTTAAAATGGTAGGAATATGATTTAAATGTCGATAATTATAGCAATTTCCCACCATAAAAGGAATTAAACCAGTATGATGATCATGGCAATGAATTACATTTGGTTTATGTTCCCATTGTGCAATCCAATCTAATGCAGCAATTTGAAAAGCTAAGAAACGCTCTGTATCATCCTCATATCCATACACCTTATCGCGATCTAATAAATCAGCGATATGCACTAAAAATAAATCGAAACCTAGTTTATTTGTTTTTTCTCTAAATATCCTAGCCTGATAATTAGCAGCACCTAATCTTACCCAACCATCATACACTACTTCAAACTCATTTTGATGCAAGAATTTGGTATTATAAGCTGGCATTACCACCTTAGCAACATGATTTAGCTTATTTTGATATTTAGGTAGGGCTCCAACAACATCACCTAATCCGCCAACTTTAGCAACCGGATAACATTCTGCACTGAAGTGTATAATTTCCATAAGTAGGGGTTTGAAAAACTTAGTCAAAATAGGCAATAGATTGAGTATTGCAAACATTTCGAGCAATAATTTTTCAAAAACTTAATACTGGAAAAAGGGATTTGTAAGCAAATATATCAAAAGAGAAAAGCTCCGATAAATTACCAGAGCCTTCACAACCAAACAAAAAAATAAGTATATAAATTATAAGAACGTATTATTCTTCTTGTGAAAGAATGGCATAAAACTCTTTTATTGCATTAAATTGAGGATGTAGAGACACTACATTACCAAACACTAATAATGCTGGAGAGCTAATATTTTTTTCAATAATTAATTCTTCTATCGTTTCTACTACACCAACAACTACGTTTTCTTGAGCAGATGAACCATTTTCAATCACAGCAACAGGTAAATTATCTTTTCCTTCTGCTTTAAATATTGAGGCGATTTCCTTAATCTTTTCTACTCCCATTAGCACAACAATTGTAGCGTTAGATTTTGCTGCAACATGTAAATCTGGAGAGATTTCTCCGACAGCATTTGTTCCTGTAACTACCCAAAAACTTTCGCTAAGCGTACCATAAACCATAGGGATTTTCTGCAACCCTGGTACGCCCAAAGCACTTGAAACCCCTGGAACAATTTCTGTAGGAATGCTATATGATTCTGCAACATCTATTTCTTCGTAACCACGAGCAAAAACAAATGGATCACCACTTTTAAGTCGAACTACATGTCCGTAGTTTAAAGCATAATCTACCATTAACTTGTTCACTAATTCTTGTGAGAATGATTCATCGCCAGAGCGTTTACCTACATAAACTTTAATTGCATTTTCTGGAGCATAATTTAACAAAGCTTCATTTACTAAAGCATCATATAATACAACATTTGCGCTTTTTAAAGCTTTCACGCCTTTCAAGGTTAACAAATCTGGATCTCCAGGACCAGCTCCTACTAAAGTAATTTTTGGTTCAATTGTAGTTTTTTCTACCTGCTTTACTATCATCACTCAACGAATTAATATAACAATGCAACAAATATATATAATATCTATGGAATTAGTAGTATTTATTTAAAATAATATAAATTCCATCTTTGCGAGGCACGAAGCAATCTTAAAGCAATTGATTTGCTCGCTCTTTGCAGGGGTTGTAAGATTGCTTCGTGCCTCGCAAGGACGTGTCGGTTAGCTATGCATCCAAGCTATTAACCAATTTTACTCTACCGAAGCTCTAAACATTAAAGCTCCAACCGTTAAATTTGTACGACTATCTACCAAAATTGCTGAACCGTTTGTACGATTTTCGTTATAAAGATCAAAAGATAACGCTTCGGCAGTTTTAAGAATTACTCTGCCAATATCATTTAATTTAAATTCTTCAGCATTGTGTTTTTCTAGTGTATTGATATCCACTTTGTGCAAAATTTCACTGATTTTACATTTGGTGGTTTTGCTGTTATGCTGAATTAAATATACTAACGAAGTGTCTAATGCTCTGCTGTCCATCCAACATAAATCAGCTTCAATAAGTTTAGTATCGTGTGGCAAAGCCGATGAATTTACAATACTATCTCCCCTACTAATGTCTATATTATCTTTTAAATGAATAGTAACCGATTGACCAGCAATCGCTTCTTTTAATTCATTATCGAAAAACTCTATTTTACTGATGGATGAACTCGCTCCCGAAGGCAATACTGTTATTTTATCGTTCACTTTAAACGTACCACTTAACACACGACCAGCATAACCTCTATAATCGTGTAATTCATCTGTTTGAGGTCTAATTACCCACTGAACAGGGAAACGAGCTTGTGTTAAAGTTTCTTGATGATCAGTATCTACTTCTTCTAAAAAATGCAATAAACTTTCGCCCTCGTACCAATGCATATTAGTTGAAGGTTGCACAATATTATCGCCCTTTAATGCACTCACAGGAATATAAGTTACATCTTCTAAATTAAGTTGTTGTGCTAATATTTTATATTTATTGGTAATGGCATCGAAAATAGTTTCGCTATAATCAACCATATCCATTTTATTGATACACACTACAATATGCTTAATTCCCAATAGTGAAACCAAATAGGAATGGCGAATAGTTTGCTCTACAACTCCATTTCTAGCATCAATTAAAATGATTGCCAAATTAGCTGTTGATGCACCTGTAACCATGTTTCTAGTATATTGAATGTGGCCCGGAGTATCGGCTATAATAAATTTTCTCTTCTCGGTCTGAAAGTATTTATAGGCCACATCAATAGTAATTCCTTGTTCGCGTTCTGCTCTTAGTCCATCGGTTAAAATGGCTAAATCTATTGTTCCATCATCGTTTTTTCGATTAGAATTTTGTAATGCTTCTAATTGATCTGCTAAGATGGAATCTGTATCGTATAACAAGCGGCCGATAAGGGTACTTTTACCATCATCTACGCTGCCTGCTGTGAAAAATTTTAATATGTTCATAATTTTTGGTTGTTTAGATGATTAGTTGTTTGGCTGTTTGGAAGAACATCGGTTCTAACCAACTAACACACAAAACAACTAACCAACTAGATTAAAAGTATCCTCCTTTTTTCCTGTCTTCCATTGCGGCTTCAGAAACTTTATCATCCATACGAGCGCCACGCTCTGATATTTTAGAATCACTTATTTCTTGAATGATATCGTCGATTAAATCAGCATCAGATTCTACAGCGGCTGTACAAGACATATCTCCAACTGTACGGAAACGAACTTTTTTATTCACTACGATATCTTCTTCATCCATATTTAAAAATGGAGAAGCTGCCATTAGCTGGCCATTTCTGGTAATACAATCACGTTGGTGCGCAAAATAAATGCTCGGCAATTCAATTTTTTCTCTGCGGATATAATTCCAAACATCAAGCTCTGTCCAATTACTTATCGGAAAAACACGTACGTTTTCGCCTTTATGAATTTTACCGTTGTAAATGTTCCATAATTCTGGACGTTGGCGTTTTGGATCCCATTGACCAAATTCATCTCTCACAGAAAAAATGCGCTCTTTTGCTCTGGCTTTTTCTTCATCTCTACGAGCGCCACCAATACAGGCATCAAAACCATTTTCTAAAATTGTATCTAACAGCGTTACTGTTTGTAATGTATTTCTGCTGGCATTTTTACCAGTTTGCTCTATCACTTTTCCTTCATTTATTGATTTTTGTACTGAACCAACAATTAATTTCTCGCCAATTCTGGCAATCATTTTATCACGGTACTCAATCGTTTCTTCAAAATTATGTCCAGTATCAATATGTACCAATGGAAAAGGAAATTTACCCGGTCTGAATGCTTTCTCTGCCAAACGTACTAGTGTAATAGAATCCTTACCCCCTGAAAAAAGCAATGCAGGTTTCTCAAATTGCCCTGCTACTTCACGTAAAATGTGAATAGCCTCGGCCTCCAATTCATCTAAATAATCTAAATTATATCTACTCATTTTTCTCTTCGTTCTAAATTCACTTCGGGTTTACGATGCCTGATGTAACCCACATTCCTTTTTTGATTGATCTTCCCACCACCATCTGCCTGCTCTAAAATCTTCTCTTGGCTGTACTGCTCGTGTACATGGGGCACAACCAATACTTGGGAAACCTTTGTCGTGTAATGTATTGTAAACAATGTTGTTTTCTTTTATGTATTGTTTTACCTCCTCTAAAGTCCAGTCAAAAATTGGATGAAATTTTAAGAGCCGATTACCTTCATCCCATTCTACATCTCTCATGTCTTCTCTATTTGCACTTTGCTCTGCTCTAATTCCAGTAATCCAAATTTCATTACCACTTAATGCTCGTTTTAACGGTTCTATTTTTCGGATGTAACAACATTCTTTCCTATTCTCAACAGATTCGTAAAAACTATTTGGTCCTTTCGTATTGACCATATTTTGCACTAAATCTGTTTGTGGGTAATAGGCGTGGATAGGTTGCTGATAAACTTCCAATGTTCTATTCCACACGTAATAGGTTTCTGGAAATAGGCGACCTGTTTCTAACGTAAACACCTTAATTGGGATATTATTTGCAAAAATAAGATGCGTTATAACTTGATCCTCCCACCCAAAACTCGTGCTAAACACTATTTTCCCTTCAAATCTGCGAGCTAAATACCACAACTTATCAACTGTAGTTAAACCTGCTAATTCTTCTTTTATATTTTCCTCTAAAGCTTCCATCTTAAATCAATTTTAAAATGAATAAAATCACACTGCGGGCACTTACCAGCATTACAATAATACCTACTGCTACCATAATGGTTTTTGCAGAAATTCTGTTAGATACTTTTGCCGCTATTGGAGATGCTAGTGCACTTCCTATAATTAAACCTAAAACTGCTTCCCAATATCTGCCGCCTAACATGGTAAAAAAAGTAAGCGAGCTTAATGTGGCAATAAAAAATCGACTAATTTTTACCGTTCCCAATGAAAACAAAGGATGTCTGCCCCCTGCAATTAATGAAGAAAGTACAATTGAACCCCAACCTCCACCAAATGCTGCATCAATAAACCCACCGAAGAAACCTAAAATCCCAATTTTCCTTATTTTATGCTCTGCTCTTTTTCTTCTGATGTTAAAGGCTTTCATTAAAATAATTCCTCCTAAAATTAGTGTATAAATAGCCACAATTGGTTTTGTATACTGACTATAATGCTCCAATGATGACAATAAATAAGCGCCCAAAACTGCTCCAACTATTGCAGGAATAATTAATAATTTAAAGAGTTTCCAGTTTACATTTCCCATTCTAAAGTGCATCCATCCGGCTATACCGTTGCTTAAAACTTCAGAAATATGAATAGCCATACTAGCTGATGCTGGCGGCAAACCCATTGCCAATGAGAAAGATGCAGAGGTAACTCCATACGACATTCCAATTGCGCCGTCTATCATTGCAAAAACAAATCCCGCTCCTAAAAACCAATAGAATAATGGATCAATGTGAATCAAGAACGATTGAAATTCTGGTTCTGTATTCCACAATGTGAAACCAACGGTAGTTAATAAAAACACAAGAGAAAGCCATATTAACCAATTAATGTTGGTAGCTAAAAAGCTTTTCTTCGGGTTAATTAAGCTTTCAGTGACCTTATTCAGTTTTTTCACTTTTACAGCGAAATCTCCATTTAAGGTTTGACGCAAAGCACTCATGTTTTGCAATGTTGTATCTAACTCAGCCGGCAAACTCTCATTTAAAATCTGTTTTAAGCGTTTAGCTATTGTTGGCGATTTCCCATTGGTAGAGATCGCAATTTTTAAATCGCCTTTTTGTACAATAGAACCTAAATAAAAATCACATAGTGCTGGTTTATCCGCAACGTTAATTAACAAACCTCTATCGTGTGCTGCTAACCTAATTTCTTCATTTAAATTGTTGTCATTAGTAGCCGCGAATACGATATCGATATCATTTAAATCATCAGCATCAAAACTTTTTTCCTTTAGTTTTAGGTTTGGATGATTTGCTAAAAACAAACGAAATTCTGGAGAAACTGCAGCTGCAACAACTGTAACTCTAGCATATTGACTGTTGTTTAAGATCGCATTTAACTTTTCTAAGCCAATATTACCTGCACCAATTAATAATGTGCGCAACTGATTTAGTTTTATAAAAACTGGAAACAGCTGATTTCCTTCTTCCTTTTGAGAAAAAGCCACATTATCAGTTTGTAGGTTAGGCAATGGAAGCATAGTGTTTAATTAACGATTTAAACGATGGATGAAGCGACACTACTTCTCCAAAAATTAACAATGCAGGCGCTTCAATTTTTTCTCTCTTAACGATCTCGTAAATTGAATCAACTGTACCAACTACCAGCTTTTCATCTTCAGATGAACCATTTTGAACGACCGCAGCTGGCAAATTATGTTTACCAGAACCTTTAAAAATCTCCACAATCTCAGGCAGTTTCTTTAACCCCATTAATATAATTACAGTTGCTTTTGAATTAGCAGCTTGATAAATATCTTCCGACATTTCGCCAGATGAAGTCATGCCAGTAATTACCCAAAAACTTTCGCTTAAACCACGATGTGTAACTGGAATTTGTTGTAAACCCGGAACGCCAATAGAGCTTGAAATACCAGGAATAACACTTACTGGAATGCTATAAGAGGCAGCATAATCCAATTCTTCATATCCTCTACCAAAAACAAATGGATCTCCGCCTTTTAGTCTTACTACATGACCATAGTTTAAGGCATAATCTATCATTAATTTATTAATCGCATTTTGAGAATACGAATGTTCGCCAGAACGTTTACCTACATAAACTTTGATAGAATCTGCAGGTGCATAAGCTAATAATGCTTCACAAATTAAGGCATCATACAACACCACATCTGCAGCTTGCAATGCTTTAACACCCTTTAAGGTTAACAATTCCGGATCTCCAGGACCTGCGCCTAAAAGGGTTATTTTTGGTTCTTTATTTATTTTTCGCTCTATCATGATAATAATGCTCCTGCCCTAACGGCTTTAACTTGTTCTAAAAATTGATTTGCTGTGGCAAGATATTGTTGTGCAAATTCTGCAGATGGCTCATTCTTATTAATCTGTAAAACCAGATCAGAAAAACTGGTCTCAAAACTAAATTCTCCAGTGGTTACGTAATGATTATCGAACTCGCGAATTACACCAATTTGTGTACTACTATTAATGCCTTTATCCAGTAATAAAGCTTTAGCTCCACTCACAAATACACTATAGGCATGGTAAATCGCATCGGCAAATGCCTGTTCATTGAAAGCCTGCTCTGCCCAACTAAATTTCTCTTCTGCTTCTAATAACAAGGTCGCTACCAAATCAATTACCACACCCGCACATTCTCCAACACCAATTGCAGTTTGAAAGATTTCTTCATGTCCCCAATCCACAAATTCTTCACTTTTTAATGCTGTTAAATCTGCCAAAGGTTTTAATAATTGATAAAAATGATCTTTGCCTTTTCTATCGTAATAATGATGAAAGTTTTCATCAGCTAAATTATTAGCTTTAAAATCGTTCAAAATATAATGTAAAGCCTGCGTTGCTCTTTTTGATGGAACTTTAATAACACGTTCTGCTACTCTACCTACACCATCGCCAACTGTACCTCCTCCTAACATGACTTGAACTGCCGGTACCACTTTACCTTCTGCTTTTACTGAACTACCGTGAAACCCTATTTCAGCCAAACCATGTTGACCGCAAGAATTCATACAGCCGCTAATTTTTATTTTGATGTTTTTCTCGTAAATAAACTCAGGGAAATCTTCATAAATCACTTCTTCTAAAACTTCCGCTAAAGTCATGCTGTTTGATATACCTAGATTACAGGTATCGGTACCCGGACAAGTGGTAATATCGGCCAAACTATCAAAACCTGCATTTGCAAAACCAATGTTGAATAATGCATTGTACAACGATGGCAACGCTTTTTCACTCACAAATTTTAGCAATAAACCCTGATTTTGAGTAACTCTTATTTCATCGGCTACGTACGGTTTAATTGCATTGATGAATATTCTGGCTTTATCTGTTTTAATATCGCCCACTTTCACTTTTACATATACACCGAAATATCCACGTTGCTTTTGCTCAAATACATTTGTAGCCAACCAATGTTGGTAATGGTTTTCGTTCGCTATTTCAACTGGCGGATAATTTTGACTTACAGGCAAAACAGGTTGAGGAACTGTAGTTAAATCTATGCTGAAAGTTTTTACTTTATTAGCTAATTGTTCTTCTTCAACCAAACGTAAAACTTCTTCTAACCCTAATTTTTGAACTAAATACTTTAAACGAGCTTTATTTCTATTGGTACGTTCGCCATAACGATCAAAAACACGTAATACTGATTCAGAAAATGGAATTAACTGATCTTCTGGTAAAAAATCATGTATTGGCGCTGCTAAAAAAGGTTGTGCTCCTAAGCCGCCTGCAAATAAAACTTTAAAACCTCGTTCGCCCTTTTCATTTATTTTAGGGATAAAGCCTAAATCGTGGATATAGCTAAATGCGGTATCTTTATCACTGCTAGAAAATGAGATTTTAATTTTCCTTCCCATCTCTTGGCAAATTGGATTACGCAAAAAATAAGAAAATACAGCGTGTGCGTAAGGCGAAACATCAAAAGGTTCGTCTGGATCTATGCCCGATGTTGGCGATGAAGTTACATTACGAACCGTATTACCACAGGCTTCTCTAATCGTCACATCATCTTGTTCTAATTTTGCCCAAAGTTCTGGTGTTCTATCTAAACTCACATAGTGAATTTGTATATCCTGACGAGTGGTGAGGTGTAAATTACCACTTCCGTATTCATCAGCAATATCTGCAATGCGAAGAAATTGTTTAAATGTTACCTTGCCAAAAGGCAGTTTAATACGAACCATTTGTACGCCAGGTTGTCTTTGTCCGTAAATACCACGGGCCAAGCGCAAACTCCTAAAACGTTCATCGTGAATTTTACCAGAACGAAAATCGTTAATCTTCTTTTCAAGATCGATGATGTCTTTTTCTACAATAGGATTTTCTAATTCTGTTCTAAAACTCTGCATAAAATTATTGTTTTGCCAAATATCATTTGCTTTAGTTAGTCAATTTACGAGTGAAACAAAACAATGATTTGGCAAATATATATAAAGTACATAGAAATAGTAGACTTTATTTATAAATAATTTCAAAAAGAATAAGTAGTGCTTTTATTTAGGCTGGGAGCTTCTCTCTTTCGATAATATCAGCAATGCTAGTTTCACTTAAAACCTTTAAACTAGCATCTCTAACATCAATAAATGCTTTACGAATTCCGCAAGTTACTTCATCGTGGCATTCTTCACATTTGTGATAGAATTTTAAACTGGCACATGGTACCATTGCAATTGGACCATCTGTAATACGTAAGATATCTACTAAGTAAATGTCTTCTGGATTTTTATTTAGGCTATAACCACCCCCAGCTCCTTTTTTACTGTATAAATATCCCGCATTGCGAAGATCTAGCAATATTTGTTCTAAAAACTTTTTGGGAATATGCTCTTCCTCAGCGATACGAGCGATTTGCATTGGCGGTTGTGATAGGTTTTTTCCTAAAACTACCAGCGCTTTTATAGCGTACTTTGTTTTCTTGGATAGCATATAAAAACAAAGCTAATATTAAAATGTGAGTTTTGAAAAAAATTCGTCCTATGCAATTTAACGTGGATTGAGATCATTTTCTTGCTAAATCAATCTTTAATTAAAACGGTTTGGCGAATAAATACCTATGTCTGTAGATAATTTGGTATCTGTTACCAATTCTGAAACCAATTTGCCGGTAATAGGTGCTAAACTAACCCCCATCATACCATGGCCACCCGCAACAATTAGATTTTTTAGCTTTTTGCTATAACCAATATAGGGCAAACCATCTGGCGAACATGGCCTAAAGCCATACCATATTTTATCAATTTGAGGAACAGCAACTTGGTAATCTGGATAATATTGAGGAATAGAATTTACAATTCCCTGTACCCTATTCATATTCACTTTGTGATTAATTGGTGCGATTTCCATCGTTCCACCAAAACGTACCTGACCATTCATTGGCGTTACAGCAACCCTTGCTTCTAATAACAATGCTGGATGATGAATTGGATGAGTCGGATCTACCATAAATGAATACCCTTTGCCTGGCATAATAGGAATAGTTAAATGAGCTTGCTGCGCTAATTCCGGCAACCATGAACCACCCGTCATGACTACTGTATCTGCAGCAAAATCCCCTTTTGTATTGTGAATAGTTTTGATTTCTCCGTTAGTAATTTCCAAGCCATTAACCTTACAATTCGTAATAATTTCAGCACCATTCGCTTTTACGTAGGCTATCAATTGTTTCACCAAATTATTGGGGTATAAATGTGCATCACAGCGATAGTGAACAGACCCTAAGATGTCTAATTTAGTATCTGGCTCTAACGCTTGCGTTTCTTTGGCATTCAAAATTGCTACATCTAACCCTAATTGTTGTGCTTTCTTGGCTAAATGTATTTCTTCATCACCCGTGGCTTGATTTTTATACAGCATTAAAATGCCTTTTTTCTCCAAGCCGAAATTCAATTCTGGTTCTTTGGCTAATTCGTCATACAATTCTTTACTCAATACATGTAAATCTCGTAACGGTTCTGCAACACGATCTACATGCTGTTGATTTGAGTATTTCCAGAATTTCAGTCCCCAAGAAATCAGTTTTGGATTTAAAGATGGTTTTACATAAAACGGGCTTTTACTATCGAACATCCATTTTATGCCTTTACTAATCATTCCAGGTGCAGCTAAGGGTACAAAATGGCTTGGGACAATCATTCCAGCGTTACCAGAAGAACAGTTATTCAATAAATCGCCTTGCTCTAATAAAGTAACATGGTAGCCTTCTTTTACAAGATAATAAGCAGAACAAAGCCCGATAATGCCTGCACCTATAATGGTGATGTTGCCTTTTTTATTAATGGAAGATGGAAGAGGAGAAATGGAAGATGAGTTGGTCATATTGATACTATATTTTCTGGAAAGAAATCCTTCGACAAGCTCAGGATGACATTTTGAGATTTGCGCTTTCTGCTTGGGTCTTTCAGCTTTTAACTTTATATAACCTGAAAACCATGTGCATACGGATCATCGTCATCTATAAAAATGGTATTATAACCCGTAACTTTTGCCCAGCCTTCTATACCAGGTACAATTGCCGGTTGACCATTAATCGTTGTCTCTTCTTCAATAGTACCGATAAACTGAGAGCCGATAATACTTTCATGCACAAATCGATCGCCTTTTTTTAATTTCCCTTTGGCAAACCATTGTGCCATACGGGCTGATGTTCCTGTACCACAAGGCGAACGGTCTATTGCTTTATCGCCATAAAACACAGCATTTCTAGCAGTTGCTCCCGGAGAAATTGTAGCGCCTGCCCATAAAAAGTGACTTAATCCATTTATATTTGGATCTTCTGGATGGACAAAAGTGTATTTTTCGTTCATCAACTTACGACACGTTCTACTCCAACTAATCAGTTGATCAGCGGTATGATTTTCTAAGCCTTTAAAATTTTTTTGTGGGTCTACAATCGCATAAAAATTACCACCATAGGCCACATCAACTATTAATTCCCCTAAATCGGGGCACTCTACAGTTAGTCCTTCAGCAGCTAAAAAAGATTTAATATTAATCAGTTTTACCGATTTAACTTTCCCATCTACTTGCACATATTCTACTAAAACTAATCCTGCTGGAGTTTCTAAACGCAATTTTCCAGGCACTTTAGGGATGACTAATCCTTCTTCAATAGCAATGGTTACTGTACCAATTGTGCCATGACCGCACATCGGTAAACAACCACTCGTCTCAATATACAATACGCCAATATCGTTAGCCGAATCTATGGGTGGATATAAAATACTGCCGCTCATCATATCATGACCACGTGGTTCAAACATTAACCCTTTGCGAATCCAATCGTATTCCTTGAGGAAATGTAAGCGACGCTCCATCATGCTATTTCCCACCAATAACGGACCGCCTCCCGCTACCACTCTTACCGGATTTCCACAGGTGTGAGCATCTATACAACTAAATGTTTTCTTCATGAAATTTTATCGCGAGTTAATTCGTTATTTACAGTTCTCCAAATACCTAGTGGATTTGCGTTTTTCAGTTCAGCTGGCAAAAACTCATCATCCCAATTTTGGTATGCTAACGGACGAGCAAAACGCTTAATCCCATCAGCACCTACAGACGTAAAACGACTATCTGTACTTGCAGGAAAAGGTCCGCCATGATGCATTGGTAAGCTTACATCCACGCCTGTGGGTACATTGTTAAAAATAAAACGACCGCAAATATCTTGTATGTAATTTATCAATTCTTGGTGTGCTCTAATGTCGTTTGGCGTAGCCATTAAGGTCGCCGTTAATTGTCCCTCTAACGCTTTAGCAACTTCCAGTAATTCTTTCTCATCTGC
>NZ_JBAZRL010000057.1:0-17467 GCF_041662865.1 Pedobacter sp.
GAAAATATCTACTCCATGTTCATTCCAAATACATATGAGTTATATTGGAATATTAGTCCAAATGAATTCTTTGAAAAGATGCAAAAAGAATATGTTAAATTCTGGACTGATGAGCGTAAAAGTAAAGCAGCAAAACTTAACCTAACTCCTATTGAGGTTTCCATTTTGGCATCTATAGTTGATTCTGAAGCACTCTATGATAAAGAAATGCCAGTTATTGCTGGATTATATTTAAATCGTTTGAACAAAGGCATTTTATTGCAATCAGATCCAACTGTAATTTTTGCTACTGGTGATTTTACAATTAAACGAGTGCTTAATTCTCATTTAGCTTTTAATTCTAAATACAATACGTATAAATATGCAGGCTTACCTCCGGGGCCAATCATGATGCCGAGTATTAAAGCAATTGACGCGGTTTTAAATAGAGAAGCAAATAACTACATTTATATGTGTGCTAAGGAAGATTTTTCTGGGTACCACAATTTTGCTGAAACTAGAGAGCAACATGAAATTAATGCAAAAAAATACAGAGAAGCCTTAAACAAACGAAACATCTATAAATAATGTTTGTATACGAAAGTAAAGTTAGGGTTCGTTATGTAGAAACTGATCAAATGGGTATTGTACACCATAGTAATTATGCACAATACTACGAATTAGCAAGAACTGAATGTTTTGAAGCATGCTCTGGCATGACATACGAATCTATGGAAGCAGAAGGCATTATGCTTCCTATTTTAGAACTTCAATCGAGGTATTTAAAACCGGCGTATTATAATCAGGTTTTAACTATAAAATCTATTGTAAAGGAATTACCTAAGGTTAGATTGAATGTAGAGTACGAAATTTATAATGAAGCAAATGAGCTCATAAATACGGGTAAAACTACTTTAGTTTTTGTAAATAAGCAAAACAGAAGACCATGCCAACCACCTGAAAGTTTTATGAAAAACGTTCGACAATATTTTAGTTAAAAATGAATTGGATACACAAACAATTATTAAGGCTTAAAATCTATTCGCTTTTTATTGAATGGACAAAAGTTTGTGTATTACCTGGTTTTAGCCCCTTGCCTATTTATACAGTTGCTACTTTCTTTTTTAAGGAGATTGGAAAAGAAGCACTGGTGAATAAAGCATCTTCTTTATCGTACAATTTCATGTTGGCTATTTTTCCTGCCATCATTTTCTTATTCACCTTAATTCCATATATCCCAAAAAATATAGGATTTCAAGATACTTTGATGTCTTTATTGGCATTAGTACTACCAAATAATGCTTTTTTAGCTTTTGAAACTACAATTAACGAAATAGTGAATATTCAAAATGGAAGTTTACTTTCTGTTGGTTTTGTGCTATCTCTATTTTTTGCAACAAATGGAGTTCATAAATTGATGGTTGCTTTTAATAAATCGTCACTTATTGTAGAAACCAGAACTTGGTTGAAGCAAAGATTAGTCGCTGTAATTTTAACTGTTATTATCTCTCTATCCGTAATTGTTTGCATTATAGCTATGGCAATGGGCGAGCTATTGTTAACCTATCTGCAAAAAGAATTGCATTACAAAGGTGGCGTTACTCTTTTTGCTATTCAGTTTACACAGTGGACATTATTAGGCGTTTTGTATTTTATTACTGTTTCTATTTTATACC
The DNA here is from genome assembly GCF_041662865.1 of Pedobacter sp. Taxonomy (GTDB): domain Bacteria; phylum Bacteroidota; class Bacteroidia; order Sphingobacteriales; family Sphingobacteriaceae; genus Pedobacter. The sequence goes on from NZ_JBAZRL010000057.1 coordinate 1,656, forward strand.
GTTATGGACCGGCACACGCCAAAAAATGGAAGTTCTTTAGTGCAGGTTCTTGGCTAGCAACTATACTTGCCTTCCTTACAATTTGGGGATTTTCATTCTATATTAACAACTTTAGTTCCTACAATAAAATTTATGGTTCTATTGGTACCTTAATCGTAGTCATGATTTGGCTGTACCTAAATTCATTAATTTTATTGGTAGGCTTTGAGCTTAACGCAAGTGTAGATTTATCAAAAAGAAGCGTTAAAATTATTAGACCAAACTTTAATATCTTCAAAAAACCACTTCCTGTAGAAGAAAAACTAGAGAAATAAATTATCTGTTATCTGAATAGAGTTATACTTTTTTAAAGTATACAAATCCGATAATAGCAAAACCTACCACTATATAATTGATATAATCATCTATAGAGCAATTATTTACAAGACTATATTGTACGATTGTTCCTGGACTACTAGAATAACCACTACGTGTAGCATAAATATAGCAACCCTGACCAGTATTTACCTGGCAATAGGTATTTGTACTCGCTATGCGATCAGATTCATACCGATGATAAAAAGAGGGAACGCCATTGCGGTTTATTCCTTCGGGATTGATATATGTATAAGTGGTATTGCTAGACAAACAACCAGTTGCAGCTTTAGAACTAAAAGAGAGTGAACTAAAAAAGAAAAATATAAATAGGGCTGAGAAAAATTTCATTAAAATTAATAGTGTTAGGAACCATTTAACCAAAAGCATGCCTTCTATTTCCATTTAAGAAAAAAGATTTCTTAAAAAGATAACTTATTGATTATTAATTATTAATAAGTTAAAAAAACATCTATATAAGGGTAATCAACATGTTTATTCAGTCCAACGAGCAATAGTTTGCACCTATAAAATCTCGTATTGGGGAAATTATTACTCATTTTATTTTCAGAAAACATTAGACCATCATGTTAAACCGAAATAATTACTTATAAGTGGTAAAAATTTCTATTTCGTTGATTAAGGTCTAGAAAAGAATACATGAAATAATAACATCAATAAGAACAAAAAAAGAACAATTATAATTTTTTATCGCTCTGTTAGAAGCTTTTAGCCACTTTCTTCAAAAAAAAGCTATTCAGAGTTTGCAGATTTAATCAGAGTTTGTACTTTTGCGGCGGAGAGTTGGCAGAGTGGTCGATTGCGGCAGTCTTGAAAACTGTTGACTTGTCAAAGGGTCCGCGGGTTCGAATCCCCCACTCTCCGCACAATTAAATGCTATTAGTCGCAAGACTGGTAGCATTTTTTGTTTTCATATTAATTATTTCCCTTTGCCTCATTATCTTTACACTAAATGATTTATGCAAATAAAAAAGTAGTTTCAAAACCTGACTTAGCTCAGCAAACCGCTCAAATTATTTTTAACATAAAGGAATGGGAAAATAAAAATTTAATACGGCTTGAATCAGATACTGTTTTTTTATATCCTCCATTATGGAAAAACAAAATTGCTGCACTCAACTGGATTAATTGTTTACACCATTACTATTGCATAAAAAGGCAAATGAAAAAATCAGACAGTTTATATTTTAAAAACATAGAAACTGGTGAGTTGATTGGTTCAATGGTAAATAAAAAACCTAAAGTTTTACTATTCAATGGAATAGTGTAATTTTAGTTAACCAATCAACGCTTTTATGACAACTGTTGACAAACGCATTCTCTCAATTGATATTTTAAGGGGATTAGTGATGATTATTATGGCTTTAGATCATACCCGTGATTTTTTCCATACTGGCAGCATCATGGCTGATCCTATGAATCCAGAAACTACAACTATTTTTCTGTTTTTCACGCGTTGGATAACTCACTTTTGCGCACCAACATTTGTTTTTTTATCAGGTGTATCTGCATATCTTTCATCAAAAAATAAAGATCCAAAACAAGCAAGCAACTTTTTAATTAAAAGAGGGCTTTGGCTCATCCTTGTGGAAATCGTACTAATTACATTAGGCTTAACTTTTAATCCACTTTACAATTTCATCATTCTGCAAGTAATTTGGGCAATAGGTTGTAGCATGATTTTATTAGGCATATTGAGTAGAATTTCTCACCGTTTGGTTTTAATAGTCGGTTTAATCCTATTCTTTGGACATAATATTTTAAATTACCTTCAACTACCAGCCCCAAGTACTTTTACCGGTGGATTGATCTCAATTTTATTTACGACAAGTTCAACCTTCATCCCATTGGATAGTAATCATTTCATTGGTATCTTCTATGCAATTTTACCGTGGACTGGAGCTATGTTTTTAGGATTTTCTATTGGTCACTGGTACGCTAAAGAATTTGATTCAACTAAAAGAAAGCATTTGTTGTTTTATAGCGGCTTAAGTTTATTTCTATCTTTTATTATACTACGCTACTTCGGTTTATACGGAAACCCAACTCAAAGAGTAGTTACTAATGATTTACTTAAAACTGTTTTTTCTTTCTTAAACGTGAGCAAATATCCGCCATCATTACACTATTTTGGCATGACGTTGGGTCCAGCCTTAATGCTACTTTCTGGACTTGAAAATGTTAAAAATTGGTTCTCTAAAATTATAATGGTATATGGGAAAGTACCATTCTTTTATTACGTTTTGCATTTCTATATCCTTCATTTTTTATTAGTTATAATTTTCTTTGCAAGTGGTTACGGAGTTAAAGATATAGCGACACCACAAGTGCCATTTTTATTTCGTCCAGCAACTTTAGGCTACGGTCTACCAATTGTTTATTTAATTTGGCTTAGTGTAGTTGCAATTTTGTATCGACCTTGCATTTGGTTTCAAAAATATAAAGCAACACATACACAATGGTGGCTCAGCTATTTATAAGATAAATCGCGTTTTAATCAACATTGTTAGACTTTTGTTAATAATTAACGGCCAACTTATTACATAAATATTACGGCTAAGCTACTTAATGGTTGTATTTTTGTTAATTGATGATGAGCAACAAATTTTATCAAATCTATTCAGCTTATGCCATTACAAACTAAGGTTCCACAGGGTGATATTTTATCAATAGACATAGGCGGTACGAATATCAAAGCCTGTTTATTAAGTCCAAAAGGGAAATTATTAACTGATTTCAAAAAAACACCAACTCCTAAAAATTCAACTCCAGAAGCTATTTTAAAAGGCATAAAAAAGCTTACGGCAGATTTTAAATCCTTCGAAAAAATTTCCATCGGATTTCCAGGCTACGTAAAAAATGGAATTGTACAAACTGCACCAAATTTGGCAGAAAATAAATGGGTAAACGTAGATCTTGCTCAACAAGTAAGCAACCTGTTTGGTAAGCCGGTTCGATTAATAAATGATGCGGATCAACAAGGCTTAGGTATTGTTAGTGGTAAAGGTTTCGAAATTGTATTCACGTTAGGTACAGGTTTTGGAACTTCTCTTTTATTCGATGGAGAATTACTTCCTCACTTAGAATTATCTCATTTACCAGTTAATAAAACTGATGATTACGATGATTTTATTGGTGATAGAGGCTTTCATAAAGTTGGTAAAAAGGAATGGAACAAGCGTTTACAGTACATTATAGAAATTTACAAAACGGTTTTCAATTACGATAAGTTATATATCGGAGGAGGGAATTCTAACGAAATTAATTTCAATTTAGATAAAAACATCAAATTAGTTTCTAATAAAGATGGCATTAAAGGCGGTGCTAAGCTATGGCTTGCCAAAGAAAAATATCATGTTCACACCACGTATCCACAGAAAAAATAATGAAACACGTTAAGTTACTTTTCTTAGATATTGGAGGCGTACTTTTAAGTGATGGATGGAACCATAAAGCAAGAATGCAAGCTGTTGAAAAATTTGGATTAGAACCTATTCAATTTCAAAAAGATCATGCGGTAGCTTTTCCTTTATTTGAGAATGGAAAATTGAATTTAGATCAATATTTAGATGCTGTTATTTTCAATGTAGACTGCCCTTTTTCTAAAGAGGAATTTAAAGAGTTTATGTTTTCTAAATCTGACCAATTACCTGAGTTCCTACCTTGGTTAATTAACTGGAAAAAGAAAAACAACATCAAAATTTTCTCTATTAACAACGAAGGCAAAGAATTTAACGATTATCGAATTAAGACATTCAAGCTACATGACTGTTTTGATGCTTTTATCTCTTCATGTGAAGTAGGCTTTTCTAAGCCAGATCCATCTATTTTTAAACTCGCATTAGGTATTGCGCAAGAAGAACCACAAAACTGCTTATATTTTGATGATAGGGCTATTCACGTAGCAATAGCTAAACAAATGGGAATTAATGCACACGTACACAAGAGTTTTGAGCAGAGTAAACTAATTTTAGAAAGTATAAATAAATTATAAAATGAATAACGATAAAAAGGCACAATTCACCTTCGGAATGGTTGGTTTAGGAACTATGGGTCGTAATTTGCTATTAAATATGGCCGATAATGGATTTGCTGTTACCGGCTACGATAAGAGTGAAAAAATGCTTCAAATTTTTGAAGAAGAAGGCAAAGAACATAACTTAAAAGGGTTTTCTGAAATTGAGGATTTCGTACAAAGTTTACAGACTCCTCGTACAATTATACTTTTAGTACCAGCTGGAGCTATTGTAGACAGTGTAATTTTAGAGCTTCAACCTTTATTGGATGAAGGTGACATTATCATCGATAGCGGGAATTCGCATTTTACGGATACCAGCAGAAGAGCAATTGATTTAAAAGAAAAAGGTATTCATTTCTTCGGAATGGGGATTTCTGGCGGTGAAGAGGGTGCTAGATTTGGTCCAAGTATGATGCCAGGTGGCGATAAAAAAGCATATGCAGTTGTTAAAAAGATGCTTGAAGCAGTTTCTGCCAAAGTAAACGGTGAACCTTGTGTAACTTATATTGGTCCAGGTGCTTCTGGTCACTTTGTAAAAATGACGCATAATGGTATCGAATACGCGATTATGCAATTATTGGCAGAAACGTATGAAATTCTTAAAAACGGATTAGATTACGATAATACTCAAATTCAAGCTGTATTTGAGAAATGGAATAGCGGTCGTTTAAAATCATTTTTAATGGAAATCACTAAAGATGTATTTCTTTTTAAAGATGTTAAAACAGGTAATTTATTAGTAGATGAAATCAAGGATGAAGCAAAATCTAAAGGAACCGGCAAATGGACTTCGCAAGTTGCAATGGATATTGAAACCCCTATTCCGATAATTGATTCTGCAGTATCTACAAGAAACTTATCAAAACTTAAAAAATTGAGAGTTGAGCTTGATAAGGCTTATGGTCCTTCAGAAAAAATGAAGGCCACAGCAGATTTTATCGATGATTTAGAAGAAGCTTTCTATTTTGCAATGGCAAATGCCTATGCGCAAGGCATGCATTTGTTATGGAAAGCATCTATTGAGTATAAATATGAACTAAACTTATCAGAGATTGCGAAAATTTGGCGTGGTGGATGTATCATTAGAGCTGAATTTTTAGAAGATATTTATCAGGCCTATAAAAAACAGCCAGATTTAGAGCATTTATTTACTGATGCGGGTATTCAAGTGAAAATAAAGAAAAGTTTAAAAGGCACAAGAAATGTAGTTTCATCTGCAATTAACGCAGGTATTGGCATTCCTTGTTTTGCTGCTGCCCTAACCTATTTTGATACTTTAAAAACAGGTAGAATGCCCTCTAATTTAACACAAGCTCAAAGAGATTTCTTTGGTGCACATACTTTCGAAAGAATTGATAGCGAAGGAATTTTTCACGCAGATTGGAACGAAAAGAATTTATAATGGATACTAAAATGAAGAAAAAAAGTAAACTTAATCCAACCATATTTGTAATTTTTGGTGGCACAGGTGACTTAAACAAAAGAAAATTAGCACCTGCTTTATATAACTTATTTACAGAAGGTTATATGCCAGAAAAATTTTCAATTATTGGAACTGGTAGAACCAAATTTACTGATAAAAAATACCAAGAAGTTATTTTAGAAAATGTAAATGAATTCTCTAGAAATGGAAAAGTTAAAAAAGAAACTTGGAACTCTTTTGAATCAAATATTAAATATTGTCCAACAGACATTACTACTCCGAAGACTTTTGAAAACTTAAAAGAAACAGTAGAAAAATTACAAGCTGATTTTGGTAAGGAAACACAAATTATTTACTATTTGGCTGTTGCGCCTAACTTCTTTCCGCTAATTGCTGAGTGTTTATGCAAATATAAATTAACAGAAGATGAAGATAACAGTAGAATTGTTATTGAAAAACCATTTGGCCACGATTTAGAAAGTGCTAAAGAGTTAAATTTATTATTGAGCAAAATTTTCACAGAAAAACAAATCTATCGCATAGACCATTATTTGGGTAAAGAAACCGTTCAAAATATGATGGCTTTCCGTTTTGCTAATTCGTTGTTTGAGCCATTATGGAACAGAAATTATATTGAGCATATTCAAATTTCAGTAACTGAACAACTAGGTGTTGGTGATCGTGGTGGTTATTATGAAGGTGCTGGTGCATTGAGAGACATGATTCAAAATCACTTATTACAGTTACTTTGTTTGGTAGGTATGGAAGCTCCTATTTCATTTGATGCAGATGAAATTAGAGATAGAAAGGTTGAAGTTTTAAGAGCGATGCGACCTTTTAAACCAGAAGAAATTAGCTCTAATGCAGTTCGCGGTCAATACAGTAAAGGTTGGGTAGAAGGAAAAGAAGTACCAGGATATAGACACGAAACCGATGTAGATGCACATTCGAATACGGAGACCTTTGCTGCAGTTAAATTTTTTATAGATAACTGGCGTTGGCAAGGCATCCCTTTTTACTTGCGTACAGGGAAAAGGATGAACCAAACCTCTTCAATTATTACGATTCAATTTAAAGATGTTCCTCATCATATCTTTTCTGCAAGAGCTACTGAAACTTGGCAACAAAACCGCTTAATTATTAGCATTCAACCAGAAATGAGTATTCGTTTACAGGTTCAAGCGAAAAGGCCAGGTGTAAAAATGGTTTTAAATCCGGTTGATATGGTATTTGACTATAAAGGTACATATGATACAGATACACCAGAAGCTTACGAAACTTTACTGTTAGACGCAATGAATGGGGATCAAACTTTATTTATGCGAGGCGATCAAGTAGAAGCCGCTTGGGAATTAGTAATGCCAATTATCAATACTTGGGAAAGCAAAAAATCTTTAAATTTCCCTAATTACCAAGCAGATAGTTGGGGGCCAGAAGATGCAGAGGCATTAATCGCAAGAGACGGCTTTCATTGGTTTACATTACCATTAAAGGATAAAGAATAAATAGTATAAACCGTAATTGCGAGCAAAGCGAAGCAATCTTTCCTACAAGATAGATTGCTTCGTCATTTTACTTCTCGCAATGGTGATAAATTAAAAACATGAACTTACACATCTTTAAATCTGTAGCAGAATTAAACGAAAATCTAATTGCTTATGTAATTGAAATTGCAAATAAGTCAATTACTAGCAAAGGCCGCTTTGATTTTGTTTTAACTGGCGGAAATTCTCCAAAAGAACTGTACAAACAATTATCAACTACGTTTAAAGATAAAGTTGATTGGACGAAGGTTTATTTCTTTTTTGGAGATGAAAGATATGTTTTGCCCGAGCACAAAGATTACAATGGATTAATGGCCAAGGAAATGTTGTTTAATAACTTACAAACTCCCGAAGATCATATTTTCTATTTCGATACTACATTGACTCCAGTAGATTCTGCCAAAGCTTATAAAGCAACTTTAGACAAGCATTTTAACGGTGGAGAAATTATATTTGACCTCATCCTTTTAGGTATGGGAGACGATGCACATACTGCTTCTATCTTCCCTGAAACTGAGTTAGTAAAAAGTATTCATCCTACAGTTGAATCTGTTTGGGTAGAAAAATTAGATACTTATCGTATTAGTTTAACTGCACCCTTAATTAACAAAGCTAAAAATATTGCTTTTATCACCTTTGGCGAGAATAAAGCAAATGCTTTAAAACATGTAATTGGCGATGAGCAAAAAGACTATTTTGTTTATCCAGCACAGCTGATTAAACCCTTAGATGGTAATTTAGATTGGTTTGTGGATGATAAGGCAACAAGCTTTCTTGACTTGTAAAAGAGCAACTTTCGGGTTTCATAGGCTTAAAAGTCAACTACCTTTGATGTATCAAACGAATTAAAATGAGTACACAAGAGCAGTTAAATTACTATCGCATTGCAGAAGCAATTAGCTATTTGCAAGAGAATTTTAAAGCACGACCAGATTTAGACGAAGTAGCTAAAAGAGTAAACTTAAGCCCTTTTCATTTTCAACGATTGTTTACTGAATGGGCAGGTGTTAGTCCTAAAAAGTTTTTACAATATTTGAGCTTATCGTATGCAAAAAACATATTAAGAGATCAACAGTTGACTTTGCTGGATACCGCTTTTGAAACTGGTCTATCCGGCACTGGCCGCTTACACGATTTATTTGTGAATATTGAAGGAATGACACCTGGAGAATTTAAAAATGGTGGAGCAGATTTAGTGGTTAATTACGAGTACTACTCCACTTCTTTTGGTAATTTATTAGTCGCTTCTACAGCTAAAGGAATTTGTTACATGGCATTTGCCGACAATGAAAATATTGCTTTTGACGAACTTAAACAGCAATTCCCTCAAGCTAAATTCAATAAACAAAAGGACAATATACAGCAAGCTGCTTTACCTATTTTTAATCAAGACTGGAATAAAGCAGCGGAAGTAAAACTTCATTTAAAAGGAACAGCTTTTCAATTAAAAGTTTGGGAAACATTATTAAAAATCCCGAAAGGAAATTTTACAACCTACGGTGCAATCGCAAAAGCAATTGGGAACCCAAATGCATCTAGAGCAGTTGGTTCTGCTATTGGAGATAATCCAATAGCATTTTTAATTCCTTGCCATCGAGTTATCCAGTCTTCAGGTAATTTTGGCCAATACCATTGGGGACAAGTGCGAAAAAGTATATTATTGGGTTGGGAAGCTGCTCAAATTGCAAATGCTATTTAACTAAAAGGATAATGGATTTATTTAACACAGAATTAGATCAAAATATAAACCTTTTACCATACGATGGAACTGTAAATTATTACGGTAAGATTATGCCAAATTCATTGGCAAATCAGTACTACGACAGTTTAATGGAAACCATAGAATGGAAACAAGATGAAGCCATAATTTTCGGAAGACACATTTTAACCAAAAGAAAAGTGGCTTGGTATGGCGACTATAATTTTGAATACACCTACTCGAATATCACTAAACAAGCATTAATTTGGACGAAAGAACTATTAGCATTAAAAACTTTAGTTGAAGAAAAATCTGGTGAAAAATATAATTCTTGTCTGCTTAATTTATATCACAACGGTGATGAAGGAATGGCGTGGCATAGCGATGGTGAGAAAGACTTAAAGAAAAATGGCGCTATCGCATCCTTAAGTTTCGGTGCCGAACGGAAATTTTCGTTTAAACATAAAACCACCAAGGAACGAATTTCTTTAGTTTTAGAAAATAGTAGTTTATTGGTGATGAAAGATACCACACAAACGAACTGGTTACATCGTTTACCACCAACAAAATTAATTACTAAAGCAAGAATTAACTTAACTTTTAGAATGATGGTTGAGAATTAAATCTCTAGATTTTCTTCAATTAATAAATTGATAATACCATCAACCATACCCACTTTAGGTACATAAATTTGCTTAATTCCTGTCCATTTCATTAAAGTAAGGTAAATTTCACTAGCGGGAATAATTACATCTGCCCTATCCTGATTGAGTTTCATGAGTGAAATACGCTCTTTTAACGAATACGAGTTAAGTTCGTTATATAATGTTTTCAGTTTCAAAAAAGTAAGCGGCATATCCTCTTTTTCTCCAGACATACGGAACAATTTATTAATGTTTCCGCCAGTACCAATACCTGCCAAATTTTTTAAATCTTTGGTATGTTCCTTCACCCAAACTTTCATTTCTTCCCAAGTTTCATCCTTATCTTGGTTATCTAAAATGCGAATGGTACCAATGTTGAATGATTTTGAAGCAAGAGGCTGCTTATTCACAAAAACAGAAAGCTCTGTACTACCACCACCAACATCAATATATAAATAGCTCTTTTTAGAATCTAAATCTTGTTCAATATGATTTGAATAAATAATATTAGCCTCACGTTGACCTTCAATAATTTCTAAATCTATATCGGTTAAAGCCTTTATTTTCTTTATAATATCTCTCCCATTTTCTGCCTCACGCATAGCGGATGTTGCACAGGCTAAATATTTCGAAACATGATAAACGTCCATCAAGTTTTTAAATGCGCTCATAGTTTTTACTAGATCTTCAGTTTTTTTTGCTGATATCTTATGATCTAAAAAGGCATCATCTCCCAAACGCAAAGGCACCCTAACCAATGTATTTTTTTTAAAACCATACCCGTTATCGTTCAAAGTAATATCAGCAATTAGCAATCTAACAGCATTAGAGCCTATATCTATGGCAGCGTATCGTATCATGAGCGTTTATTGATGTTTATTTTTAAGATAGTTATAGGTTTGTACCTGGGCTCTTATTTTTGTGGTTAAACGATTCTTGTGGTATTTATTATTATTCAGTCTATTTATATCTCGTGCTTTAACGTTGTCTTGTAACTGAAATTCAATAATATCTCTAATTTCTTGTTTCACTCCTTCATCTAAAACCGGAAATCCAACTTCAACCCTATGTTCAAAATTGCGGCTCATTAAATCGGCCGATGAAAGAAACATTTCCTCTTTACCATTATTGCCAAAAATGAAAACTCGGGCATGTTCCAAAAATTTATCGATAATACTAATAATGGTAATGTTTTCACTAAAACCTGCAACTCCTGGCACTAAGCAACAAATTCCACGCACAATCAACTTTATTTGAACTCCTGCATTGCTTGCATCGTAAAGTTTTTGGACAATTCCTTCATCAGCTAGACTATTTACTTTTAAAATCATGTAAGCAGGCTTTCCAGCTTTTGCAAATTTTATTTCTCTATTAATTAAACCATAAATTTTGTCTCTAGAATCTAAAGGAGAAACAATTAAATGTTTAAAATCCTTAGCGACAGTGCGCTTATTTAGCGCATTAAATAGTTTATTTAAATCGGAAGTAATTTCTTTTTTTGAAGTAAAAATGCTGTGATCACAATAAATTCGAGCAGTTTTCTCGTTAAAATTACCGGTAGCTAGATTTGCATAATACACAGCTCTTCCTCTTTCCATTCGTTTTACAAGACAAATTTTAGAGTGCACTTTGTAATCTGTTAAGCCATAATTAACATTTACCCCTTCTTCCATTAATCGATTGGTCCAAAAAATATTAGCTTTTTCGTCAAACCTTGCCTTCAATTCGACAACACAATTCACTTTTTTACCATTTTTGGCTGCATTAATCAATGCATTAATTACCTTAGAATTTTCTGCAAGGCGATAAAGTGTAATGTTAATTTCTGTTACTTTAGGATCAATTGCTGCCTCGCGAAGAAATAGAATAATATAATCATATGACTGATAAGGCAAATTTATAAGGTAATCTCGATTGGCAAGTTTGTTAAAAATACTTTCAGTTCGGTGTAAACCAGCTACTTTAAGTGGCTCATTAACTGCATATTCTAAATCTTTTGAACCAACATTTGGAAAAGCAATAAAATCCCCAAAACGATGGTAACGATTTCCAGGAATTAATCCTTCAGCTTCAATTTTTAATTTAGTAACCAAAACGCTCAACATTTCAAAAGGCATTTGCGTATCGTATAATAGTCGCATTGGTTTACCTTTTTTGCGTTTATCGAGACTTGTTTTTAATTCTTCAATAAATTTATCACTTATATTTTTATCGATATCAAGCTCAGCATCTCTTGTTAGTTGAATGGAAAATGCTTCAATTTGATCGTAATTAAACACATAAAAAATATCATCTAAACAGTATTTGATAATGTCCTCTGCTAAAATGATAAATTTCAGTCCATTGGTTTCTGGTAAAACTAAAAATCGAGGTAAATTCTCGGGCAATTCTATTAAGGCAAATTTTTCGCTTTTTTTCCCTGTATTTTTAGTTAATCGAACAAAAAAGTATAAATAACGATCTTTTAATTCTGGAAAAGGATCATCCAAATCAATCATTATTGGAACCAAATTTGATAAAATTCTATCTCTAAAATGGTGTCTTACAAACTCTCCTCTCGACACGTTGAGTTGAGTATCGTTCAAAATAAATATCCGATTTTGAGCTAATTCATTAATTAAAGTCGCCTGAAATATATTCTCGAATTTACGTTCGAGTTTAACAACAATATTCTTGATTTCATTTAGTACTTTTTTGGGATTAAAACCTAATAAAGCTTTTGCTTTATCATTTAGGTTAACCAATCGACTTAATGTGGCTACTCGTACTCGATAAAATTCTTCGAGGTTTGATGAGAAAATAGAAAGAAATTTAATTCGCTCAATTAACGGAACTGTTTCATCTGCAGCTTCCTGCAAAACTCGTTCATTAAAATACAGCCAACTTATTTCCCTATTTAAAAATGGTAGCTTCTTTTTAGCCATGTACAAAAATCAAAAAAAACTCCCGAGTAATCGAGAGATTTCCAAATCTGCAAATTTTAGTGTTAAGTTAGTGTTAATTAATAGCTAATTTGACACTTGAATTTACTTTGTGCTCGATGTATTCTTTTTAGCAGGAATAGCTTTAGCTGTCACTTTTTTAACAGGATTATTTGCGACTGCTTTTACAACCGCTTTTTTCGCACTACTTGCTGTAGTTGTTGTTTTGTTTGCCATAGCTTTAGTTTTAGTTACCGCCTTTTTTACTGGTTTATTAAGTACCGCTGCAGCTTTTTCTTCAGATGCAATACTTGCCACTTTTACACTTGAAGCAATAGGTTTAGCTTTAGCAACTGCTTTTTTAACCACTTTAGTTACAGATTTATCTACCTTTTTCATTAGTTTAGATGCATCCTTTTTAGCTAGTTTGACTTTTTTAGCAACTGGTTTTTTGGCACTAGTAGCATCATCAATTTTATGCCCAACTGCTTCTTTCATTTCATTAAACTTCTTAGAAAGCTTTTTCGCAGCTATTTTACTCGCTTTCGCAATATCTTCAGCAATTATTTCTGCATTATGCCCTAAGCCTTTTACTGCTTCTAAAAACCTTGCTGTTAAGGTTTGTTCAAGTTGTTTTTTAGCAGCTTTCTTTGTTATTTTTTTCTGAGGTGTAGTTTTATTGGTTTTCATATATTTTTTCGCGTTTTTTGTATGGTAATTTATTATTAAATCTATTAATTTTTATCAACTAAAGCTAAAATTATGCCCACTTTCGATATCGTAAGCAAAGTAGATGCACAAACATTAGACAATGCCATCAACAATGCAAAAAAAGAGTTTTTAAACCGTTATGATTTCAATGGTTCGAATAGTACAGTAGAATTGGATAAAAAAACAAACATCATAACTATTGTAACCGAAGATGATATGCGTTTAAAAGCCATCACTGATTCAATTATCTCTCGTATGATGAAACAAAATTTAGACCCAAAAAGTTTGGATTTTGGGAAAGATATCGCTGCATCAGGTAATATGATTAGAAAAGAGTTAAAAATTAAGGAAGGACTTGATAAGGAAGCAGCCAAAAAAATTGTTGCTAAAATTAAAGATAGCAAGTTAAAAGTTCAAGCTTCGATGATGGATGATCAAGTGCGTGTGCAAAGCAAAAATATTGATGATTTGCAAAAAGTAATTTCTTTATGTAGAGGAGAAGACTTTGGTCAACCGCTGCAGTTTATTAATATGAGGAACTAAATATCAATAGTTCATTAGTCATTGGTTCATTTGGTTGTTTATGCAATACAGATGAACAATTGAGCTAATGAACCATTCAACTACTCAAGATGGAGATTAAAGAAAACGGTTTTATATTTTCTGATGATAGCAATTTAATAGATGTAAATGCTGTCCATCATTATTTAAGCACACAATCTTACTGGGCTAAAGGCATTCCTTTAGCACTAGTCCAAAAATCTATATTTAATTCTTTGTGTTTTGGAGTCTATAAAGATGGTAAACAAGCTGGTTTTGCTCGTTGGGTAACAGATAGAGCAACCTTTGCCTATTTATGTGATGTTTATATAGAAGAAGAATTTAGAGGGTTAGGCTTATCTAAAAAGCTGATGTCATTAATGATGTTTCATCAAGATTTACAAGGCTTAAGAACTTATACTTTGGGCACATTAGATGCGCATGGTTTGTATGAGCAATATGGGTTTAAAGCTTTAGCATATCCTGAAAGAAGAATGGAAATAATAGTGAAAGATATTTATCAACCCAAAGGTTAATATTCAGCAATAACCCTTATAACTTATTCTTTTTCACTCCATCTTTGGTAATCTTTACAGGATTAATTAATCCATCTTTATCGAAAGACATTTCATCTATGCAAGTTACGCGATGGTTACCATCATTTTCACTCAATGGCCTACGGTGATAAACAATATACCATGAATCTTTTTTAGAATCATGTATCACAGAATGGTGTCCTGCTCCAGTTGCAATCTCAGGATCTTGTTTTAAGATTTTTCCAATGCGTTTAAATGGACCTAAGGGAGAATCGGACATAGCATAAGCAACAGAATAATCAGGCCCAGTCCAACCGCCTTCACTCCACATAAAATAATATTTTCCATTTCTGATAAACATAAAAGGGCCTTCTACATATCCTTCAGGTGTAATTTCTTTAAACGTGGTACCATCTGAATAAGGAACAAAGCCTGTAAAATCATTATTCAGTTTTGCAATATTACAATGCGACCAACCACCGTAAATTAAGTAATATTGATTGTCTTTATCTTTAAATACAAATTGATCAATCGGTTGTGCTTTGTTATAAAACTTGTCGACTAATGGTTTTCCTAAATGATCTTTGTAAGGGCCTTCTGGTTTATCAGCTACTGCTACACCAATTCCACCAACTTCATTATCACTTTGAATATCATTTGCACCAAAAAACAAATAATATTTTCCATCTTTTTTTGTGATTGATGGCGCCCACATGGCTTTATTTGCCCATTTAATTGCAGATGTATCTATAATTTTTTCGTGCTTTGTCCAAGTAATTAAATCTTTTGAAGAAAAAGCATCCATAAAAACCTGTTCTTTATACTTAGCCGAATAGGTTGGATAAACCCAATATGTTTTACCAAAAATCTGAGCTTCAGGGTCAGCATACCAACCTGGAAATATTGGATTTCCTGAAGTTTGTGCCTGAGAAAACAAGGGTAACGCTAAAAGAAAAATAATAAAGCGATTGAATTTCATACTGCAAGATAAAAAAATGATTAATAACAATTGTCAATTGAAGTAAGAAAATCTACCAACCTTTAACCAACTCTTTTTGTTTGTTTTCATCTAAGAAAGTCCAAGCAACAATTCTAGTTATTTTATTACCTGTAGACATTTCGCTCGTTCTAATTTCTGAAACATCAGCCCTTTTTAACATTGCATAGATTGATCCTAAATTCTCACTTTTAGAAACTAAACTGGTAAACCAAAAACATTGATTCTTATAGATTTTACTTTCCTCAATCATTTTTCCAACAAAAGCAACTTCACCTCCAGTTGTCCATAATTCGCTGTTTTGTCCACCGAAATTAAGTACAGGTTTTGCGTAATTTTTACGGCCTAAATTTCTATTCTTCCGTTGTGAACCAGCATTTGCTTCTTCCGCTGATGCGTGAAAA
>NZ_JBAZRL010000058.1:0-17392 GCF_041662865.1 Pedobacter sp.
AGTTTAATTGCGGTCAGTAAAGAAGTGCCACCACAACGAGTTTTCGATGTGTACCTGAACGATAAGTTGGTAATTAAAAACATAAACTTGGCAGCTACCTATGGCGTTGCGAACAGCGTACAGAAAAAATTTGAATGCAGCGTTGCAGATGATAAGGGCATACAAATCTTGTTTAAAAACATAAAAGGAAAAGCAGTTTTAAATGCCTTACAAGTAAAAAAGCTAAATTAAAGCAGAGTAATCTTTAATAACTAACAATGAAACACTTGCCAAAACGAATTTTATCAATTGATGTGTTAAGAGCAATCACCATGTTTTTGATGATCTTTGTGAATGATGTTGCTGGTGTAGATCGTATTACGAAATGGATAGAACATACCGCTGCTGATTTTGATGGAATGGGTTTTTCGGATATTATATTTCCAGCTTTTTTGTTTATCGTAGGACTGTCTTTACCTTTTGCCATTCAAGGCAGAATAAAGAAGGGGGATTCCTATTTGTCTATTGTGGTTTACATTATTTTAAGAGCATTGGCTTTAATTGTAATGGGATTTTTTCATGTAAATATGGAAAGTTACAATGCTGGTTCGGCGCTGTTAAGTTATCCAGTTTTTACGATTGTACTAACTGTCGGCTTCTTCCTCATTTGGCTCGATTATCCTGCTCAGCTAGCTAAAACTTGGAAATATTCGTTAATTACTATTGGCGTTTTAATCGTTGCCACTATGGCCTATTTATACAAAGGCGGTAGTGCCGAACATCCCAAAGGTTTAGAGCCAGAATGGTGGGGTATTTTAGGAATTATTGGCTGGGCTTACTTATTTGCAGCGGTAGTTTATTTAATAACCAAAGGAAAAATGGTTGTTTTACTACCTTCATTTATCTTATTTGCGCTAATTAATGTTACTAGCCATATGGATTTACTCCATGTAGATTTATGGATGATTGGCGATGCATCGTCCATTACATTAATGCTAGGGGGCGCTGTAATTTCTACACTCTATACCGTTTTAATTAGCAAAGGCAAAGACAAAACGTTGTGGGCTGCCTTAGCTGCTTCAGGTATTTTAGCCATTTTATTCGGTTTTATGATTCGTCCTTATGCAGGTGGCATTTCAAAAATTTACTCCACACCTGCATGGGTTTTTATCTGTATGGGTATAACCATATTAGTATTCGAGCTGCTAGTGTACGTAATAGATATTAAAGACAAGAAAAACTGGTTTAGTTTAATTAAGCCAGCTGGGACTAGCACATTAACCTGTTATTTAATTCCCTATATTTTATATTCATTATTTAGTTTGATAGATTTTAATTACCCTCATTATTTTAATTATGGTATCGGTGGAATTTTAAGGTCCTTATTCATTGCCTTTTTAGTGATAAGAATTGTGGCGTTTATGGAGAAAAAAAGAATTCGTTTAAAAGTATAAATATGGTAGCATTTATAAATAATAAGATAAACTGGATTTTTCTTTTACTGTTAATTGTGGCGGTACTTTCTGCTATGAAAAGTGCTGATAAAAAGCCAGTAGTAATTGGGTATGTAACCGGCTATAGCGGTTTAATTAATACTGATGAAATTGCAGCAGAAAAACTCACACATATTAATTATGCGTTTGTGAATGTGAAAAACAATCAAGCGTATTTAGATGACGAAAAAAGAGATGCTGAAAACTTTAAAAGATTGAATACCTTAAAGCTTAAAAATCCAAATCTTCAATTGTTAATCTCAATAGGAGGTTGGTCGTGGAGTGAGAATTTCTCAAATGCAGTATTAACTGATTCTTTAAGAAAACGTTTTGCGAAAAGTGCAGTTGATATCATTCGTAAATACAATTTAGATGGTGTAGATATAGATTGGGAATATCCAGGTATGCAAGGTGAAGAAGGAAACGTATATCGACCAGAAGACAAAGAAAATTTCACTTTAATGTTTGAAGCAATTAGAAAAGAATTAGATGTATTGGAAAAGGAAACTGGTAAAAAGAAATTACTAACCACTGCAACTGGTGGATTCCCTTATTTTTTAACAAATACTGAAATGGGGAAAGCGCAAAAATATTTAGATTATATTAATCTAATGACCTATGATTATTATTCCTCGAAACAAGCTGGTCATCATACAAATCTATATAATTCTAAGCCTTATTTAACTGATAATTCCGCTGATAAAGCAATTCAGGCTTATATCAATGCGGGCGTACCTTCCTCAAAAATTGTATTAGGTATTGCGTTTTATGGAAGGAACTTGAAGTTAAATTCTAATGCACAAAAAGGTTTGGGAGATACCATCCTTTCATCTGCCAATAGCTATGGCAATGGATATACTTTTTTAAAAGATAGCTTAATAAATAAAAAAGGATTTATCGAATACAAAGATGAAGATGCAAAAGCACCTTTTCTATTTAACCCAACAACAAAACAATATATTTCGTATGATAATGAGTGGTCGGTAGCGAATAAATGCGATTATGTGCTTAAAAATAAATTAGGTGGTGTCATGTTCTGGGAATATAATTCAGATAAAAAGGGTTATTTGCTTGACCAGATTACAAAGAGTTTCAAATAAATTTACTTCATCAGATAAGAAAGAATTTGTACTACAAAAAAGTTAAATTATGTTGAAAAAAGTAAGTGTTATTGTATTGTTTTTTTTGAGTGTAGGCTTTGTACTGCAGGCGCAAACCTCAAAACGATTAATTAACAATTGGGAATTCGTAAAACAAGATTTAGGTGGGGTTTGGGAAGCCGTGAGGCCTGTTAAAGCAGGTAATCCTGAAGAACTTCCATTTTGGCAAAAAGTAAGTTTGCCTCATTGTTTTAATGCGACAGATGCAGTAGATCCCGATGTGAATTATTACCAAGGTCCAGGTTGGTATCGGACAAGTATTGATGTTGAAAATCCATATGAAAATGGTAGAACAATATTGCATTTTGAAGGTGCAGGGCAGAAAACGGCAGTTTATATCTACAATATCAAAGTTGCAGAACATGTTGGTGGTTACGATGAGTGGACTGCTGATATTACTGAAGCCGTTGCTAAATTTAAAAAGACTGAGGTTTTTAAAACGCAGTTTAAAGGTAAAATCCCTGTGGTTATTCGTTGCGATAACTCTAGAGATTTAGAAATGATCCCTTCAAATCTATCAGATTTTAACGTGTACGGAGGGATTTATCGGTACCTAAATTTGATATATACCCCTCAACTTTCGGTTGATAAACTATTCGCAAAGGCATCCATAAGTGATGTTGGTGGTTATGGGAAATTAGCTGTAACCGCTCGTTTAAGTAATCCTAATCAAGTAAAAAATGCACAAGTAAAAATTTACGTAACTGATCCAAACGGGATAAGAATTGCAGATTTCACTAAAGACATTACCACATTTAAAGGGGATTCATTGCTGTGGGACTGGAGCCTAAGAGCGCCAAAACTATGGGCGCCTGACGTGCCTCAACAATATACCGTTCAATTAGATATCCTTGCTGGTGGTCAAAAATCTACTAGTATACAAAAAGTAGGCTTCAGAAAGTTTGAGTTTGTTAAAAAAGGCCCTTTTATGCTGAATGGTAAACGATTGTTATTGCGTGGAACGCATAGACATGAAGACCATGCAGGTGTAGGTGCTGCCATGACAGAGGAGATGATCACTACCGAAATAAAATTGATGAAGGAAATGGGTGTAAATTTCATCCGCTTAGGCCATTATCAGCAATCTAGAATTGTGCTTAACCTTTGTGATAGTCTAGGGATTTTGGTGTGGGAAGAAATTCCATGGTGTAGAGGCGGTCTGGGCGGACCAATCTATCAGGCACAAGCCAAAAGAATGCTGACGAATATGATTGAGCAGCATTACAATCATCCATCAATTATTATTTGGGGTCTAGGAAACGAAAACGATTGGCCAGGAGATTTTACAGAATTTGATCAAGAAAAGATTAGAACTTTTATGAAAGAATTAAATCAACTTTCACATCAGTTAGATCCGTCAAGAAGCACAGCAATAAGAAGATGTGATTTCTGTAGAGACATTGTAGACGTTTATTCTCCATCTATTTGGGCAGGTTGGTACCGTGGATATTACACAGAATACAAAGATGTTTCTTTAGAGGAATTTAATAAATCAGATCGATTTTTACACGTAGAATGGGGCGGCGATAGCCATGCTCGAAGACATTCTGAAAACCCAGATAATGCACTAAGTAAAATTAAAAAAGGTGGCGGTGCCGATGAAAGAGCCGGAGATGCTTCGTTATATGGCGGTGCAGCTAGGGTTAGTAAAGATGGCGATTGGAGCGAAAGTTATATCGCAAACCTAATCGATTGGCATTTAAAAGAGCAAGAAACCATGCCTTGGTTAAGTGGTACGGCGTATTGGCCATTTAAAGATTTTTCTACACCAATTAGACCAGAAAATCCAGTTCCTTATGTCAATCAAAAAGGTGTAATTGAGAGAGATTTCACTAAAAAGGAAGCATTCTATATTTTTCAATCCTATTGGACAACTACGCCAATGGTTCATTT
The DNA here is from genome assembly GCF_041662865.1 of Pedobacter sp. Lineage (GTDB taxonomy): Bacteria > Bacteroidota > Bacteroidia > Sphingobacteriales > Sphingobacteriaceae > Pedobacter. The sequence continues at coordinate 4,526 of NZ_JBAZRL010000058.1, forward strand.
GTATGGACATACGTGGCCAATTCGTTGGGGAGAACCGGGAGAGGAAAAAATGGTTAAAGTGTACTCTAATTGCGATGAAGCCGAACTGTTTGTGAATGGAAAAAGCTTTGGTGTAAGAAAAAGAGATAGCCAGAATTTCCCTGCGGCAGGTTTACGTTGGCAAGTTCCAATGAATAAAGGGACATATACGTTTAAAGTGGTTGCGAAGAAAGGCAAAGTTGTAGTTACTGATGAAATTACACAAGAATACCAAACTGAGAAGTGGGATAAACCTGCTAAAATGACCCTGCAAAAAATTGATGAAAAGGATGGAATTGCAACTATCGAGGTGAAAGTATTTGATGCTAAAAATGTATTGTGCTTAGATGCGATTAACTTAGTTTCATTCGGTTTAGTAGGAGATGGGGAGTTGATTAGAGATCAAGGAACTTCAACAGGTTCTGCAAAAGTGCAATTGTACAACGGTAGAGCGATTATAAAACTAAAAACGAATAATGCCAAAAGTGTGATCTCAGTTCAATCTAAAGGATTACCAACGGTGTTTTTAAATCAATAAAATGAAAAGAATAAGTTTAAGCTTTGCATGCTGTTTATGTATATTTTCTTGCTTTGCGCAAGGAAACATTAAACAACAAACCATAGCTGTGTTAAAACAACAAATTTTAGCAGAGGCTGATTGGGCAATGAAACAAAGTCCAATTACCATTACAGCAGAAAGTTCGACAAGGAGTGCAGGGGGAAAACATGATTTCTTTTCAGAAGCAGATTACTTTTGGCCTAATCCTTTCAATCCAGATGGACCATACATTAATCGTGACGGAGAAACCAATCCTAATAACTTTGTAGCACACCGCAAAGCGATGATTAGGTTTAGTACTATCATCGGAGCTTTGGCGTCAGCTTATGAGCTTACACACGATGAAAAGTATGTAAAACAAGCTGTCGTACATTTAAAGGCTTGGTTTGTTAATTCAGAAACCCTGATGAATCCGAATTTATCATTTGCACAGGCCGTTAAGGGTTCATCAACTGGTAGAAGTTGGGGCATTATCGATACCATCCATTTTATGGAAGTAGCGCAAGGTATTCTGGTCATGGAAAATGCAAAATCGTTTGATAAACAAAGCTTAACCACCATTAAAAAATGGTTCGCCGATTATATCTTGTGGTTAAATACCAGTAAAAATGGAGTAGCTGAGAAGACATCAAAAAATAACCATAGTGCGTGTTGGGTAATGCAAGTTGCGTCATTTGCTAAATTGTGCAATGATCAACCCATGTTAGATTCATTACGAGTGCGGTATAAAACTATTTTATTGCCCAATCAAATGGCAACTGACGGTAGTTTTCCATTAGAGTTAGCACGCACCAAAGCTTATGGATATTCTATATTTAATTTGGACGCCTTTACCATGATTTGCCAAATCCTATCAACCCCGAAAGATGACCTATGGAAGTTTGAAACCACAGATGGGAAATCAATCCAAAAAGGAATAAACTATTTATATCCGTTTGTTGCCGATAAAAGTAAATGGACGTTAAAACCAGATGTTATGTTTTGGGATAATTGGCCAGTTGCACAACCCTTTTTAGTGTTTGGTGCGCATGCATATCAAAATCAAAGTTGGTTTAACACCTGGAAGAAATTGGATTTAAAACCGACAAACGAAGAAGTGATTCGAAATTTACCAATTAGGCACTCATTAATTTGGATGTAAAACACAATAAGATTGAAAACAAAAACATAGAGTATGAAATTGAAAATTAATTTAATTGTAGGGTTAGTGTTAGGTTTTGGGGCTTGTAAAGCTCAAAAAGTTGACGTTGCAAAGTCATTTGCAGCAGCTGCAAAACAAACAGATGTACTAGTAAAAAATGTAGATTCTGCTAGATTAGTTAAACCTACCTTGGTCTCACCAAGAACAGTAGAAAACGGACAATTTAAAATGGTTAATTCTAGAGATTGGACCAGTGGATTTTTCCCAGCAGAATTGTGGTATTTCTATGCGTATACTAAAGATAAAAAGTGGCTTGATTTAGCTAAGAAATATACACAAGATATTAAAAAAGAGCAATTTAATAAAGGCACACACGATTTAGGTTTCATGATTTATTGTCCCTTTGGTAATGGCTATAAACTTACAAAAGATACCGCTTATAAAGCTGTAATCATCCAAGCAGCTAAATCGTTATCTACTCGATTTAATGCTAAAGCGGGCGTAATTAAATCCTGGGATCACAATGGCGATAAATGGAAATACCCAGTTATTATTGATAACATGATGAATTTAGAGTTGTTGTTTGAAGCGACCAAGTTCACAGGGGATTCATCATTCTATAAAATCGCGGTTTCTCATGCCAATACCACCATGAAAAACCATTTCAGACCAGATTTTAGCTCTTGGCATGTAGTTGATTACGATACTGTATCTGGTAACGTTCGCAATAAGCTAACCGCACAAGGGTATTCGAATGAGTCAGCGTGGGCTAGGGGTCAAGCTTGGGCATTGTATGGTTATACGCTATGTTACCGTTATACTAATAATCCAGCCTATTTAGCGCAAGCAAACGGCATTGCTAATTTTATTTTAAGTAGTAAAATTACACCAGAAGATGGTATTCCGTATTGGGATTATAACGACCCACAAATTCCAAATGTTTCGAGAGATGCCTCAGCTGCCGCGATAACCGCTTCTGCTTTATACGAATTAGCGACATACAGCAATGAAAGTAAAAAATATAAGGCAGCTGCTGATAAGATTTTGTCTTCTTTAAGCTCAAAATATACGAGCAAACCTGGTGCAAATTATGGTTTTATCTTAGAACACAGTACAGGTCATCGCCCTGCTAAATCTGAAATTGATGTGCCTATAAATTACGCTGATTACTATTATTTAGAAGCTTTGTTGAGAACTAAAGGATTTAAAAAATGAGAAAGATTATAGGTATTTCATTAGGAATTATTACTGCACTTAGTTATTCTGTTGCAGCACAAGATAGTTTAGACTTCAATCAAAAAGTTGACGTAAGAAAGGTATTAAACAATTCAAGCGATAAAGCTTCGTTTACCGCATATAAACCTTTTTCTACTAGATCATTAGCTAGCTTATCTAAATTTAAATCTAAGTCGATTAGAACAGATAAATATGGCGGAAGGATGGATAGAAAAGAGCAGGCTACCGGCTTTTATTATACAAAAAAGATAGCTGGTCGTTGGTGGGCAATTGATCCTCAAGGACATTTGTTTATTCATAATGCATTGAATGCAGTAAGCATGGGTTCGTCAGACCGAAACAAGGAAGCTTTTGGTAAATTATACGGTAACGAAAGTCAGTGGATGACAAAAACACAGGACTTTTTAATTGATAACGGGTTTAATGGTACGGGCGCATGGTCTAATACGAAGGCAATTCAGGGTTCTCCATTACAACAAACCAAACCATTGGCATATACGATCAATCTAGATTTTATGAGTGCCTATGGCGATAAGAGAGGAGGTACCTATGTTGTTCCTGGACATAAGGGTTATCCTAACAATGTGATTTTTGTATTTGATCCTGCATTTGAAACCTTTTGCGATGAAGCTGCAAAGAAATTGGTCGCTAATCAAAAGGATACCAACCTGTTCGGCTACTTCTCTGATAATGAGATGCCTTTAGGTATCAAAAATTTAGATGGGTATCTCACTTTAAAAGATCAGCAAGATCCAGGTTATGTAGTGGCTAAAAAGTTTATTGATGATAGAGGAGTAACAGCAGATAAAATTACCGAGGGAGATCGTCGTGAGTTTTTATCTATAGTGGCCGACAAGTATTTTTCTATCGTTTCAAAAGCAATTAAAAAATACGATCCAAACCACATGTATTTAGGGTGTAGATTTCATGGGCAACAAGGCTTTATTGCGGAGCTATGGAAATCGGCCGGCAAGTACTTAGATGCCATTTCAATGAACTATTATAATGCTTGGACTCCGGATCAAGCTTTAATGGCCAATTGGACAGCATGGTCTGGTAAACCTTTCATCATTACCGAATGGTATGTAAAGGGAGATGACTCAGAATTAGGGAATACAGCAGGAGCTGGTTGGGTTGTTAAAACGCAAGCAGATAGAGGGTTATTCTATCAGAACTTTACTTTAGGTTTACTTGAATCTAAAAATTGTATCGGTTGGCATTGGTTTAAATACATGGATAATGACCCTTTACAAAAAGGAGCGGAGCCATCCAATACCAACGCAAATAAAGGTGTAATTGATAATAATTACCAAGCCTATCAACCCTTACTAGAAAAGATGAAAGCATTAAACTTCCAGATGTATCAATTGGCAGATTTCTTTGATCAAAAAAAGAAATAACCAATCTAAAATCAATTCCATGAGATATTTAAACCTAGTTCTAGTAGCCGTATTGCTTTCCGTATCGAGTTGTTCAAAAAGCAAACAAACCAGTATTGCGCCAATAGTTACACCTATAGTTGTAAATCCTGTAAATACCACACTAAAAGACATGCCTTTTAAATTTGGTGCCTCAGTTAATGCACGACTGCTAGAAAACAACCCAGCGTATAAAGCATTGGTAATTAAAGAATTTAGTAGCCTTACCACAGAAAATGCATTAAAGTTTGCTACTGTTCATCCTTTAGAGGGACATTATGATTTTACCGATGCAACTAACATTGTAAACCTAGCCTTAGCCAACGGAAAGCGGATACATGGCCATACTTTAAACTGGTATAAGTCATTGCCTGCGTGGGTTACCAATTTTCAAGGGACCACCGCAGATTGGGAAAATCTATTAAAAACACATATCCAAACTGTAGTTGGACAATTTAAAGGGAAAATAGCTTCTTGGGATGTAGTGAACGAAGCCTTTGAAGACGATGGCACCTATCGAAACAGTATCTGGGTACAAAAATTAGGAACAGATTATATTGCTCGTGCCTTTGAATATGCGCATCAGGCAGATCCTAATGCCTTACTCTTTTACAACGATTACGGACAAGAATATAGTACCGCAAAACGGACTGCCATATTAAATTTGGTCAACAATTTAAAGTCTAGAGGGATTCCTATTCATGGCATAGGATTACAGATGCATACACGTTATAATCAGTCAGATGCAAATATTACCTCAGCTATTACTACAGCTGCAGCCACCGGTTTAATGGTTCATATTTCTGAATTAGATATAGCCTTAAATCCAGATAATAACCAAGCGTTAACCTATACTGCAACTTTGGCAGAACAGCATGCGGCCAAGTATAAATCAATAGTAAAAGCGTATTACGCTATTCCAAAAGCACAACAATACGGCATAACCACTTGGAATGTTACAGATGCTGATAGTTGGATCCCAACAGAGTACAGCAGACCAGACTGGCCCTTGCCTTTTGATGCCAGTTACCAACGTAAAGCTGCATACCAAGCCATATTAGATGGTGTAAAATAAATAACAACTGTTGTGTTTTTGATGGGGTTGTAAAATCCGTTTACACCAACTATACAGCTATTTTAGCAAAGCATAAAAGAATATAATATAACATAAAAATGAATAAAATTTCAAGCTTAATCCTACTACTTTTAATCGGATTTACTCCTAAACTAAACGCACAAAAGAAATCTATCGACCAACGTGTAGATTCAGTACTCAAATTGATGACTTTAAAAGAGAAAGTAGGTCAGCTAAATCAATATTCTGGTAAAGAAGTAACAGGACCAACTAGCGATAGAAAAAATTACCTACTAAACGATATCAAATCGGGTATGGTAGGTTCTATGTTAAATGTTAAAGGCGTAAAAGATACCCGAGAAATACAAGCCATCGCTTTACAATCTCGCTTAAAAATACCATTGCTATTTAGTTTAGATGTTATTCATGGCTATAAAACTGTATTTCCAATCCCTTTAGCCGAATCTGCTTCATGGGATATGGCGGCAATACGTGAAACTGCACATGTTGCTGCTGAAGAAGCTGCAGCGTCTGGCATCCACTGGACATTTGCACCTATGGTTGATATTGCTCGCGATCCGCGTTGGGGTAGAGTGATGGAAGGTGCTGGAGAAGATACTTACTTAGGTTCTGCAATTGCTAGAGCACGTGTTTTAGGCTTTCAGGGCGACAAACTAGGTGGAGTTGATGCAATTATGGCCTGTGCAAAACATTTTGCAGCCTATGGCGCCGCAATCGCTGGCAGAGACTACAATCCTGTTGATATGAGTGAGCAGCAATTAAACGAGATCTATTTACCACCATTTAAGGCAGCTGCTGATGCTAAAGTGGCTACATTCATGAATTCTTTTAACACATTAAATGGTATTCCTGCAACGGCTAACTCTTATTTACAACGTGATATTTTAAAAGGACAGTGGGGCTACAAAGGTTTTGTGGTAAGCGATTGGGGTTCGATGCGGGAAATGGTGCCTTGGGGATTTGCTAAGAATGGAAATGAAGCAGCCGAAAAAGCAATTTTAGCAGGCAGTGACATGGATATGGAAAGCGAAGTCTACAAAAAGGAGTTAGAAAATTTAGTGAAGAGCGGTAAAGTAGACATTAAGTTTGTTGATGATGCAGTAAGACGCATCTTATATAAAAAATTCGAATTAGGTTTGTTTGATAATCCATACAAATTCTCTGATGAAAAAAGAGAAGCTAAAGTAATGAATGACCCTAAGCACAAAGAAATTGCAAGATCAGCAGCCAAGAAATCAATTGTATTGTTAAAAAACGAAGGTAATATCCTGCCATTGCAAAAGAGCTTTAAAAACATTGCCCTAATTGGACCACTGGTAAAGGCTAAGCGTGATCAAGCAGGTAGTTGGGTGGTAAATGCCGATACGGCGAATATTACCAGTGTTTACGAAGGTTTACAAGCCAAATTTGGTAACTCAACTCAATTCACCTACACACAAGGAACTGCTGTAACAGATACCAGTAGAGCAGGTTTAAGTGCTGCCATAGCGAACGCTAAAAATGCAGACGCCGTAATTATGGTTTTAGGTGAAACGTGGGATATGAGTGGTGAATCTAAATCACGAACAGATATCAGCTTACCTGGTCGTCAAGAGGAATTATTTAATGCAGTAAAAGCGACTGGAAAACCTGTAATTGTTGTCATTATGGCGGGTAGACCTTTAATTTTTAACAGCATAGCTGATAAAGCAGATGCGATTGTATATGCTTGGTTTTTAGGAGATGAAGGAGGTAATGCCATCACCGATGTGTTAAGTGGAGATTACAATCCTTCTGGTAAATTACCTATTACTTTCCCTAGAAACGTTGGACAAATTCCAATTTACTATAACCATTACAATACAGGTCGCCCGGTTACAAAACCTAAAGATATTACCTACAAATCTGCCTATATCGATTCGCCAAATGACCCTAAATATGCATTTGGTTATGGATTAAGCTATACTAACTTTACCTACAGCGATTTAAAACTAGATAAAGCAGCTCTCCAAAAAGGACAAGCAGTTAAAGTAAGTTTCACCTTAACCAATAGCGGTAAAGTTGCAGGCGAAGAAGTAGCTCAATTGTACATGCAAGATAAATTTGCATCAGTAGTGCGACCAGTTAAAGAGTTAAAGGACTTTGCTAAAGTAAAACTAAATCCAGGAGAAGCTAAAACAATCACGTTCGAATTAACGCCTGAGAAATTAGCATTCTTTAAAGAAAAAGCAGGTTGGATTACTGAGCCTGGAGATTTTAAAGTAATGGTAGGGGGCTCTTCCGATGCAATTAAACTAGAAACAACTTTCGAATTGAAATAGGTTGGTTCATTAGTTCAATTGTTCATTGGTTCACTCGCACTAGTTTACTAATGAACAATTGCTAATGAACCATTAAATTTACGCTAACGTTTCCGTAACTATTTTTAGGATTTCCAGTAGATCAAATTCTTTTATTTCTTAATATTGGTCATCCATTATAAACAAAATGAGCACAAAAAACCATAAACTACTACAAACATGGCGCTGGTACGGTCCATCAGATCCGGTAAGCCTACAAGACGTTAAACAAGCAGGTGCAACCGGAATTGTAACCGCTTTACATCATATTCCGCATGGCGAAGTATGGCCTTTAGCAGATATTAAAGAAAGAAAAGCCATCATAGAAGCAGCTGGTTTAACCTGGTCGGTAGTAGAAAGTGTACCTGTTCACGAAGCGATTAAAACCCGCAGATCAGATGATGGTAAATACCTTGAGAACTACAATACATCGCTAAAAAACCTTGCCGAATGCGGTATAAAAACGGTTTGCTATAATTTTATGCCCGTGTTAGATTGGACGCGTACGCAATTAGATTTAACCATGACAGATGGCTCAAAAGCCTTATACTTCAACTGGACAGACCTAGCCATTTTCGATTTATACATTTTCAAAAGGGAAGGAGCAGCTGCAGATTACCAAGCGAATATCCTCGCAAAAGCAAAAGCTAAATATGCAACAATGAGTGCAGCAGAGCTGGATGAATTGCGTATCAACGTGTTAATGGGCATTCCTAACGAAAAGGAAATAGAAATTGAAGCCCTGCGTACGGCAATTGATGAATACACCGCAATTGGTACGGCAGGCTTAAAAGAAAACCTCACGTGGTTTTTATCAGGCATTGCCGAAACCTGTACACAAAATGGGATCAAAATGACCATCCACCCAGATGATCCACCGTATCCAATTTTAGGTTTACCGCGTATTGCGAGTACAAAAGAAGACTTAACCTATATTCTAAAAAGCGTAGATCAGCCTTTTAATGGTATTTGTTATTGTACAGGCTCATTAGGCGCAGGTATGGATAATAAGCTAGTCGATATTTTTGAAGCCATAAAAGAACGTGTTTACTTCTTACACTTGCGTAATGTAACTAAAGATGAAGAAGGTAATTTCTACGAAGCAGATCATTTAGGCGGCGATGTAAACATGTACGAAGTGATGAAAGTAGTGACTGCCGAAAATAGTAAAAGAGCAGAACCAATCCCTTTCAGACCAGATCATGGTCACCAAATGCTAGATGATTTAAACAAAATAACAAACCCAGGCTATTCAGCAATTGGCCGTTTACGTGGCTTAGCAGAATTGCGTGGCTTAGAAATAGGTGTAACAGGGAATTATTAGTTGATCCGAAAATAAAATAGAAGCCTGTGAGTATAAACTTACAGGCTTTTTTTGTAGGAATACGTCAATATTTTTAGGCTATAAATGAATAATTAGTTAGTTTAGTATAAAAATTTATAAACAATGAAACAGTATTTGATCATCGCTACACTAGCTTTAGCTAGCAGTCCATTTTTTGCAGTTCAAGCACAAAATAAACCAGAAGATACAGAATTTTATACGCCAGTTCCAGCCGTAGTTACACCTGGAGCAACAAATAGCAATGCACCTTCTGATGCAATTATCCTCTTTAATGGAAAAGATTTAAACGAATGGGTAAGTGTGAAGGATAATGGCCCAGCCAAATGGATTGTAAAGGATGGCGCCGTAACAGTAGATAAGAGCACAGGCAATATTGAAACCAAAAGAAAATTCACCAACTATCAATTACATATCGAATGGCAAATTCCCGCTAACATTACTGGCGAAGGACAAGCTAGAGGAAATAGTGGTTTATTCTTAGCCTCTACTGGAGGTGGTGATTTAGGCTATGAATTACAGATTTTAGATTCATACACCAATAAAACCTATACCAACGGACAAGCGGGTAGTATCTATAAACAAACTACACCACTAGTCAATGCAAATCGCAAACCAGGAGAGTGGCAAAGCTACGATGTGCTATGGACAGCGCCTGTATTTAACGAAGACGGAAGTTTAAAAAGCCCAGCAAGAGTAACTGTTTTATTTAACGGTGTATTGATACAAAACAACTTCGAATTAAAAGGGCCAACACAATACATTGGTAAAGCAAGCTATGCTAAAGCGCATGGTGCATGCCCAATTAAATTACAAGCACATGGAGATAAAAGCGAACCAATCAGCTTCCGCAACATTTGGATAAGAGAATTGTAGCCAAATTTTGTGTGGCAACACCGAAATGTACCTAGCACCTAACACCGTAATTGGTTATAAATCATAGCAAAACGATGTTTATTGCTAATTAACAACTGATAATTTTAAAATTTATTAAAATTATACGTTCAAAATTATATCTTTGCAGCATCAGACAAAAACGGTGTTCATTGTTTCTGTTTGGAGATGCCTCCATAGCTCAGCTGGATAGAGCACCGGTTTTCTAAACCGTAGGTCATAGGTTCGAATCCTATTGGGGGTACTTTTAAGGACTCAGGACGGGAAACCGTCCTTTTTTCGTTTTTATGCCCTCGTAACTTGCTGTTAATCTTATAGATAAGGCGTATCGCTTCATTCAGTCTAGTGGTTCGAAATGCATGATTTTCAAAAACCATTTTTTCAGGGAATATCGAACCAATTATTTTTCGTTTCAAGGCAATATCCGCTTCTACGTACAATAGATACAGATTTTTAAGGATTTCCACTGTTCCACTAATTATTCCGCTTACACTGGAATACTCGCTATTTTTTCCCACATTTTCGGCGAGCTGAGCCTCTAGCCGGATGATATTATCTTCAGCAGTCTGCTTCATTTTTCTGTAGTCTTCGGGTTCAATATCGCTGTTCAGCAATAGCTCCCTGGCCTTGATAATCCTATTATTCTGCTCGGTAATCTGAGTGATGAGATTGCGTTTTTGAGTTAGATCCTGTTTGTTTCCATCTTGAAAATAGTCGGCAGCTGAAATTGCAAAAAGTTCCTCTAATCCTTTTTTAGGTACATATTTTTTTACTTCCTCCAAAAATAAGTTGTTTACTTCAGGAGCCTTTACTCTCCAACTGCATCCGTTTACACAATGGTAGTACCAGTAATATTTGTATCGCCCCTTTGAAGCGCTACCAGTGGCTATTTTGGCGCAAATTGGGCAGATCAAAAAGCCCCTTAAAATAAGTTCATTTTCTACTTCTTTCTGAGTTCCCTGTGGTTCGATACGAATCTTTTTGCCATCTAAGATATCCTGCACCCTGTAAAACAGCGCTTCATCGATTATGGCATCGTGCTGTCCCCGTACTAGGTATGGGCCCTCGTTTTTATAGGCGGGTATCAGAATCTTGCCCATGTACGCCACGTTTCTCAGCAGCACCCAAAAATATGACCTAGTGCACTTGAGTCCTTTTTCCCTTGCCATCCTGTACACTTCGGCTGTAGTATAGATTTTGCGGGCCATTTCCTCAAATGCAAACTGCACTGCCTTGTGCTGCTCTTCATCAATTGCAATATATTTTATACCATTGCTGCTGATCCTGTTCATGTAGCCGGGAGGAGCAATCCCCATCCATCGTCCTTCTTTTTTCGCCTGTCTCATACCATGTTTGACATTGATTGCACGGCGGTCGTTCTCAATCTCTGGCTGGGTAAGGTAAACGGCCAGCATCATTTTATTTTCTGGAACGCTCATGTCAAGTGGCTGCTCGATTGCAATCGGACTGACGCCAAGGCCGAACAGTACACTGATCATCTGGTAGGCATCGGATGTGTTCCGGCTAAATCTGTCCCACTTGGTGAAAAGAACCAAATCGGACTTTCCCTTTTGTTTTTTGAGCCTAGCCAGAAGCTTCCGCCATTCTGGCCTTTCGAAGGTTTTGGCCGAATAGTCTTCAAATACAGTTTCGCGAATGGTGATGCCGTGGATCTCGCAGTACCTGGTCAGCACGTCCAGCTGTGCCCTTTGCGAATACCCCTTGTCGGCCTGTTCATCAGTACTCACCCTGATGTAAAGATCTGCAGTTTTCATTACAAGAAAATTTAAGTAAAATGGGCAAAAAATGGACTGGCTGTCAAAGCTCTTTGACCCGTAGACTGATTGCTAATTTAGCAAATTCATAGATAAAATCCAACATTATTTCAGCTTCTTCCAAGGTAACCTTGGTCCCGTGTTCGGCTAAAATCTCAACTGCCTTTTCTGGTGTAAGCGTTCTTTTTTTTAATTCTGGCTTCAACATATCCGTCGTTCTATTGCCCAAATTTAAAGCAATGCAAACGCTATTCTAGACAATCACATTGGGGATGGGGTGGTGTTGTGCCAGGGTATTTAGTAGTAAAACGATTATTATATTACCACTCGGAAGGTGAGGTTAAGCCTTGGTCTCATTGGCTTGATTGATTTTGCAATCCGGTGGTCCCATTTTGCTTGCAGGTCTCCTTTCATTAGTAGTAGTGAACCATGCTCTAGCCTGACCGAATATTTTTCGCTATGGTCGGTCTTGTTTCTGATATCAAACGAGCGCACCTGTCCAAAGGTAACCGAAGCAATGGTCGGATGCGTGCCTAGTGCCCTTTCATTATCGCTATGCCAGGCTACAGAATCGTTTCCGTCGCGATAGTAGTTCAGCAGTACGCTATTGAATTTTACGCCAGCCATTGGCTCCACAATATCCTTGATCATTAGCAGTTCCGGAGTCCAAAGGTTGGGCGCAGATTTTCTTAAAGATGTATAATCATAGCTTTCCGCATCTGCATACCATGCCGATAGGCGCGGGGTGATGACCTGCTTATCGTACATGCTGACCACTTTCTGCGTCCAAGTGGTTTCGGCGATGAAGCGTTCCATGAGCTGTTTGCCCAGTTCGGCGTCAAATATATTTGGCATGTATTCTAGCACTCCTGTCGGAAGACCCTTGGTCTGTCCGCATATGGGGAAAAAAGCTAACTGTTCCATTTCTTTCTTATTTAAAATTTCTGCCTCCATCGAATATTTCCTGCGGCGTTGCCTGTCTGATTTGTGAGCGTTTATTCTCAGCTGGGTATGGTGGAGATTTTTCATCCGCTCTAGATAGCGTCAATATTGGCAGCTGGTCATCCTCC
>NZ_JBAZRL010000059.1:0-17332 GCF_041662865.1 Pedobacter sp.
ACTCATCGTTAACAGTTAAGGTTTTATTTACAATTACAAAACTGCCATAACGTTTCAATAGCTCAAATTCAAAAAATGCTTTTAAGAAATAAGCTTGACCAACCAAACGAGCCAATTGCAATTCGTACGTTTGGTTTGCTGCAACGTTAGCAGGTATCAATTCATCCAATACAATAAATGGACTTGTTGGCGCTTTTTCAATAAACATATTGGCTTTACGGATACCGGTATACATATTAGCATACACATCGTCAAATGTTCTTACTGGACTCCAAGTACCATTATTTAAAACATTTATTCCGCCGTTTGCATTAGAATTTACAGCTTCATCAGATCCTGATGCTAATATACCACCGTCTCCATCTAAATTGTAGCGATCAGAAAGTGTAGAATAAACATTATTTAAAAAGTTCCTAGCATAATCTGGGTTTGCCCAAAGTTGAGCTTCAGTAACGTTATTGTCACCACTAAATGACCCATCTTGAAGAAAGCTATCTTTTTCACAACCCTGCGAGATCAACATCGTCGCAAGGAATATATAGCATATATATTTTTTCATCTTCATCATAATTAAAATTTCAAATTAACACCGAATGAATAAATTTTCATGTACGGATATGAGGAGTTAAAACCAGATTCTGGTAATTCTGGATCGATATTTAAATCGTTCAATTTGCTAAAGGTTAGTAAGTTTAATCCACTCACGTAAAATCTCAATTGAGATAATTTAAGCTTTTTAACAAATCGATCAGATAATGAATACCCTAACTCTACGTTTTTCAATCTCACATAATCGCTAGAACGAATCCAGAAATCAGAGTTTGCCGTATTGTTACCTCGATCAGCAATTAATAATCTTGGGTAAGGAGCTGATGTATTAGTAGGCGTCCATCTATCTACACTAAATTGATTTAAGAAACCATTATTTGTGTTTCCGGCATTTACCAATTGATTAATCGTAACCGAGCTACCTACTGTTCCTTGAAATAGGAAGTTTAAATCAAAACCTTTTACAGCAACCGATGCACCAAGTCCAAAAACAGAACTAGGTACAAAGTTGTAATCTGTTTTCACGATATCTAAACCATTGATAATTCCGTCACCATTTTGATCTACATATCTAATATCACCTGGTTTTACATCCTTCGATAATAATTGTTTTGGAGCTGCATCTATTTCTGCTTGAGATTGGAAGATTCCCATCGATTTATACATACTACTGATATAACCAGCACCCGAATTAGCGGTTGCAGCAGGGCTGATTACGCTTGTAATTGGGTGGCCAACTGCTTTTTGATAAGCAGGTAAATTAGCTGCCTCGTTAATTTTTAAGATTTTACTTTTTTGATAGGTGTAATTTCCAAAAATATTCAAGTCAACATTACCTAATTTTTTGTTGTAATTGATACCAGTTTCGAATCCTTTGTAAGAAGCTTCTCCCTCGTTTACATATACTAAACTTTGACCTAAAGTGCTTGGCAATTGAGAACCTGTGGCTAAGTCTTTTCTAATTTCATAGAAATAATCAGCACTGATAGAGAAAGCTTGCTTAAATAGTTTCGCATCAAAACCAACACTTGTTTTGTATGCTTTTTCCCATGTTAAGTACGGATTACCCAATGCTAATTGTGCGGTACCTGTTACACCAGTGTAGCCCGTACCAAAAGTATAACCTGTTGTACTTCTCGAGAAGAAATCATTAAAAGCAAATCTTCTCGCACTTCCAATGGCGTCGTTACCTACTAAACCATACGAGCCTCTAATTTTTAATAAGTCAAGGAATGAACGTGTGCCTTTCATGAAATCCTCATCAGAGATGATCCATCCTGCAGATGCTGCAGGGAAAAACCCAAATCGTTGCCCTACGGCAAAGTTCTCTGAACCTGCATAACCAGCTGTTAAATCAACAAAATAACGTTGTTTAAAGCCATAGGTTAAACGGTTTGAGATACCTTCACGTTTGGTATCCAAGTTTCCGAAAACAGAATACACTTGTCTTGAAACTCTTGAGCTAAATTTAATATCGTGATCTCCAAACGTTCTATCATAATCTAAACCAGCCCAAAATTCACTTTTCTTAATGTTACCAGAGAATGAATTTCCTAAATAATCAACTTTAGATGCTGTTCCATATCCAGGAAGATAACCCCCAGTTCCATTAGGTTCGAAAGTTGCATAAGTCTGTGTAAAACCAGAACGGTAAGCTCCAGAAATATCATAGGCATAAAATACTTCAGCAGCTAATCCTTTTAAAATTCCATCCATTTTTTGTCTAGCACTGATAGTGGCAATCATGTTACGCACTAAATCTGTACTTGCACCTCTTGCTTCTAACATAGCCTTTGGGTTGGCTGCGGGAAAAATTGACGTTCCGCCATACGATCCATCCGGATTAAGTACTGGGAATGCATTAGGAGGTGTAGAATAAACTGCATTTAAAAACGCTGCAGTTCCTTGATTAGGGAATGTTAAATTGGTAATCCTTCCGCCAATATCTAAGGCAACATCTAGATTTTTATTTACGTGTAAATCAAGATTTGTTCTTAAGTTATATCTACTAAAATTAGTGTTGGCATCATACGTTTCATTGTGTCCGCCTTTATAAAAACCACCTTGTTGATACGCACTTAATAAAGTATAATATTTTAAAAATGCATTACCACCAGTTACCGTAGCTACATAACGTTGCGTTGGTGCTACATTTTTAGTGAAATCTCTAACAAAATTGTTGTTTGGATATTTATAGGGATCTGATCCATCTTTATACGCTTGTAAAGCTGTTGCATCATATTTTTCTGTACCACCACTATTTAGCGATGCTTCATTATACAAAGTAGCGTACGTATATGAATCTAAAGGTTGTGCAATTTGTAATGGTGCTTGCAAACCAGCTTGAGCATCAAAAGTTACTTTGGTTGAGGTTGCACTTCCGCGTCTAGTTTTCACATAAATTACACCATTTGCAGCATACATACCATACCAAGCTAAAGTTGCAGCATCTTTAAGTACACTTACACTCTCTATCTCACCTAAATCCATGGCAGCGAAACTACGCTCAATTCCATCTACTAAAACTAAAGGTTCTTGATTACTATTGTATGATGAACGACCGCGAATTAAGAAGCTAGACACATCATAACCAGGTTGTTGCGAACCACTTGGATAAATTGATAATCCTGGGAGCCTACCTGTAAATACATTGGTTAATGATGATGAAGGTATTTGTGGCAAATTAAGCGCAGAAATAGTGCTAATAGTTGCCGTTACTTCTCTTTTCTTTCTCACCCCAAATGGAATATACACCAAATCATCATCGCCTGCATCTACTAATGATTTGGTCAGCATAACTACACCATCATTTACTTCACCTGCCGGCTTCAAGATCGTTCCGTATCCAATCATTTTGAATACCAATACATCACTCGTGGTTGTTTCAATTGTGTATGCTCCATTAGCATCTGTATTCACTGTTCTATTCTTTTTGTCCTCTTGTATAGAGATGGACACTCCTGGTAAAGGTTTTTTATCCTGATCGGTCACCCGCCCATTTACCGTGATTTGTTCATCAGGCTTTTGCCCGTAAACGTTTAGTACTGCCATCCATAAAAATAGAAGGCATACTATATATTTTGATTTTGATAATTTCATAATTGAATAAAATCTTTTTTAGCGTTATATTGATTAACTAATTTTCCCAACCTGGGTTTTGAGTAAGCACCCCTTTACTTTTATAGATTTCAGTTCTTGGAATCGGGTAAAGGTTTTGTTTTTCAGTCCATGTTTTTTGGAAACTAGCGCCTAACACAAACGGTGTATAGGTAAAGGTTCCGTTTGTATTTTTAATCACATCCATTCCTTTCATTGGCACGCCAATAGTAGTAGAACCGATTTTCCAACGCATAATATCATACCAACGGTGATCTTCAAAAGCCAATTCGATAGCACGTTCATGTCTAATTGCATCACGCATCTCTAATTGAGTCATTCCAGATTTTAATCCATAATGACCATTTGCGCCTAATTGAATTCCACCACGTTTACGAATATCATCTAACGCTTTATACACCGTAGGATCATCAACTACATAAGCTGCCTCATTTTGAGCCTCTGCATAATTCAACAGTACTTCTGCATAGCGGAAATAGATATAGTTCAATAAAGTTGTACTTCCACCTACAGTTCTGTAAACTTCTGGCCAGTATTTTTTGCAGTAGTAACGTGTTGCGGTATAGGTAATGTTTCCTGGATTCCAGTCTTTACCATAAGGTGCACCACCATTAGTTGACCACATTTCTATTTTACCACCTTGCCAAGGCAAATCGTTATAGATAATGTTGTTATAAAAACGTGGGTCTCTACCTACATATGGTTTTGTTGGATCATAACCTGAAGTTGCATCTGTAATGGCTTTACCATTTGCCATTTCATACATGTCAACATGGTTTTGCGTAGGGTTCATTTGCCCTTGCGCACCTCCAGAACCTGGCGACATAGAGAAATCCTGCATCATTTCACCTGACAAAGGCGTATTGCCTTTAATTCTAATCATGATGTACTCTGGTGAGTTAGGCACATTTAAGATATCGCCATAAGTAGCTTGTAACGCATATCTACCATCCATTAACACCAATGCTGCATCTGCTGCTGCTTTCCATTTTGCTTTATCACTTGTTGGATTATTTAAAGGACTTGCTGCATACAATAAAACACGAGCTTTTAAAGCTTGAGCGGCACCAACAGTTGGTCGGCCATAATTCGATGCAGTATACGTTCCTTCTTCACCAAGCTTAGTAATGGCAATTTCTAAATCACTTAAAATAAATGCCGTAACCTGATCAAATGATGAACGTGGTATATTAATATCATCGTTTACTTCATATACCTTGTCTATAATTGGAACGCCACCAAATCTTTTAGTGAGTTCGAAGTAAGACATTGCACGAAGAAAACGCATTTCACCTTCTACCCTTTTCGGATCGAAAACCGAAACCGTTGCATTAGGTGCAGGTGGTATAGTAGGTAATTTTGCGAGCACTTTATTGTTGATCGCAATTCCTGCATACATTCTTTTCCAGATATCACCTATATCATTTAAACTGGCTTGTGTAGAATGTTCATGGTACAAGCCACGGTTTAATGACGTTACTGTACCTTCTGAGTTTCCAGAAACTGCTTCATCAGATGCTTGTGCTACACATCCACGGTGATCGTTGAAACGCACATATTTAGTAATGGTATAGTTATAGGCATTATCTGCATATTTAGCCGCTAAAGCAGGATCTGCAAAAATTTCTTCCTCGCTTAACGGAGTTCCTGGTGTTCTTTCCAAGAAATCCTTTTTGCAGGAAACAAGACAGAGTGTTACTAAAACAACTGCTGTATATATTTTATAGTTTCTCATCATTTTTAGAAATTAACTTGTAAACCGATATTATAAACTCTCGAACTTGGGTAAAGGGCTTGCAATGGGAAAGCCTGATTGACCACGTTTAAATTTTCTGGATCTACATACATCTTAAACTTAGTCCATGTGTACAAGTTCTGACCATTTAAGTACACTCGTGCACTCGCTATCTTCAACGTTTCCATCCAAGATTTAGGTAAGTTGTAAGACATCTCTACGTTTCTAAGCTTAAGATAAGCAGCATTTTGAAGCGTAAAATCATTATTCGAGTAGTTTAACGATGCTGTTCCTCTAGAGTGCAATGCTGGCCAAGTTGCCGTAGCTGCTGTTGCTGGTGTCCAAGAGTTTAACATAAATTCATACATCTGCTGACCATTGTTCTGCTCACTTAAAATCACGTTTGAACTTACATGCGCTGCTCCCTGGAACATCACAGATAAACTGAATGCCTTGTAGCTAAAACGAGGAGTGAAACTGTAGATATACTCTGGATTGCTGGTATAGCCAATCGCTTGCTGATCTAATGTAGTAATGGTACCATCACCATCTAAATCTTTGAATTTTAAATCTCCAGGTATTGGATTAAAACCTTGTTGTTTAGGCGAAGCAGCAATATCAGCAGTAGATTGATAAAATCCGTCGTTTACATAGCCAAAAAACTGACCAACAGATGTTCCTTTTCTAATTTGCGCTTTAGGCAAACCATCTGGTTCATCATTCTCCACAATTCTGTTTTTTGCATAGCCAACTTGTCCGTTAATACCTAAGGTTACATTACCAATTTTACCTTGATAATCCACTTCAACCTCATATCCTTTATTATACACCACACCTCTGTTTAATTTTGGATAGACGTGACCAAATAATGCCGAACCACTCAATGGATCCAATAAAATATCTTTACGAGTCTCATCAAAAAGATCTACTGTCAATTTCAATCTATCTTTTAATAAACGTGCTTCCATACCAATGTTTCTTTTGGTACCGGTTTCCCAGGTTAATTCTGCATTACCTAAGTTAGCATCTGGAAGGTTAATGGTTGGCCAGTTGGTAATTGATGTTGGGTTACCAAATGGAACTGTTGGACCCGTAGGGTTATATGAAGTAAGGAATAAGAAACGTCCAATACCTTGATCATTACCTACTAAACCATAACTTCCTCTAAATTTCAAATACGTTAACACATTATTCTTTTTCCAGAAATGCTCGTTGGTTATGGTATACCCTGCTGAGAATGCTGGGAAAAATCCATATCTCAATCCATCAGCAAAGTTTTCAGATCCGTTATAGGTTGCACTTGCACCGAAAAAATAACGATCATCATAGTTATAATCTACGTTTCCAACTACACCTTGTGCTGCTCTTGGTGGAGCTTGAAAAGTGGTTGTACCCACTCCTCTCACTAATTGACGCGTTCCTAAAGCTAATGCACTGATATTATGTTTACCAAACACTCTTGCGTAAGTAAAACCAGCTTGTAAGTTAGTCGTAGTCGTTCCTGTAGTTACACCACCATCTTGAATGGCGCCTAAAGGCTCATCACGATTTCTCGTATCTGTAGATAAGGTGGCTGTACCCGTCAATGGGTTATATACATACGCTGCCCAGTTTGCATTTCTTCTTTCTACATTCAGGTAATACGAATCATACGCAAAGTTTCCTTTAAAGGCCAAACCTTTAGTAATGAAATCTAATTTATAGTTCGCGTTAAATGTACTTTCAATGGTGTTGGTATCGTCGTTACGTGTTCCAAAACGTGTTAATACCGCATATGGATTCCAAATGTTGGTACCTACATTAGGGTTTGCTGTAATTCTACCATCTGGCAAGGTAACCGGATACGCATAGGCTGGCACTTGCAAAATACGAGAAATCATCCCTTCAATCGTATCGTAAGAGAATGCAGACGAAGACAATAAACCAGAAGGTTGGTAACGTGTGGCAAAACGACCACCCAACTTAATTCCTACTGTAAAATCTTTATTTAAGGTTAAATCTACGTTCGAACGGAAGTTGTATCTATTGTAATTTGGTACCGTATTAATACCATACGGTGATGGGAATTTTTTGAAAATACCATCTTGGAAAGAATATCCTGCAGATACAAAATACTTAGCGATTTTGGTACCCCCATTAATTTGAATATTGTGTTGTGTTTGAGAATAATACTTCTTCGTTAAATAATCAAACCATTGTACATCAGGATAACCGATTGGATCTGATTTATCAGCAAATTTCTGTATTTCTGCATCTGTAAACGGAGCAGCTTTACCATCATTGCGATAAGATAGGTTTAATAACGATGCATTCTCATAAGCTGGTAAGCCAATGGCTAAACCTGTATAGGTTTGTGCAGCGTAGTTACCGGTATAGGTTATTTTTGGCTTGCCAATTTTACCTTGCTTAGTAGTAATTACAATTACACCATTCGCACCTTTTAACCCATATACTGCTGTTGAAGCTGCATCTTTCAAAATGGTTACCGTTTCAATCTCGTTTGGATCTACATCTGAAAAACTAGGGCGTTCAATCCCATCCACCACAACAATAGCTCCTGCATTTGCTCCATTTAAGGTAGAAATACCACGCACTCGAAGTAAGGATGCATCTGCACCTGGCTGACCGCTTGTTTGTACTGCAATTAAACCTGGCAACTTACCAATTAAAGCATTTGTTGGATTTGGCGTAGGAGATTTCATCACCTCGCTTGCACTAATTTGAGAAATAGCAGCAGTTACGCTTGATCTCTTTTGAGTTCCGCCATAAGCTGTTACAATAACTTCGTTCAAGCCTTTAGAATCTTCTTGTAAGGTTACTAGAATGCTCGCTTGGCCGTTGTAAACAACTTCCTGCGTTTTCATGCCAATACTGGTAAACTCTAATACCGCACCCACCGCTACATTTCTTAAGGTAAACCTTCCCTCTCCATCGGTACTTATGGCATTTTGCGTGCCTTTAACTTTAACGCCAACACCAGGTATCGGCAATCCGCTCGCATCTTTTACCACTCCAGATACATCGGCAAAATTTGCTGATGAATGGATAGTAAGCATGGTGCTTGCTCGAAAATCAGTGTTTAAGGTTGAATAATTGATTGTTGTACTACTTTTTGCGTAAGTAGTCGAAGCATTAATTTGCAGAATAGAACACCAGAGCAGTGTTATAGAAATTTTCCGCAAAATTCTTTTTAGTAGAATTTTCCTCATACAGTTTACAATTGGTTGATTTTAGTAATGACCAAAATATTTGGTGAGGTAAATATAGACGAATACTATTCAGAATTACAAATAAAATTTGTCATAAATCATTGATATTTAATAAGTTATATTAAATTTGATACGCTTGATACGCACCACTAAAAATCGCTAACTAGCTGATTTAGTGTGCTATTATTAAACAATACGGCTATGGATTGATACGCTTTGTGCGCATTAAAAAAAAGTAGTAAATTTTATTAACAATCGTTGTTTAAAGCGCCGAGAGGGATATTTTAGCACTTATTTCTCTAAAATGAGTTTGCTCCAACCAGATTTACCCACGCCTTTAAGATCTTTTTTCCGCTCATCCATTACTTTTTTAATCTTAGATGCATAGGTCCAACAGGTACTTTGTCTAATCCCTAGCTTTTCTGATAACTTATGAGAAGAAATAGTGCCCTTATGGTTGTACATTAAGTATACCAAGTAAAAAGCTTTGTTAATGGGAATACGGTTATTCTCGAAAATAGTTTGATGCAACACCGATTCTTCATACGCACATTTTGTACATCTCCGATTAAACGGCACTTTACCATTACAATAACTTGTATTTTTACACTTAATACAGGCATAACCATGCTCCCATTTCATGTCTGCTAAAAATTTATAACACGAATCACGATCTGGGTATTTTAAACTAAACTCATCAAAATCTAAGTCAGTTGCATTTAAACGAGCATCTGTTACCTTTTCTATATTTGTTTTTAAGGTGATGTTATCCTTTTCTAAGAGTATATTCATTCGCGAAATTTCTTCCGCTTGTTGTGCTAATACTAAATTGATGGCTAGTAACTCCTCATTTTGATGTTCAATAGTCACATTTTGTTGTTGTAGTTCTTTCGATTTAAGCTCTACTTCTTGTGTACGTTCTGCTACTTTAATTTCCAAATCCCTGTTAATGCTATCTTTTAATTCTGCATTCACTTGCATTTGTTTCATAATTTGTTTCCGAGCATTCTCCTTTTTACGCCTTAATATCCGTACCTGATCGCCAATAGCAAAGGATAGGAAAACCATTTCTAACAGGAAGCCGAAACTTAAACTGTAATAGCCAATTACATTCCCGATAAAAAACCTAGACCAGCCTAAAATATGTACGATTTTAATAATAAAGCCCAGAAACAAAAAAGAATAACCTAGCACGAAGAACCGAGCAGGCCCATATTTCTTCTTCCACCAGATGTAAATACCCGTAGAAAAGCAGAGTGTTAAAGGAATAAATTCTAAAAACTTGTACTTAAACCAATCTGGATTATAGAATAAACAGGTTAAGAAAAATAAGAAACGAACAACCAGTAACACATTAATAGCCGTATTTACCTTGGGTGCCTTAATTTTTACGTGCAGCAGCTCTTTGGTGAAAATCAGCCCAAAGGAACTTAAAAAGAATAGTGCTACCCCATAGGCATATTCATTCCACACAGGGTGATTTGGCCACAAATATTGGAATGCAATGCCATCGGTTGACATTTCGTACAAACCAACACTTAAAATATAGAGAATGTAAAAGAGGTACTGCCTTCTTCTTACGGCGAGGAACATTAACAGATTGTGAAAACTAAAAATCACAATCATTCCGTAAAAAAAGCCAAATACAATATACTCCGAGAGCGCATAGCCTATAAACCGTTCTATCGTTCTAAAAACAATAATCACGTTAACTTGGTCTTTAGACTTTACCCTGAAATAATAATAGTACGCTCCTTTTTTAGTGTCGCTGATTAAAAACTCAAAGTTTTTATGTTGATAGGAACGCTCGGGGAAGGTTAAATCTGCGCCTGCTACACTTTTTACATAGTTCCCAGACTCATCTGGTAAATACGATTCAATATGGTCGGTAATCTGATCAAAAAACTCAAATATAGCCGCATGACCTAAGTCTTTGGTAAAGGTAACTTTAACCCGATACCAATAGGCAGATGAGCGATTGTAATTTTTTGGATAATAATCCTTATTTGCTATAAATTTATTCGAATACGCTGCACTCCTTACGTCATTAATAGTAAGTTTACTACTCGGATCCTCTAAACACACAATTTCTTTATTTACAAAGAAATGCTCTTTAGAGTCATCACTTAATTCAACCGTTTGCTGCGCATATAATTCAGGCGTGTGAACTAGAAATAAAAGGAATATACAAGCTTTAATTAATGTTTTTAACATCATTAATTCATGAATAGATTAGGGTTCGTCAAATTTGGTTGATTTTAGTAAGGCTTAAATATATTAACAATAAATTAATATTTCTATCAGGAACAGTTCATTAAACAATTTAAAACAAATGAAAAAACTAGCGTTATCCCTTTTCGTCCTTTTTTTACTAGCTCAAACCAGTAAGGCTACCACCTATACCCTAAAATCTGAAGAAGAATTTAAAACAATCTTACCCAAAATAGTTCCTGGAGATCGCATCATCATCGCCAATGGCAATTATACAAATTGGGCACTAGAAATCCCTACCAAAGGAACAAAAGCAAAGCCAGTCCTAATTATGGCCGAAACACCCGGTAAAGTCGTGTTCTCTGGAGAAGTAAACCAAACACTATTTAAATTCACCGGTTCGTTTACCACCTTAAGCGGCATTACGTTTAACGCTTGTACCCTACTCAAAGCAAAGGACGCAAATGGACTATTGGTAGAGTTTAACACGACCAGCAACTGCCGTTTGACTGATTGTAGGTTTACTGCAAATGTGGTGAAGGGTCAATTTATGCCTTTAGTCATTATCTCGGGCAATGGCACAGCCAATCAGGTAGACGGCTGTACGTTTAATGCGAATGTAGATAATCAAGATGTGCAGGTGAAGATTACCAAAGATAGCTGCCCACAACTTACCCTAATCGAAAACAATGTATTTACCGCTAAACATAAAGTAAGCTGGGCCAATGGCAACGGTGGCGAATGTGTGCAAATTGGTCAAGACCCAATTTTATTAGGTACAAAAGAAGCAAATACACTCGTTCGCTCTAATCGCTTTATCCATTGCGATGGGGAGAATGAAGTGATTAGCAATAAAAGTAGCCGTAACAGTTATGTAAAGAACTATTTCGAAGCCAATGATGGGGAATTAGTGATGCGTGGTGGTCACGACTGTATCATTGCCGACAATGTGTTTGAAGGAGGTACAGGTGGTATTCGAATCAATGGGACTGGTCATATCGTTAAGAACAACAAAATCAACAACATTAAAACCGCCATCCGCTTAATGTACGGCATGGCCAAAGGAAAAGAAGAAACTGGATTTTATATCGCAGCCAGCAACTGTACCCTCACCAACAATCAAATTTCTAATGCCAACACAGGTATTTTAGTGGGAGATAGTAAAAATGCCGATTGGACCGGAAAATTTGATACGAAGAGATACCCCTCTCGCGTAATGCAAGATGTAGCTCCCTTTGCTAATCAAATTTCAGGCAATACGTTTTCGACCACCAAAAACCCAGTAGTTACCCAATAAATTTTAAGAATGAATTAAGGATTAAAGTGATACAGGAATTGTACGGCACCCGTGTATGCAGGTTTCGGCTGATCTTTAATTTCTAATTCCGCTTCGATGGAAACTTTGGTAATGCCACGCAAATTCGCAATACTTTTTAGTTTTGCTTTTAAGCGCACTTCACTGTCTACCACTACGGCCTGACCGAATTTAAAGCTTTCAATGCCGTAATTAATTTCCATTTTAATGTTACGGATATCTGCAATCTGTTTCCATAAATATGGGATGAGCGACAATGTTAAATAGCCATGTGCGATGGTTTTCTTAAACGGACTGTCAATAGCTGATCTTTCTGGATCGGTGTGGATCCATTGATGATCTAGCGTAGCATCAGAAAACAAATTGATTTGTTGTTGTGTAATGGTATGCCATTGAGAGATACCTAGTTCCTTGCCTAAATGAGATTCGAATTCTTCGTAATTGTTAACTATTAACATAAATTTTGGTTGCTGATAGGCTAAAGTAACATTTTAAATTACATTTTGTTTACAAACTGGGTTAAATTTCGATAATCCTTTTATCGCCCTGAGCTTGTGAAGGATCTATTACAAAGTCTTCTAACAGATTCCTCCTCCAAGGGAGTCCCTTCGGGACGAAGTCGGAATGACAAAGAGCATAGAAAAGCAAAGTCTACGATCAGACGATACGCTATCATCCTCTGCTCCCTGTCCTGTCATCCTGAGCCCGCGAAGGATCTATTACAAAGTCTTCTAATAGATTCCTCCTCCAAGGGAGTCCTTCGGGACGAAGTCGGAATGACAAAGAGCATAGAAAAGCAAAGTCTACGATCAGACGACATGCTATTATCCTCTGCTCCCTGTCCTGTCATCCTGAGCCCGCGAAGGATCTATTAATGCGAGCTATATTGCTTTCTAGCTTTACGGTTCCCGCCTACGCGGGAAGACGCAAAGTTTAAGAATCTATTACGAATTAACCAACAAACCCTTTAAATCTGCTGGCGAGTAATTAATTGATTTCAACGTTTTATGATCACTACCGCGGTACACTAAAAACAAGGAATCCACTTCCTTATAATACGCATCTACATTGCCATTCGTCTTATAATGTGCAATGGTTTCATTAGCTTCTTCTACCGTTTTGCAGGCTTTACTCATATTCGAGCGGTGCACTTCATCAAAAAGCGACTTAAACTGTGTACCTAATCCAAATTCTAACACGGCTCCTGCCAATACATATTGCAAATCACACAAGGCATCCGCAACCTCTACGAGGTTACCCTGATTAACCGCCTCTTTTAACTCTTCTAATTCTTCAGCTAGTAAATCAATCCGCAGCTGACTTCTCTCTGCTGGAATGGTTGCTTGCGCTAGTATAGGGTGTTTAAAGGTTTTGTGAAACTCAGCCACTTGGCTTAAGGCATTTAAATCTTCCATTTTTTGTTTTTGGTTTGAGCTACGAAGTTTAGATTATTTACAACGAAGGGCAAATTTTCTTATCAACAAGTAAATTGATATTAACACATGACCCGTCATGTAGGTAAAAGGCAATGCGTTAATCAGTCCAACTTCCATTCGTAGTTGCACGCTTTTACGCTAATACCATAATGCCTGTGTTAAGGGTTGGTTACACCGGCAACTCGAAATAAAATGCCGAGCCGTTTCCATATTCACTCTCTGCCCAAATTTTACCTAGGTGTCTTTCAATAATTTCGGCGCTGAGGTAAAGTCCTATTCCAAAGCCAGAAACATTGTTGTTGTTGTTTTCTACTCTGTAATATCTTTCGAAAAGCCGTGACAGATCTTGTTCCCTAATGCCTATGCCTTGGTCTGAAACCCCAACCTTCACCATCCCGTTATGCACGACGCAGGTGAGCTCAATTTGAGTTCCATGGGGAGAATATTTCACTGCATTGCTCACCAAGTTATTAATTACTTGCGCTATTTTCGGTCTATCGGCATTCACTACAATATGATTACACAAATTGAGTACGATGCTATGCGATGCTGAATATTCTAAGTGTTCCGCTTGTATTTCTTGAATAAGTTCAGAGATATCAAAAGCTGTTTTATCAATATGGATCTTTCCTGAATCTAATCTTGATACATTTAGAAATGCGGCAATCATCTCGGTCATTTGCCGTACTTGTTTAAGCGGTTGCTCAAAAGCACTTGCTGCAGTTGTACTTCCCTTATTCGCTTTACGCTGTAAAAATTGCAAATGACCACTTAAAGACGTTAGTGGGGTTTTTAATTCATGACTAACCATTCCAATGAAATCGTTTTTGCGAAGTTCGTCTTCCATCTGATCGGTAATATCCATAACTACTCCCGTAAAGGCAGAAAACTCTCCAGAAAGATCTAGCTTTAGGTTGCCCAATGCCCGCACCCATCTTACTTTTTTATCCCTAAACCCAATCACCTTGTACGAAACATCATAGTTTCCACCTTTGGTAATGGCCGTTTCTATGGCTTGCTTCACGGTTTCACGAAACTCTTCAGTAATCATTTCAATGGCATGAGGCAGGGTCATTTCATCTTCTGGGTAAAACCCGAATAATTCTTTTAGTCTATCTGATGCAATGAGTTCTCGTGTTTCTGAATGAATATACCAGGTACCCACATTGGCCGCCTCTAGCGCAAGGCGAAGGGTTTGCTCAGCGTGTTCCACTTGTCTACGACTGCGCACCTGTTCACTTACATCAACGGCTACCACTAAGATATCTGCGGTTGATCCTGAAGAATCAACTACGGGCTGGTACACAACATTAAAAAAGATCTCTTTCAATTCCCCATCGTGCTCTAACAGTGCTCTTATTTCATTGGCTGTGAACGGCACACCAGAGGTATATACTTCATCTAATATGGAAAGAAAGGCTTGTCCTTCTAATTCAGGCAATGCTTTATACAGCGGTAAGCCTAAAATAGCAGCCGTTTTACCCCATACTTCCAATATCTTGACATTAGCAGATTCTACGATTAGTTCTCGACCTTGCAACACGCCAATGGCTACTGGCGCCTCTTGAATAAGGTACTTAAACCTAGACTCGCTCCGAGCTAGCTCATCGTTTACTGCATGTAACTGTAAATTGGCCTCGGCTAACTCTTTTGCATATTTTTCTTGTAATTTTTGAGAAAGCACGCGATCGGTGATCTCAAATGACATCACTAAAACGCCAGTTCTATTCCCCTCCAGATCTGAGAGTGGTTGATAGGTATAGTCGACAAAGGTTTCGCGAACAGATCCATCGGCCATGGTAAATAGCACCGGACTTTCTTTCACATCTAAAATCTCCCCTGTGGCCATTACGTGGCGCAACTGACTAGCAAAAGGTTGATCGGCAAGATCGGGTAAGATTTCTAAGAATGGTTTTCCGATTACTTCCGCTTTGGTTTTTTTCCAGTAATCGAGATTAGAATTGTTGATCATTTCTACAATGAGGTCATACCCTCTGATTACCACTACTGAAGCAGGCAACATGTTAATGATCTGTTCTAGATTATCGCTCGCTTGTTCAGATTTGAATTTACTCTCCAAAATTGCTGTCATTTCGTAGGCAAATACAAATATCCCATCCACGGTATCAATGGTGTCAAATCTTGGTACATACGTAAAGGTGAAGTACCGATCTACTAAGGGACCACCTTCAAATTCGGCAATGGGGATTAGCATTTCCTTAAACTCTGCCACATTACCTGTCTGATACACTTCGTTGAGCACACGTTCTATTTCAGTTCCCTTTAGTTCGGGCAGTGCATCGAACATGGGCCTGCCCATCAGTTCTCTTCCCTTAAGCAGCGATTGGTAAATTGGATTGACGAGTTCGTAGACAAATTCTTCGCCGGCAAGCACACAAATCCCCGCTGGTGCTTGATTGAAAAAATCGTATAAGCGATCGCGTTCTTTCTCGGCCATTAGCTTTTGTGCGGCAATCTTTTCTCGCTCACGTACCTGAGTGGTATTTTCCACTACCCAAACTGCCAATTTGCTCACTTTGCCATTTTCATCACACACAGGTGCATAGATAAACGTCACAAAGATGTATTCTTCTTTCCCATGGCGCACCAGCATAAGTTCTACCTCATCTGCATAAAAAGCTTCACCAGAGGTAACCACGCCTATCATTGCTTGTTCAAAATAGGCACGTGCTTCTGCAAAGGGTTCCCAATACCATTTGTCGAGAATCGCCTCACGCGGCTTTCCAGCAATTTCCAAAAACTTTTCATTGAGCATTTCTGCCACAAAAGTTTCAGCATTTAGAATACAGATTCCGATTGGAGCACTAGCTACAAGTGCCTTTAGATTGGAGTCGTCTTTGAAATTCATGAGTAGAGTTAAAAAATCTAAGGTAGAATATTTACGTGCAAAACAAAAGTAGCTAATAGAGCTAAAAGCTCTAAAAAAAGAGCTTCATTAGGTAGCTTAAAAAACTGGATAGGCTTGCTGGAACTTTGAAAGCTATCAATATAGAGATTACGCTAAAAAACAGAGCCGAAGGTCAAGAATAATTTACTGCCTGCAACTGGAAGAAGGTGTAATTGATGGTAACCCCTCCCCAAATGGAGAGGGGATATATAACTCCTATTTTCCAAGCCAATCGGCATATACTTTTATTGTTTTTAGGTGTCGTCGTTTACGGTATACACCATCTCCTGCTCTACTTCCCTTATCATTTGTGTTTCCTTCTATAGTTAAGAGATAATTACCACTTATTTGTTGTACCAAGCCCACATGGGCGATGCGCTTTTGCATTGGAAAATAAATTCCAAAAACTGTTGCAGGTTGTACGTTTAACGTCTGTTTGTTTAAGGGAAACAACGCTGGCGACCAACCCGTTTTAGGTGAAGTAAAACCTGCCTGACCAAATACCCAGCTTACAAAAGCAGCACACCAAGGGTTGCCCTTTTTTAACTGCACATAATTTAAATAGGTCGTTACTGCCTGTCCATCATTTTGCCCTGTCTGTTCCCTTACCCCAACTTGACTGATTGCAATGGCTATTAGTTTAGCTCTTTGCTCCTGTATCCTCCTATCCTGGATGTTGTCCCATTTCAACTGCCACTTACCAAACCTACAGTGCACTGCATCCAAGAGCGCTGGGCGGCTAGGAACGGCGGGCCACGCCTGGGGCTTGTGCGGGGAAGCTTCGTTCCTTGCTTGATTTTTTGCATACTTTTTCATCAAGGAAAAAGTTTGTTGCCCCCGCGGCAAAGAGCA
>NZ_JBAZRL010000060.1:0-17017 GCF_041662865.1 Pedobacter sp.
TGAAAGCAATCTGCGTGATCGGATAGCTACTATTAAAGAAAACATTCTGCAAAATATGCAGAGTTTAAAAGAGTTAAAAAAGTTAAATGCTAAGGATGTTTTAGTGAATTTGCGTAAATTAGCTAAACAGGTTAATCATAATTTAAGGGTAACTAAAGCTAATTTTGAAGACGTTGAGTTAAGGATATTTCTTTTCAATAATACCTTTACTCAATTTAAATCAGGTATCTTTTCATCTAATAAAAATTATGAACAACTTTTTGCAAGTTATTTTGTAAAATCTACTTTAATAACTTTGCGGAAATTTGATAAATTGCATGAAGACCTTCAATTTGATTTACAAGAAGGAATGAATAACTTGCTGACCAAAATATACAACGGAAACATGGCTAAGATTGCTCATGAGCTAGGTTTACCAGAACAAATATAAATATGAAGAAGATTTTAATTACTGGCGGTGCTGGTTTTATTGGCTCACACGTAGTCCGCAGATTTGTAAATAACTATCCGCAATATGAAATAATTAACCTCGATGCGCTAACCTATGCGGGAAATCTGGCTAATCTAACAGATATCGAAAACAAGAATAATTATAGGTTTGTAAAAGCTGATATAACAAATGCTGCAGAAATAAACAATCTTTTTAAATCAGAGAATTTTGATGCTGTAATTCATTTAGCAGCAGAATCTCATGTAGATCGTTCTATTGCAGATCCAAGTGCTTTTGTAATGACTAACGTGATTGGAACTGTGAATTTATTAAACGCAGCCAAAGAATATTGGAAAGGTGATTATGCAAATAAACGTTTTTATCATGTATCAACTGATGAAGTTTATGGTGCGCTTGGAGAAACTGGAATGTTTACGGAAAGTACAAGCTACGATCCCCATAGTCCATATTCGGCATCAAAAGCAAGTTCTGACCATTTTGTAAGAGCTTACCATGATACGTATGGTTTAGATATCGTAATTTCTAACTGTTCTAATAATTATGGATCACATCATTTTCCAGAAAAATTAATTCCGTTAGCCATAAATAACATTAAAAATAATAAACCAGTCCCAGTTTATGGTAAAGGTGAAAATGTACGTGATTGGTTATGGGTTGAAGATCATGCTAGGGCAATCGATGTAATTTTTCATAATGCTAAAACAGGTCAAACATATAATATTGGTGGTCATAATGAATGGAAGAATATAGATTTAATTCATTTGTTATGTCAAATAATGGATCAGAAATTAGGAAGAGCTGAAGGAGAATCTGCAAAACTAATCACTTTTGTGACAGATAGAGCTGGACATGATTTGCGTTATGCGATAGACTCTACCAAATTACAGAATGAGTTAGATTGGGTGCCTAGTTTGCAATTTGAAGAAGGTTTAGCAAAAACAGTAGATTGGTATTTGCAGAATGAAGATTGGTTAAATAATGTAACTTCGGGTAATTATCAGGCCTATTATGATAATCAATATAAAGGGAGGTAAGTTTGTTAGGGTGGTTTAAAAAGGAAAAGGAACCTGAGTTTGATTTTTCAGTTATTGGAACAGATATGCACTCGCATATCATTCCAGGAATTGATGATGGAGCAAAAAGCCTAGACGATTCTTTATTATTGGCCAAGCGTTTTAAGGCATTAGGGTTTAAAAAACTTGTTGCCACCCCTCATATCATGGCAGATTATTTTCGCAATACACCAGATATCATCCATAGAGCACTTGATGTTTTGCGTGAAGGTTTATTAAAAAACAATATCGATTTAGAAGTAAGCGCTGCTGCCGAATATTATTTAGATGAAACTTTTGAGAAAAAAATAGAGAAAAAAGAAGTGCTTAGCTTCGGCAAAAATAATTATTTGCTTTTCGAGCTATCTTACATCAATCCTCCTCATAATCTTTTTGAAGTTATTTCGAAAATTCACCATGCTGGTTATCAACCAGTTTTAGCCCATCCAGAACGTTACCCTTATTACAACGGCTCTTTAGAAAGCTACCAACAAATTAAAGATGCAGGCTGTCTTTTACAATTAAACACCATTTCTTTAACAGGATATTATGGTAAAGGTTGTAAACAAACAGCAGAAGAATTAATTGATAATTATTGTATAGACTTCTTAGGAAGCGATATGCATCATCTTCGCCATGCGGATGCTTTAAAAGATAGCTTGACTATAAAAAGGTTGCAAAATATCTTATCGCAACCCCAAATTAGTAATCTCTTATTATAAAGAATTTATTGAATACTTTTATTCGTAACGCAGTGCCTCTACTGGATCAAGTTTAGAAGCTTTTTTAGCTGGGTAATAACCAGAAACAATACCTACAATAACGCATAAAGCAAATCCACCAATAATAAATAACCAAGGAATTAGAAACGAACCTCCCATAGAAAAGGATATTAAATTCCCTATTCCAATACCTAATAGAATTCCTAGTGCACCACCCATTAAGCAAATAACTACAGCCTCAATTAAAAACTGCTTTCTAATTACTGCTGGATTTGCGCCTATAGCTTTTCTTATTCCTATTTCTCTAGTTCTTTCAGTTACAGAAACTAACATGATATTCATCAAACCAATAGATGCACCAATTAAAGTGATTACACCAATGGCTATACCTCCAACTCGGATGTAAATTAGATTCTCAAATAGGGTTTGTGCAACAGCATCACTTTTAGTAATTTCAAAGTTGTTGGCTTCGCCCACTTTAACTTTCCTAATATTTCTAAATTCTGCAGTCGCTTCGCCAATAACATTATCCATTAAATCTGCATTTGGTACCATTACAGTTACAGTATAAGAAGGGTTGTCGTTTGAATTAATCAACTTTGCTTTATACAAAGGTACATATACAGCCCTATCGGTATTAGAACCCATACTCGAACCTTTGGATACCAAAACACCAATTACTTTCAAGCGGGTACTACCAGCGGTGATAATTTTATCAATTGGCGAATCTTTTTTAAAGAGCGTAGTTGCTATTTCACTTCCAATAATACAGACGTTATTCCCTGATAAAGCTTCAGCACTATTAAAATTCCTTCCTAATGCAAGTTCCAAACCTTGTGAGGCTAATCCATTCTCATCTATACCTTGTACGCTTGTATTTGGATTTGTTTTTTCTTTCTCGTATTTAACGGTTGAACCACCACTTGCAAAAACACTAACTGAAACCGTTGCAGGTGTATTTAATCTTTCTTTAAATTTAATCGCATCTTCATAGCGAATAGATTTAAAAGGTTTTGGTCTTTTACCAGAACCTCCAATTCTAATTCCAGTACCTCTATTTCTAATGTTAAACGAGTTTGCACCCATGCTCGAAAATGCATCGGTCATACTTTTTTTAATTGCATCTATTGTAGTAAGAATGCCCACTAACGCCATAAGACCAAGTGCTATGATTAATGCGGTAAGCATTGTACGAAGGCGATTACTTTTAATAGATTGTAGCGCAAGTCTTACGTTTTCGGTATAGGTCATTTGATAGAAATAAAATTCTGTGGAGATAAAAATAAAAAGTCCCGCTGTTAAGACAACGAGACCTATTAAAATGTTACAAATATTATATGCTTAAACAGAGAAACTTGTTCCACATCCGCATGAACTTGCTGCATTTGGATTGCTAAACGTAAAACCTCTGGAGTTTAGCCCATCTTGCCAATCAATTTGCATTCCTAACAAATACATTTGATGTGCTTTGTGCATATAAATTTTAATATCGTCAATTATAAATTCTTGGTCGCCTTCTTTCTTTTGGTCAAAACCCAAAACATAGCTCATGCCCGAGCAACCACCACCTTCAACACCAACGCGTAAGCCAAAATCATCAGCAATTTCTTGTTGGTCTTTTAGTTTCAAAAGTTCTTTAACAGCAGTTTCGGTAAACGATACAGGCGCAAAAGCAGTTTCTACAGTATTACTCATGTTTTTAAAATTTATCTGTTACAAATATAAATAATAATGCACATTTTTGCCTTTATCACCTTATTAATATTACTGTAATTAAACAATACTCATGAATGGTTTGCAAAATCTCATTGAACTAATAACTTTGCTATTTGGTATCTTTTTCGGATTAATGGCATTTTATCAATTTGTGAAAAATGATATTAAACACTTTTTTGATTTGAAAACGAGCGAACTGAATAAAGAAAGTAGTGCCGCTTTACTTCCTTTACGTTTACAGGCACATGAAAGGTTAATCGTTTTTATAGAACGCATTAATCCAGCTAATTTATTAGTGCGCTTGCATCAGCCTGCAATTGAGCTTTCGGCATTGCAATCTTTAATTTTAAATGAAATAAAAGCAGAATATCAGCATAATATATCTCAACAACTGTATGTGGATTCAACTAGCTGGAACGTAGTTCGGAAACTAAAAGACGATACAATTGCAATGATAAACAATGTTGTACAAGGCTTGCCGGAAAATTCAACAGGTGTTGATTTAAGTAAGAAAGTCTTACAACACATGAGCACGATAGAAGAAAATCCGTACGAGTTAACCATCAATATCCTTAAAAAAGATATCCACGCTTTATTTTAAATATTATGAGCGATAAAAAATTTACGACTACATCGGGAATAGAAATAAAGGATGTGTATACTTCTGCAAAACCTTTAACAGAAACTCCTGGTGAATTTCCATTTACCAGAGGGATTCAAAAAGATATGTATCGCGGTCGGTTATGGACGATGAGGCAATATGCAGGTTTTTCAACTGCAGAAGAATCAAATAAGCGGTACCATTATTTATTAGCGCAAGGAACAATGGGTTTGTCGGTGGCCTTTGATTTACCTACACAAATTGGCTATGATTCTGATCATGATATGGCAGAAGGCGAAGTTGGTAAAGTTGGTGTAGCTATTGATTCGTTAAAAGACATTGAAATATTATTTGATGGTATCGAATTAAAAAAGATTACCACATCAATGACGATAAATGCAACTGCATCTATTTTATTAGCTATGTATATCGCCTTAGCTAAAAAACAAGGAGCAGATTTGAAAGAAATCTCGGGTACAATACAAAATGACATTTTAAAAGAATATGCAGCAAGAGGAACATATATCTATCCTCCAAAACCATCTATGCGTATTATAACTGATATTTTTGAGTACTGTAGTAAAGAAGTGCCAAAATGGAATACTATTTCTATTTCGGGTTATCATATTCGAGAAGCTGGTTCAACTGCTGTTCAAGAGTTAGCATTTACATTGGCAAACGGTAAAGCCTATTTAAATGCGGCATTAGAAAAAGGATTGGATATTAATGTTTTCGCAAAGCGATTATCTTTCTTTTTCAACTGCCACAATAACTTTTTTGAAGAAATTGCCAAATTTAGAGCAGCTAGAAGAATGTGGGCGCACATCACAAAATCACTAGGTGCAACGGATGAAAAAGCAATGATGCTACGTTTTCATACTCAAACAGGTGGTTCTACATTAACGGCACAACAACCTTTAAACAATGTAATTAGAGTTACTAATCAGGCAATGGCTGCCGTGTTAGGTGGCACACAATCTTTGCATACCAACGGATATGATGAAGCCTTATCGTTGCCGACAGAAGCAGCGGCTAAAATCGCCCTACGTACACAACAAGTTATTGCGTTTGAAAGCGGAGTAGTAGATACAGTTGATCCGCTTGCAGGTTCTTATTTCGTAGAAACATTAACGGATGAAATTGAAGCTGCGGCTTTGGTTTATATAGATAAGATAGATGCGATGGGTGGTTCTGTAAATGCAATAGAAAATGGATATATCCAACAGGAGATTGCTAACTCTGCATATCAATATCAAAAGGAAGTGGAATCTGCTGAACGAATTATTGTTGGTGTTAATAAATTCACTCAGCAGAAAGAAGGAATTACCGACGTTTTAAACATAGATGAATCAATAAGAACGATACAGACTGAAAAGCTAAAGTTGTTAAAAGCTGAGCGAAATAATGGTGCTGTTAATTTAGCATTAAGTAATTTACAGAAAGCAGCAAAATCTGACCAGAATTTAATGCCTTTTATTCTTGCAGCAGTAGAAGAATATGCCACTCTTGGTGAAATCGCAGATTGTATGCGAAATGTGTTCGGAGAATATTAAATTTCATGTTAAAAAATAGTTATCAACACAAAAAATTTAGGTTAAGTGGTTTATAATACTGCTTTTGAACTACTTACAAATTAATTGAAATATTTGTTCTTTTTGTTGATAATTTTTTGAATATTCGATGTTCCAAAAGGGCATGTCCGTAATGCCTTTGTAAGAACTGAAAACCAACAAATTAACGATTAACAATGGAAAAAACTTGTACCGAAGTATGGAAGAACTGTCTTCAAATAATTAAGGATAACATCCCGACCCAAAGTTTTAAAACGTGGTTCGAACCGATATCAGCACTTAAATTAGAGGGGAAAGTTTTAACCATCCAGGTGCCTAGTTTATTTTTTTACGAATGGCTAGAGGAACACTATGTTGGTCTGCTTCGTAAAACAGTAAAAAAGCAATTGGGAGACGAAGGGAGATTAGAATATAATATCGTAGTTGACAAGTCGTCAAACAGCGGTTCTCCTTACACAACAAACATGCCCTCTAACGGAAATGGGGCAGAAGCGAAAATGCAATCAATGCCAATTCCTGTTTCAATAAACAAGGATATTAAAAATCCTTTTATTATACCAGGATTAAAAAAATTGACTGTTGATCCGCAATTAAATGCAAATTATACTTTCGAAAATTATATTGAAGGAGACTGCAATCGTTTGGCTCGTTCTGCAGGCTATGCTGTGGCGGCAAAACCAGGCGGCACCTCATTCAATCCATTAATGATTTATGGTGGTGTAGGTTTAGGTAAAACGCATTTAGCGCAAGCGATAGGTAATGAGATTAAACGCAGTATGCCAGATAAATTGGTCATCTATGTTTCTTGTGAGAAATTTTGCCAGCAGTTTGTAGATTCATTAAAGAACAATACCATTAATGACTTTGTGAATTTCTACCAAGCAATGGATGTGATCATTATGGATGATGTACACAATTTTGCAGGTAAAGAAAAAACACAAGATATTTTCTTCCATATCTTTAACCACTTACACCAATCGGGCAAACAAGTTATCTTAACATCTGATAAAGCACCTAAAGATTTAGCTGGTTTAGAAGAAAGATTATTGAGCCGTTTCAAATGGGGATTATCTGCAGATTTGCAAATTCCAGATTTAGAAACCCGTATTGCAATCCTTAAAAAGAAAATGTATGCTGATGGTATTGAATTGCCAGGAGAAGTGGTTGAATACGTTGCACACAATATTGACAATAACGTTCGTGAATTGGAAGGGGCAATGGTTTCTCTATTGGCACAATCTACACTAAACAAAAAAGACATCGATTTAGCTTTGGCTAAACAAATGTTGAAGAACTTTATTAAGAATACTTCGAAGGAAATTTCAATGGAATATATTCAGAAATTGGTTTGTGAATATTTCGAAGTTCCAGTTGATATGGTGAAATCGCAAACACGTAAACGTGAAATTGTACAAGCTCGTCAAATTTCTATGTATTTGTCAAAAAGCCATACCAAATCATCATTAAAAACTATTGGTGCTTTCTTTGGCGGTAGAGATCACTCAACTGTAATTTATGCCTGCCAAACAGTAGAAGATTTAATCGAAACAGATAAAAAGTTCAAAGCTTACGTTAACGATATTCAGAAAAAACTAAAAATGAGTTAATTCATTTGCTAATAAATTAACTTCAAAAGAAAAGCCGTTCGATTATCGAACGGCTTTTCTTTTGAATACTATTATATTTATTTCTTAGTCACTCTCAGCATTTCTTTAACAGCAGCTTCAATTTGAGTATCTTTTCCAGAAAGGAAAGATTCATAAGGAAGCGTAACTTTAATATCTGGCTCAACTTGTAGGTTTTCTGTCGTTCTACCTTCTTTGCCAATTGTACCAATCATTGGAATACCAAACACAATGGTTGGATCGATTTGAGTTTCCCACCAAACTGCAGTTCCTGTACCCGGAACAGGCATACCAATTAATTTCCCAGTACCAGTTTGTTTATAGATGTATGGGAATATAAAGGCATCACTGTAATTACTTTCGCTCATCACTACCGTACTTGGTTTAGTCCAAGTGTTAAAAGGTTCTTGTCCTTTCAATGGGTTACCTTGTGAGCTAAATGTTAAATAAGGTTTTCCACTTAAGAAAGCGTTAAGATCATTGTGTAACCATCCGCCACCATTAAAGCGTGTGTCTACAATTAATGCATCTTTTTCTTTGTTTATCCCTAAAGCCTCATCTACTACTACTCGATAACTTCCATCATTCATTCCACGAACATGTACATAACCAATTTTTCCTCCACTAAGTCTGTCAACCATCTCACGCATTCCTTTAACCCAACGCTTGTACATCAATTCATTTTCTTCGCCAGCAGAAATGGTTTTAACAGCTTCATCAAATCTTGTTTTACCAATTGGATCGTAAATGCTTAATAAAATTGTTTTTCCAATTTCTCGGTTCAAATATTTTGTCCAATCATCAGCAGCAGCAATTTCATTTCCATTTATTTTTTCAATGATATAGCCAGCTTTAATTTTAGATTCAAATTTATCCAGAGGTCCAGAAGTTAGTACTTCTGCAATTTTAACTCCTTTGTCCGCATAAGTTTCATCCTCCAAAATTCCAATTGATGCAGTTTGATCAGGTGCAACTGGTCTTGGTGCATATCTGCCACCGGTATGCGATGCATTTAATTCACCTAACAACTCACTCAATAATTCTTGGAAATCGAAGTTGTTTGAAATATGTGGTAAAAATTTGGCGTAACCAGCTTTATACCCATCCCAATTTACATTATGCAATTTCGGATCATAGAATTTCTGTTTTACTTGACGCCAAATATGTTCGTAAATATAAGCTCGTTCTCCAACTGTGTTTAAGGTAATTTCACCATTGATATTAATTGGAGATATTTTTCCATTTTCAGCATCCACTTTAACTAATCTGCCATTATTGCTTACAAAAAGTGATTTTCCATCTTTACTAATTTCTAATCCACTCGGAGACCCACCCAATTTGGCTAGTATTTTTGTGTCGTGTGTTCTAGGTTCTGTTACCCATAAATCATATCCATTTTCAAATTCTGCTAAGTAAAAGAGTTTGTTCCCTTCATTATTTAAGACATAATCGCTAATTGAAGAACTGTTAATGGTAAGTTTAATCGTACGATTATCAAGATCTTTTAATTCAAGGACTTTAACTTTCTTAATGCTATCTGGAGTTTTTATTTCTTTTGCAGGTGTTTTGGAAGCAACCGTTTTTGTGGTGTCTTTCTTTGCGGCATCATTTGTTTCTTTCCACAGATTAAATTCGTCTTTACTAAGTTTGAAATTATCGTATGCAGCTTTATCAAAAAAGGAAATAAAAATATCAGTTTCTGCAGATCCTTGTTGCGCCAAAGATTTCCTTCCATTTTTGCTATTTGCCCAAGTCAATGCTTTTCCATTCATTGCCCATTTTCCACTGCTTTCCCCAAATCCACTATTAATCGGCTGAACAATTGGACCGGATCCATCTGCCTTAATTAATGAAATGTTACTTGCAAATGTGTAGCCATTTTGATCATCCACGACAAGCCATTTACTATCTGGACTCCAGTTAAAGCCCCAATCGCCATCACTATAAGAATGATTTCGTCCTTCAGGTAATACTGTTCTCGTGTTTTTTGAAGCTAGATTATAAATCTTTAAGATATTCCTATTTTCTACATATGCAATCTCTTTTCCATCTGGTGAAAAGTCTGGCTGAAATTCTTCTGCCGCAGTTGCAATAATTGCTTCTTCTTTCAACACAGTTGAAGCATAAAAATAAGGTTCTGATGAACGTGTTCTTTGAACTCTGAACACATCCCAACTTCCATTTCTTTCTCCAGCATAAACAAGACTTTTTCCATCAGGACTCCATCTTACAGAACGTTCTTGTTGTGGCGTATTGGTAATTCTTTTGGTTTGTCCATTCTCAACACTTGAAACAAAGATTTCTCCTCTCGATACAAATGCAATTTCTTTCCCACTAGGACTAGCTGCAAATTCGCTGATATTTGTATTGATTGGAATATTTTTTTCGATCTCTGCGCTAGTTTCATTTCCAATCTCTACGTTAACTTTTCGAGGTTGACCATTGGAAGCCATCACATAAATTTCACCATTATAGGTAAAGCATAAGGTGTTGTTATCAGCAATGCTTAAATTCCTAACGGGATAATCTTTAAAAGAAGTTAATTTTTTGGCAGGTCCAGCAGCGGGCTGACTGTACACGTTTTGAGTTCCATCTCTTTCATTTAAATAAAATATTTGATCGTCATTTGAGCTATAAACCGGTTCACGATCTTCTCCTTCAAAATCTGATATTTTTTTATAAGCATTGTTTTTTAAATCTAGTTCCCAAATATCTCGTGTTACCGAAGAAACATGATGTTTTCTAAAAGCATCTTCGTATCCTTTTCTATCTTGGAAAATAATCTTTGTGCCTTTGCTATTGTAATGTGCATTTTCTGCTCCAGCAGCACTCACTAATAATGGTCGTCCACCAGTTGCCATTACTGTATATAGGTTCAAAAATAATCCACGTTGTGGGAAACGTACACTCGCTGCGGTAGATTGATGTCCTGAAGAGAATAGTACACTTTTGTTATCCATAGTAAAATCTGATGGATAATCATTCGCACTGTTAAAGGTTAAGCGTTTTGCAGGTCCGCCAGTTGCAGGTAAAGTGAAAATATCAAAATTGCCATATCTATTGCTCGCAAAAGCAATAGTTTTTCCATCATGACTCCAAATAGGCATTTGATCGTGATATTCGGAGATAACTAAAGGAGTGGCTATTCCACCTTCGGTGCTAATTTTGTAGATATCTCCTTTGTATCCAAATGCAATAGTTTTTCCATCAGGAGATATAGACGGATATCGAAGCCATAAGGCATTGGTTTGCGCAAATGAAAACAATGCGCTAAATGAAAATGCTGTAGTGCACAGCATTGTTCTAATTAGTTTAAATTTCATAAAAGGGCGTAAAATAGGTGAGTAATTAAGTTAATTTCATTAAACCATAATAAAGACCAGCAACATGTAATGCTTGATCTATTTTATTGTCTTTTAACAATTGTTGTACTTCTTCTATAGTATATTCTTCTACATTTAAGATTTCATGTTCATCTAAATGCTGCTCATGAGTTTTTATCCCCCCTTTTAATAAATAAGTAAAGGTTTTATTGTTAGATGTTGCCGGATTAGGATAAAGTGTGGCAATCAATTCGCAGGTTTCGAAAGTATAGCCTGTTTCTTCTTGTAGTTCGCGTAAAATTGCAGTTTCAGGATTTTCACCTTCATCAATTACTCCTCCAGGAATTTCTAAAGAGATAATATCAGCGGCAAAGCGATATTGTCGAACTAAAATGATTTTGTTTTCTTTTGTTAAAGCAATTGCATTCACCCAATTTGGATATTCAAGCACATAATAATCATCTTTTATAGTGCCATTTTGCAATTCGCAAGTATCTACTCGTAGCGTAGCCCACTTTTCTCTTACTAAATATTTTGAGGCTAATTTCTGCCACTTTAAAATTTCCATTCTTTTTTATAGGTATTGTTGAATCATCTTCTGCCTTCCTAAATTAATTAAATGTACAACTTGATGATCATCAATTAGGGATTGATAGATTAAATTTAGTTTCTGTGCAAACAAATTTGATGTTATCGGATTATTTTCAAAATCAAGTTCGCTGTAAAGGAAATCAGTTAGGGCATTCAGCTTTTCGGCGGTAAGGTTAGATTTTTTCAGCCAATTCGTGAAACCTTCAGTGTCATTCTCTAACAAAATAGAGGGGTTTAACCCGAAACTAGAACTTAATGTTTCATTAAATAGATCTTCAGCCTCTTTTAGCTTTAACTCAGTTTTTAAACCCATTATTCTCGCTAAAACTTGAGCAAGCTTTTCTATTTCGGCAGTAATTAAATCTCGTCTGTACATGACTTATTAGTTTTATATGTGTAGTCAATTCGCTAACTTAGAAAATCGTCAATCGTAATTCTTAACTCTAAAATGTCGATTACCAACTTCCGCTACTACCACCACCACCAAAACTTCCACCACCAAAGCCACCAAATCCACCGCCTCCGCCACTACTTCCACCACCGAAACCACCTCCAAATCCGCCACCAGAACTACGACCGCCACCTAATAGCATACTCCAAAAAAGAGCATTAGCAACACCACGGCCGCCAATTACTTGACTTCCACCACCGCCACCACCTTTTCTTAAGATTATGACGATAATGATAATAATGATGAGCACAATAAAGCCCGCACTTCCTTTTCCACCTTTAGATTTTGCTTTAGGAGTGTCGTTTTTATATTCTCCTTTAATTAATGATATAATTGAATTTGTTCCAGCATCAATACCAGCGTAGTAATCATTTGCTTTAAAAAATGGCTTAATATCATTTTCAATTATCCTTTTGGTATAAATATCAGGCAAAGCGCCTTCTAAACCATAACCAGTTTGAATAGACATTTTTCTATCACCGATTGCGATTAATAAGAGTATCCCGTTATTTTTACCTTTCCCACCTATACCCCATTTTTGGGCTAACTGTTGCGTGTAGTCATTGATATCATAATCCCCTACAGATTTCATAATGACAACTGCAATCTGGTTAGACGTTGAATCATCATACGCTACCAGTTTTTGCTCTAGCTGCTGTATCTGACTTGTGGTAAGTGTTTGTGTATAATCGTTAACTAAAGTGCTCGGCTTTGCCGGAAAATCTTGCGCAAAGCTGAAACTATAACTAAGCGTTAAAAGAAATAAGATGATTAATTTTTTCATCAATATATAGTTTGTTTTTAAAACGTGATGAAGCTATCATTAACATGCCGTGTTGTTTTAAATGGCACGCTCAAGATGGTTTCATCAGTTATTTGGGTTCAGCTTGATCCATAAATATAATATCGTTCGGCAACTCATTCACATCGCCACTTTGGTAAGGGAAAAACAAAGCTAATTTTTCGCCAGCTAATGCCACACCGGCAATAATTCCTTCGGCTAAATTTCCACTTAAAAAATGAGCTTTCATTGCTACTTGTGTAGTTTCCCAAAAATCAGCAGGAACAACAGTGTCAATTCCTCGATCTCCAATAATAGCAAATTTTTTATCTTCATGTGCCAGGTAAATGAGCACCCCGTTATGTTGAGCCGTTTTATCCATTCCTAATTCAGCGAAATATTGAGTTGCTCTTTCAAAAGCACTACCATGACAATGTTTCTCAATGGCAATTCTAATTTCTCCTGAAGTTGCTTTTTCAGCTTCGGCAATGGCATTGGCAATTAATTCTTGTTCCTGTGTTGTGAAAAGAGACATGTTCTTTGTTTTAAAAAGTAAAGGGTAATGTATGTTTAGTTCATAAACACGCATTACCCCAAAATGTTAGTTGTATAACTAAAATTCTACTTTAGGTGCATTTTGAGCTCCTGCATCAGCTTTAAAGCCAGCTTTTGCGCTGAAGCCGAATAAGCCAGCTGTTAAATTAGTAGGGAAAGATCTAACTTTAGTGTTAAATTTCTGAACAGATTCGTTGAAATCTTTACGAGCGACAGTAATGCGATTTTCTGTTCC
The DNA here is from genome assembly GCF_041662865.1 of Pedobacter sp. Taxonomy (GTDB): domain Bacteria; phylum Bacteroidota; class Bacteroidia; order Sphingobacteriales; family Sphingobacteriaceae; genus Pedobacter. Next base: position 13,675 of record NZ_JBAZRL010000060.1, read on the forward strand.
TTCTAATTGCGCAGAAAGATCACTAAATTGTTGTGTAGCTTTCAATTCAGGATAATTTTCAGTTAATACCATTAATTTACCTAACGCCTGGGTAATTTGGCCTTGAGCCGCTTGATATTTCTCAATATTTTCTGAATTCAATTTATCAGGATCAATGGTAATTTTACTTGCACTAGCACGAGCCTCAATTACAGCCGTCAACGTACTTTGTTCAAATTTTGCAGCACCCTTAACCGTACTTACCAAATTTGGAATTAAATCTGATCTACGTTGATATTGTGCTTCAACATTGTTCCACTTTGTTTTAACATCCTCATCCAATTTAACTAAGCCATTGTAGCCACATCCACTAAATAAGGCTAATAAAACTACAACTGCAATTATTCCAATTACTACTTTTTTCATGTTATTGTTTTGTTTTAGGTTTCTATTTCAATTTAGATATCAATATTCATACCTTGTTACGAAAACAGACAAAATACTGACAACTTGCCATAATTGACTATTTAAATATACCAATTATTGAATAAGGTACAAATCTGCACTAGAAAAGTGAATTGGGAACTGCGAACAGAAATCTGTATTTTTGTGTATTCGAGATAAAAACTCGACAACCTATATGCAAAAAGAAATCGAAATTACCATTGCTCCAGAACATGTTGCTAATGAGCAAGTAATTCTTCAAAATTTGGCTAGAGCCCTAAAAGTTGAAATCTCTACTATCAAACAACATAAAATTTTAAAGCGTTCAATTGATGCCAGATCTCGTAAAGTTATTTATCGATTGCAGGTTAGGGCTTACATTGATGAAAACCCAATAGCTGAAGAAAATACTTTTACCTTTCAAAAAGTAACTAATGCTAAAACAGTTATTATTGTTGGTGCTGGTCCTGCAGGCCTTTTTTCAGCTTTACAATGTATTGAAAATGGTTTAAAACCCATTATTGTAGAACGAGGTAAAGATGTAAAACAACGCCGAAGAGATTTAGCAGTCATTAATAAACAAGGGGTTGTAAACACAGAATCTAATTATTGCTACGGTGAAGGGGGTGCTGGAACCTACTCTGATGGTAAGTTATATACACGCTCCAATAAACGCGGAGATATTAATAAGGTATTACAAATATTTGTACAACATGGAGCAGATCAAGATATTTTAATCGATGCCCGACCGCATATTGGTACAAATAAATTGCCTCAAATCATTACTTCGATTAGAGAAACAATTCAAAATGCTGGTGGTGAAGTGTTATTCGATTCAAAATTGACAGATTTCATTATTGAAGAAGGAAAAATAAAAGGAATAATTATTAATCAACAACAAGAACTTTTAGCTAACTCTGTTATTTTAGCAACAGGACATTCTGCAAGAGACATTTACGAACTATTACATCAAAAAAATATTTTAATCGAAGCTAAACCATTTGCGTTAGGGGTGCGTATTGAGCATCCTCAACAAATTATAGATAGTGCTCAATACCATTGCGATACTAGAAGTGAATTTTTACCGCCAGCATATTATAGTATGGTAGAACAGGTTAAAACCAGGGGGGTATTCTCTTTTTGCATGTGTCCTGGAGGAATTATTGCCCCTTGTGCTACTGATTTAAACGAAATAGTAGTAAATGGATGGTCGCCATCTAAAAGGAATAACCCTTATGCAAATTCAGGAACAGTAGTGCAGGTTACATTAAATGATGTTCAAGGTTACGATCCATTAAGAATGCTAAACTTTCAGTCTGAGATAGAACAGCTCGCTTTCGAAGCAGGTGGAGGTAATTTGGTAGCTCCCGCACAGCGGATGATAGACTTTGTAGAGAATAGATTATCAATAGATTTACCAAAAAACTCATATTTACCAGGAGTAAAAAGTGTAATGCTCGATAATATTCTTCCAGATTTTGTAGCTCAAAGTTTAAGGTCAGCACTTCCACTATTTGGCAAAAAGATGAAAGGTTATTATACTAATGAAGCAATTTTAGTTGGTGTAGAAAGCCGTACCTCATCTCCAGTACGCATCCCACGTGATAAAGAAACCCTCCAACATCCACAAATCACAGGTTTATTTCCTTGTGCCGAAGGGGCAGGTTACGCCGGTGGTATAGTTTCGGCAGCAATAGATGGCATTAATTGTGCTAACGCAATTTTTAAACAATTATAGTGCCTAGAACGTTATACGTATAATTTCTTTATCATGATTAATTTAGTAGACGAATTAGAAAAAGCCTACAATGGCGATACGTGGCATGGAAGTAATGCTTTAAATTTGGTGTTGCAGGCAGATCCTCAAAAGGTTTTTACGCATCCAATTCCTAATGCGCATTCAATTGCAGAATTGGTTTTACATCTCTCCGCTTGGACAGAAGAAGTGTTAGATAGAATTGAAGGCAAAGCAGCAAAATCACCAACCCGAGGCGATTGGCCAATGCCAATAGAAAAATCAGCGCAAGAATGGGAGGTAACAGTAAAAGATTTTACGTCAGCAAACGAAAGGTTAATTACACTTGTTAATAATTTTCCAACTTCCCAATGGTCTAATATAGTTAAGGATAAACGAACGCCAGAATTAGGAACTGGCGTAAACAACGCTCAGCTCATCAATGGATTAATTCAACATCATGCATATCATTCGGGTCAAATCGCTTTACTTTTAAAATTTTAACCAATGAAAAAGACGTTAATTATAGGGGCAACCCCAAATGCAGATCGTTACGCTTACCGAGCGGCTCATATGCTTACATCAAAAGGACACTCTATTGTAAATATAGGCGTTAAGCAAGGTGAAGTCGCTGGTGTTAAAATCGAAAAACAAGGGACTCCATATCATGATATTGATACAATTACTTTATATATAGGACCAGCTTTGCAAAGCAATTATTACGATTATATTTTAGAAACCAAACCTAAACGTGTAATTTTTAATCCAGGAACCGAAAATCCAGAATTTGAAAAAATGTTAGATCTTCACAATATAGAACCAGTCGAAGCCTGCACATTGGTATTATTAAGTATTGGCCAATATTAGAAAAGCAAGTTGGTATATATATATACTATGGCTAGTCCCGCTACGATTTCAATCTTTTATCTACTCGTATAGATTTCAATAACTATACTTCATTGCAAAAAGTATTTCCGTTTATATCGGGTTTATTAACAATCTTCTGTTCATCTCATGGATTTTTCCACTCAAGCAGGCTCACTAAAGAAAAAAGCAAAGAGCAAAGATTAACAGATCAAAGGCAAATTAATTATCGTGAACTTCTCAGGTTGAAGTTAAACAAAAAAAGTACGCTGTTTTTCCTTAAGATTTGCTCCGAGTTAAGGTATGGTTAAGACTATAATA
>NZ_JBAZRL010000061.1:0-16811 GCF_041662865.1 Pedobacter sp.
AGGGCGAAACCGAAGCTTCTTCTGCTTGGTTCCCAACTATTGATAAACCAAATCAAAAAACAACTGCCGAAATTTCGATGACGGTTTTGTCGAAATATGTGACTTTATCCAACGGTAAATTAGTTTCGCAAAAAACAAATACAAATGGAACAAGAACAGATACTTGGAAAATGGATTTGCCACATTCTCCCTATCTATTTATGATGGCTGTAGGCGATTTCAAAATTTATAAAGACACGTACAAAGGCAAAGAGGTTAACTATTATTTAGAGCCAAAATATGCGCCATACGCTAAAGCGATTTTTGGTAAAACGCCTAAAATGATGGGTTTCTTTTCTCAAGTTACTGGTGTTGAATATCCTTGGAATAAATACTCACAAATTGTTGCCCGCGATTATGTTTCAGGAGCAATGGAAAACACAACTGCTACTTTACACGGCGAAGCTGTACAAGCAACTGATAGAGAATTGTTGGATGGAGATCAGGAAAGTACAATAGCACATGAGTTATTTCATCAATGGTTTGGCGATTATGTAACTGCGGAATCATGGTCGAATATTACAGTGAATGAATCATTTGCAGCTTTTTCAGAAATTATTTGGAAACAATACGATGCAGGAAAAGACGCTGCGGATAGAACAAGATATGAGAAATTAAACACGTATTTATCATCAACCCAAAATGGCGAAAGCCCAACATTAGTACGTTTTAATTATAACGATAAAGAAGATGTTTTCGATAATATCAGTTATCCAAAAGGAGCAGTGATTTTATATGCGTTAAAAAATCAAATGGGTGATGAGGCCTTTTTCAAATCGTTAAACCGTTATTTAACTACAAATGCGTTTAAAAATGGAGAAGCTCAACAATTACGTTTGGCATTTGAAGATGTAACAGGAAAAGATTGGTCGCCGTATTTTAACCAATGGTATTATGCAGGTGGGCACCCAATTTTAGATGTGAAATATGATTATAAAGAAGGGAATGCAACTATAAATGTGAAACAAATTCAAGCTGTATCTGTACAAACATTTACACTTCCTATAAAAGTTGATTTTTATGTGGGCGGTAAAAAAACAACTAAAGAAATTGTAATTAATAGTAGAGAACAAAGCTTTAGTTTTCCAGTTTCGGCAAAACCAGACTTAATTGATTTTGATGCAGATAAAATTATAGTTGGACAGGTTAAAGAAGATAAAACATTGGAAAATTATATTTTCCAATACACAAACGCACCATCATATGCCAATAGAATTAAAGCAATTGAGCAAGCAACATTGAAAAACAAAGAAACGGCTGCTCAACAAATGCTACTATTAGCTCTAAAAGATCAAAATGAGGCATTAAGGGCGTTGGCGATTAAAGGTTTTAATTTAAAGGATGAAACCATAAAGGTAATGGTTGGCTCAACATTAGCTGCTATGGCAAAACAGGATAAAAATTCAAATGTTAGAGCAACTGCATTAGCAAGATTAGCTACATCTGGCGATAAAACTTATTTGCCACTTGCGAAAGAGAGTTTAAAAGATCGTTCTTATAAAGTTATTGGTACAGGTTTGCAAGCCATCAATATGTTAGAACCTTCTTCATTAAGCGGGGTAATGTCGAGTTTAGATGCAGATACAAAAGCACATATTCCTAGTCAATTGGCACAAGTTTATGCAGCATTAGGTGATGATAGCTATAATGATTTTTACTTAAACATTGTAAATAATGAAGGCATTAATAAACTAGCTCAAGTGGTGGGTTTTTATTCTTCTTATCTAAGTAAAAACACAAATCCAAAAATTACTCAAGCTGGTGTTCAAGCTATCATTACTAACATGGATAGAACTAAATTGACACAGTATTATGGAAAACAATTTGTTCAAGTATTTACAACTGCAGAGCAAGCTAAATTAAAAGCCGCAGAAACAGCTCCTAGTCAAGAGGCAAAAGATAATTTGTTGAAACAGGCAAGTTATTTTAAAGCTGGTGCTGAAGAATTAGCGAAGAAATAAAGCAATTTTAAGCTGCAGATGTAGTGCATCTGCAGCTTTATTATTAACTCAAGGATTACAATTATCTTTCCTTCGCGTATCAATGATATAAATAATTTTCCACCCATCTTCTCCTTTAAAAAGTTGGAAAGAATTAACGCCGCAATGGCTAAATTTCTCACCTACATAAAACTTATAATCCGTCCACACACTAGCAAGATTAGCATCGATTAATATTTTCGTAAATACAATACGTTCATCATATTTTTCGGGATGCGGAGCGCCAACACTTTTAATAAAATCACTTACATTTTCTGTTCTGACTACAAATTTCCCGTCCTTGTTTTTCGCGATTGTCTGCATCGTATTTTGAGCTGCAAAAGCTTTGCGTATCATTGCAGTATCGGTATTTCTCATGCCATCAAATAATAAATTAATGGCTGCTTTTACAGCAGTTTCTTCAGTATTTGATTGTGCATGAAGCTGAACGCTTCCAAATAGAGATAATAATAGAATAACGCTTAATCGTTTCATGACTTGAATTTTACTGATTTGAGTTAAATATATGTTATTTTTGTAAATAGTTAAAAGAACAAAAGGTTATAGATCAACCACCCTCATCATTCACAATAGCATAAAGCTAAATCTTTTATTACTAATTAATTACCCTGTAGAGTGTGTGTATGTTGAAAATTATTTTCTTAAGTCAGCTTGTAAATAACGTAAACTTATAAGGTATTTGAAATAATGGGTTTGTTCTTTAAATATTCGAGACATGGAAGAAGAATTTGAATTTGATTTTAACAACGATGCGCAACACTCAGTAGAACGTTATGAAGAGATGATCCGAAACCAGGATCAATACTTTTTTGATGCGCAGGCATTTGAATATATAATTGACAATTATATAGAAAAGAACGACCCGGTTAAAGCATTGCAGGTTATAGAATATGCTTTAAACCAACACCCGTATGCTGCGGTTTTTTTAATTAAACAAGCCCAGTTATTATTATTTACCAATCAGGTAGATAAGGCATTTGCTGCACTAGAAAAAGCAGAAATGTTAGAGGCATCTGAGCCTGATATTTATGTTTTACGCGGAAATATTTATCAGAATTTAGATCGCCATGCAGAAGCTTTAGAAAATTTTGAAAAAGCATTAACATTAGCTGAAACTACAGATGAGATTTTGTTGCAAATGGCATATGTGTATCAAAATATGCATGATTATGAAACTGCAATTGTTTACATCAAGCGAAGCTTAGAACAAAACATGGAGAATAAGGATGGTTTATATGAACTTGCCTTTTGCTATGATATTTTAGATAAACAGGAAGAGAGTATTCAGTTTTACCAAGAATATATTGATAGCGATCCATATTCTTATGCTGCATGGTACAATTTAGCAAACTCTTATCACAAGTTAGATTTGTTTGAAAAAGCAATTGATGCATACGATTATGCTATTTTAATTAAAGAAAATTTTGCTTCAGCTTACTATAATAAAGGCAACGCTTTAGTACAATTGGATAAATACCAAGAGGCAATTGATGTTTATAAACAAACTTTTGAATACGAACCGCCTAATGCAGATACATATTGCGCAATAGGAGAATGCTACGAGAAGCTTGAAAAAATGGATGAAGCCCGTTCTTACTACAAAAAATCAGTAAAAATGGATTCAAAAATGGCAGATGCTTGGTTTGGAATTGGTGTAACCTTGAATTTTGAAGAACGTTTTTTCGAATCTCTTCATTTCTATAAAAAAGCATTAGAGCTGGATGAAGAAAATCCGGATTTTTGGTTTGCTATGGCCGATGCACATTATAAATTAGGTCAAACAGAAGAATCTGTAGAAGCATATTATAAAGTTTTAGAATATAATCCGCTAGATATTGAAGCTTGGCTAGATTTTTCGACTGTGTTATATGAACAAGGGAAATTAGTAGAGGCTTCAGAAACGATGGCGGAGGCTATTAAAAATAACCCAGATGCGGCAGAATTATATTACCGAATGGTGGCTTATTTATTTGCACTTGGTCAAAGCAACGATGCTATTGCTTATTTAGAAACAGCTTTGGTTACCGACCCAGAAAAACATTATATCTTATTCGAATATTTACCTCAATTGCAAGATAATGGATTGATCATAGAAGTTATCAATAAGTACATCAAATAGAAATTAACAAGAAATAACAGCTTTATTTAAAAAATAGCAGAGTTTTTTTAACCTTTGCAGCATATATGAATTACAAATTAAATGATATCCCTGACCGCTCGGTAAAACCTCGTCAAGGTGGATTAACCATGGTAATGGATAAAGGACTGAGCCTTAGACAAGTTGAAGACTTTATAGATGTTGCTGGTGTACATACAGATATTGTAAAGTTAGGATGGGCAACTTCGTTTGTAACACCTAAATTAAAAGAAAAGCTAGCTATTTATCGCGATGCTGGTATTCCAACTTATTTTGGTGGAACATTGTTTGAAGCATTTGCTATTCGTAATCAATTTGATGATTACCGCAGGGTTTTAGAAGAATTTGGAATGGAATATGCTGAAGTTTCGGATGGTTCTATGGATATTGAACACGATGAGAAGTGCGAATTTATTAGAAAGTTATCAACTCAGGTTACAGTAATTTCTGAAGTTGGTTCTAAAGATGCGGCTAAAATATTTGCTCCTTACAAATGGATTGCTTTAATGAAAGCTGAAATTGAAGCGGGTTCTTGGAAAGTTATTGCAGAAGCTCGTGAAGGAGGAAATGTCGGCATTTATCGTGGCACTGGTGAAGTTAGAGAGGGGCTTGTAGATGAGATTTTAACGCAAATACCTGAAGAAACGATTATTTGGGAAGCGCCACAAAAAGAACAACAAGTTTGGTTTATCAAACTAATTGGTACAAATGTAAATTTAGGTAATATCGCACCTGCGGAAGTAATTCCTTTAGAAACTATTCGTTTAGGCTTAAGAGGGGATACTTTTGATTATTTCTTAAATAAAAAATAACTCGTTATTGCGAGGAGATCATTTGCCGTCGACTTTTAATCGACGGTTTTTTTATAAAACATGAGAACATTCGGATTAATCGGCTTTCCTTTATCGCATTCATTTTCTAAAAAATTCTTTTCCGAAAAATTCGAGAATGAGCAAATTGCAGATTGCAGCTATGAATTATTTGCGATTGAAAATGCGAATGAAATCCAAGATTTAATTACTGCTCATCCATCGCTTTGCGGATTAAATGTAACTATACCGCACAAAGTAAATGTAATCTCTTTTTTAAATGAAATTGATGACGCGGCGGAAGAAATTGGTGCAGTAAATTGTATTTCTATCGATCAAAATGGGAATCAACCTAAGCTAAAAGGATATAATACTGATGCATATGGTTTTTCAGAATCGTTAAAACCACTATTAGAAAAGCACCATCAAAAAGCCTTAATATTTGGTGATGGTGGAGCTGCAAAAGCAGTTAAATATGTATTGGATCAACTGCAAATTCCCTATTTGGTGGTGGTGAGAAATCCTGTTCAAAATACAATTTTATATTCAGCAATTACTGAAGAAATATTGAATGAATATACAGTGCTCATTAATACAACTCCGTTGGGGATGTCACCAAACTTATATTCTTACGCACCCATTCCTTATCAGTTTCTAGGTGCGCAACATTTGGCGTACGATTTGGTTTATAATCCAGAAGAAACTGAGTTTTTAAAGAAAGCGAAAAATCAAGGGGCAAAAATTAAAAACGGATTGGAAATGCTATTTCTACAAGCGGAACGTTCATGGTATATTTGGAATATATAATATGAAAAGAAATCTCCTTTTACTATTAGTTTTGCTGTTCGTTATCGCTGCTTGTAATAGTGAAAGTACAAATACACCAAAACCCAAAGGGTATTTCCGTATTAATTTTCCAGAAAAACACTATAGAGTATTTAACTCAAATTGCCCTTTTACGTTTGAATATCCTGTTTACGCTCAGATAGCAGTAGATAGCGATAAAAATGCTCAACCTTGTTGGAATAATATGAATTTCCCACAATTTAATGGCAAGCTCCACCTGACATATTATGGTGTCTTTTCTGAAAAGAATTATAACGAAATGACGGAATCGGCTAGAACATTAGCCATGAAACATACGATTAAAGCAAATTCAATCGACCAAAGGTTAATTAATTATCCTGAAAGAAAAGTATATGGTATTTATTATGCAATAGAGGGGAATACAGCATCTTCAGTTCAGTTTTTTTTAACGGATAGCGCAAAGCATTATTTTAGAGGGGCTCTGTATTTTAACGAACGCCCACAATACGATTCTATTCAACCTGTAGTTAAATTCCTCAAAAAGGATATTGACAGAATGATTGAAACCTTTAAGTGGAAAAACTAGTGTGAAGTTGAAATGTTGTAAGCTTGCAACGTTTCAAATGTTCAAATATTTCAAACTTACTACCTTGTAAAATATGATCAGTTTAAAGAAATTTACATTTAATCCTTACCAAGAAAACACCTACGTTTTATACGATGAAACTGGAGCTTGTGTAATTATAGATCCAGGAATGTACGATGGAGCTGAACAAAACGAATTGGTAACTTTTATAAAAGAAAATCAATTAAAACCAGAACTTCTACTGAATACGCATTGTCATATTGACCATGTTTTAGGTAATAAATTTGTGTTTGATAATTGGTCATTAAAACCACAGTTTCATAAAGGCGAATTATATATTTTACAAGCGGTTGCTGGTTACGCACCACAAATGGGCATGCGGTACGAACTTTCTCCAGAGCCTGAAGTTTTTTTACCAGAGACTGGTACTGTCACTTTTGGTAATAGTAAACTAGAATTGGTTTTTGCACCAGGTCATTCGCCAGCTCATTTATGTTTTTATGCAGTTGATGAAAACTTTTTAATAGGTGGTGATGTATTGTTTTATCGAAGTATAGGAAGAACTGATTTGCCTGGTGGTAATCACCAACAATTAATAACTAGCATTAAAGAAAATTTATTTCAACTGCCAGATGATTGTGAAGTTTTTCCTGGTCATGGGCCTTCGACAACTATTGGTTTTGAGAAAATGAATAATCCTTTTTTAGTGTAGTTGCTAAACGTCCGTTTTACCGCTTACATTTTCCATATATTTGAAAGGTGAATACAGCATTTTATATTGCACGCAGGTATCTTTTTGCAAAAAAATCTACCAATGCCATAAATATTATTTCGGCAATTTCCGTTTTGGGTGTTTTTGTAGGAAGTACAGCTTTAATCATCATTTTATCAGTATTTAATGGTTTTGAAGAAGTTGTACTTAAAATGTTCAATACCATTACACCACAAATCATCGTCATGCCATCGAAAGGCAAAACGTTTAACCCAAATACAGCTTATTTTAACGAGTTACAGGCAAATAAATCGATATTCTCCTATACAGAAGTTCTATCAGAAAATGCTTTAATTTGGTACAACAACAAACAATCGCCTGCTTTGGTAAAAGGTGTAAGTAGTGATTTTTTGAAGAATAAGAGTTTAGATACCATCATGATTGAGGGTAATTTCGTATTAGAAAATAAGAATGGACCAAATGCAGTTATCGGCTCTGCTTTACAAGCCTATTTAGGTGTAAATTCTAGTGATCCTTTTGAAAAACTACAAATTTATTCTCCAAAAAAAGGTGTTAAAGCGAATTCTATTAATCCAATGGATGACTTTACTGTATTGAGTATTCCGCCATCTGGAGTATTTGAAGTTCAGCAGGATTTTGATAATCTAATTATCGTTCCCTTAGAATTTGCTCGTGAACTTTTGGGGGAAGATAAAAATGTATCGGCAATAGAAATAAATGTAAAGGATGGTGTAGATGCCGAAACGTTAAAAAACCAGATAGCTCAAAAACTAGGTTCAAACTTTGTAGTTAAAAATAGAATACAACAAAATCAAGGATTATATAATGTTTTAGGCTCAGAAAAATGGATGGTTTATATAATTTTAACCTTCATTTTAATTATCGCTATATTTAATATTATTGGCTCATTAACGATGTTAGTTATCGATAAACTTAAAGATATTTCTATTTTGAATAGCCTTGGGGCAGGTAAAAAGCTAATAAAAAGAATATTTTTGGTCGAAGGTATGATGATAACGCTAACGGGTTGTATCTTTGGATTATTAATTGGATTTGTTTTCTGTTTGCTACAACAGCGTTTTGGATGGGTTAAGATGGGAGAATCAAATTTATTAGTATCCAACGCTTATCCAATCGCTTTTAAATGGAAAGATTTTGTGCTCGTTTTTGTCACTGTTAGTATTTTTTCTTTTGTCGCCTCAGCTTTGGCATCAAATTTAAGCGTAAAGAAAATGGATCAATTAAATCAAGATCTTTAAAACATGAATAGCTATAAAAAATTAATTCTCTTATTATTTACTGCAATGGTTGTTTTCTCAGCTTGCAATAGAGATAAAAAATCTAGTGATGATAAAAACAAAACAATCATTGCTAAAGGGCTCTACAGCTTCGGGCCAGAAATTAAATCTTTTACAGATTGCGAAGAACGAAGAGAATATTGGGTGGCAGATAGTGCTAAAACGTTAGAATTGGCTTACAGCAATCTTGGTTTCGAAAAACCATATACACCAGTTTATATTGAAGTAGAATGTAAATTGATAAAATCTGATACGACAACAGTTACTGGTGATTATGATTCTACAATGGTAGTAACAAAGTTGCTTAAAATTAGCAAGCAAATTCCTGAAGGACCTTGTTCACAGTAAGTAATTTAACCCACATATAGATTCTGCTTAAAAGCAGGAATTACTTCGTTTTTAACTGCTTTTTCAAATAAAGTATCAATTGCTTTCTTGCCTTCTTCGCCTAAATCTATCGAGTATTTATTTACATACAATTTTATGTGCTTGTACATCACGCCTTCATCCATTTCTTGTGCATGCTGACGAATAAACTCAATGCCAGATTTAGGATTCGCAAAAGCATATTCTACAGATTTTCTAATCAATCGATTTACTTTTTGTTGTATTTTTAAACTTAATTTGCGATTGATTACAATTCCGCCCAAAGGGATTGCACAACCTGTTAATTGTTCCCAATAACTGCCTAAATCAACTATCTTATGCAAGCCTTTATCCTGATAAGTAAAGCGATTTTCGTGGATGATTAGACCTAAATCAATTTCTTCGTTTAGTAAAGCATTTTCAATTTCAGAAAACACCATTTCTTTTTTATTTAGGAGTTGAGGATAGGCAATGCCTAATAAAAAATTTGCTGTTGTGTATTTTCCAGGTATTCCAACTTTTAATGAATCGTTGTCCTGAACGGACTTTAATTTGGCTTCGATTTCTTCTGCTTTTTCCTTTTTACAAATCAGTAATGGACCAACCCCAAAGCCTAAAGCGCTACCTGCGTTTAAAAGCGCATACTTTTCTACTACATAAGCAAAGGCATGAAAACTTAATTTAGTAATGTCTAATTCGCCATGCATTGCCTTTTGATTTAAGGTTTCTACATCATCAAAAGAAACATCAAAAGTTAAGCCCTCGGTGTCAATTTTACCATGAATTAGGGCATCGAAAATAAACGTATCATTAGGGCAAGGCGAAAAACCAAGTGTAAGTTTCATAACGCAAAAATATAGTTAAAAGTGATTTGTATCGTCATGTTTAACTCATTTCGTTTTTGCATTAATAAAATCGATTAGCCAATAATTTAAATTTTTAATAGCTAATCCAATTTGCCAATTCTCTTTATTTCTTGGTTCAACATGATTGGAAATGCTTCTTATTTGTGCACATGGAATTTGAAGTACATTACAAGCATAAAATACAGCAGCACCTTCCATGCTTTCTGTTTGTGGATTAAATTTTTGCTCAATTTTTGTAATGTTATCGATATTTCCATGAACTTTATTCACTGTAATTCCCGTTACCGTCAGTAAATCACTTACCTGATAAGTAGCTTTAAAAGTGTTGTTGCCAAAACCTAATTCATCAATCGTAATAAATTCATCAAGATTTTCAGCGCCTAATTCGGCAAATGTATCTATGTTTATATTAACTAAACTTCCTAATGGAATATTTTTATCAAAACTTCCGGCGATGCCAACATTTACAACCAAATTATAGGTGCTATTCAAATGCCGGCCTAAAGCAAAAGCTGTAGCTGTCATACCCACGCCAGTAATGAGTATATCAAATTTATCAAACTGTATAAAATTTTCATCCGGCAGGTTAAAATGTTCAAATACTTTACTAAACTCAGCTTTTGTTGCAGCAACAACTAATAGTTTCATAAGGTAAATGTAAAGAAATTCTTTCTATGCTAAATGGTCGACTGCTAATGGTCTATCTACTATCAACCTTAACCAATATATAGTATATTTGTTCTTTATTTGATACAAAATGATTTATATAACACGCAGAGAAAGCTTTAATGCGGCTCACAAATTATCAAGAAAAGATTGGAGTGAGGATAAAAATACAGAGATTTATGGTAAATGCGCAAACCCAAATTGGCATGGACATAATTATCAATTATATGTAACTGTTAAAGGAGAAGTTAACCCAGAAACTGGATTTTTAGTGGATTTGAAATGGCTAAAACAGATAATTAACCTGTACGTAATTGATAAAGTAGATCATAAGAATTTGAATTTAGATGTAGATTTTATGAAAGATATTTTAGCATCTACAGAAAATTTAGCTATCGCGATTTGGGATATTTTAGCCCCTCACATTAAGGAGAACGGAGCACAATTACATTGCATTAAAATTTACGAAACCGAAAATAACTTTGTAGAGTATTTTGGTTAATAACCATTAAAAACAAATTATAAACTAATGGAAAACGATAAATACGATCACGAAGAAGAAACAATAGGCTACCAAAAAATAGATCGATACGATGATGAAAAGATCGCTTCGGTTGCTATACACTACAAACATATTTTAGGGAAACTAGGTGAAAACCCAGAACGAGAAGGTCTGTTAAAAACGCCAGAACGTGTAGCTAAAGCGTTGCAATATTTAACTCATGGGTACGATATTCAACCCCAAGAAATTCTTCGCTCGGCTATGTTTAAAGAAGATTATAGTCAAATGGTGGTGGTAAAAGACATTGAAGTTTATTCTATGTGTGAACACCACATGCTGCCATTTTTCGGCAAAGCGCACATCGCTTATATTCCAAACGGACACATTGTTGGCTTAAGTAAAATACCAAGAGTGGTAGATGCATTTTCTCGCCGTTTACAAGTGCAAGAACGTTTAACAAATGAAATTAGAGATTGCATTCAAGAAACATTACATCCTGCAGGTGTAGCAGTTGTAATTGAGTGTAAACACTTGTGTATGTCGATGCGAGGTGTGCAAAAACAAAATTCTGTAACCACAACTTCGGCATTTACTGGAGAATTTATTAGCAATGATAAAACAAGAGCAGAGTTTTTGAGGTTAATAACAGCAGACCTTCATTAGTCTAAACTTCTAAGAACAAAATTTAACAAAATATAATCTTCCCTTTGGGGATTAAATAGTATGAAAGCATATATATTTCCTGGGCAAGGTGCCCAATTTGTGGGTATGGGTAAAGACCTTTATGAAAATCCATTAGCAAAAGAATTATTTGAAAAAGCCAACGAAATTATAGGTTTTCGTATTAGTGATATCATGTTTAGTGGTACAGATGAAGAGTTGAAACAAACTAACGTAACTCAGCCTGCTATTTTTCTCCACTCTGTGATTTTAGCCAAAGTTTTAGGAAATGATTTTAAGCCAGATATGGTTGCCGGACATTCTTTAGGCGAATTTTCTGCACTAGTTGCTGCAAATGCACTTTCATTTGAAGATGGTTTGAAATTGGTAATTGCTCGTGCAAATGCGATGCAAAAAGCATGTGAACTTCAACCTAGTACAATGGCTGCTATATTAGGTTTAGCAGATGAAGTTGTAGAAGAAATTTGTGCTAACATTGCTGCTGTTGTTGTTCCTGCAAATTATAATTGCCCTGGTCAATTGGTTATTTCTGGTAGCATTGAAGGAATTGATGAAGCTTGTTTGAAATTAACAGAAGCTGGAGCAAAAAGAGCATTAAAATTAAATGTTGGTGGCGCCTTCCACTCCCCGTTAATGGAGCCTGCAAAAGTAGAATTACAAGCGGCAATTGAAAGCACCAATATTTCATCGCCAATTTGTCCTATTTACCAAAATGTAAATGCAAAGCCAACTACAGACCCAGCAACAATAAAAGCGAACTTAATTGCTCAGTTAACAGGTGCAGTACGATGGACACAAACTGCTACAAATATGATTGCTGATGGAGCTACAGAATTTGTAGAAGTTGGGCCTGGAAATGTATTACAAGGCTTGGTTAAAAAAGTAAATAGAGAAGTGCAAACTAGCAGTGCGAGTATAGTTTAATTGCCAAATTAAGTTGCTTTAATTAAATGAAAGTAACGGAGATAATTAATACCTTATTAAAATAACTTTAACGTGAGTATTGGAGGTAAAATCAGGTTTCTATTATTATTACTAGGCATTTGCTGTATTATTACGGCATTGTCTTTAAATAATTCGATTACCAAAAAAGATCTCCTTTTACATGAAGCAGAAGTATTACAACAAAATTTAGCGATAAAAGAACGGATTGTTCAAAGTTATTTGAACAATCCATCGAAAATAAATGAGCTTAAGCAACTCTATAAAGACGATAAACTAGCTTTAAACTTTATAAATACAAATCGTGTAAATGGTATTAATGTTTTAGTTTATAAAGATGGAAATCTGCAATTCTGGAGCTCCATAAAATCATTTCCTACAAATGTTAATCGCTTAAAAGAAGGAACTTCCTTTACACAATTATTAAATGGTTGGTATGAGCTAGTTAAAAAAACTTCAGACAACTATACTTTCGTGTTTCTAATCGCTGTAAAAACACAATTTAGTATAGAAAACCAGTACCTTAAAAACCAAATTGTACCCGAACTTTTCCCTCGCAATAGTTTAGATTTAGCAACTTTTACAGATAAGGATATTACAGAGATCTTTAGCATCAATAAAGAATACCTTTTCCCAGTAAAATTAAGTGAAGAATATTCGAAAAACATCTATGCTTCTATACAGATATGGCTATGGGTAATTGGTCTTTTTAGCATTTGTTTATTTGTAAATTATTATTGTTCGTGGCTAGCTAAAAGAGGTTTAGTTGTTTCAGCTACATTAGTGCTGAGTGTATTTTTTATTGCCTTCAGGCTATCAGATCTTCAGTTTTTTTGGTTTAATCATCAATTTAACCTAGAAATTTTTAGTCCTTCCATTTACGCACAAAGTGATTTCTTTCCATCGCTTGGCGATTTACTTTTAAATGTGATTGCTGTAACTTGGATCGCCTTATTTGCGTACACACATCGTCATCGATATATTTTACCAAAATGGATGGTTAAAGGTAAAGCCATTGGGATTTTACTTCATGCGTTATTTCTGCTTATTTTATCTTTTGCTGCCTTTTTAATCGATAATATTTTCTTTGGACTGATATACAATTCGAAAATAAATTTTGACATTACCAACATCATTAATCTCGACTGGATTAGCTGGGTATGTATTTTAATTTTATGTATAGTTTGGTTAAATGTTTATTTAGCTACCAATATTTTTATCGAGTTAAGCAAACAACTTAATATAACGAATAAAGAAAGGTTAATTGTTTTTTTAACAATGCTAGCTGGCTATTTTATATATAAACTGGTTATTGATTTTAATGTTTTCTTTTTAGTTTATGCATTACTTATTTTCATTATAGGATGGAATAATTATATTCAACTCCGTAAATTTTCGATAGGAACCTTTGCCATTCTTTTCTTGTGTATGGCTTTTCTTACGGCAATTAAATACATCAAATTTAACGATATTAAGGAGCGAAGTAATAGAGCCGCTATCGCAGAAAAACTATTAAATTCTGATGATCCTAAAGTGATTAACTCTATTGATAGCTTTGAAAAAGGGATTTCTTCGGATTCATCTATTGTAGAGTATTTTAAAGAACCTCGACTTACCAAAACATTCAGTTTCCACGATTATATTGAAAAAAAATATCTTGATGGATATTTATCTCGCTTCGAATATAATATGTACGAATACGATAATCGAGATTCAACGTTAAAAAAGGAGGGAGGTCTTCCTATTTCAAAATACAAGAATTTAGTAAAATCGGGTGCTGTTAAAACACCAGAAACAACCTATTCTTACCGAATTAATGACACTTTTGGGTATCAAAATTACTTTGGACTTATTCCAATATTTGATGGGAAAAACCTATTAGGAACGTTGGTAATTGAATTAAAATCTCAACCTTATGATATTAATAGCCATTTCCCAGATTTATTAATTGATGGAAAGACTAAAAGCGATGAAGATTTCACAGATTACTCTTTAGCTTTTTATAAGGATAATTTGTTATATAGCCAATCTGGAAAGTACACGTATCCAATGGTTAACAAACGATTTAAGGGTGCTGTAGGCAAAATCGAGTTTGTTAATGATGAAGCACAGGATGAAATCGATGCAGGAACTGATAAAAAAATAATGTACAGCCATGCAGTTAATCGACCTAATAATTCTAAATTAATTATAATAAGTAAAGAAAAAGTCTCCTACATTGCCCGTTTAGCTACCTTATCCTTCTTCTTTTTAGTATTTATTCTATTTGGAATTGCACTTTATCTACTCATTTGGATAATTAAAAACATTGATGATAATAAAGCAGGATGGTTCAGTTTTAATCGATACTTAATGATTAATGCAAATCGAATACTTTACAAAACTAGAATTCAAGTTTCTATAGTATTATCGGTAGTTGCAACTTTGTTAATTGTGGGCTGGACAACCTTTTTTTACATTAAAGATGAATATTTAAAACAACAAGAAAACAGTATTCGAGAGAAATTGCGAAAGATCCAGCTTTCTTATGAACAGCAAATTTTAAAGACTGGTGGAATTAAGAACGATAGTGAATCTGCATATGCATTTAATCAATTTGCCGATGTAAATGCTGCCTTTTTAAATCTTTACGATACTAAAGGGAATTTATATCTAACATCTCTACCCAAAATGTACGACTATGGTATAATTGGAAAAAAGTTAGGGCCAAAAGCATATATATCTTTAAACTTAATGCAGAGGTCAGAGTTTTTAAATGCTGCCGAGAAAATAGGAAGTTTTACCTATGCGGCGGCGTATGCACCAATACGTAATGCACAAAATGAGACCGTGGCTTACATTGGCTTGCCATACTATGCAAATGAGGCAGATTATCAAGCAAAAATCGGATTATTCATCAATACATTAATTAATATTTACGCTTTAGTTTTTGTATTAATTGGGGTGCTTGCGGTATTCCTGGCTAACCAGATTACCAATCCACTTACGTTTATTCAAGAAAGTATTAAAAAAACAAAATTGGGACAAAAAAATCAACCCATTGTTTGGCATCGTCAAGATGAAATTGGTTCGCTCATTAAAGAATATAACAAGATGATTGCTGCTTTGGAAATAAGTGCTACTAAATTAGCACGATCTGAAAGGGAGAGTGCATGGAGAGAAATGGCAAAACAAGTAGCACATGAAATTAAAAATCCATTAACGCCATTAAAATTAGGAGTGCAATTACTAGAGAAATCATGGAAAGAAAATGATCCTAATTTTGAAAAGAAATTTGCAAGCTTCAATAAATCATTCATTGAGCAAATCGATAGTTTAGCTACAATTGCATCAGAGTTCTCTAATTTTGCTAAGATGCCAGATACCAAATTGGAAGATTTAAAACTTCTTCCAGTAATTGAGCAGGCAATAGCAGTATTTAATACATCTGATAGTATTGAAATCGTTGTGCTTAACCGTACGAATAGAAATGTGGTTATACTCGGAGATAAAGATCAGTTGTTACGTACATTTAATAATCTCCTTAAAAATGCAATTGAAGCCAGCGAAGGAAAAAGCAAATGCGCAATACAAATTCGCCTTATAAATGATGATAAGTACGTATATGTAGAAGTTCAGGACAATGGTAAAGGAATTGATTTCGCATTACAGGATAAGATTTTTGTGCCTAATTTCACTACAAAATCTTCTGGTACAGGTTTAGGATTAGCCTTTGTAAAACAAGCCATAGAAAACGCTGGTGGCACAATAGAATTTACATCAGAAATCAACCAAGGAACCACATTCTACTTAAGTTTCCCAATTGTTTAAAATAGATTAAAGAAGATTTAACGTAATGTGATTTGGCTTTTGCCCATTATAAAGCCGTCAGTATATAGGATAATTGAATACGTTCCTTTGATAAACTCTTTTGGGTTTGTCCAATCAATTTTATAAACAGCTTCATCGTTATTGTATGAGAACTCAATTGCACTACTATATTGCATTTGCTGTCCGTCTATCTCAAACATATTATTTTCATTAGCAACTAAATTTCCTGCCGGATCAAATACTCTTAAATATACTTTATGATAATTTTTTTCTGCTAATGGATTAGGTATAACAGAGAAATTTATGGTGAGTTTGTTAGCGGTGCTGGCACGAGTTACTAGTACATTTTTACCACTCTCTTTAACTTTAAAAGCTGTAATATTAATATTAGCTGCCTTTAAAGCTGCGCCTACTTTTACTTTGGCATTTAAATCCTGATTTTCTTTTTCGAGATTTTCTGCTTTTTCACTGTAAGAATTTGCAGTTGTTTTAAGGCTATCGCGTTCAGATTTTAAATAGGTATTTTCAGTTTCTAATCGAGCAATTTTATCGCTGTAATTTTTTACAAA
>NZ_JBAZRL010000062.1:0-16632 GCF_041662865.1 Pedobacter sp.
GAATTTGCCTTTTAAAGTAATTTCAAGTGTGCGCAAGGCGATGAAATTAATTTCGGATTTCAAACCAGATGCAGTTGTTGGAGTTGGGGGTTATGCTTCTGGACCATTATTGTATGTTGCGTCGTTAAAGAAAATCCCGTATTTGATACAGGAACAAAATTCATACGCAGGTATAACCAATAAGTTGTTAGGTAAAAATGCAGCTAAAATTTGTATCGCATTTGATGGTATGGAAGTATTTTTTCCAGCAGATAAACTATTGAAAACTGGAAATCCTGTTAGAACAAACATAGTTGATATTGAAGGAAAACATCATGCAGGTGCAGAATTGTTAAAATTAGATCCTTTAAAGAAAACGATATTAATTACTGGTGGAAGTTTAGGCGCTGGAACATTAAATAAAAGTATTGAGAAACATTTGTCAGAAATTATCGCACAAGATGTGCAAATAGTATGGCAAACAGGTAAATTTTATTACAAAGGCATTATCGAGAGATTGGGTTTAGACTACCATCCGAATGTTTGCATTTTGGAGTTTTTAAATAAAATGGATTTAGCCTACGCTGCCGCAGATTTAATTATTTCTAGAGCTGGTGCAGGAACAATTGCGGAACTGTGTTTGATTAAAAAACCGGTGATTTTAGTACCATCTCCAAATGTTGCAGAAGATCATCAAACGAAAAATGCAATAGCATTGGTTAAAAATGATGCAGCAATTTTAATTAACGATCGCTCGGCTGAAGATACTTTAGTTGCCGAAGCGTTGAAATTATTAGAAAATACAACACGTTGTAAATCACTGAGTGAAAATATAGGTAAAATGGCATTAAAAGATGCCGACATAATTATTGCAGAAGAAGTATTGAAATTAGTTAATAGATCATAAAATGGAGTTGGCAAATATAAATAGGGTGTATTTTGTGGGTATCGGTGGTATCGGTATGAGTGCGCTTGCTCGCTATTTTGCTAAACGTGGTGTTGTGGTTTGTGGATATGATAAAACTCGAACTAATTTAACAATTGAGTTGGAGCGTGAAGGAATTTTGATTACCTATTTAGACGAAGAATCTGCAGTTTCAATTTGCTTTCAAAAGAATCATGATGATACGTTGGTGGTTTATACACCGGCAATTCCTAAAAATTCTAACATCCTAAATCATTTTAAAAACAATGGTTTTAGTTTAAAGAAACGTTCTGAAGTTTTAGGAATTATTAGTCAAGGTATGTTTTGTATTGCAGTTGCAGGTACACATGGAAAAACTACAACTTCATCAATGATTGCGCATCTGTTAACAGATACAGGTTTTGGCTGTACTGCATTTTTAGGTGGTATAACAAGTAATTATAACAGCAATGTTTTATTCGGAAAAAATAATGTAGTAGTTGTAGAGGCTGATGAATACGATCGTTCTTTCTTAACACTTCATCCAGATGTAGCTGTTGTAACCTCCATGGATGCAGATCATTTGGATATTTATGGAGATGAAAGTCATTTGCACGAATCATTTCACTTATTTGCAAATCAGTTAAAAACAGATGGGAAATTATTTGTTAAAGATGGTTTGCCTTTAGATGGAATAACATATAGCGCAACCGAAAACGCTGCATTAAGGGCAAGTAATATTCATGTAGAAAATGGGAATTTTGTTTTCGATTTCGAAGATGGCTATACGAAAATTAAAGAATTAAACTTGGCAATGCCGGGCAAGCATAATGTAGAAAATGCGGTTGCCGCAATTGGTGTTGCCTTGAGTTTAGGTATTCATCCAAAAAGTATTAAAAAAGCAGTTGCTTCATTTAAAGGGGTAAAACGCAGATTTGAAATACAAGTAAGTACACTAAAACATATTTATATTGATGATTACGCACATCATCCTGAAGAATTAAGAGCATGTTTTGATGCAGTGAAACAATTACATCCTGAAAAGAAATTAACTGTAATATTTCAGCCTCATCTATTTACGCGTACACGTGATTTTGCTGATGATTTTGCAAAAGTTTTAAGCACAGCTGACGATGTTATTTTATTAGAAATCTATCCAGCGAGAGAATTACCAATTGAAGGGGTTAATTCGCAAATGTTACTAGATAAAATTACGATTATAAACAAAGAATTATGTGGAAAAGATTCGGTGGTGCAACATATAAAGAACAAAAATCCTGAGCTACTTTTGACTGTTGGTGCAGGAGATATTGATACATTGGTAGAACCGTTAAAAAATGCTTTAAATCATGCTTAAAAGAATAAATTGGAAAGTGATTTTTAAAGGATTTGCTTGGCTTGTTTGCTTAGCAGGAGTGGTTGTGTTGATGAGTTTTATTGAAATTAAAAAACATGAAGTAAAATGCACTAATGTTAAAATATTAATACCAGGAGCGGATAACTTTATTGAAAGAGAAGAAATAGATGCAATTTTAAAACAAAGCCAAGGAGAATTAATAGGACGTAATTTAGAGCAGATCAATATTCATCAAATTGAAAAAACATTAAAAGCTAACCCATATATCGCATTTGCAAAAATTTATGCAGATATGAATGGAGTTATAAATATTGAAGTTAAACAACGTCAACCGGTGTTAAGAATTTTAAACGCTGGTGGACAAGATTATTACATTGATAGTGATGGTTTGAAGATGCCAATGTCGCCAAACTTTACCGCGAATGTTTTGGTTGCTACGGGAAATATATTAGAGGGCTTTGGAGGTAAAGTTGATACTTTATTTACGCCACTAGCTTCAGATTTATACAAAGCAGCTTTGTTTATAAAGAAAGATACATTATGGGATGCGCAAATTGAGCAAATGTATGTGAATGAGAAAAGCGATATAGAGTTAATTCCTCGTGTAGGAAATCAACGCATTATTTTGGGGAATGCCGATTCGCTAGAAACCAAAATGAATAATCTACTGGCTTTTTATAAACAGGCGATGCCATTGGTTGGTTGGAATGCGTATAAAACCATCAATTTAAAATACATTAATCAAATTGTTTGTGAAAAATACGATTCGTTAGCAGTTAAAAAATCAGTTCCAGTTGCAGTTATTGATAGTACAGTTGTAGCTAAAAAAGAAGTTGATTCGTTGATAAAGGATGCTATACAAGATGAGATTAAAAAGGCAACAGCTGATGTTGCAGCAACTAAGAAAGTAACACCAAAAGTTAGTGCACCACCTGTTGTAAAATCAGGTAGTACAAAAGAGAAACCTGCAGAAAAAACAGTTGCCAAAGCAAACACAACTCCTGCAAAAACAGTAGCTGCTAAGGAAAAACCTAAGCAAGTTGCTACAACAAAAGAGAAAACAGATACCAAGAAAAATAAATAACAAACTCAACAAAATAATAAAGTTATGGGCAAAGAAAAATCTACCATTCAATCTCCAATCGTAGTAGGATTAGACATTGGTACAACAAAGATTTGTGTTATTGTGGGCCGCAGAACACAACACGATAAAATTGAAGTTTTAGGTATTGGAAAAGCAGAATCTGCTGGTGTAACTCGCGGTGTGGTTTCCAATATTCAAAAAACTGTTCAAGGAATTGCCTCGGCAGTAGAATTGGCAAGTGGTCAATCTAATGTAGAAATTCGTGTAGTAAACGTAGGTATTGCTGGTCAGCATATTAAGAGTTTGCAACATCGTGGAATTTTAACGCGTAGAGAGCTAAACAATGAGATAAGCAAAAAAGACATCGACAAATTGGTAGATGATATGTTTAAGCTGGTTATGCCCCCTGGCGAAGAAATTATTCATGTATTGCCCCAAGAATTTACCATTGATAATGAACCAGGTATTAAAGACCCAATCGGTATGGCAGGAGTTCGTTTAGAAGCGAATTTCCATATTATTTCTGGTCAGGTAACTGCAGTTAAAAATATTATGCGTTGTGTAACCAATGCAGGTTTACAAACACAAGAGCTTATTTTAGAGCCTCTTGCATCTTCAGAATCGGTGTTGAGCGACGAAGAAAAAGAAGCAGGTGTTTGTTTGGTTGATATTGGTGGTGGTACTACAGATATTGCAATTTTCCACGAAGGAATTATTCGCCACACGGCAGTTATCCCATTTGGTGGTAATAGCGTAACCGAAGATATTAGAGAAGGTTGTTCAGTAATGCGTAACCAAGCAGAGTTGTTAAAAACTCGTTTTGGATCAGCATTGGCTGAAGAAAATAAAGAAAATGAAATTATTTGTGTGCCAGGATTAAGAGGTAGAGAGCCAAAAGAAATTTCTGTAAAAAACTTAGCATATGTCATCCAAGCCCGTATGGAAGAGATAGTTGAGCATGTTTATTACGAAATTAAATCTTCTGGCTATGAGAAAAAATTGATTGGCGGTGTAGTAATTACTGGTGGTGGAGCGTTATTAAAGCATCTAAACCAATTAGTAGAATACGTGACTGGATTAGATTGCCGTGTGGGATATCCGAACGAGCATTTATCTAAATACGAAGATATGCCGAAAACAATTTATGATGATTTGAAAAGCCCAATGTATGCAACTAGTGTTGGTTTGTTGATCAAAGGAATTCAAAAGGCCGAAGAATTGTTGGAAGAAATGAAGCAACCAGGAGTTTTTGTAGAGCAACCTACTGCTGCAAAAGAAAAAGTAAAACGCAGTGGTGGATTATTTGATAAACTACTGAAAAAAACAACAGATTTCATCAAGGATGATATGAATGTAAGCGACGAAGATTACATTAAACCGTAATATTTTTCCACAAATCAGGATTTTTCCACATTATTAACACTTGTGGAAAACGCCTGTTAAAAAAGTGTTAATATTACAAAAGAGATGAACAGAAAATTTCAATTTTTAAACAACTGATTCATAACGATATGAAGTTCGAAATGTTAAAAGATAAGTCGTCAATCATCAAAGTAATTGGTGTTGGTGGCGGTGGAGGTAATGCGGTAAACCATATGTACCGTCAAGGAATTACTGGTGTAGACTTTATTATTTGTAATACTGATGCGCAAGCATTGGAGTTTAGCCCAATTCCTAATAAGGTACAATTAGGTTCTAGCTTAACCGAAGGAATGGGTGCAGGCTCAATTCCAGAAGTTGGAAAAAACTCGGCTATTGAAAATATAGACGATATTAAAGCAATGCTAGGTAGTACAACCAAAATGCTTTTTATAACTGCTGGTATGGGCGGTGGTACAGGTACAGGCGCTAGTCCAATTATTGCACAAGCTGCAAAAGAACTTGATATTTTAACAGTTGCTATTATCACTACACCTTTTGCATTTGAAGGTAAAAGACGTAAAATGCAAGCTGATGATGGTTTAGATGAGTTAAAAAAATACGTTGATTCATATCTTGTAATTTCGAACGATAGATTGCGTGAAATTTTTGGAAACTTAACTTTAGGTTCAGCTTTCGCACAAGCGGATGATATTTTAACTACTGCCGCAAAAGGCATTGCAGAAATTATCACAGTTCCTGGTTATATCAACGTTGATTTTAAAGATGTACGCACTGTTATGAAAGACAGTGGTGTATCGATAATGGGTAGCTACGCAGCAGAAGGCGAAAATCGTGCTTTAGCGGCAGTAGAAGGTGCTTTAGCATCTCCATTACTAAAAGATAATGAAATTGAAGGTGCTAGGTATATTTTATTAAACATCAGTTCTGGTCTACGTGAAGTAACTATGGATGAGGTTACCATCATTACAGATTACATACAAGATAAAGCAGGTCTTTCTGCCGATTTAATTTGGGGTAATTGTATTGATGAAAATTTAGGTGATAAATTATCAGTAACTATTATTGCTACTGGCTTTCAAACCACAGAACAAAGAGCAAAAGATAAGCAAAATGTTAAAAAAATCTCCTTATTAACTCCTGAAGAAGCGCCATTAGTTAGACCGGTTGAACCAGTAAATTCTTTTATTGAAGCTAAACAAGAAGTTGTAAGTGATGAGCCTGTTTTAAAAGTACAAGATGAGCCAAAACAATCTGATTTGTTTGGAGACTTATTTAACATAAATAGAGCACCTAAAGTAGAAGAAGAAGAAAACTTAACTATTGTTCACCAGTTAACAGTAGAAGAAGAAGCTCCAATTGCTGAAACTGCACAAGAAGCAGGTTTCGAATTTGAAGTAAAGCTTTCAGAAACTGATTTCGTATTTGAAACTCCAGTTGCAGAATTTGAATTTGAAGAAGAAATTAGTATTCCAGAACCAATTGCAGAAATAGAGGAAGTTGGTGCAGATGATGATAAAAATGATGAATCAATTGAAGATCAGTTAAAGAAATCCAAAGAGAGAATTTTAAGACTGAAAGATTTGAGCATGAAATTGCGTACAACAAATGGTTTACAAGAATTAGAAAATGAGCCGGCTTATAAGCGTAAGCAAATGCAATTACAGCAGGTTCAACATTCTTCAGAATCGCAAGTTTCAAGATTTACTTTAAGTAATGATGAAGATGGATCGACAGAAATTAGACCAAATAATTCATTTTTACACGATAACGTTGATTAATAAACCAAATAAATAAATATACGAAGCCTTAACAATGAAAATTGCTAAGGCTTTTTTTGTGCTATAAATCTGCCTTTAATGAGTTGTTAAATAGGTATTTTAAGCGTAAATTTGCACCACAAAAACAGATAACACTAAAAACAGATAACATTGGATATTTTCGATAAAGTAGCAAAACGCATGGGCCCAATCGGGCAACACCAAAAATGGTCTCATGGATATTTCTCTTTTCCTAAATTAGAGGGAGAGATTGCACCACACATGAATTTTAGAGGTAAAGAGCATTTGGTTTGGAGTTTAAACAACTATTTAGGCCTTGCTAATCACCCAGAAGTTAGAGAAGCGGATGCAAAAGGTGCAGCAGAATTTGGTATGGCTTACCCAATGGGTGCACGTATGATGTCTGGTAACTCTAAATATCACGAGCAGTTAGAGCAAGAGTTAGCAACATTTGTTGGTAAGGAAGATGCATTTGTGTTAAACTACGGTTATCAAGGTATGGTTTCTATTATTGATGCTTTGGTAGATAGAAACGATGTTGTTGTATACGATGGTGAATCGCATGCATGTATTGTGGACGGTTTGCGCTTACACATGGGCAAACGTTTTGTATATAAACACAATAATATTGCAGATTGTCGTAAGCAATTAGAAAGAGCTACTAAATTAGCAGAGCAAACGGGAGGCGGTATTTTAGTAATTACTGAAGGTGTTTTCGGAATGTCTGGAGCTCAGGGTAAATTAAAAGAAATCATCGAACTTAAAAAGGATTTTAATTTCCGTTTGTTAATTGACGATGCACATGGTTTCGGTACAATGGGTCCAACTGGTGCAGGTACACACGAAGCTCAAGATTGTATTGATGGTGTAGATGTTTATTTTGGAACATTTGCTAAATCTATGGCTGGTATTGGTGGATTTGTTGCCTCAACTGAAGAATTAACAAACTACTTTAGATATAATTTACGTTCTCAAACATTTGCTAAAGCATTACCAATGCCAATGGTAATTGGTTTGTTGAAACGTTTAGAGTTGTTGAAAAATAACCCAGAGTTAAGAGAAAAACTGTGGAAAGTTGCTACAACCTTACAGCAAGGATTAAAAGAACGTGGTTTTGATATCGGCGTTACAGATACTGTAGTTACTCCGGTTTTCTTAAAAGGCGAATTATTAGAAGCTACCGCTTTAACAATGGATTTACGTGAAAATTATGGTATTTTCTGCTCTATTGTAGTATATCCAGTTATACCAAAGGGGATGATTGAGCTAAGACTTATTCCTACAGCAGTACACACAATGGAAGATGTACAACGAACACTCGATGCCTTTAGTGAAGTATCCGAAAAACTAAAAAGTGGATATTATAAAGAGAATAAATTCTCAGCCACAGAATAAAATATAAAAATGCCCTCACAATACTGTAGAGGGCATTTTTATTTTATAATTATCATAAATAGCTGTAAATCAATCGAATAACTATATTTTTCAATACCTCAGTTGTTTATAACCACCTAAAATGTGGAAAAAAACAGGTGTTTAAGCACTTTTTTATTGTTGCAAAAATTTTTTTATTAAAATAAACCTCTTACTTTAGTATAGAGTATTAATCAAAACCTTAAAAAAAACTAAAAAGGAGTAATTAAAAAATGAAAAAATTTAATGACGTAAAAGCACTTGTTGCAGCTTTAGAAGCTGATGCAGACAAATTCTACAACAAAGCAAACAGCGCAGCAGGTACACGTGTGCGTAAAGGTATGCAAGATCTTAAAAACTTAGCTCAAAGCATTCGTTTAGAGATTCAAGAAACTAAAAACAAAGCTTAATTAGCATTCTTGTTTAAAAAGAAAAGCGCCCATAACCGAGGCGCTTTTTTTATATAGTAACTTTTTGAAATTATAACGATACAGATAGATTTTCCAATTGTACAGCCAAGCTTTTATTAAGCGACGCAGAAGCTTTAACAAGAGGAAGCCTTACAACATCATCACAAATATTTAATTGTTTTAATGTGGCTTTTACCCCAGCAGGATTTCCTTCTGCAAACATCAATCGTGTTATTTCTAATAAACTTAAATGTGCTGGTAATGCTTTTGAAAAACCTCCCTGCAAACAAAGATTAACCATTGATGATAATTGTTGAGGCAATGCATTTCCAATTACAGAAATTACACCAACTGCACCAATTGAAATCATCGGTAAGGCAATTGGATCATCTCCAGAAATTAATAGAAAATCTGCAGGTTTATCTCTTATAATCTGATTAAATTGTTCAAAACTGCCAGATGCTTCTTTCGTTGCAATTACATTTTTAAAATCATGCGCTAAACGACAGGTAGTCTCTGCACTCATATTACTTCCGGTACGACCTGGTACATTATATAAAATGATTGGCAATTCGCTTAATTCGCTCAGATATTTGTAATGTTGATATATTCCTTCTTGCGTTGGTTTGCTATAATAAGGACTAACAGAAAGTACAGCGCTATAATTGTTGTTCTCAAATGTTTTTATGGTTTCGCCGATGGCTAAAGTATCATTGCCACCTATACCAGCAACTAAGGGTAAACGACCGTTGTTAATTTCAGCAGTAAAATCCCACACTTTCTTCTTCTCTTCCTTGTTTAATGTAGCAGTTTCACCTGTTGTACCTAAGGATACAAGGTAATCTATACCTCCATCAACCAAGTGATTAATCAGTTTTTTTAAACCCTGATAATCTACCGTTCCATCTGTGTTAAAAGGTGTAACTAAGGCCACACCAGTACCGTGAAATTTGTTCATTTTTTTAATTAGTCAATTATTTATTCAGCATCAAAACTATGTCCTGATATTTTTATTCGAGTAACATTAACAATTCGTCTTCACTAATTAAAGTAACATTTAATTTCGTTGCCTTTTCTAGTTTGGAAGGTCCCATGTTATCGCCGGCGACTAGATAATTTAACTTAGCCGAAATTCCACTAAGAATTTTACCGCCGTTTTCTTCAATAAGTGTCTTTAATTCTTCTCTGTTGAACTTTTCGAAAACGCCCGAAATTACAAAAGTTTTTCCTAATAATCTATCACTTTGATAGACTATTGTTTTTTCTTCTACTTCAAATTGTAAACCAGCAGCTTTTAGTAATTCTAATTGCTTTATATGATCTGCCTTGCTAAAATATTCCTGTATACTTTCTGCAATACGACCTCCAATTTCATCAACAGCTGTTAATTCTTCAAGTGATGCATTTGCCAAGTTGTCTATGTTTTTTAAACCTTTGGCTAATTTTTTAGCTACTGTTTCACCAACATATCTTATTCCTAATCCAAAAAGTACTTTTTCAAAAGGCATTTGTTTAGAGTTTTCAATGCCTTTTAGCATATTTTCTATCGATTTTTCACCAAACCGCTCTATTAACTTAAGTTCATCGGCTTTTTCATGTAATGCATATAAATCGCTAATGTGAGCAACTAATCCTCTTTGATAAAAAGTTTCTATGGTTTCATCACCTAATCCATCAATATTCATCGCTTTTCGGCCAATAAAATGCTGTATTTTACCCACAATTTGTGGCGGACAACCTTCGTCATTTGGGCAATAAAATGCAACTTCTCCTTCTTTTCTAATTAATGCTGTGCCGCACTCTGGGCAATGTGTTAAATAAACGATTGGTTGAGAATTCGGCTTTCTCAAATTCAGATTTACCTTAATTATTTTGGGTATAATCTCTCCGCCTTTTTCTACAAAAACAGTATCATTTTCGTGTAAATCTAATCGGATAATCTCATCTGCATTATGCAAAGTTGCTCGTTTAACAGTTGTACCAGCCAATAAAACAGGCTTAAGATTAGCAACAGGTGTCACTGCTCCAGTTCTTCCAACCTGATAGGTAACTTTTTCTAAAACAGTTTGTACTTCGGCAGCTTTGTATTTATATGAAATTGCCCAACGGGGCGATTTAGCTGTAAAACCTAATTCCTGTTGTTGTGCATAACTATTTACTTTAATTACAATACCATCGATATCATAACTTAATTTGAAGCGATGTTCTTCCCAATACGCAATAAAATCTAGAACATCAGTCATGTTTGGGCTCAGTTTACTGTGTTCAGAAATGTTAAATCCCCAATTTTTTACAGTTTGTAAACTTTCCCAATGTGTTTTAAATAATTGTTTATCGCTATAAAGCGCATACAAAAAACAATCTAATGGGCGTTTGCGTACCTCTTTAGAGTCTTGCATTTTTACAGTTCCACTCGCAAAATTTCGTGGGTTTGCATAAGGAACTTCGCCTAATTCTTCACGTTCTTTATTTAAACGGTCAAATGCCGCACGGTGCATAAAAACTTCACCCCGAATTTCGAAAACTTCAGGAATATTTTCTCCTTTTACTTGATGTGGAATGGTATGAATTGTCTTAATATTTGTGGTTACATCATCGCCTTGTGTACCATCACCACGGGTAACTGCTCTCGATAAAACTCCATTTTCATAGGTTAAACTAATCGATAGTCCATCAAATTTCAGCTCACAAACGTATTCAAAATCATCGCCTATGGCTTTTTTTACACGCTCATCAAAATCACGTAAATCTTGCTCATTATAGGTATTACCCAATGATAACATGGGCCATTTGTGTTTTACAGTTACGAAATTTTTGGTAATGTCGCCACCAACTTTTTGAGTAGGAGAGTTTGGATCAGCAAATTCTGGATATTCTTTTTCTAGTTGAGCAAGTAGCTCTAATTTTTGATCAAATTCATAATCGGCAATGGTAGGCATCGCTAATACATAATAATTATAGGTATGCTGATTCAATTCAGCAACTAAGGCATCCATTTGTTCTTTTACCGCAAAAATCGACATACAACAAATATAAAAAAACGGCTTAAACCGCTAGCTTATTTTTTCAAAAGCTTGCTACCTATTTCATTAAAAATGGATAGATAATCTTTTTCGATAGAAGTTTTGTAAATCGCTAACTGTTCATTTAATAATCCAACAGTTGTTTCATTTAAAGGATGGGGCCATAAGCGCATACAAATTCGTTGTAAAGCATAGCTGATATTTTCTAGTTTTTGGTAGCTTAATAAATATTTGCTTGATCTGAAACTGTTTAAAAAACTAAAGAATTTATCGGTGTCTGTACTTCCGCATTTCTTTAAAAAAGTGTTTAGAACCTCATCATCAACTTTGTTTAAATGATCATAAAATGAATTGATGTTTATGATATTATCTTCGACCAATAAATGATCTAAAACTAACTCTACACCAATATGTGCTAAAAATGATGGGCGCACAGGACTATCTTGAAGTATTGGGATAAGTAATTTTTTGAGCTTTGAAGTTTCAGTGCTAAAAAAACCAGATGAATGGAATAATAGATCGACTTCTAAATGCCTTTTCCATCCTTTTAAAAAAGAATTTAACCGATGATCTTCGTCAAAAAGCGCTTCCTTTTTTTGAGGATAGAGATTCCAATCCTTGTTTGCATTTTTAACCAAGTCGGGCAAAACTGTTCCGATAACCATATTTTCATCTTGGTTTTCTCTCTCAAAATAGAAATGCGAAAGGAAGTTCATGTCGTAAAGATAATTGTTAAAGTATAAAGTAGCTAGTGTGGAATATCAAGATAGGGTCAGTTTCAACTTTGGCCTTTCTGCTTAAAAAACTATCTTTGCAAGCTAAAATAAATACTGAATGACATCCATCATCATCATATTGAATGTATTTAATGTGATGAGGATAGCTTGAATGCCATTGAAAATAAATAATAACTGATGAAAAATTTTGTTGATGAATTGCGTTGGAGAGGAATGTTGCATGATATTATGCCAAATACAGAAGATAAGCTGAATGAAGGCATGTGTGCGGGCTATATCGGCTTTGATCCGACTGCAGATTCTTTACACGTTGGACACTTAACTCAAATTATGACGTTAATCCATTTTCAAAGAGCTGGACATAAACCAGTGGCTTTGGTCGGTGGTGCAACGGGTATGGTTGGAGATCCTTCAGGTAAATCTGCTGAACGTAACTTGCTAACGACAGAGATACTAAATCACAATTTAGCACAACTGGAAATACAATTAGGCCGTTTTTTAGATTTTGGAACTGGAGCGAATGCTGCTCAAATGGTAAATAATGCCGATTGGTTCAAAAACATGAATTTTTTAGATTTTATTCGTGATGTTGGTAAACACATTACGGTAAACTATATGATGGCAAAAGATAGCGTTAAAAAACGCTTGGAAGGTGAAACAGGTATGTCGTTTACTGAATTTAGTTACCAATTAGTACAAGGGTATGATTTCTATTATTTGTGGAAACATCATAATTGTGTAATTCAAATGGGCGGTTCAGATCAGTGGGGAAATATTGTTACGGGAACAGAGTTAATCAGAAGAAAAGATGCTGGAACTGCGTATGCGATTACCACTCAGCTAATTAAAAAAACCGATGGAACTAAGTTTGGTAAAACAGAAAGTGGTGCTATTTGGTTGGATGCTGAGAAAACTTCTCCTTATAAATTTTATCAATTTTGGTTAAATTCTTCAGATGATGATGTGAAAAAATGGATACGGATTTTCACGTTAAAAACTCAGGAAGAGATAGAGAAATTAGAGCAAGAACATGATGCCGCTCCACATTTACGTATTTTACAAAAAGCATTAGCTGAAGATATTACAATTAGAACGCATTCAAAAGAGGCTTTAGAAACTGCTATTAAAACTTCAGAATTTTTATTTGTAAATGGAGCTTTAGAGTTTTTACAAACGTTAGATTCGAAAAATGTGTTAGAGATATTTGAAGGCGTTCCGCAGTTTACGATTTCTAAGTCTGAACTTGCAAATGGGATTGATATTGCTACACTTTTAGCAGATAAAACAATAGTATTTCCATCAAAAGGAGAGGTTAAAAAAACTATTCAGGGTGGAGGATTAAGTATAAATAAAACTAAGGTTGCAGATATTACTTCAACTTATTCAACAAAAGATTTAATCAACAATCAATTTATTATTGTTCAAAAAGGAAAGAAGAATTATTTCTTGCTAATCGCAGAGTGATCTAAAACAACATAATTAATCCCATGCTGAAAAGTATGGGATTTTTTTGTGGATTTACTGTACTAAAAGATTACAACCTCTAATATCTGCATTGTCAAACCTACCCAAAACTTCAAAACCTCCATTCGGGTGAAATTTCCCTAAATCCTGCGTAGCAATAAAAGAGCAGGAATTAATATTTGCCAAATCGATTACATTAATGCCTCCACTTTGTTTGTTTTCAAGTAAACTTAAAGGGTCTGAAGTATCTCTCAATAAAATTTTCATCCAGCGTGGGCAATTAAAAATTCCCTGACCATAAGAATAGGCTTGCGAAAGTAATTCGGTCATTCCGTATTCGCTGTGAATCTGATTTACACCAAAACCTGCATATAAAGTTTCATGCAATTCTTCTCGAACCATTTCCTTACGTTTGCCTTTCATTCCACCAGTTTCCATTATAATTAATTCTGGAAAATCAATTTCAAACTGCTCTACAAAATCTAATAAAGCATACGTAACTCCAATTAGAATTGTTTTTTGCCCATTTTTTTTTAACTCTAATAAGGTGGTATAAAGTTGATCAAGGTTATGAAGAAAATATCCACTTTGTGGGTGTTTGCTTTGTTTTAATAAATCGTCAACCATGTAAATTAGAGAAGAACCTTCTCGCTCTAAATAGGATGGAAGCAATGCCAAAATGCAAATCTCTATTGGGTTGCCATAAAATTGTTCGAAAGCTTTGTTAAAGCTTTGTTCGTAAATATTTACATTGCTAACTAAATGTTTACTAGTGATTTGCCCAGTAGTACCAGAGCTGCTAAAAACAATTTCGGGTTTTAAGTTTGAACATAAAACTTCGTGAGTTTTAAAGAAACTAATAGGCAGAAAAGGAACTTTTTTGTAATTATTTACTGACGCTAAATCAATTTTTAGATGATGAATATAATCATGGTATACTTCGCAATTTTTTTCTTGATGCTGAAATATAGCTAAGGCCACTTCATTAAAAGCGACTTCATTATTGATAGAAAAAATTTGTTCAGGACTTATATTCACTGTACAAAAATACGAAGAAATATAGATTTAGGCAGGTGTTTTAAGGCTAATTACTGCTTTTCTGAAATGATGACCGCAATAGCCGCTAATCCCAGCCACTAATCCACCTAATAAAGTGGTAATTAATAAAACTAAAGGCCAAAGTTTAACACTTAACATTTCAGCAACACGAGTGACTAAAACATTATGATTTGGAAGACTTTTAAACAATGCCATTCCTAACCAAAGCACAAAAATCGCTAAAAAAGGTTGCCAAAAAGAGATTTTTCCAGTTTTACCAATTAGACCACAAGTGGCGAAAGATATGATGATAATTACCCACCAAGGCAAAACCATTTGTAGTAAAAAAGAAGCTATAATGATGACTAAAAAAACCATATTTATTTTTTTGAAATTTTGTAATGAGAAATTATTTTTCCTGATTTATCATCTGGAGATTGCATAAAGAATAAATCGTACAATTTACCTTCAGCCCACGTATTAAGCATATTATCATAAAATGGACTGCCTGGATTACCAGATTGACCGCCCGGATAAACCCCATGACCTTTAGGTGTTTTACCTAATTCAATTACCATTCGCCACGAAGGACCATTGCTTTCGCTTAATGCATTAACTGTGCTTTTTCCTCCACCTATTAATAATTTTTTAGAACCAAAACCTGGAATTTTAGCTAAGTGTGGCACATTGGTGTTTTTAACTTTCCCCCAATTCCAGTTTTTGCCGATAGCACCATATTTTTTCTCTAAACTATCACATGTAAATTTAAAGGATTCGTTCACTAAATCTTTTAAAGTTTCTTTTTGACTTGTTTTTACATTGTCAAACCATTTAGAGCTTGGATTTTTTTGTATCAATTCTATTGTACGGTCTCTTGATGGATAACGCATTGGAATGTTTGCGATAGTAAATTCATCATCCCAAATATCGTAGTTTAATCGCTTATTCCATAAATCGAAAATACTAGCAGCAACTTCTTTAGCTTCAAAAAACTTATTCCACTTTGTGGTAATATTCAAAGCTTCTTTTTGTGTTGCATTTAGTTGAGTAGCATCAACCAATGGTAAAATGTAAGGCAATAAATTTTCTGCAATTATACTATATGAATCACTTTGCAAATTTCGCATGCTATCAACATTTGCTTTAGTCATGGCAGTAAGCCTATCGTTAATTCTCTTTCCACGTTCATATGGCGAAAATTCCCAATTAATGTAATAAGGATAAGTTGTATCTGTTGAAGACTGATTAGCAGAACTCACAAAATTACGAGATGGGTTTTTAACTGTCGGATTTTGTGATGCAGGAATCCATCCATGCCAATCATTTCCAGGATCAGAACCATCTAAAATAAATTTACCTTGATCTTTCCATTTCAATGGGAATTTACCATTTGGCGTAATGGCAATATCATTATCAGCGCTTGCGAAAACAAAATTTTGCGCTGGTGCTGTATAATAAGTTAATGCTTTTCTATAATCTGTATAATTTTTACCTCTATTTAAATAATAGAAAGTCATTAATTCATTCGATTTATCATGGGCAATCCATCTTAAAGCATTACCAATCGGAACATTACTTGCTTTGCTAAAATTAGGCTTTTGGAAATATACTACAGGTCCTTGATGCGTGTAATAAACCGTATCAATTTCATCCGCTGAACCTCTAATTTTAATTTTTTCTAACCGCTGACTAGTATTTTTCCATTCGTTATTGTACCAATAGTTTTTATGTGTGTTGTCTTTAAATTTAATCTGATAAAAATCTAGCACATCTGCAGCCACGTTTGTTACACCCCAAGCTATATTTTGATTAAATCCAATAATAATTCCGGGGGCGCCAGGTAAAGAAACCCCATAAGAATTTAAACCAGGTGCGTGTAACTGAATTTGATACCAAATAGATGGTAGTGTTAAATCTAAGTGTGGATCATTTGCTAATATAGGATATCCTGAAGCTGTTTTTGCACCAGAAACTGCCCAGTTGTTACTGCCAATTCCTTCAATTTTTTGCTTTGTTTGTACGTTTCCAGTTAACATTTCAGTATAACCTTTTGGCGTTGGTG
>NZ_JBAZRL010000063.1:0-15922 GCF_041662865.1 Pedobacter sp.
GAAATTAGGATTAAGAATAGAATTTACACTTGTTAAAATCGAATCCATTTTAGCAATTAATAGTTCTGCTTTTTTCTGCACTGGTTGTACAGTTTCCATTAAACCTTTAACCACATTAGCATTTAGGGTATCACCATCTTTTGCAAAGTTTTTATCGTTTCCTAAAATCATAACGATGGCTTTCCCGCCTAAAAGGTCAGTACTTTCCAATCTAGCAATGGTATTTTTAGGAATTTCATATTCATCCTTCACTTTTAAGGTTGCTATAATAGTTCCATTAGGTTGTAAAGTTAATTTATCAACTCTTCCAATTTGAAAACCATTAATTAATACAGGTTTTGAAACGCCTAAACCATCAACACGAGAATAGATAGCATATAAAACAGTTTCGCTAGAAAATATAGAATTTCCCTTTAAAAAGTTATAGCCAATTATTAATAAGGCAATGGCAAATGCTGCTAATACGCCTACTTTGGTTTCGTTTTTTATCTTCACTTAGTTTGGTGTTTGTTAAATCTCAATTTCTTTTTTGTATTGTTTTATTGCATTAACAATTGCAGTTACTATTTCTTCTTGGCCTTCTGCAGAATTAATATAATCTTCTTCAGCTGGATTAGAAATAAAACCAATTTCTGTTAAAACAGAAGGCATAGCTGCACGTTGTAATATCAATAATCCTTGTTCTTTAACACCTCTGTTAACCCTTTTGTTCACATTGGTGTAGTTTTTTTGAATCATCTTTGCTAAAGCTAGGCTTTTAGCTCTGTAAAGAGATTTGTACAAAGATAACATAATTAATTCTTCAGGATTTGTAGGGTCATAAGTTCCTTTCTTTTTATAATCCTTATCCTTCAAAATATCCTCATTTTCTTTCAGGCCAGCATCCATTTCATTAATGCGTCTATATGCACCAACAAATGTTTCAGTTCCTTTTGTTGTCCTATCACTGCCACCCATTGAGTTACAATGAATGGAAATAAATAAATCTGCTTTTGCATCGTTCGCTATTTCAGCTCTGCGATACCAGTCTACATCCACATCTGTTTTACGAATTTGAATGATTTTAATTCCTGGTAATTCTTCTTCTAGCTTTTTACCAAGCCTTAAAGCAACTTTTAAAGCAACATTTTTTTCAAGTGAGTATTTGCCTGCTGCGCCTGGTTTAACACCTCCATGACCTGCATCAATTACAATGGTTTTGATTTTATAACCCTGCGCTAAAACGTTACTTGAATGAAAAAGAAATATAATGGCAAAGGTTAACAGGACACTTTTTAATCTCATTTAAACTTATTTTTTACAAATTTATAATAAATATCGTCAACTATATTTCTACACTTACTTTGTAGGCTTCTATTGCTTTTAACAGACAATTGGTTATTTCTTTTTGACCAGCTTCCGAGTTCATGTAATCTTCTTCATCAGGATTACTGATAAAACCAATTTCTGTTAAGATAGCTGGCATGCCAGCACGAGCCAATACAGCAAGGCTTTTTTCCTGTACTCCTCTATTTATTCTACCAACTTGTATGTATTCATCTTGCACTAATTTGGCAAGTTTTAAGCTCTGAGTTCTAAATGTGTTTTTCATTAAGGATAAAATGATGGCACTTTCTGGATCATCTGGATTAAAACCATCGTAATTCTCTTTATAGTTATCCTCTAAAAAGATTGATGCATTTTCCCTTTTAATCGCAGCATCTTGTTCATTTACACGCCCACTACCAGATACAAAAGTTTCTACACCTTTGGTGGATGTACTTTTAGCATATCTAGTTTTATAAATTGGAACTTTTTTGCCCTTTTTATTTCTAGTGTAACCACTGATATATCGTGTACCGTAAACAGGCATATCATTACAATGGATAGAAATAAATAAATCTGCTTTTGCATTATTGGCAATAGCAATTCGCTCATAAAGTGGGATAAAAGTATCATCCTGCCGAGTAAAAATTACTTTTACATCCTTCAAACTGTCTTGAATTAACTTGCCTAAACGTAAAGCAGTTTTTAAGGCAACATCTTTTTCTGTAGAATATAATCCTCTTGTACTACCGTCTTTACCGCCGTGGCCAGCATCGATGACAATTGTTTTTATTTTGTATTCTTGTGCAAGTAATTGATTATCAATACCTAAAATAAATAAGGCAGAAATAAATATAATCAAAATTGCATTTGGTCTAACCAATGGTATATTTTTCATTAATTTTGAACGTTTTGGGATAAACATTATTGCAAAAATAACATTCACACACGAATTTGAAACTTTTACGCGATATCATTTTTATTATTGCAGCTCTTTTATTAACATCTGTTGGTAACAAGGCGCTAGCCTCGTCTAATTTTTCCTTTCAACAGGTAACAAAACAAACGGATTCTACTAAAAGAGATACGTCAAAGGTCAAAATGAAAAAAAGCGATCTAGATGAGAAAGTAGAATACTTTGCAAAAGATTCTACACGTGTTGATAGGAAAAACGGCATCATGTATTTATACGGTAGAGCACGTGTGATTTATCAGGATTTTGAATTAGACGCAGATTATATCAGATTTAACTCAAAAGACAACACTATT
Source organism: Pedobacter sp. (assembly GCF_041662865.1). Classification (GTDB taxonomy): domain Bacteria; phylum Bacteroidota; class Bacteroidia; order Sphingobacteriales; family Sphingobacteriaceae; genus Pedobacter. Next base: position 2,575 of record NZ_JBAZRL010000063.1, read on the forward strand.
TTTGCAAGAGGTATTAAAACCGATAAAGGTAAATATGTTGGCAGACCGATTTTTAAAATGGGTAGAGAGGGTTCATCCATTGCAGATTCATTAACCTACAATACAAAAACAGGTAAGGGAACAGTAAGTGGTGTATTTACCGAACAAGAGGGTGGGTTTTTTTCTGGGGGTAAAACTAAAATGCAGCCAGATAATGAATTTAATGTGTCTGGTACAACGTATAGTACGTGTAATTTGCCAGAACCCCATTATGGCATACACATTACCAAAGGTATTGCAACAGAAAATCAGATTATTACAGGACCAGTTTATTTAGAGTTTGAACGAGTTCCGTTACCTATAGCCATTCCATTTGGTTTTTTCCCAAAGCCCAATAAAAAATCTTCAGGTATTATATTACCAACACCAGGAGAAGATGCAACAAAAGGGTTTTCATTAACCAATGGTGGATATTATTTGGCTTTAAATGATTATTGGGATGCAAGGTTAACTGGCGATATTTATACAAATGGATCTTACCACTTAAATTTGGCGACAAATTATATTAAACGCTATAAGTTTGGTGGTAATTTTAATCTAGCCTATGCAAGTGATCGACAAGGATTGGAAGGAACACCCGAATACGATCCACAAAAAAACTTTCACATCGGTTGGACACACAGTCAAAATGCAAATGCTAAACCTGGTACGACATTTAGTGCTTCAGTAAATGCAGGTACGGGTAACTATTTCAGCGTTTCTGCTGCAAACGGAACATACGATATTAACCAGATTGCTAGTAATACCATGAGTTCGAGTATTGCTTATGGAAAAGTTTTTGGAGATGGATTGTTTAACTTAACTACTTCACTTTCTCACAGTCAAGAAACTAGAGCCAAAACAATTTCTTTAACCTTACCTCAAGTGAGTTTAAACATGTCTACTATTAGCCCATTCGATTCTAAAAATAGAGTAGGTGAGCAAAAATGGTATCAGAAAATTACGGTAGGATACAGCATGCAAGCAAGTAATACCGTAAATACAAGGGAAGATTTATTATTTGATAAAGACGGGTTAAAAAGATTTAGAAATGGAATGCAACACTCTATTCCAATCAGCTTACCATTTAATGTTTTAAAATATTTAAACTTTAACAGTAGCGTGAACTACAACGAACGCTGGTATTTACAATCAGTTCAAAATAGATATTTCAAAAGACCAAATTCATCTGATAGTGTAGCTATTGATACTTTAAATGGCTTTAAACGTGCCGGCGAATATTCGTTAAGTTTAGGTATGTCTACTAAATTATATGGCGGAAAGAAATTTAAAAACTTAGGTAGCATTAAAGCCATACGACATGTAATGACACCTAACGTTAGTTTTTCTTACAAACCAGATTTCTCTACCAATAATTATGGGTATTATAAAAACAAAGTATATTACACAAATGACATAAGACCTGGTAAAAGTGTACCATTGGATGGCGATAACTTAGTAAGAGATTACCAAGGACTTCCTCAAAAATACTCCATATTTGAAGGTGCACAATATGGTGGGCCATCTGCTGGTAAGCAAGCAAGTATCGGGTTTTCTGTAGATAATAATGTGGAATTAAAAGTGTCAGATTCAAAAGATACAACCGGAACTGGCGAAAAGAAAATACCAATTATACAAGGTTTAAATTTTTCTAGCTCCTATAATTTTGTAGCGCCAACTAAAAAACTAGCACCTATAAATTTTGGTGGAAGATCTCAGTTTACAGATAAATTAGGCTTTAACTTTAGCGGTGTTTTTAGTCCGTATGCTGTACAAAATGTACCGATAACTTCAGGTTCCGGCCCTTCACAAACAACTACATATCAATATCAAGAAGTGGATAGATATGTATGGAAAGATGGTAAATTACCACGATTAACTAGTTTTAACTTCTCTTTTGATTACAGTTTAAATCCAGATGCGCTAAAAGGCCGCAATAAAAACATGGATGCACTAAAAAATCAAACTGACCAACAACAAGCCGGAAGAACACCAGAACAAATTGAACAATTGCAAGCCATAAGTAGAGATCCAAATGCTTTTGTAGATTTTAATATCCCTTGGAATATTGCCTTTTCATACAGTTTTAATTACAACAACTCCTTAGGTTTAGCATCAACTAGAAGCATCAGTAATACATTGAATTTTAATGGAGATTTTAACTTAACCCCAAAATGGAAAATTCAATTCAATTCTGGTTACGATTTTAAAGCTAAAACTGTTTCTTATACATCATTTGCAATTTATAGAGATTTGCACTGTTGGGATTTAAGCGCCAATTGGATACCATTTGGTAGTTATCAAAGTTATTCGATAGATATAAAAGTAAAAGCGTCAATCCTTCAAGATCTTAAGCTAAGTAAACGTAAAGGCTATTATACAAAATATTAGGTTTTTAAATGCATTTACATATTATAAAATTGATTGTCGATACAATCGTAAATCGTAATTCTCAAATTGTAAATTAAATATATGCTGGCGGAAATCATTACCATAGGTGACGAAATACTAATTGGTCAAATAGTAGATACTAATTCTGCTTGGATGGGTAGGGAATTAAATAAGATTGGTATTAGTGTAAAGCAAATTACATCAGTATCTGATAATGCCGAACATATTATAGAAGCTTTAGATGAAGCGCAAAAACGAGCAGATCTAATTTTAATTACTGGTGGCTTGGGACCGACAAAGGATGATATTACTAAACTCACATTATCAAGATATTTTAATATGCCTTTAAGGCGAGACCAACCTACGCTCGAACACATAGAAGCTATTTTTGCTCGCTTCAATAGACCAATGATAGATGTAAATATCAGACAAGCAGATGTACCAGATGGATGCATTGTAATTCAGAACCAAAATGGTACAGCGCCATGCATGTGGTTTGAAATAGACGGAAAAATTATTGTTTCTATGCCTGGCGTACCTTTTGAAATGATGTATTTAATGGAAGATGAAATTTTACCTCGCCTTAAAAAAGCTTTCGTTTTACCATTCATTGTACATAAAACAATTTTAACATCGGGTTTAGGCGAATCATTTCTTGCACAACAAATTGAAGATATAGAAGATAGCTTACCTAGTTATATTAAGCTAGCATATTTACCAAAATTAGGGCAGGTGAGGTTAAGATTAAGCGCTTCAGGTAATGATGAAGCTAGTTTAAAAGCCGATATTAATAGTTACGCACAAAAAATTATTCAACGAATAAATTCGCATGTAGTAATTGATGAAGATGTGCCACTAGAAAAAGCAATTTTAGATAAAATGAAAGCTAAAAACCTCACTCTTTCTACTGCAGAAAGTTGCACAGGAGGTTATATTGCACATTTAATTACACAACATGCAGGTTCATCAGCAGTTTTTGCTGGTGGTGCAGTTGCCTACTCGTACGATTTAAAGGAATCTATTTTAGGCGTAAAACATCAAACCTTAACAGAATTTGGTGCAGTAAGCGAGCAAACTGTAAAAGAAATGGCGCAAGGCGCAATTACTCATTTCAAAACTGATTATTCAATTGCAGTTAGTGGAATAGCTGGTCCAGATGGCGGCATGCCTGGTAAACCTGTTGGTACTGTGTGGATTGCCATTGCAACAAAGGAAAAAGTAGTGGCAAAATTGTTCACATTTAGCAGCAAAAGAATACAAAATATAGAACGCTCAGCTACAGCAGCTTTAACTATGTTGCTAAATCTATTAAAACAAGATTTGAATTAAATAGGTAAAAAGGCGTACTTTTGCCCTCAGATACCAATTATAAACGCAATAACAAATGGCTCAATACGAATTATTGTTACCGAAAATGGGAGAGAGTGTTGCAGAAGCAACCATCATTAAATGGACTAAGCAACCAGGAGATTTAATTCAACTGGATGACACAATATTAGAAATTGCAACTGATAAGGTAGATTCTGAAGTGCCATCGCCTGTGGCAGGTAAATTGGTTAAGCAACTTTTTGCTGCTGATGAAGTGGTTCAAGTAGGTGCTGTAATTGCAATTATAGAGATTGAAGGTACAGCAGAAACTGCTCCAGTTGCAGAAACTAAACAAGAAGAAACTACAGCAACAGCTCCAGTTGTAGAAAATATTCCGGGTGTAGCTCAGTTACCTGTAACTAAAACAGAAGAAAATCAACCTCAAGACTTTAAAAGCTCTGATCGTTTTTATTCACCATTGGTGAAAAACATTGCTGCACAAGAGAACATCCCACTTGCAGAACTTGATCAAATAAAAGGAAGCGGAGCAGAAGGACGTTTAACTAAAGATGATTTGTTAAACCATATCCAAAGTAAAAATGGTGGCACACAAATTAAAGCAACGTCGCCCGCAACGGAAGCTCCAGCGCCAGTTGAAGCTAGTAAAACAGTAACTGCAAGTGCAAAACCTGTAAGTTCTGTAAGTGGCGGCGATGAAATTATAGAGATGGATAGAATGCGCAAACTGATTGCCGAACACATGGTAATGAGTAAACATACTTCCCCTCACGTAACTTCCTTTGTAGAGGCTGATGTAACCAATATGGTAATGTGGCGTGATAAAGTGAAAAAAGCATTCGAGCAACGCGAAAATGAAAAAATTACGTTTACACCAATATTCGTTGAGGCAGTAAGCAGAGCGATAAAAGATTTTCCAATGATTAACGTAACAGTTAATGGAACACAAATCATCAAAAAACGCGACATTAATATTGGCATGGCAGCAGCTTTGCCAAGTGGAAATTTAATTGTACCTGTAATTAAGAATGCAGATCAATTAAATTTAGTGGGCTTAACTAAAGCAGTTAACGATTTAGCATCTCGTGCTCGTAATTCTAAATTAAAACCAGACGAAACTCAAAACGGAACATTCACGTTAACAAATGTGGGTTCTTTTGGTAATGTAATGGGTACGCCGATTATTAATCAGCCACAAGTTGCAATTTTAGCTGTTGGTGCTATTAAAAAGAAACCAGCAGTTTTAGAAACCGAATTTGGCGATGTTATTGCAATTAGACACATGATGTTCCTTTCTCTTTCTTACGATCATAGAGTTGTTGATGGTGCATTGGGAGGCTCTTTTGTTCGTCGTGTAGCAGATTATTTAGAGAACTGGGATATCAATAGAGAAATTTCATAATACATTCATCTTGCAAGTATTTATCAAGAAATCTTAAAACAATTATATATAATAGTATGCAAAGGCCTGTGTTTCACAGGCTTTTTTTGTTGATATCCTTTATCTAGTCAATTTTTTTAGAAAACCAATGTCAGTATTCCATCGCAAGCTTAGCCCTGCTTTCCGCTTTACTTCGTGCTCGCTCCAATCAGGTTTAAAGAAGGTAAAACAGTACAAATAAATTAATACTCATTGCCTAATACACTCGTTCTTGTCTAAAACTTTTTTTGTCATTTCGAAAGCTCTTCACCTAAGTTTGTTTCCCTTTAATACTAATCCAAAATATTGATTAACATAGCTTGTGGCTTTTGATGAAGTTTAAAAAACCTGTCGCCTGCAAGAAGAAACCTAACAAACGCACGAAGGAACCTAGTAAGCACACGAAGAAACCTAGCAGGCGCACGAAGAAATCTAGCAGGCGCACGAAGAAACCTAGCAGACGCACGAGGAAACCTAGCAGGCGCACGAAGAAACCTAGCAGGCGCACAAAGGAACCTAGCAGACGCACGAAGAAACCTAGCAGGCGCACAAAGAAACCTAGCTAGTGCACGAAGGAACCTTCCACCTGCAAGAAGGAACTTAGCACCTGCAAGAAGCAACCTAATTCCATAAAAATGCAAAAGCCTCAACAGAACGTCGAGGCTTTTTGCTCAAAACAAAACAAAAAACAATTAATTAGCTAGAATGCCTTCTTCGGCTATTGCTGCAATATCTTGTTGACTATAGCTTAACTTTCCAGTCTGTGCTATAAATACATCTTTATTTAATAGTAAATCGCGGTGTGCAATTAGGTTTTTTAAACTAACATTACCAATTACATATTTATATTCGTTACGTGAGAAACGTTCTGAAATGTTCTCAATCTGTAATTTCTCTATGGTATACTCATGTACATATCTTATATATACTTCAATACTCACTTTATCAGTATGTATTAAACCATTTAATTGATGGTATTTTTTATACTCGTAACGGTAATCATAACGTAAAGCGGCAATATCAGAAAGAACAGCAGCGCCAGTAGGGTGCCCGCCTGCACCTTTACCAAAAAAGAACTGTTTATCAGCAAATGCTGCTTGTACAGTTACTCCATTGTATTCATTTTCTACATTGTATAAAAAATCGTCAGCCTTTACAAATTTTGGCAATACAAAAGCAACAACTTGTTTAGTACTTATTTTACGTGCTGTTGGTACTAATTTAATTTTAAAGTTTTTCTCTCTTGCATATTGAATATCAGCATCAGAAATATTCTGAATACCAACATTTAATATATGGTCTGGATTGATAAATAAACCATAAGCATGTGCCGTAGCAATGGCCAATTTGTATTTCGGATCATAACCTCCAACATCTAAAATAGGATCGGTTTCTGCGAAACCTAAATCTTGTGCCTGTTTTAAAGCTGTTTCATAGGCTAAACCTTCGTTAAATATTTTAGATAAAATATAGTTTGATGAACCATTGAAAATACCACTAATGCCATGCAAAAGTTCATTATCGTAATATTCTTCTAGGTTACGAATAATTGGAATACTACCGCAAACAGCGCCTTCATATAGTAAAGACGTGCCATGTTTAGCTTGCAATTGCACCAATTCTTCTAAATGAATGGCAATCATTTTTTTATTGGCCGATACCACATGTTTACCATTGCTTAATGCTTTTTTTACTATTTGAAAAGCAACCTCTGCATCGTCAATTAATTCAACTATTGTATTTATTTCTGGGTTATTTAAAATTTCGTCGTGAGAAGTCGTGAAAAGGTGAGCGTCTAGACTGCGTTTCTTTTCAGGGTTTTTAATTGCAATTTTTACGACTTCTAAATTTAAGTTTTGCCCGCGAATAATATCATGCAAACCTTGACCAACTACTCCAAATCCAAATAATCCTATTTTAAGTTTCTTACTCATTATTGTATCTATTGTGCTTTCAGCTTTCGCTTTAAGCTTATTATGCTGTTTTATGTAATTTGATTATTTTCTTATCGCTACTTTCTTTTAAGAAATTGCCGATGATATTTGTTAGTTTATCAGTTTCTATTAAAAAACCATCGTGTCCATAAGCGCAATTAATACTACTGAATTGTGCATCATTAATATGGTTAGCTAAAAACTTTTGTTCACTGATAGGGAAGAGAATATCATTCTCAATACCAATTACTAATGTATTTGCTTTAACTTCTGCTAAAGCAGCTGTAATACTTTTTCTTCCACGTCCAACATTATGGCTATCCATCGCTTTGCTTAAATACCAATAACTGTATGCATTAAAGCGTTTACACAATTTCTCACCTTGGTAATTCTGGTAAGATGCTGCTCTGTAACCTGTCGTTTTATCGTTTACACTTTCTAATTGCGTTGCTGAGTACGCTTCGTAAGTACGATAAGATAATAAGGCAATACTGCGTGCAACTTTTAAGCCTTTTAAACCGCCATCTGGCTGATTTGCGTAAAATGTCCTATCTGTACTAATAGCTAAACGTTGACTTTCGTTAAAGGCAATTCCCCACGGAGAATGAACTGCATTTGTGGCCACCAAAATTAAATTCTCTATCGTCTGCGTTTTAGCCAACGACCATTCTAATGCTTGCTGACCACCTAAAGACCCACCAATTAAAACTTTAATATTGCTTATTTCTAAATGGTTCGCTAATAAATGATGTGTTGCTGCTAAATCTTTAATGGTAAATTCTGGGAAAGACAAGTAGTAAGGCTGACCAGTTGTTGGATTTTTACTTAGCGGATTTGTAGTTCCATAATTTGAACCTAAAATGTTAGCACAAACAATAAAATGTTCTTCTGGATTAAATAAAGCATTATTTCCAAACAATCCTTTCCACCAATCTAATACATCAGCATTTGCGGTTAATGCATGACAAGCCCAAATTACATTATCCTTGTTGGCATTTAATTTACCAAATGTTTGATAAGCAATTTCTAGATTGCGCAACTTTTTACCGTTTTCTAGTTTGAATATTTTAGGGTGTTTATATATAGCTACTGTGCTCATGATGTACTAATTCTTCTTTTTAATGTAATTGACTTGATAATAGGTAACAGCGTATCTCGATTTCTCGAGACCTTCCGAATTGAAAATAGCAAAGTGGAAGATTTTTTAAACTAGTATATGCGACAGCACATACAGTTTGTTAACTGCATATTACAACAAATCAGATTTACACTTAAAAATGCAATTGATCGTTTGGGGCTTGACTTAAGATTTTCGCTTAGCGAAATTGAATTGACTGTTTTCATCTTCTTAATTTATATTTCCAAGCAACACCATGTTGGCTGGTCAGGAATTGGCACCTTCTCCGTTAGGGAGGGTTGCCAGTGGGTCAAAGAGCCTGTCTCTCGCCACTTCTTTATAAATCAAATCGATAAAAGATTTGATTTTTATTTAGCTTTCACCAAATAATGTTTCAAATATAAGATTGTATATGAAAATATGCAAAATAAAATTCTGATTAATGTTTAACTAACTGAAAATTAGTATAATAAAATTCTATTAATAGTAGCAGTTCATGCAGCGTAGCTTTATATTAACTTTAATGCTTGCTCAAAATCGGTAATCAAATCATCAATATGCTCTAGGCCAACCGATACCCGAATTAAATTCTGTGGAGTTTTAGTGTCTGGTCCTTCAACAGAAGCACGATGTTCTACTAAACTTTCTACACCACCAAGACTTGTAGCCTGAGCAAATATTTTTACAGTATTCACCACTTTTCTAGCATTAGCTGCATCGCCTTTAATCAATACGGACAACATTCCTCCAAAATCTCTCATTTGTTTTTTGGCAATGTTATGTTGTGGGTGAGAAGGTAAGCCAGGATAATAAACTGTAGCTACTTTTGGATGTGCTTCTAAATATTGAGCCAGTTTAATCGCGTTTTCACAATGGCCTTTTATTCTATATGCTAATGTTTTAATGCTTCTAAGTAATAAGAAACAATCAAATGGCGATGGAACTGCACCACCATTTTGCTGTATATTTTTAACTCTTTCCCAAAACTCATTCTTAGTTGCGGTTGTTAAGGAACCGCCTAAAACATCGCTATGACCACCAATATATTTAGTAGTAGAATGCATTACAATGTCTGCGCCTAAAGAAATTGGATTTTGCAAAGTTGGAGAAGCAAAGGTGCTATCGACTGCTAAAATGAGTTTATGTGCTTTGCAAATCTTTGACAAAGCTTCAATATCAGTAATTTTTAAGAGGGGGTTAGAAGGAGTTTCTGCCCAAATCATTACTGTATTTGGTTTAATGAAACTTTCTATTTTATCAACATCAATTAAACTAATAAAATCAAATGTTAGGGTTTCATTAAAAATACTTAATAATTGTTTTTTTAACCCCCAATACATATCATCAGGTGCAATAATATGGCTACCAGGTTTTAAGGCCTGAAAAATAGACATCCCAGCGGTATTGCCAGATGAAAAAACACAAGTATCAGCTCCAAATTCTAATTTAGTAAGTACATTTTCTAAAGCTGCTCTATTTGGGTTGCTCACCCTACTATACATATGTCCCCCTGGATATCCACCATCTTCATCGCGTAAAAAAGTGGTAGATAAGCTAATAGGCATCGTTACATCGCCTGTGGCACTTTTTACTAAATTTAACGCATGGATGGCGGCAGTTTCTGGTTTCATTTTTTAGGAATTAAATAACAAAGATTTATAACAAAGCTAAATTTTATCTTGCTAAAAAAATGATTTTGGCAAGATTTATGTAAAAGCTTAAGCAAAAAACAAGTATATGAAAAGAATATTTTTAATAGCAGCCTTAATTTGTAGTTCATTAATAGTGTTACAAAGCTGCTCTCCGAAAACAACAAGTGGTACAGCTGCGGTAAAACGTGGTGATGTAACAGGTAATTGGGTTTTAAACGACATTACTTTTGATGGTATTCCTGAGGTTGCCGTAAAATCATTCTTAGGCGAAAGTTCTTATAAATGTTTTGTAGGTAGCACATGGGATTTAACAAATAGTGGTAATGGAAGCTACAGTTTACCATCCAGTGCAAGTTGTGGAGCAAAAACTCAAGCTATTTTTTGGTCAGTGAGCACAGCTGATGAAACTTTCCAGTTTAAAAAATTAAATGAAGGTGATAAAGCTAAAAACATAACAGATGGTTATCGTTTAATGCTTTCTTCATCAGATGGAAGTAATATGATTATTAAATCGCCAATAGAATACGGTAGTAAAACTGCTTACATTGTAATGAATTTTACAAAAGCAGTAAAGTAATTAGTTAATTATTAAGCTAATAGCTAATCATAAAAGCATTCCGAATTATCGGGATGCTTTTATTGTTTCTAAATAAAGCCATTTTTACAAGAAAATGATTTTCAATTAGGTCAATATTGTACTTTTGCCTAAACATTAAATAAATTACCGTGCAGGCTTTAACTTTACTTCTCAACAACCCAATTCTTGAAGAACCTTTAAAGGCTATTGCCCAAAAAGTCCAAAACCATCAACGGATAACTTTTGATGAAGGTTTATACTTATATGAACATGCAGAATTAGGCTATTTAGGTGTATTGGCTAATTTTATCAGAGAAGAAAAGCATGGTGATAAAACATATTTCAATCGTAATTTTCATTTAGAGCCCACCAATTTGTGTGTGTACGATTGTAAATTCTGTTCGTATTCTCGCTTAATTAAACAGAAAGAAGAAGGCTGGGCATTAACTATAGATGAGATGTTAGACGTAGTTAAAAAATATGATGATGAGCCTGTTACTGAAGTTCATATTGTTGGGGGTGTTTTGCCGCAATACGATGTAGAATTTTATTCGGGTTTGTTTAGCGCTATTAAAAAACATCGCCCTGCTTTACACGTAAAAGCATTAACTCCTGTAGAATATCATTATATCTTTAAAAAAACCAAAATAGACTATGCTACGGGAATGAAGTTGATGAAAGACGCTGGTTTAGAATCAATTCCAGGAGGTGGAGCCGAAATATTTCATCCAGAAATTAGAGAACAAATTGCCAAAGATAAATGTACGGCAGACCAATGGCTTGCCATACATGAAGAGTGGCATAAATTAGGAATGCGTTCTAATGCGACCATGTTATATGGTCATATTGAGAAATACGAACATCGTGTAGATCACATGGAACGTTTACGTCAGTTGCAAGATCAAACTAAGGGTTTTCAAACATTTATTCCTTTAAAATTCAGAAATCAGCATAACCAAATGAGCCATGTGCCAGAGGTTTCGGTGATTGAAGATTTACGCAACTATGCCATTGCTCGTATTTATTTAGATAATTTCGATCACATTAAGGCCTATTGGGCAATGATTAGCAGAGAGACTGCTCAGCTTTCTTTAAACTTTGGAGTTGATGATATTGACGGTACTTTGGATGATACGACCAAAATTTATTCGATGGCAGGTGCTGAAGAGCAAAACCCAGCAATGAGTACACAAGAATTGGTTAATTTGATTAAACAAGTGGGTAGAAAACCAATTGAGAGAGATACATTGTATAACGTAGTAACCGATTATACTGATATTGTTTTTGAAAGCGATGTTAAACCATCTTATTACAAATTACCTGTTATAAATTAGATCATTTTTTATTGGTTCATTTGGAAGATGCATGACATATTTATACGAATGAACTATTGAACTGATGAACAAATGAACGAATTTACATTATGAAGGAATTATACATCATCCGCCACGGCGAAACAGAATTGAATAGATTAGGAATTGTGCAAGGTAGGGGTGTAGACAGTGATTTAAATGATACTGGACGAGCACAAGCTACTGCATTTTTTGAACGGTATAAAGCAGTAGCATTCGATAAAATTTATACATCAGAACTGAAACGCACACACCAGACTGTACGACAATTTATAGATTTAGGTTTACCTTGGGAGCAAGAATCAGGATTAGATGAATTGGCTTGGGGTTTATGGGAAGGTCAGCCAAATACCGAAGAATCTAGGGCGGCTTTTAGAGAGGTAGTTGAGAAATGGCAAGGTGGTAATTATGATGCAAAATTTGAAGGTGGCGAAAGCCCTAACGATGTAAGTTTACGTTTACAAGAAACGATTTCGCTAATTAAAAGCAAAGCTGATGAAAAACGAATCTTAGTGTGCATGCATGGCAGAGCAATGCGATTATTGCTATGCTTATTGCTTGATAAACCACTATCTGAAATGGGCGATTTCCCGCATCAAAATACAACGTTATATAGATTGGGTTTTGATGATAATAGGTTTACAGTAATCGATTTTAACAATACTGATCATTTAAAATAAAAATCATGTTTGTTTCAGCATCTAAATAAACCCTGAAATAAATTCAGGGCGACGAATAAAACAATATTAAAAGTGAGTAAAATAAAAATATCTGCAGTTTCTTATACCAATACCAAACCTTTTATTTACGGAATTGAACACAATGATATTCGCAACGAAATAGATTTAAGTTTAGATATCCCTTCGGATTGTGCCGCAAAATTAATTGCTAACAAGGTTGATGTCGGTTTAATACCAGTTGCTGCGATACCTCACGTACCTAATGCGAACATTATAGGTTCTTATTGCATCGGTTCTGTGGGTGCAGTTAATTCTGTGTTTATTTTCGCTAATGTTCCTGCTGCAGAAATAAAAACGGTAAAACTCGATTTACAATCGCGTACCTCTAATAACTTGGCTAAAGTTTTATTAAAATTTCATTTTAAAGTTGAAGTAGAATTTACAACTGATCAAGATGCCAAAACTGACGCAATTGTTTTAATTGGAGATCGTACTTTTGGTAGAAAGGCAGATTTTGCTTACGCTTATGACATGGGTGAGGAGTGGATGAAGTTTACTGGATTGCCATTTGTTTATGCTGCTTGGGTAGCTAATAAAGCTATTTCTCCAACTTTTGTTGCTGCATTTGATGAGGCTTTGCAATTTGGTTTAGCTCATAGAAATGAAGTTTTAAAAGAATTGCCTCAACTTTCAAATTTTGATTTGGATGATTATCTTTTCCATAAGTTGGATTTCGACTTAACCGATGAGAAGAGGAAGGCGCTGGGGTTGTTTTTAGGGTATATAGAACAGCTTTAATGTAGCCCATCCCGCGAAAGCGGGAACCGCAAAACGGTAAAAAGACCTGATATTGCATCACGATTCCCATTCGATAGCTATCG
>NZ_JBAZRL010000064.1:0-15230 GCF_041662865.1 Pedobacter sp.
TTTCGGTTACCTACCGTAATTCACAAACCATTAATAACGATGTAGTTCGCGATTATGTAGATGTTGATTATAGAGATAATGTATATAAATTCTCTACTAATTTAGGAGGGATTGCAAACTTCGCATATACTTATGGTAAAAGTAAAATTACCTTCAAAAATATCTATAACAGAACTTACGACGATAATTTTCTGTCGCGGACTGGTTTAAATAATAGCGTTGGTGGTGGGGTAGATGTTAAGTTTTTTGCATTTGATTTAATGCAGAAATCATTATTTAAATCAACATTGGAAGGTACTCATCCAATTGGAGAAAAAAGCGGTAAAATTAATTGGTCTGCAAGTTATAGCAATATCTTAAACGACCAGCCAGACCAAAAGAAAGTTTCTTATTATAGAAACAGATCTGATGTTGGAACCTCAGATTATTTATATAATGCTAATATAACCACGTTAGGTAAAGAAAATACTAGATTATATTCTAAGTTAAATGAAGATGATTTTTCTGGGGCATTAAACTATACTTTGCCAGTAAAAATGTTCAGTCAAACTTCAACTTTTAAAGCCGGATTAAGCGCTTTGTATAGAGACCGAACCTTTGATGCTAGATTTTTAGGCTTACAATTAAATACAAGTGCTCCAGGTGCTGCAGAGGTAAGGCAACGCTCATTAAGTACTTTATTTGGTAGCGATGTTCTAAGTAATGGAACTTACACCTTGGATGAAATTCCAGGTGATGCAGATAGTTACACAGCTAATTCATTAACTAATGCTGGTTATTTAATGCTAGATAATAAATTAGGAGCAAAATCTAGATTAGTTTGGGGTGTTCGTGTAGAGCAATTTAATGTAGTGTTAGATGCTAAAAATCCAACTCCTCAAACATCAGTTGATGAAAATTATTTAGATATATTGCCATCTGCAAATTATACCTATAGTTTGTCTCCTAAAATTAATTTAAGAGCATCATATTACAGAACATTAGCTCGCCCCGAATTTAGAGAGCTTTCGGCAGGTTCATTTTATGATTATGAATTATTAGCGCAACAACAAGGCGATCCAAACCTTAAAGAAGCAAAGATTGATAATGGCGACATTCGTTTTGAGTTCTATCCTCAAGCTGGTCAAGTAATCTCTGTATCGGCTTTCTACAAAAAGTTTCATAATGCAATTGAATCCTTCAATAACGACGCAAATTCTACCAGAACAATTACGTACATTAATACTGATAACGTAAATGTTTACGGGATAGAATTCGAATTGCGTAAAACACTTGATTTTATCTCGCCAATAGATTTCTTAAAGAAAACAACCTTCTATACTAACATTTCCATTATTAAGTCGAAAGTAGAAACTAACAATACGGGAATTAACCTATTAGAACCTAACCGCCCAATGGTTGGTCAGGCTCCTTATGTTATAAACGCAGGGTTACAGCATAGTTTCTTAAATGATAAACTAAGTTTTAATGCGCTATATAATAGAGTTGGCCGTAAGTTAAGCATTGCGGGTGGCCGTCTTTTCCATGGTGTATGGGAAACACCCCGAGATGTTGTGGATTTACAGTTAGCCATGAAAGTATTAAAAAGTAAAGGAGAACTGAAATTTAATGCAGGTGATATCTTAAATCAACGTAATACATTTTATTTTGATAATGACATGAATAAAAAATATAGTGTTGTTAACGGAGACTATACTTTAAGTAGTTATAAACCAGGTAGCAACTATTCGCTATCATTTTCATACACTTTCTAATGTTAATTTATTGTTAGCCACCCAAGGAAATTAGTAACGATAACTTAAAGAAATTTTAACCAACGAGTTATATCCAAAAAGCATTTTTGTAAAAATAAAAATTTAAAACAAATGAAAAAACAATTATTACTTTGCGCAATGAGCGTATTGATTTTCTTGGCAAGCTGCTCAAAGAACAGTGGCGGTGGTGATATTAATCCTCCTGTTAATTCAAATACGGTTGAAGTTTCTGCTGATGTTACTGCAGCAACTACATGGACTGCTGATAAAATATACGTTTTGAAAGGAAATATATTCGTAACAAATAACGCTACATTAACAATTGAACCAGGAACTATAATTAAAGGTGATAAGGCAACTAAGGGTGCTTTAATTATTTCTAGAGGTTCAAAAATAATGGCAGTGGGTACAGTTGATAAACCAATTGTATTTACATCAAGTATTGCTGCTGGTGCACGTGCTCAAGGAGATTGGGGCGGTATTATCTTGTTAGGTAAAGCACAAAATAATTTAGGTACTTCTGTAACTATAGAAGGTATTTCTGATAATAGCGATAAAGGCAAACATGGCGGTACTGATAATGCAGACAATTCGGGTACATTAAAATATGTACGTATAGAATATGCAGGTATTGCCTTAGGCCCTGATAATGAAATCAATGGTTTAACATTTGGTTCTGTTGGATCAGGTACTACAATCGATTATGTAGAGGTTTATCGTTCTGGTGATGATGCCTATGAATGGTTTGGTGGCGCTGTTAATTGCTCTCACTTATTAGCTATTGATTCATGGGATGATGATTTTGATACAGATAATGGTTTCTCAGGTAAAGTTCAATTCGGCTTATCTCAACGTTTAGCAGTTACTGCAGATGTTTCTGGATCAAATGGTTTCGAGTCTGATAACAATGGTGCTGGAGATAACACTACACCTCAAACTAGTGCTGTTTTCTCTAACATGACCGTATTAGGTCCTGTTGGTCAAGGTTCTGTAAATGCTAACTTCCAACACGCAGCTCAAATTCGTCGTAACTCTGCAATCAGTATTTTCAACTCAGTTTTTGTAAACTATACCGAAGGTATTTTTATTGATGATGCAGCACCTGCTGGTGGTACAGCTAATTCTAGTGCTAATTTAATCGCTGGTAGATCTGTAATTGCGAATAACTTAATTTATGGTTGTAACAGCAAATCAAATCAAATTAAAGCATCAAACACTACTGCTTTAGCTTTGGTTACACCTTTATTAACTGCAACCAATACTTTTGAGCCATCTTTAAATACTACTACTATCTTTAATGATCCTTATAGATATTCGTCTGATTTAGTTGCTACTGCAAAAGTTGGTAGACCAAACTTTACCGTAATAGCTGGTTCTGCTGCTGCAAGTGGTGCTCTATTTACTGATGCTAAGTTGTCATCTGGAATTGACAAAACCGTAGCCTTTAAAGGTGCTTTCGGAGCTACTGATTGGACTACTGGTTGGGCTAGTTTTGATCCACAATCTTTAGCATATACAACTCCTGGAGCTGTAAAATAATATAAGAAATTTAAATAGAAAATGCTGCTTCAACGTTATAGTTGAGCAGCATTTTTTTTTGGTAGATTTTTCATTCAATTATTAGATTAAATATGTAGCGAAAGCTGTTTAGTTTACGTATTGATAATAAATAAAATGCTATGAAATCTCAATCTTTACTTTTAAAATTTCCAATCAAACTTTTGATAGCCATAATTTTATGTATAGCTACTTTATCAGCTTGCAAAAAAGAGGATGCGAGAATCAGTGATGCAACCTATCGAGAAATTGCTTGGAATTATTTAGACCCAAGTTCAAAAACTACTGTAACCACACAATGGCAAAAGGCATCCGTTACTTATGAAAAACGTGATAATAAAGATATGGTTACTGTAATGTTTAACACTACCCAAGATGCTTTACTAGGTCCTATATTTGTTTATATTGATAGTAAAAACCAAAAAGTTGTGGGTATTGGTGCAAGATTCTAACATTATCTATTCAAAGGATCATAATGATAAACAACCTCATAAGGTTTGTTTTTTAAACTGGCAGATAATTCACCGATACGTAAATTTTGTTTTTGTGGCGTAGGTTCACAAACAGTGTAAGATTTGCCATTATAAATAACAGGATTACCAATTGGTTTATCAAATTGCACAGCCATTGTAATGTGTGTAGGATAAAGCAAGGCTATCATTGGTAAATTATAGATTTCCTTTACTAGATAAAAGAATAATGCAGCCCGATCATCGCAATCGCTATATTTTGTTAATAGAGTTTGCTCAGGCGATAAGCGCTTTTCCTTACCGAAATTCATGTCATCGTCCTCATATAAAAAAGCATAGCGAGTAAAACGCATTAAATAATCGACACCATTTTTTTTGCTCATTCCTTTTAAATTTTCTTTTAATAGAGGAATAAGAGATTGATAAGTTTCATGGCTAAGTGGAATATTAAAGTAAGATTCAAAATCCACAACAGGATAATTCACAAAAATTGTTTCTATTTCTGTATTTAACTTAACCTTAAAATGGTAATCTTTATGTTTATAATTAAATGCAATTTGCTTTTCTACATAATCTTCAGGCTTAAAATCAGGCATTCGAGTAACTTTATAACTAAAAGCTGCTGTAGCATTTGGCACAGCAATTTCAACTGGCTTATAAACATTTTCTCTTTTAAATAACTTACCATAATCGTGGTAGTTCAAACACATGTATTTTTTTTCATTAATCATGAAGAAAGGAATATCAGAAATATCTTCATCATTGCGTACATAAAATATGATTTGATTATTTCCTACTGCAACTTTCGCATCATAACCTGATTTCGACATCAAAAACCATTTATACAACGTATAACGATTATAATTCTCAGCCTTAGGGCTAATTTGTTCAGCTGTTTTTCTAATTAACTGATAATAAAGCCAATCGTTTAATTTATTTTTTTCTTTATAAGACAGTAATGATTTTACCGCATCCTGATAATGACTTGAATTAATTTTAGTGTAAAATGCAGTTACAGATTGGCTACTCAACTCTTGGTTAAAACTAATATTTACACTCGAATCAGCTTCAAAATTCAAAGTGCCATCATAGAAATCAAAGCTATAGCGTTGCGCTTTAGCGAGAGCAAATGAAAACACTAATGTGATGATAATTAATGCTTTAAACAAAGTATGTTTAAACGACTTTTTCAACTGTT
Organism: Pedobacter sp.; assembly: GCF_041662865.1. Taxonomy (GTDB): domain Bacteria; phylum Bacteroidota; class Bacteroidia; order Sphingobacteriales; family Sphingobacteriaceae; genus Pedobacter. Next base: position 4,980 of record NZ_JBAZRL010000064.1, read on the forward strand.
AACAATAAGGATATATTAAATATACATAAAATTAACACCAAATAATTTACTTTATTGCGTGTAAAACCTGAAATTTTTAGAGAAATGAGTTTTTCTTAAATCTCATGTTAAATAATCTTAAGATAATCTCGATTTTATAAAGGCTTAACATACCTAACTTACTTTTGCAATGTTAAATATCTGGTTAATATTTAACAGAACAGTTTAGGTTAGTTGATAACAAAAAGCCCCGATGGATGTCAGGGCTTTTGTTTTATAGTTGGTTTTTAGTTAGAAATTCTTGCCAATTTTTTCGAGCATTTCAGCTGGAATCTTATGTACATCAACCACCAAAAATCCATCCAAACAATCTGAAAATTTAGGGTCAATGTTAAAGCAAATAATCTTTGCATTCAAATTCATGTACTGTCTTAATAAGACTGGAATTTTAATGTGTGAATTTTCAATTTCTCCGATTAATCCGTCCAAATCTTTTAATGAATCACTACTTTCTACTAATAAATCAGTATCAATAGGACTAAGATCTGCCTTAAACTTATTTTTCGGTTTTACGTAATGAGCTAGCTCGTAATCAAAATGATTTTTAATAATATAATCTACAATAATGGACTTAGATAGCTTAGAAAAACTATTACTGATACTAACAGGGCCAAACATATAACGATACTGAGGATTTAAAACTAAATATTTTAAAATCCCTTTCCATAGTAAAAATAATGGTAATGGTTTTTGCTGATATTCTTTTCTTATCCAAGATCGACCTAATTCAATTCCTTGCCTTAAAATCGGATAGAAAGGTTCTTTAATTTTAAATAATTCCGATAGATAGAAACCTCTACGGCCCATTGTATCTAAAATTTCATCTCCTTTCCCAATGCGATAAGCGCCTACAATATTTTGTAAATCTTTATCCCAAATAAATAAGTGGTTGTAATAAATATCGTAATTATCTAAGTCAATTTTTTTATTCGTCCCCTCACCAACTTCTCTAAAAGTAATTTCACGTAAGCGACCAATTTCTCTTAAAATATTTGGAATACTAGAAGTAGGGGTGATATACACCTCGTAATTTTTCTCTTCCCAAACCCTATAATCTTCCAGTTTTTCAACTTCTTTAACAATTAAATTCCTATCAGTTTCTTCTACTACTTGTGCAGGCTTTTTCTTTCTTTTAAATAGATTAATTGGATTAAATAATTTCTTTTCTTCTTCTAAGCTTGTGCCTAATGCATAGGTTCTTGCTCGTAGAAAATCTAGTAATTTGTTAGTGTCTTTTTTATAGGAGATATCTTCGATTTTAATTGGTTTCCCTATTCTTACTTTAATTTTTAAGCCTTGTTTATTTAAAAACTCTGAAGGTAATTTGGCCGTTCTTAAAGTTGGATGAATAAAACTTAATATGTTAAATAACACGCCATTATTGCCATGAAAATAGATAGGGACAACAGGTAATTTAGCTCTGGAAATTAACTTTCCAACTACTGGATGCCATAATCTATCGGTAACCTCCTGGCTTTCTAAATTAAAAGTAGATACCTCACCAGCAGGGAAAATTCCAATTGGAGTTCCACTTTGCAGTAAATCAAAAGTTGCCTTTAAACCGCTAATACTAGATGAATGCTGTACGTTTTCGAAAGGATTTACAGCCACAAAAAACTCACTAAGATTAGGTATTTTCTTAAGGATAAAATTCACCATTACTTTTGCTTCTGGTCTAACCATGCACAAAAGTTTTACTAATGCTAGTCCCTCTACACCACCATACGGATGATTTGCAATAGCAATAAACCCTCCAGTTTTTGGAATATTTTTTAAATCGTCTTCATCAAAATCTATGGTAACGCCAATAGTCTCTAATATTTTATCAACAAATTCTAATCCGGCAAAATGCTCATTCTTAGAAAATACTTTGTTGATGTCGTTTAACTTCATTACTTCCATTAATAAAGCTGTAAGACCTGGAACGCCTAACTTATCTATATTGGTCGCCTTGGCAAACTCTTGTTTGGTAATAATCTTCATCTAATAGGATGTATTTATTTTAAAGCAATATCAAAAATAAGATTTATATTTAGAGTACCTATGCTAACTATGAAAACATCTTGAATTTTCTTTAACTTTTTACATCGTTAACACAAATCAGGATGACTTCATTACCTATGAAAAATATATATACTAATGAAAACTTGGTTAAATAACTACTTTGGCTTTACAAAGCGAGAGTACAATGCACTATTGACCTTAATGGTCTTTCTATTATTAATAAGCGTACTTCCGTATGTTTATTCCACATTTTGGATTAAGCCGCCTCTAGTTTCAAATGAAGAGCAAGCTGCTATACAAAAATTGATTTTAGTTAATCAGCAAGAACCCAACTATTATGCGAAAATGCGTAACCAAGTCGAAGATAATGAAGCATCTCCAACCACAACTCTTTTCAAATTCGACCCAAACCTAATTGATGTTGAAGACTGGCAAAAGCTAGGTTTGTCAGTAAAGCAAGCGCAGTCAATTGTTAATTACAGAAACAAAGGTGGAAAGTTTTATAAGCCTGAAGATTTGAAGAAAATGTATACCATTTCACCAAAAAAGTTTGAACAATTGGCACCTTACATAACGATTGAAAGCATAAACGCTAAGTATGTAAAACCAGAATATGCAAAGCAAGCACCCTATGTTAAAAAGGAACTTGTTATTGTAGAGATTAATAGTGCGGATACTTTACAATTGGATGAAATAAAAGGGGTAGGAGCAGCATTTGCCAGAAGAATTGCGAAATACAGGGATAAGCTTGGAGGATTTTATAAAAAAGAACAATTAATGGAAGTTTTTGGATTGGATAGCATTAAGTTTAACGAAATAAAAGATCAAATTAAAATCGATGCTCGTAACCTTAAAAAAATAAATATTAATACTGCAGAATTTGATGATCTTAAAAATCATCCATACTTAAAATACAAACAAATTAATGCAATTATTCAATTTAGAAAACAGCATGGAAAATATAATGATATTGCCGATTTAAAGAAAGTAGCTATCTTAACACCGCAAATTATTCAAACTATGGCACCTTATCTTATTTTCTAAATGATCGAAGCAAAAATTAAACAAACCTTACGCGATGTAGCTGATTTTCCTAAGCCCGGAATTATTTTTAAAGATATAACTCCAGTATTACATGATCCAGTATTGTGCGCTGAAATTACGCAAGCTTTAGCTTTGCAACTTGCTGATATTAAAATAGATGTAGTTGCAGGTATTGAAAGTCGTGGGTTTTTGTTCGGTTTAGCTTTAGCGCAAGTATTAAAAGTTCCTTTTGTTCCCATTCGTAAAGTTGGCAAATTGCCTTACAAAACTATTCAGCAATCTTATGATTTGGAGTATGGAAGTGCAACGTTAGAAGTGCATGAAGATGCTTTTAAACCAGGGCAAAATGTGTTAATTCATGATGATTTATTAGCTACTGGTGGTACAGTTGTCGCCGCTTCTAAATTGGTTAATTTATTACAAGCAAATGTTGCAGCGTACTCTTTCTTAATTAGTTTAGATTTTTTAAATGGCAGAGATCGATTAACTACTTTTAGCCCAAATACATTTTCTTTGGCAAGATTCTAATGTGTTGAAAATTAATTATAAAGCAATTCTTAAATATTTTCAATTAAATTCTCTAGTGCTTTCCTTACAAATAATTGAATGAATTAAGTTATTGAACCAAATACCAAAACATTCTACTTTTTGGCGAATAAAAATATGTTGATTCTATTCTATTATTTGCTTATCATTGTTCCTAACCAAATATAAATCTTAAGAAAAGTTTAAATCCAAACGCTTATAGGGCGTTCGATTTAAGCTTTTCTTTTTTTAAACCCTACCTATATGAATACAGGCTTTAGCTTTGAAGTAGCCGAAAATCAAGAAATTATTAAGAAAATGGTAAGCGATTTTGCCGAAAGAAACATTCGTCAAAACGTAATGGAATGGGATGAAGCACAGCATTTTCCAGTAGAGATTTTTAAACAGCTAGGAGAACTTGGTTTAATGGGCGTTTTAGTGCCCGAAAACTATGGTGGCTCTGGTTTGGGTTATCAAGAATATGTAGATGTTATTGTAGAAATCTCAAAAGTTTGTGGTTCAATCGGTTTATCGCTCGCTGCTCATAATTCTTTATGTACAGGACATATTTTGGCTTTTGGTAATGAAGAACAAAAGTTAAGATGGTTGCCAAAACTAGCCACAGCAGAATGGATTGGAGCTTGGGGATTAACTGAAGCAAATACAGGTTCAGATGCTTTACGAATGAGTACAACTGCTGTTTTAGATGGCGATGAATATGTAATTAATGGAGCTAAAAATTGGATTACTCATGGTAAATCTGGAGATGTAGCAGTAGTTATGGTTCGTACAGGTGAAGCTGGTAGTTCTAAAGGAATTTCGGCAATTGTTGTAGAACGAGGTACACCAGGTTTCTCTGCTGGCAAAAAAGAAAATAAATTGGGTATGCGTGCATCAGAAACTACGGAGATGATTTTTGATAATTGCAGAGTTCCAAAAGAAAATTTGTTAGGTAACGAAGGCGATGGTTTTAAACAAGCCATGAAAGTATTAGATGGTGGGCGTATTTCAATTGCAGCATTATCATTAGGTATTGCGAAAGGTGCTTATTTAGCTGCTTTAGGCTATGCTAAAGAACGCCATCAATTTGGTGTGCCTATTTCAAGTTTTCAAGGCATTAGCTTTAAATTAGCTGATATGGCAACAGAAATAGAAGCTGCAGAATTATTAATTCGCCAAGCGGCAGATTTAAAAAATCGTCATTTACCAATGAGCAAAGAATCGGCAATGGCAAAATACTATGCTTCTGAAGTTGCTGTTAGATGCGCAACAGAAGCCGTGCAAATATTTGGGGGTTATGGATATACTAAAGACTTTCCTGTAGAGAAATTTTATCGTGATAGTAAATTATGTACCATAGGCGAAGGTACTTCTGAAATACAAAAAATTGTGATTGCCAGAGAAATCTTAAAATAAATTTACTTTGACAATCTTTCTTTAGATTGTCAAAGCTTTTTATAATTAAGGCAAAGGATCGTGCATGGTTACTACACTATCAACCACATAAACACTAAAACCTCGCCAAGGTAGGGCGCCTTTATATTCCTTATAATGTAGTTCAAAAAATTTACCGCTATTGGCCATCATCTTTTTTGCTACTTCTTCATCAGATACAGAAAACTCAAATTCATTAGATTGAACCGTTCCTGTTTGTCTTGATCTTATTCCAGATTGAATAATTTTTCCTTCATACGTTTTAAAGAGGTAACCCTTTTTTACGATGAAATTTAATTCCCCAGCTTTAACACCTTCGCCAAAAACAAAATAATAGCGATAGTATATTATTCCAGCCAAAATCAATACAATTAAAACTGTTACTATAGAAAAAACCTTTTTACTTGTCGTCATGGTATGTTTTTTAGGTAAATAAAAATAACAAAAGAAATAGGATTATGTGTTTTATTCTATCATAAAACGAAAAACAATATTTTCTGTAAAGATGAATACTATAAAATCTATTAATTATCAGAAGATTTCTTAAAAAACTTTCTCTCTTCCAATATTTTACCTACATTTGCAACCCCAAGCAAAACACGGGATTTAAAACAACGAGAGGAGGTATTTCAACGTTATGATTATTATTAACATTAAAGACGGCGAATCATTAGATAAAGCGCTTAAACGTTTCAAGAAAAAGTTTGAAAAAACTGGTGTATTGAGAGAATTACGTAGTCGTCAGGCATACGAGAAAAAATCCGTAGCTCGTCGTACAGAAATTAAACACGCTGTTTATATTCAGAACATGAACCAAGAAGGAACTTTATAGTTCTATCATTCATATAGAAGCCTTCAGATGTAAAATCTGGAGGCTTTTTTAGTTTAGCAAAAATTAGTGCATCGCAGCAAGAGGCAGTATATCCCAGTCTGCTATTTCATTGGCCCCACAGCTTCCAGGAACAAAAACTACTCCACATATAGCCGCAGGATTAAAAGTCTTACTATTTAGCCTTATTCTAGGCGTTCCTGTGAAATAGGTAATACCTACGCCAAATAAAAAAAGTGAGCCCGCGGGCATTGATAGATTAAAACTTTGAGAGACGGTGGATAGCTGATTTTTCTTGATCTCTATTTCTTCTACTTGCGAAACATTCCATTTTTGATGGGCTAAACAAAAATGTACAAAACGAAAACTCACCACACAGCTGATTGCTTTAACAGGAAACCGCAAATTTTTGGCAATCAAGAATTCTGGCCATATAATTTCTACATTATTGGTTGTAAAGTTAACCATAGGCTTAATTAATAAACTATTGTTTAGTGGTGATGCAAGGTTAAAATCAAAATCTAACAACCTATTGAAACTAGTTTCATTAAAATTGAATTTCCCATTTTTATCAATATGCTGATAAATAAGAGTAGAAATATCAGAATTCATCCGGTTCACCATTGTACTGTCGGCATTGCCATTTATTAGCACATCGAAAGACTGCCTAATAAATTTTGAAAAAGGACTAATAAACTTCCCGAAAACAGAGGCAGACTTTTTAGTTGCCTTACTCTGTTTTACACTTTTAATCTTAGATTTTACAACATTAACCTCACCATGTTTAGCAAAAGTTAAATTTCCAAACGAACCCTTTAGGGTTTTCCCATTATATATTGCCATTCCTAAATAGACAATATTTATGAGTTGTCTAAGACTAAGCTACATTACTTCCAAAGTAAATCCAAACTAAGTCCGCATTAATGCGCAAAAACGCGGACTATACGCGGACTCTATGCGGACTTAATAGGAATAAGAAACAACCAAATCCATAAATAAAAGTGAATTAGAAATTTTAAGAACCTATAAGTTTTTATATCGAAATAAATTTTTCATGTGTTAATTTTTTGTATATTCACAATTACGAATAACAAATAAGGCCTATGCTTATTAGCAGTTTCTTAACTTATCTGCAAACCGAGAAGCGCTACTCTCCACACACTGTACAGTCATACAAAACAGACTTACTTCAATTTAAAGATTTTTTACAAGAGAATTTTGAATTAGAGCTTATCGCTGTTCAAACTCAACATGTACGTAGTTTTATAGTTTACCTATTCGATCATCAAATTTCCGAAAATGCCATCGGGCGAAAAATATCTACATTACGTAGTTTTTATAAACATTTGCTTCGTGAAAAAGAATTAAAAGCAAATCCAATGTTGTTAATAAAGGCACCGAAAGTTCCTAAACGTTTGCCAGTATTTATTGAGGAAGTTAAAATGGATAACCTTTTAGATAATGAAACAAATTTTGAGGATAGTTTTTCCGGACAACGCGATAAAATAGTTTTAGAATTGCTGTTTGGTACTGGTGTTCGTTTAGCAGAATTATTGCGGGTAAAAGAAACCGACCTAAATTTTTATGAAGGAACAATTAAAGTGCTGGGTAAGAGAAACAAAGAACGAATTATCCCTTTGCATGCCGAGTTGATTAAACAACTAAAGGATTATCTTGCCTTAAAATCAATTGAAAAATTTAATAACAAAAGCACTACCTTAATCGTTACCAATACAGGAGCGTCGGCATATCCGAAATTAATTTATCGTATAGTAAATCGTTATTTGACATTAATATCAACTCAAGATAAAAAAAGCCCACATGTATTAAGGCACTCGTTTGCAAGTAGCCTACTTAACAGGGGTGCAGATTTAAATGCAATAAAAGAATTACTTGGGCATGCAAGTTTGGCCGCCACACAAGTATATACGCACAATTCAGTAGAACGTTTAAAATCTATATATAAACAAGCCCATCCAAAGGCATAAAAAAGGAGGAAAAATGAAAATTAGAGTACAGTCGATCCATTTTAACGCGGACAAAAAATTATTAGAGTTCATCCAGAAGAAAGTAGATAAGTTAGATCAGTTTTTTGATCAGATTATTGGAGGTGAAGTTTATTTGAAACTGGAAAATGTAGAAGATGAAGAAAATAAAATATCAGAAATAAAATTAATGGTTCCCGGAATAACACTTTTTGCCAAAGAGCAATGTAAATCTTTCGAAGAAGCTACAGATTTGGCCATAGAATCCTTAAAAAAGCAAATTACAAAACATAAAGATAAAACTCGTGCAAAGTTAAGTGAGCACAAGGCAATATTAAGTGCAGACGAAGTGTCTGATTACTAAGGGGATATTTTCATATCGCATTAGATAAGATTTGGCGGGCAACAACCCGCCAAATTTTTTTTTAAAATATATTTTTTTCAAAGATTAATTTTTGTAGATTTGCATTCCATTTCGGAAGGGGCGTTGGTTCTGAAGAAATTGGAAGTTCTATGAAAGATTAAAATAATATCGAAAACGTTGATTTTATTGAATTAACGAAAGATATAAGCCTCCTTAGCTCAGCTGGTAGAGCAACTGACTTGTAATCAGTAGGTCATTGGTTCGATCCCGATAGGAGGCTCTTTTAGTTTATAGACTTAGCAATAAGTTGTTAAACTAGAAGCGGGGGGATTCCAGAGCGGCCAAATGGGACAGACTGTAACTCTGTTATCGCAAGATTTCGAAGGTTCGAATCCTTCTCCCCCCACAGTCTAATTTTAGATTGTAGATTTTAAATTGACGATATAGTTTGTCAATTGTAAATTAAAAAGCGGAAGTAGCTCAGTTGGTAGAGCGATAGCCTTCCAAGCTATAGGTCGCGAGTTCGAACCTCGTCTTCCGCTCTTGGAAGTTCACTAGTTGAAATGGTTCAATAATTAGCCAAATGAACAAATGAACTAATGAGCTAAAAGAATAAGCCGACTTAGCTCAGCGGTAGAGCACTTCCTTGGTAAGGAAGAGGTCATGGGTTCAATTCCCATAGTTGGCTCTGGTAATAATAAAGAAAAAAACACTTTGTTAAATCTGTAACAACAGAATGAGCAAGGTTTTTTGTATTGAATTTGTATCAAAACAATAAATAAATAAAAAAGTTAACCTACTAATAAGTATAAAAACATGGCAAAAGAAAAGTTTGACCGCAGCAAGCCGCACTTAAATATCGGCACTATCGGTCACGTTGACCACGGTAAAACAACCTTAACAGCAGCTATCACTAAAGTGTTATCTGATGCTGGTTTATCTGAGGCGCGTTCATTTGATTCGATTGACTCTGCTCCAGAGGAAAAAGAAAGAGGTATCACGATTAACACAGCTCACGTTGAGTATTCAACAGCTAACCGTCACTACGCACACGTTGACTGTCCAGGTCACGCGGATTACGTGAAAAACATGGTTACTGGTGCTGCTCAAATGGACGGTGCAATTATCGTTGTTGCAGCTACAGATGGTCCGATGCCACAAACTCGCGAGCACATTCTATTGGCTCGTCAGGTAGGTGTACCTTCGTTAGTTGTTTTCATGAACAAAGTTGATATGGTGGATGATCCAGAATTACTAGAACTAGTAGAAATGGAAGTTCGTGAATTATTATCTTTCTATGAATTCCCTGGTGATGATATTCCTGTAATTCAAGGTTCAGCTCTTGGTGGTTTAAATGGTGATCCGAAATGGGTAGCTAAAATTATGGAATTAATGGATGCTGTTGATAGCTACATTCCAATTCCTCCACGTTTAACTGAACTTCCATTCTTAATGCCTGTTGAAGATGTATTCTCGATCACTGGTCGTGGTACTGTTGCAACTGGTCGTATTGAGCGTGGTGTAATCAACTCTGGTGATCCAGTTGAAATCTTAGGTATGGGTGCTGAGAACTTAAAATCTACAGTTACTGGTGTTGAGATGTTCCGTAAGATCCTTGATTATGGTGAAGCAGGTGATAACGTAGGTTTATTGTTACGTGGTATTGAGAAAACTGATATCCGTCGTGGTATGGTAATCTGTAAACCAGGTTCAGTAACTCCTCACACTGATTTCAAAGCTGAGATCTATGTATTATCAAAAGCAGAAGGTGGACGTCACACTCCATTCTTTAACAAATACCGTCCACAATTCTATTTCCGTACTACAGACGTAACTGGTGAGATTTCATTAGCTGAAGGAACTGAAATGGTAATGCCAGGTGATAACGTTACAATTACTGTAAAGTTAATTAACGCAATCGCAATGGAAAAAGGTCTACGTTTCGCTATCCGTGAAGGTGGTAGAACAGTAGGTGCTGGTCAGGTAACTGAAATTTTAAAATAGTAACCACGAGCCTTTACAGGCTT
>NZ_JBAZRL010000065.1:0-14700 GCF_041662865.1 Pedobacter sp.
ATTCCCCTTTGCCTGAACTGTTCCATCCTTGGGGAAGCTCGCCAAGTGCAGCTTTATCAAAATTCTCAAAGTAGATGGTTTTATCCCCTGGCAGAAAATCATACTGTGCGTAAGCTACAATCCCGGTCGGCCCATTGGATGTTTCTACGTTTTGAGGGGTCTTTACCTGCTGATCAGCGGGCACGGAAACGGCCGGGGTGTTTTGCCTTGCCGAACTACCCGCGCCGAGCGCCTCTATTTTTCCTTTGGCCTTATCTTTTACTTTTTTTAACGCCTTATCAAAAAACTGAGCATTTACTGGAGCAATTGCAAAGAGCGTAAGTACGATAATGATTAATTGTTTTTTCATGGTGATATTTGAGAACAGGCTGAATCCTAATCTGCCGCAAAAATAGGAATGGTAGTGCTGTGTTGATTTACGCGAAAAGCATTAAGATTTACGCAAAGCGCATTATTACATCCTGGAATCCGACAATTGAGCATGAGCCTCGTTGCTGTTGGGTTCACTCTCATAAAACCGGCCACGATGAATGGGGGTCGCCGCAGATCTATCGGCTGAAAATCCCTTTTGCGTAACTCTTTATGCCCTTTGAGTAAGTAGCATGTTATGTGCGAATATTAATTTTGCGACCTACACAGATAAACATCGAATCAATGAGAAGAAAATACTAACAGTGGCTGCTTTTATTTTCCTATTGGCAATTGAAGTCCACGATCTTGTAATTTTCAAACGGATAGTGTTTGATGATCTCGATCCCCTTCTCTTTATCATTGTAGAATTTGATGGCATCCTTAAAGATGGTACGCAAGTCCCTCATGTGATTATGCAGACCACCGTCTGTAACCCCTTGAGTCATTTTTGGAGTGAGGATATTGTATTTGTTCGGTCTGAGGATGATTCTGGGTGTTCTAAGATGATCTTCATACTTTGCTAGCATCTTGGAAGTGATTTCTGTAACAGATGCGCTATTACTCTTAAAATAGTCTTGCAGCCTATACATAACAGCTTTGAAATTTCCCAGACAACCCTTGCGCTTTTTAGTTTCTATAAGTTTTACGACACTCCAGCCGAATGCTATAAAATCGATGGTCTCCGCACGGAGTTCTCCCTTTTGCAAAAAATCTCTTAAAGAGTGAACAGTATGAAAATTCAATTTTTCACCGAGATCACCAATTTTCTTTCTCAACTCATAAAGTTGGGGGCTGAGGGCATTAAGGATGAATTGATCTTTGATCTCATAATCCTTGCGGAGCTGCTGCTGAGTAACGAAATACTACGTTTCGATGTACGCTTTGTTTCTTTTGGGTGTCAGAATGAGTTTCACATTCCGGATCCCATCTTTCTTTTTTTTGCGGGGATTTACCATTGGTCGAATAGTTGCCATTCGATAGAGGTGTTAATACCGTTTTTTTCGCTGTTCTTTTTTTGCGGAACATTTATCGGTTAGTTAAACAATAAAACCTATTTAACTCGTAAAATAAGTCTGAGCAGACTGACATGGAATTCGGACCAAATATAGCGTTTAAACGCAAAAAAGGCCTTCATCTTTCGAATAAAGGCCTTTTTTAAGTGTGGTATGGGCCGGGATCGAACCGGCGACACATGGATTTTCAGTCCATTGCTCTACCGACTGAGCTACCGTACCTACTTCCCGTTTGGGATTGCAAATGTAGTGTCTTTTTTTAAAGCTACCAACATTTTTTCACTTTTCTTTTCTTGTGAAATATTTCCAAGTCTATTTACACTCTAAATCAATCATTTACAAGTGCTAAAAAAACTAAAATTATTCATATCCATTCTAAATTTTTAATTTTATGCATGCATAATAAATTATTTAAAACTAAATATTTTAACTTAGCTAAACCATTACAGCAAAGAAACTATGGCATCACAACTTATATTCTTAATTCTTACGCTTGCAGGGGTTGCCCTATTTACCTTCAACAGCCGAAAAGTAATTCGTAATATTAAACTAGGTAAACCCGAAAATCGCACAGATCAGCCTGCAAAAAGATTTGCTACCATGCTTAAAGTTGCTTTTGGTCAAACCAAAATGGCGGTTAGACCAGTACCTTTTTTATTGCATTTAGTGGTGTACTTAGGCTTCGTTATTATCAATCTTGAAGTTTTAGAAATTATGATTGATGGTGTTTTTGGCACACATCGTATTTTTGCTGGCTTAGGTGGTTTATACAACTTCTTAATTGGCTCATTTGAACTATTGGCTTTAGGCGTTTGGTTGGCTTGTGCTATTTTTCTTATCAGAAGAAATGTTTTAAAATTAAAACGCTTTAGTGGTGTAGAGATGAAATCATGGCCAAAATCTGATGCCAATTATATCTTAATTACAGAGATTTTATTAATGACTGCATTTTTACTCATGAATGCATCAGATGCTAAACTGCAAGCGTTAGGCGAAGGTCATTATATAAATGCTGGGGCCTTCCCTGTAAGTGTTTATTTGCAAGGTTTATTACCGACAACAGCTAGTAGTCTAATTTTAGTAGAAAGAGTATGTTGGTGGTTTCACATTGTTGGTATTTTTGCTTTTTTAAATTACTTACCCTATTCTAAACATTTCCATATTATTTTTGCGTTTCCAAACACGTATTTTTCAAATTTGGAGCCAAAAGGTGAATTTACCAACATGGCAAGTGTTACTAACGAGGTAAAAGCGATGCTTGATCCTTCTTTTGTACCTGCAGAAACTGCACCTGGCAAATTTGGTACTAAAGATGTAAATGATTTGACTTGGGTCAATTTAATGAATGCCTACACGTGTACAGAATGTGGTCGTTGTACTTCAGTTTGTCCAGCTAACCTAACGGGAAAATTATTATCGCCTCGCAAAATTATGATGGATACCCGTGATCGTTTAGAAGAAGTAGGTAAAAACATAGATAAACACGGAGCTGATCATCAAGATGGAAAATCTTTATTAGATGATTATATAAGTCGTGAAGAAATTTGGGCATGTACAAGTTGTAATGCTTGTACCGAAGCTTGCCCTATTAATATTGATCCATTAGCCATAATTGTTGAACTACGCAGATATGCTGTGATGGAAGAATCCGTTGCTCCAGCAAGCATTAATGCAATGTTAGGAAACGTAGAAAATAATGGAGCGCCGTGGAAATATTCTCCAGCAGATCGATTTAATTGGGCTCAAGAAGGATAAAATAAAGATTAAGGAAGTTCAAGTCTTAGCTACTTGATGCTAACTACTAAATACTAAAAAATGGAATTTAAAGTACCAACAATGGCCGAATTAATGGCTATGGGCGAAGAGCCTGAAATATTATTTTGGGTAGGATGTGCTGGCAGTTATGACGAAAGAGCTCAGAAAATTACTAGGGATATTTGCAAGATTTTACATCATGTAGGCATTAAATACGCTGTGTTAGGCACAGAAGAAAGTTGTACCGGAGATCCGGCTAAAAGAGCAGGTAATGAATTTCTTTTCCAAATGCAGGCCATGACTAATATCGAGGTACTGAATGGGTATAATATCAAAAAAATTGTCACAGGCTGCCCGCATTGCTTTAATACTATTAAAAATGAATACCCGGGTTTAGGCGGCACATATGAAGTAATACATCATACTCAATTAATACAAGATTTGATTAATGAAGGGAAGCTTAAAGCTGAAGGTGGCGAAAGCTTTAAAGGTCGTAAAATCACCTATCATGATCCATGTTACTTAGGTAGAGGAAATGGTATTTATGAAGCGCCACGTAAAGCATTAGAAGTTTTAGATGCGCAATTGGTAGAAATGAAACGTTGCAAAAGTAATGGGCTTTGTTGCGGTGCTGGTGGTGCACAAATGTTTAAAGAACCCGAAAAAGGAAATAAAGACATCAATATTGAAAGAATTGAAGAAGCTTTAGAAACTCAACCACAAATTATAGCAGCTGGTTGTCCTTTCTGCATGACGATGTTAAGCGATGGTGTTAAATTAAAAGATAAAGACCAAGAAGTTAAGGTTTTAGATATTGCAGAGATTACGGCAAGAGCGAATGGACTTTAAGTCTTATTTATTACTTGCCAATAGTGTTTGATTTAATTTCTTAAAATTCTCGGCCAAAGCATTTAACTCTGCTACATCAATATTTTTTAAAGGAATAACTAAATAGGTTCCCATCGAATCGATTTCTCCTCGGCTATCATTACGTGTTTGAATAATTACATCGTCACTTTTAGTGCGCAAATACAAATCACCTTTGGTACTAGTTCCATAATAATCCATTGTTTTAAAACGTGATAGGTTAAAGGCAAAATATTCTTCTTTCCCATTCACATAAACCTTCCTATAACGACAAAAACCAGTGTTAGTAACATTAATTTCATACCGCTTTACTTCTTTATTTTGCCCATCATTGTCGTAATATTTAATGAGCACATTTTGAATGAAAACTGTATTGTCTTCAGGCAAATCAAATCCTGAAAAAACACAAAAAGCTAGGCAAATTGAAATGAAAACACACTTTTTTAAGTTCAATGTAAACTTTTTCATCAGAAGGAAGTTTTTAGAAGAGTAAATTAAATAAAATGATAAATTTGGAACATGATTTTTTCTCCACATTCTAAAGTTTGGATTTACCAAAGTAATCGTGAGTTTACAGCAGCAGAGGCTGAAGAAATACAACAAAAATTGGATGTTTTTACAGCCCAATGGAAAGCGCATGGTCATCAACTCAAAGCAAAAGCAGAAATACCTTACAACTTCTTTATCGTATTAATTGTAGATCAGGATTCGGCATCAGCTACTGGCTGTTCTATAGATTCATCTGTTCGTATAATTAAAGAAATTGAAAATACGTATGGTGTTGATTTATTTGACCGATTTAATATGGCTTACAAATTAGAAGATCAGATTTATGTAAATACCAAAGAAGACTTCGAGACTTTAATTACCATCAAAAAAATTGGTCCACAAACTATCGTGTTTAATAATATGGTACAAACCCTAGCAGAATATGAGCAAAAATGGGAAGTACCATTAGAAAATAGTTGGCATAAATCTATTTTTGCAGAGCAATTGAGCGCATAATTAGTTGGCGTGTTTATTTAGGTTACATTTACAATAAACCTGTATACTATTTTATCAATCAAACTTTAAAGGGTTTAATTTGTTATCTTTAATAACATCAAAACCCATCTATGGCTCGCTGGCTCAAAATTTCCCTTAAAATACTCGCTTCTTTTTTCATTTTAATTGTACTAGTATGGTTAGGTGCCGCTTATTATATTAATCATAACAATAAAGCTATTTTAGGTACAATTCTTAATCAACTAAATGCCAACGTAAATGGCAAAATTAGTGTTGAGAACATGGAAACTACGCTATTAAAAGGATTTCCAGGCGTATCGGTTTCTCTTAAAAAAGTACAGCTTAGAGATAGTTTATGGGTAAAACATAAACACGATTTATTGAATGCCGACGATATTGATGTCTCTTTAAATATTTTCTCACTGATTGGTGGAAGCATTAAAATCAATAAAATAGGCATTAATAACGCCTCCATTTACATCTATACTGACACTTCTGGTTATAGCAATACCAGCATGTTTAAATCTAAAAAAGATGCGAAACCTACTGATACAAAATCTTCAAATGCTTTTGAAATTAAACGAGTTGATTTCAATAACGTTAATTTAATCGTAGATAATCAAAAACGATTTAAACTTTTTCAGTTTTTAGTAGATGATCTTAAAGGAAAAATTGACTATCCAGACTCTGGTTGGAATGGAAATTTAAAACTGAATACTACAATTAAAAGTTTTGCTTTTAATACTAGGAAAGGTAGTTTTTTGAAAGACAAAACGTTAACAGGCACTTTAATAGCTCATTACAATAACAAAAGCAAAATAGTTACTATTGATCAGGAAAAGTTAAACATAGGTGAAGATGAATTTTTTATTGGAGCTAAAATAGATCTAGCAAAAAACGATTCAGCATTTTCTATTGACATTAGGGCTGACAAAATTTTATACAAAAACATTGCTTTATTATTATCTCCAAATATTTCCTCTAAATTATTAAAATTCGCCATTGATGAACCAATTGCCGTGACTGGCCACATTATAGATGATGGTAGTAAAACTGGTAAAGATCCGTTAATTAATGTTCGAATGATTGTTAAAGATAATACGGTCACCATCCCATCCGGGCAATTGACTAAATGCAATTTCACTGGAACATTTACCAACAAAGACACACTTAACAAAGCCATAGGCGATGAAAATTCTGCTATTAAATTCTATGCTTTAACTGGTGATTATTACAATGCGCCACTTAAAGTCGACACTTTCTTAATAAGTAATTTAAATAGACCAGTTGCCGCAGGGTTTGTAACTTCTCAATTTCCGTTAGAGAAATTAAACAGTTCTCTTGGCGGAGAAACTTTTAGCTTTAAAAAAGGCACTGCCGATGTTAGATTGTACTGCAAAGCAGATATAGATAATTTTAGATTTACGAAGCCAGTATTAACTGGAAATGTTGTGATTAAAGATGCTGACATTACCTATTTACCTCGCAATATGAAATTAGTAAATAGTTCTTTAGTGCTCAATTTCAATCAAAAGGATTTAAACATTACTGGCAGTAGATTTCAATTAGGGAAAAGCATCTTGAACATGAATTGTTCCATTGAAAACTTTCTTAATTTCTACTACACTGCCCCTGAAAAGATATTGGTTAACTTAAATTTAAGCAGTCCGCAAATATATCTGAGTGAATTTATGCCATTTTTAGGTGCAAGAAAATCAGTAAAGAGAAAACCTTCCACTAAAAATTCTATAAAAGAAGTTTCAGACCAGTTAAGTGCAGTATTAGAAGCAGCTAAAGTTCAAATCCAACTCAATGTTAACAAAGCTATTTATAACCGTTTTGTAGCCAACAATTTGAATGCAAGTATTTCTATGTTGGGTGATGGGATTTATTTTAATAAAATTAATGTTAGTCATGCGGGTGGAAATTTAAATTTAACTGGGAATGTTAAACAGTCTGGCGCTATAAATAAATTTACCATCAACTCCATAATTAGCAAAGTAAATGTAAAAGATTTCTTTTATGCTTTTGAGAATTTCGGACAGACTTCTATTACCAATCAAAATATTAAGGGCTACTTATCGGCAAAGGTAAATGCAGTTGGCAGTATAACTGATAAAGGAAATATAGTATCCAGATCTATGTATGGACAGGTAATTTTCAATTTAAATAATGCTGCTTTAATCGGCTTTGAGCCTTTAGTTAAAGTACAAAAATTGGCCTTTGCAAACAGAGATTTTTCTAACATAGCGATAGATAAATTAGATGGAACTTTTACGTTAAGTGGAGATAAAATTATAATTAGCCCTATGCAGTTTAACACCAGCGTATTAAATTTTAACATGAAGGGTGTGTATGGTTTGGGTTTAGGAACTGATATTGCGATGGATATTCCATTAAGAAATCCTAAAAAAGATGAAAATATAACTGATAAAGCGGCTAAAGCACAAGCTCGTATGAAAGGAATAGTCTTACACCTTAAAGCGGTTGATGATGGTAGTGGTGGAATAAAAGTGAGGTGGAATAAAGACCATGACTAAATATGTTGTTTATTAATAAACAACTTAAAAATCAAGCGGACCTAATCTTCTCATATTTCTCATAATTAAATACTGGCGATGTCTAATATAACCAGTTGGTCTTTTGGGCGTCCAACGTAGTGGGTTTGGAAAACAGGCAGCAATTAAAGAGGCCTCGCTCCTAGTTAAATTACTACACGATTTACCATAATACGCTTGTGATGCAGCTTCTGCTCCATAAATCCCATCGCCCATTTCTATTACATTCAAATACACTTCTAATATTCGCTCCTTACTCCACAATAATTCGATTAATAGAGTGAAATAAGCTTCGAAGCCTTTTCTAATATAGGATCTACCTGGCCAAAGAAATACGTTTTTAGCCGTTTGTTGTGAAATGGTACTTCCGCCTTTTACTTTTTTGCCTTTTGCATTGCTCGCATATGCTTTTTCGATGGCTTTAATATCAAAACCCATATGTTGTAAAAAAAGCTGGTCTTCTGCAGATACAGCAGCACGTTTCATATTATCAGAAATATCCTCAAACTTCACCCATTTTTGTTCCATTTTTCTTGGCTTGTCATCCGCTTTGCGCTCCCAATTTCGTTGTACCATTAATAAGGTAATTGGTGGGTTGATAAAACGATAGGCCAAAACCCAAAGCACGCTAAACAAAATGAACCACAACAAAACTTTACCAGCAATTATGCCGATGCGTTTTGGTAAAGATTGTTTTTTTGTATTATTGGATTTAGCTTTTCTTTTTGCCATTGGGATAAAGGTAAATAAAAAGGATAAAGAGTCAACATTGATGAAAATAGTAAGCATAAAAAAACCGTTCCAACAAATGTCGAAACGGTTTTAATATTTATGTAGATAAATTATTCAGCTACAACTTCGAAAGGAACTTTAACTTTCACTTCTTTGTGTAAGTTTAAGTTAGCAACATATTCGCCAACCATTTTAGGTTCAGTTTCGAAAGTAATGCGACGACGATCTACATCAAAACCTTGTGCTTTTAATGCATCAGCAATCATAATAGTGTTTACAGCACCAAAAATCTTACCTGTTTCGCCAGCTTTAGCACCAATCGTCAATTTAACATCAGTTAAACGAGTAGCGATACCTTCAGCATCTTTCTTAATTTTATCTTGTTTAAAAGCAGCTTGCTTTAAGTTTTCTGCCAATACTTTTTTAGCAGATGGAGTAGCCAATTGTCCAAAACCTTGTGGGATTAGATAATTACGACCATAACCTGGTTTTACTGTAACGATATCGTCTTTTTCACCTAGTGATTTGATATCTTGCTTTAAAATAATTTCCATTTCTCTGCGCTTATTTTAATTGGTCAGTAACGAAAGGTAACAAACCGATGTGACGTGCACGTTTAACCGCTTGAGCCACTTTACGTTGAAATTTCAATGAAGTACCAGTTAAACGGCGAGGTAAAATTTTACCTTGATCATTGATGAATTTTAACAAAAAGTTTGCGTCTTTGTAATCAATATATTTAATACCATTTTTTCTAAAACGGCAATATTTTTTTCTGTTATCGTCCACTTTTGGAGCGGTAACATATTGTATTTGATCCTTTGCCATTATGCTCCAGCCTCCTCTTTCTTAGGTTTTTTGTTAAAAGCTCCACTGCGTTTTTTCTCGCTATAAGCAATCGCATGGCGATCTAATCTTACAGTTAAGAAACGTAAAACACGCTCGTCGCGTTTCAATTCTAACTCTAACTTGTTAATTAATTCCCCTTCAGCTTTGTATTCTGTAAGGTGGAAAAATCCGCTTGCTTTTTTTTCAATCGGATACGCTAATTTTCTCAAACCCCAATTATCTTCTGCGATAATTTCGGCTCCGCTATCAGTAATAATGCTTTTGAATTTAGCCAAAGCCTCTTTCGCAACATCTTCTGATAACAACGGGGTAAGAACGATAACAGTTTCGTACTGATTCATCATTGTTTTTTAAAGTGATTTATAATTTATATTTCCGCTATTAAAACGGGATGTCCCAAAGGAATGCCCATTTTTTTTAGGAGGGACAAATGTAGTGAGATTATTCTTAAAATCAAAATGTTAGGGAGAAAATAGGTAAAACTAAAGATGTAAAATGGAAGATGTGGTTCCATATATTCCATCTTACCTTTTTACATCTTCCATTTTATTAATATTGCAACACCTTAACTCTATATTTACCCCTAAAATATTCTTGCATTTTAATCACTTCTCTATTCTTTTCAGTTAACCAAAACGTGGCATAACTATCTGGTGTATAGTTAATTTTAAGCAACCAACATTTCATCTTCACCTCACTATTTAGCGCTAAGTCTTCTTTACCCACTACCCCATATCTGTGATAACTTGGCTTTGCTTCATTTGGATCGAAAAATGAAATGTCGAATTTTTGCCCTACCTTTTTAATAGGTAATAAAGCATAGGTTTCTAAGTCTAACTCCCAACTTATGATTGGAATACTCAATTGAACCTTTCCCTTTTTAGTTGCCATATTGTTTTTTACAGTATCCGTAGGTAACATGAAACCATCCTTATAATCATAAGCAAATATTCCTCTCCCTTTGTAATTGCCATGCCTGTAAATTGGCGCTAATGTTTTACGATCGCAGATGTTAATGATAGTAGCCAATGAGCTATCGGCGTGCAGCCATTCCCATTTAAACTCTACCACTGGTTGTTGATGAAACGTTGTGAATTTGGTTGTTCTTTTCCAAATATCTCCAATACTTCTCTTCGTCAATAAAGAGTCTGTCATATAAACCAAATAAGTATTGGTTCCTTCTTTTAAATTTTGAAGTAATAATTTGTTATTTGTAGCATTTACGGTGTCAACTTGAGCATTTACGCCTATACTTAACACTAAAAGTATCAGTGCCAATAGTAATTTTCTTTTCATGTTTAGGTTTTTACTTTTAAGACTTAAAAGTTATGCCCATAGTTACAAGATTGGCCAAAAATGAGATGTAATTAATTTCTTCGAGACACGTATTTGCTGCTCTAAATTAGATCGACTTACCTAGCTAATTTATAGAGGTAAACAGCAAACCCACGCATTAATTTTAAAAAAGCAATTAGTTTTTCCATAGTAGATGTGATTTAAATACAAAAATCGGTATCTATTCTCAATATTTTATCCGTACTAATACGTATTTTTAAAAAATACCTGAAACTAAGTACATGCTATTATCGCTCTATTAAATACTAATTCCCAACTTCATCTTTCCAGTTCAACTTTTCAACATTCAAGCATTTCAGCATTCGAACATCCAACAAAAATTCCTATTTTCGTTGCGATGGAAAATTTTATTGTTTCGGCACGTAAATATCGTCCAGCTACGTTCGAAACCGTAGTTGGGCAACAGCATATTACGGGTACTTTACAAAATGCCATTAAGAATAACCAGTTGGCTCAAGCATTTTTGTTTTGCGGACCACGTGGTGTAGGTAAAACTACTTGCGCTCGTATTTTAGCAAAAACCATTAACTGCACCAACCTTACTCCCGAACAAGAAGCATGTGGAACTTGCGAAAGTTGCGTTTCTTTTCAAACTGGTCATTCTTTTAATTTCCATGAATTAGATGCCGCCTCTAATAACTCTGTTGATGACATTAGAAGTTTAATTGAACAAGTACGCATCCCGCCACAAGCTGGCAAATACAAAATCTATATTATTGATGAGGTGCACATGCTTTCGGCAAATGCGTTTAATGCATTTCTTAAAACATTAGAAGAACCTCCTTCTTACGCCATTTTTATTTTAGCAACTACAGAGAAACATAAAATTTTGCCAACTATTTTATCTCGTTGTCAGATTTTTGATTTCAATCGTATACAAGTAGAAGACATTGCTAACCATTTGAATAAAATTGCTGTAAGAGAAAATATTTCGGTAGATAGTGATGGCTTACACATTATTGCTCAAAAAGCAGATGGTGGTTTACGTGATGCACTTTCTATGTTTGATCAGATTGTAAGTTATACCAACAAAAATTTAACTTACAAGGCTGTAATTGATAACCTTAATATTTTAGACTACGATTACTATTTTAAGCTAGTTGATTTTTTAAGCAATGGCGATGTAAGTCAAACTTTATTGTTGTTTAATGAAGTTTTAAATAATGGTTTTGATGGCAATAACTTCATCAATGGATTAGCAAGCCACTTTAGAAATTTATTAGTTGGTAAAGACAGTCAAACGTTGCAATTGCTTGAAGTAAGTGAAAATATCAAACAAAAATATTTAGCGCAAAGTAAATTAACCGACCTTGGTTTTATCTTAACAGCCTTAAATTTAGCTAACCAATGCGATTTAATTTACAAAAACAGTAAAAATCAGCGTTTGCAAGTCGAGCTGGCTTTAATTAAGATGTGTCACATCCCATCGGTGATACAATTAGCGCAACAACCTAAAGCAACTGACATAGATCAGGATAAAAAAAAAACTTTAATTAGTTCGCCAAAGTCAGAAAGCCCAGAAGGCGGAAAGGCGGAAAGTTTAGTCGAACCAACTAACACCGATCAACCAAAAGCTACTAAACCGCAACCCCAAACATTAGACGATTTAAAAGATTTTCTTAATCAGGAAGACTTGCAAGACCTACCTGATCATTTAGATGTTGCTTTACCAACCGAAATTCCTGTTCAAATTCCAAAAACGCCATCATTAAATAGACCTTCAAGTGGTTCTATTAAAATTCATCCACTGCATACCACTAAAATAACTTCGCTAATTCCATCACTTACAGATTTAGAGCGTGTTGCCAACGGTGAAGAAGATAAAGGCCCGCAATATGTAACTGGCAATGAAAAGCAAGAATTTACAGAAGAGCAGTTCTTAGAGTTTTGGAAAATCTATACGCAAACAGCGAAAGACGTTGATAAAATTCATTTATATACCTTAATGAATAATGATCCAGTTATAAATGGGACAGAAATTACGGTATTAGTAGAAAATTTAGCGTTGGAAAGCACACTTCAAGATGAAAAAATTGAATTGTTAAACTTTCTCCGCACTGCCTTAAAAAATTTCGATCTTCAAATTGTCTCAAAACGAGCAGAAAACACACAAAAGAAACGCATTTATACCAATAAGGATAAATATACCTACATGGTAGAGAAAAACCCTCAATTGGAAGAAATGCGTAAACGTTTTAATTTAGATATTAATCCGTAGCCTTTAATAATTACTTAGCATTCGGCGCATCGTTTTTAGGATAGCCTTCTTCGTCTAAATCATCTCGGTAATCTTCTTCAGTTCTCGACAAAATCTCATCCTCAGGACTTAACAATACGCTATCTCCGTTATTGTCAACATGCATGCCAAGTTCTTCCAGCTTATCACTTACTTTTTCTTGATCTGTCGCATACTCATCTCCTACATACGGATTAGCTTCATCAAAAGTAGAATTATCATCTACAGAACCTGTAGCCACAGTTTCATAAGGCATTGGATGGTCATACTCTTTATCATTCCCTTTTACATCAAGCTCATAACTTTGCTTCTCTTCATTAAAAGATAAATCGTTAAAATCTTTAGTCTCTCCAAGATCACTTGGATGCAATTTATCTGTAGCTTTTTGCGGATTATTATTTGAATTTGCGCTCATAATCTTTTCATTTAGTATATAAATATAACGAAATGTACAAAGCAATTGTTTTGATTTAAAAAATCATTATATTTAACTATATATTTAGTTATTAGAATGATGAAGAGTTTATTCGTTGGGTTTTTATTTCTAATCTTTTATGCTGGGTATCTATTATTTACACATCTTTTATTTGGTGAGAACAACTTAATTGAACTACAAGGACAGCTGCAAAAAAAAGAAAACTTTGTAGAAACTGAAACTATGGACCACAAAAGCACTGAATATGCTTATTTAACCTTCATGCTAGAAAATGACAGAAGATTATATATTTTAAAAGTTGATATTAATGGGATTTATCAAGGATTTAATGTGTTTGGAGGGGTAAACAAATCTTTACGAGATGCTGGACAAATTTCTGTTTGGATAAAAAAATCTGATTACTTAAAGATAAGACCAAAAATTTATAAGATTTACACTGATGGCACAGCGATTTTCGAGTTAAAAAAGAAGCCCGGCAATAATGCGGTATTATACACAGTTTTAGCCTGTCTAACTTTTCTATTCGCAGCTATTTATTACTCCTCAAAAAGATTTTGCTTGATTACATAAAAAGTCGCAACGTTTGTTGCGACTTTTAAAATTTATAGTGTTTGGTTCTAGTAATACAATACCATCATCCGCATTTTACGTTCTTGCTTTTCAATTTTTAACCCAAGCGCTTCTATAGATTTAATCACGTTTTCTTGGGTTCGCATTTCTAAAGTAGTTTTAATATCAAATTTACCTATTAGGTTGGTTTCATCTACTACTGGAAGAGATAATTCATTGCTCAAATAATCGTTAGCAAAATCAACAACAGTTACCGCCTCACCTTCATACCCTCGGCCACTAAAACCATAACTTGTTTCTTTAGTAGACACTGGAAGTTTAAAACCATTATTTGTTAATACATACACAGGAATAGTTTTGTATTCTATTCTAGCTTTTACAGGTAAAACAGCATTTAATTTTTGTTGCAAAATAGCATTTAGGCTATCTTTTTCCTCTGGTTTAACTAAAATATCTACACAATACAAGTTGCTCTTGTCTTCATAATTATCTATCTTTTTCTTATCAACTTCATAAATAATTTGATTACCAGACACGATATTGTAAGCGTCTTTGTACATCGTAATTACGCCAGTATTAATAAAGCTTCTTCGTCTTTTTGCAAAAACACTTTTGCCCCCATATCTTTTTCCCATAGATTGCTGGCCAATCATATAGCTGCGTACTGTAAAATTTGAGGCTAGTGTAGAATCCACAGCAAAAATATCAGAAGAAGTATTTACGGGTTTTTCTTTAACATCAGCATTAGAAACGATTTTTTTTCCTGCATACAAACTATCTAATAGACCTTGTGTAATGGAATGTGTTTTCATTACTGCCACAATCTTTTTATCAGCGTTTACAATTGCACACTGACTTACAGAAGCCAAATTAAATAAAGTATAAAACAGATAAAGATCGGAAGAGCGTCGT
>NZ_JBAZRL010000066.1:0-14375 GCF_041662865.1 Pedobacter sp.
GAAAGAAACAGTAGATTATTTTTTAAAGGTGGTTTGGCAAAATGTATCAAATACCTATAACCAAATTGCAGGTGGCTTTGGTATTACCCAAGCAATTGGCTATGTTTTAATAAATATTGAAGCAGAAGGAACCGCAGTTTCGGCACTGGCTGCTTTACTTGGTGTTAAAGCTACAAGTTTATCCAGAATGTTAAACAATATGGAAGAGCTAGGTTTAATTTACCGCGAAACTTCTACTGGAGATAAGCGTTCTGTAAAAGTATTTTTAACGCCCTTTGGAATAGAAAAAAGAAAATTGGCCAGTAACGTAGTTATTAAGTTTAATGAATATTTAAACGATAAGCTAAGTCCGAAAGAAAAAGAACAATTGATATCAACCTTAGATAAAGTGAACCAATTAACCTTGGCTTACACACCTATAAAAGAGAATGATGAAAAGAATAAATAAAGTAGCCGTTTTAGGCTCAGGCATTATGGGTTCTCGTATTGCCTGTCACTTCGCCAATATTGGAGTAGAGGTTTTGCTTTTAGACATTGCTCCAAAAGAATTAACACCAGAAGAGCAGGCAAAAGGATTGGCTTTAATGCATCCAATAGTTAAAAATCGTGTTGTAAATACGGCTTTGCAAACTGCTGTTAAAACTAATCCATCTCCAATTTATTCGCAAAGTGTTTTAAAAAGAATTAGCACTGGGAATTTTGAAGATGATATGCCTAAAATTGCTAACTACGACTGGATCATTGAAGTTGTTGTCGAAAATTTAGGCATCAAACAAAAAGTATTTGAGCAGGTAGAACAATTCCGCAAGCCAGGCACTTTGGTAACATCTAACACTTCGGGTATTCCTATACATATGATGGCCGAAGGGAGAAGTGATGATTTTAAAGCTAACTTTTGCGGCACTCACTTTTTCAATCCGCCTCGTTATTTAAGGTTGTTAGAGATTATCCCTACACCATATACCAAATCAGAATTGGTTGATTTTTTAATGCATTATGGTGATAAGTTTTTAGGTAAAACCACAGTTTTATGTAAAGATACACCTGCATTTATTGCCAATAGAGTTGGTGTTTATTCTATCATGGCGCTATTGCACTTGGTAGAAAAAATGGACTTGACAGTTGAGGAAGTTGATAAGTTTACTGGTCCGGCTTTAGGTAGACCAAAATCTGCTACTTTCCGTACAACAGATGTGGTTGGTTTAGATACGATGATTAAAGTATCAAAAGGATTGTATGATAACTGTCCGGATGATAAAGCTCACGATTTGTTTAAACTTCCTGACTACGTTCAGAAAATGGAAGCCAACAATTGGTTGGGTGATAAAACCAAACAAGGTTTTTACAAAAAAACAAAAACTGCCGAAGGCAAAACAGAAATATTAGCGCTTGATTTAAAAACTTTAGAATATCGTCCGCAGCAAAAAGTAAAATCTGCTACTTTAGAAATGACTAAAACCATTGAGAAAGTTTCAGATAGAATGAAAATTTTTGCGACAGGAAAAGATAAGGCAGCTGAATTATTCAGGGCATCTTTCTTTGGTTTGTTCGAATATGTATCAGACCGTATTCCAGAAATTTCTGATGAATTGTATCGTATTGATGATGCAATGCGTGCTGGTTTCGGTTGGGATTTAGGTCCGTTTGAAGTTTGGGATGCTGTGGGTATCCAAGCTTCTATTGATGGAATGAAACAATATGGTCACACTCCGGCAACTTGGGTAACCGAGATGTTGGCTGCTGGACATACTTCATTTTATAAAGTAGAAGATGGCGTTAAAAAATATTATGATATCCCATCAAAAAGCTACAAAGCCATTCCAGGAGCTGATGAATTTATCATCCTGGATAACTTAAGAGCCAATAAAGTGCTTTGGAAAAATGGTGGAGCATCAATTATTGATTTAGGTGATGGGATTTTAAATGTGGAATTCCACTCTAAAATGAATACGATTGGTGGCGATACTTTGTCAGCAATTAACAAAGCCATTGATATGGCGGAGAAAGACTACCGTGGTGTGGTGATTGGAAATGATGGAGCTAACTTCTCTGCAGGTGCCAATGTAGGGATGATTTTTATGATGGCAGTTGAGCAAGAATGGGAAGAGCTGAATATGGCTGTTCGTTTGTTCCAAAATACTTCGATGCGCATTCGTTACTCTTCAATCCCGGTTGTTGTTGCGCCTCATAATTTAACCTTAGGTGGTGGTTGCGAGTTTAGTCTACATGCCGATTTTGTTCAGTTAAATGCAGAAACCTATATGGGTTTGGTTGAGTTTGGCGTAGGTGTTATTCCAGGTGGTGGTGGAAGTAAGGAGTTTGCTTTACGTGCATCAGACGAATACAAAGCTGACCAAATTGTGCAGAATACGATGAAAGACCGCTTCTTGACTATCGGAATGGCAAAAGTTTCTACTTCTGCTGTTGAAGCGTTTGAGTTGGGTTATCTACAAAAAGATAAATATGCTATTAGTATGAACAGGAGCCGTTTAATTGCCGATGCGAAAGCTAAAGCAATTGAATTAGCTGATGCAGGTTATACTAAACCAGTTCAACGTAAAGACATTAAAGTATTGGGCAAACAAGGTTTAGGAATTGTTTACGCTGGTGCGAACACAATGTATTCTGGTAATTACATTTCAGAACACGATAAAAAAATCTCTGAGAAATTAGGTTGGGTAATGTGTGGTGGAGATTTATCATCGCCAACAGAAGTTACGGAACAATATCTATTGGATTTAGAAAGAGAAGCCTTTTTATCGCTTTGTGGAGAACGTAAAACATTAGAAAGAATACAATCAATAGTTACAAAAGGTAAACCACTTAGAAATTAAATAAAAACACGATTTAGATTTGATTATTCTCAAATTTTAAATCTCAAATTTAATAAAATGCAAGAAGCATATATAATAGCAGGACTTAGAACAGCTGTAGGTAAAGCACCTCGTGGTGTATTTCGTTTTACAAGGGCTGATGAATTGGCGGCAAATGTAATAAGAGAGTTGGTGGCTTCGGTTCCAAATTTGGATAAGGAGCAAATTGACGATGTAATTGTTGGTAATGCAACTCCAGAGGCAGAACAAGGTTTAAACATTGCTCGTATGATTTCGCTGATGGGCTTGGATACCGATAAAGTTCCAGGTGTAACCATTAATCGTTATTGCGCATCTGGTTTAGATACCATTGCCACTGCGGTAGCAAAAATTAAAGCAGGCATGGCCGATTGTATTGTGGCTGGTGGTGTAGAAGTGATGTCGGGTATGCCATTTGGCGGATGGAAATTAGTGCCGAATCCTGAGGTTGCCAAAACAAACCCAGATTGGTACTGGGGAATGGGTTTAACCGCAGAAGCAGTTGCAAAAGAATATAATGTAAATAGAGAAGACCAAGATGAGTTTTCTTTTAACTCACATCAAAAAGCAATTGAAGCTATAAAAAATGGACATCTAAAAGCTGGTGTTTTACCCATAACGGTAGACGAAAACTATTTGGATGCGAATATGAAAAAACAAACTCGCTCTTATATAGTAGATACAGATGAAGGACCAAGAGCAGATACAACCGTTGCAGCTTTAGCTAAATTAAAACCAGTTTTTGCAGCCAATGGTGTAATTACAGCCGGTAACTCTTCGCAAACATCAGACGGTGCTGCTTTTGTTTTGGTGGTTTCTGAAAAGAAAATGAAAGAATTAGGCGCAGAGCCAATCGCTCGTTTGGTTAGTTATGGCGTTGCTGGGGTTCCACCACGTATAATGGGAATTGGTCCGATTGAGGCTATTCCGAAAGCATTAAAGCAAGCTGGTTTAAAACAAGATGATATGGATCTAATTGAATTGAATGAAGCTTTTGCATCACAATCTTTAGCCATCATTAGAACCTTAGGTTTAGACCAAAGTAAAATCAATGTAAATGGTGGTGCAATTGCACTAGGTCACCCACTGGGTTGCACTGGTGCAAAACTATCTGTACAAATCTTTAACGAATTAAAAAGACAGAACAAAAAATACGGTATGGTAACTATGTGTGTTGGAACAGGGCAGGGTGCCGCTGGCATTTTTGAAGTATTTTAAGAAATAAAGCAGGTAGCTTGGCTTTAACCCTTGCTCCTTAATCATTAAGAAATGGAAACTACAGACAAAAAAACAATTAAAGGTGGCGAGTTTTTAATTACCGAAACCACTTACCAGGATGTATTTATTCCTGAAGAATTTGATGAAGAGCAACAAATGATTGCTCAGACTTGTCGCGATTTTTTAACGCAAGAGATTAATCCAATTTTAGACAGGATTGACAGTCAGGAAGAAGGTTTAATGCCTGCATTGATGGATAAAGCTGGCGAACTAGGTATTTTGGGTGTTTCAATCCCAGAAGAATTTGGTGGTTTTGGCAAAAACTTCAACACTTCAATGTTAGTGGCTGATGTTTGTGGTGCTGGTCACTCATTTGCCGTTGCACTTTCTGCCCATACGGGCATCGGCACTTTACCAATCCTTTATTATGGAAATGCAGAACAAAAAGCAAAGTATATTCCAAAATTAGGTACTGGCGAATGGAAAGCTTCTTATTGTTTAACCGAGCCAAATTCAGGATCTGACGCTAATTCTGGTAAAACAAAAGCCAAATTAAGTGAAGATGGTAAACATTATATCATCAACGGTCAAAAAATGTGGATTACCAATGGTGGTTTTGCTGATATTTTTATTGTTTTTGCAAAAATTGATGATGATAAAAACTTGACTGCATTTATTGTGGAGAAAGATTTTGGTGGCATTACCATGAACCCAGAAGAGCATAAAATGGGTATCAAAGGTTCGTCAACTCGTCAGGTTTTTTTTAACGATTGCCATGTACCTGTAGAGAATATGCTTTCTGATAGAGAAAATGGATTTAAGATTGCGGTAAATATTTTAAATATTGGTCGTATAAAATTATCTGCTGCAGCGATTGGCGGTAGTAGAGAAGTTTTAAATCAGGCGGTAAATTATTCGAACGAACGTATACAGTTTCATAGACAGATATCTAAATATGGTGCTATTAGATTTAAAATTGCCGAGATGGCAACTAAAATTTATGCAGTTGAATCTGCCAATTATAGAGCCGGACAAAACATTGATGACGCGTACGATGAATTAGTAGCTGGCGGAATGGATGAAGGAAAAGCGAAATTAAAATCAACTGAACAGTTTGCTGTAGAGTGTGCGATTTTAAAAGTTTGGGGTTCTGAAGTACTGGATTATGTTACTGATGAAGGTGTTCAGATTTATGGTGGAATGGGTTTTTCTGCCGATGCACCAATGGACAGGGCTTATCGTGATGCCCGTATCAACAGAATTTTTGAAGGTACAAATGAAATCAACCGACTTTTAACAGTTGATATGATGCTAAAGCGTGCCATGAAAGGCGAGTTAGATTTAATGACACCTGCAACGGCTGTAGCAGCAGAGCTGATGTCGATTCCAGATTTTGGAGAAGAAGACACCACTTTATTTGCAGCAGAGAAGAAAATCATTCAAAATTTAAAGAAAGCAACTTTAATGGTAGCTGGTGCTGCGGTTCAAAAGTTAATGATGAGTTTATCCAAAGAGCAAGAGATTTTAATGAACATCGCCGATATGGCAAGTTACGTTTACATCGCTGAATCAGCTATGTTAAGAACAGAAAAATTGGTTTCATTAAAGGGAGAAGAAGCATGCAAAGGTCAAATTGATATGATGAAAATCTATTTTGTAGAAGCTGTTGATGGTGTAAATAAAGCAGGAAAAGAAGCTTTATGGGCATTTGCAGAAGGTGATGAACAAAGAATGATGTTGGTAGGTCTACGTAGATTTACTAAGATGGAACCATTTAACGTGAAACAAGCTCGTCAGAATGTTGCACAACAAATAATAGAGGCGAATAAATATATTTTTTAAAAGAACTTAAAGATTAGAGGTTTAGGGTTTAGCCATTTAGGTTAAACTCTAAAACTTTTTTGTTTGTCATTCAGAGCGTAGCGAAGAATCTCTAAGAAGCTGTCCAAATTCATAATAATGTTCCCAGAACACCATTTTGTCGGCAGCTATAGGTATTGGACTTAAAAATGTTTTTCTTTAATGTATACATTAACAAAAATATGAAAAACATGAAAAGAAAATCATTACTCTCAGTATGCACCTTATTAATTTTAATGCTCTTAAGTGTGGAAAACTTAAAAGCCCAGTGGGTCAGTTGGTGGCAAGAAATTCCTCCAGCTGGCAAACATCCTTTAAATAGGCTCAGGAGAAATTCTACTGGAAAACATATTTTGGCTAATATACCCGAAGCTTATTCTTTGTCCACTATAGGTTGGACTTATGAAGGTAAATTGGGCTATCTCGCTACAAATTGGGATACTAGTTTTGGCCCAGTAGTTCCACTTTATAGATATTATAAAGATTCACAAACAGATCACTATTATTCCTTATCATCAACTGCACCTTCGGGCTATGTTTTAGAAGGAATTGTGGGATATGTTCCTAAGACAGGTGGGACCTTCAGTGATGGAGTAACATATTCAGGAGCAATTTATGGTTACCACAGAAATAGTGGTAGCCCAGATCATTTTTATACTAATACCTTTAGCGAATTAGGAGGAGGTAATTCAACATGGTATTATGATGGAATTGTTTTTTATCTTTTTAAATTGTAATTAATAGAAATAAATCAATATTGATTTGAAGTGAATAAGTATTTTAGAAATACTGATAGATAAAAATTAAAAGACTGAAGTGAGGTTATAAATATTAGAACTTCACTTAGTCTTTTGCAAATACGGAATAGTTAATCAGAGAATTATAATAAACTTATCCATCTTTTACCTTTCACCTTTTACTTCTTTTGAATTGTTAAATTTGGTTAAAAATTGTGCTAACGGCAATAAAAGCTTATTTTTGTGCAATTATGTTAAAAACCAAAATTTTATTATGTCTTTTTTTAATCGTTGGGGTTTTATCTTCATGTAAAAAAGATAGTTACGATGCAGAAAAACAAGCTAAAGTCGACGATGCCTTAATTGTAGATTTTATTGCAAAAAATAGCATTGTAGCAGTTAAACATAGTTCAGGGTTGTATTATCAAATTATTACACCAGGAACTGGAAACGAGGTGACAGCGTCAAATACAGTATCTGTTAACTATCAAGGAAAACTTTTAGATGGATCTGAATTTGATTCTTCTACAAGTCCTGTTTCTTTTTCTTTGTCTGGAAATTTAATTCAAGGTTGGAAAATTGGTGTTCCTTTAATAAAAAAAGGTGGTAAAATAAGATTAATTATTCCATCAGCTTTAGCTTATGGTAATACATCTCCTGGAGCAGGAATTCCAAAAAATTCGGTTTTAGATTTCACAATTGACTTAATCAATGTACAATAATATGCAAATGCGTAAAAAAATAACTTTATATTCTTTTGCCTTATTAGGCATATTGCTACTGTTAAATTCTTGTAAAAAAGAATATGAAACTATAGAAAGCATTGATGACGCTAAAATTCAGGCTTATGTTAAAAGCAACACAGGCTTTGTTAAAGACCCTGCAGGGTATTATTATAAAATAGTTAGCCCTGGCACCGGTGCTGAATTGAAAAATTCCGATTCTCTATATTATTCATATACTTTTAAATCCTTAGATGGGAAAGTTTTTAATCAAACTAGTGACTTAATGATTCCTGGAACTTTTTTGGGATATACAGATCGATTTGTAATTAACGGCTCATCATATCTTTTCACCCCTATTAGAGAAGTTTTAACGAAACTAAAAAGGGGCGGAAAAGCAAGTTTAATTATGCCTTCGTATATGGCTTTTGGCAAGAATGGAGTGAGTATATTAAATATTGGAACTAACGAGAATATAGTTTTAGATTTGGGAATATACTCTCAAAGTAAACAGCATGAAATAGATGAGTTTGAAATCCAGACTTTTATTGCAAAAAATAGTATAATAGCTACTAAAGATCTATCAAGAGTGTATTATCAGGTTTTAACTCCAGGAACAGGTACTGATGTAATTAATTTAAATTCAGCTTTAGTTGTCAAGTACACAGGAAGATTACTAGATGGAACTATATTTGATTCTAGCACATCGTTTTCTACTACATTAGCTGAAACTATATCAGGATGGCAAAAAGTTATCCCTTTATTTAAAGCTGGCGCAAAAATTAGGATATTTATTCCTTCAGACTTGGCATATAGCACAATTGGAAATGGTGCTGTTCCTGCTAATGCAGTTTTAGATTTCGATATAGAAATTGTTAGCGTAACCAATTAAGCTTACAAAAGAATAGTTTAAGCCATTAAGATATGATCTTGATGGCTTTTTTATTTCAAAGCTTTTTTGAAGGCTTTTAATACCCGATCTCTAGCAAATACATGATCTACAATTGGAAGAGGTAAAATAGCTAGGTTATATTCAGGTGCCCATTTATATACATACTCCATTTTAGGGTCAAATTTCTGAAGTTGAAGGGTTGGATTGAAAACCCTAAAATAAGGTGCAGCATCATTGCCAGAACCACAAGCCCACTGCCAACCGCCAACATTACTAGCTTGTTCATAATCTAATAATTTCTCAGCAAAATAAGCTTCTCCCCAACGCCAGTCTATTAGTAAGTGTTTGCATAAAAAACTAGCTACTATCATCCTTACTCTATTGTGCATAAAACCAGTTTCATTTAATTGTCTCATGCCTGCATCAACTAAAGGATAACCAGTTTTTCCTTCACACCATGCTTTAAATTCTACTTCATTATTTCGCCATTTAATATTATCATAAGCGGGTTTAAAAGCTTTGTCTGTAATGTGTGGAAAATGCCAAAGTATCATCATGTAAAAATCTCTCCATGCTAATTCAGATAACCATTTTTCCGCGTTATGTTTTATAGCTTTTGCTGCGGCCTCTCTAATGCTAACAGTACCAAACCTTAAATGTAGACCAATATGTGTTGTAGCATCTAAAGCGGGATAATCTCGCTTTTTATCATAGCTATCTAACTTTTTTTCAAAATCTAATTTAGGGAACTTTTGAAGAGACAATCCAAATCCCATTTCTTCAAGTGTTGGAAAAGGTAACTCATTTATGGGAAGGAAATTGCTTGTATATTTTTCTGAGGGATAAGATTTGGTGTAAAAGGTGTTCAGTTTTTTGTTCCAAATTTTAAAGTATGGCGTAAATACAGTGTATGGTTTCTCATCAGCTTTAACTATTTCATTTTTTTCGAAAATCACATGATCTTTAAAACTAGGAAAAGCTATTTCTTCACTTCTTAAAAACTCTGCCAAAGTATCATCACGCTTAGTGGCATAAGGTTCATAATCACGATTGGTATAAACAGCTTTAACATTATATGTTGCTAAAACTTCTGCCCAAACTTTTTCAGGAATACCATATTTAACAATAATTGAAGTGTTTTTTTGAATTAATTTTTCCTGTAAGGTTTTTAAAGTTTGATAAATGAAAGTGACTCTGGCATCCATTTTATTTTCAAGTTTTTTTAAAATATGTTTATCGAAAATAAAAAGTAATAATACTGGATGAGGACCTTTTAATGCGTGATAAAGCGCTGCATTATCTTCCAACCTAAGATCTCTTCTTAGCCAACAAATGCTAGTTTCTGTCCCTAAATTTCTTACAGGAGACTTATTTTGTTCAATATTTTTATTTTGATTCATCCTGATGAGTTGGCGTATAAATTGAATCTAAAGCCTCATCTAAGTTCACATAAACAAATTTGTACCCAGTATCTAATAGTTTTTGCACCATCGTATTACTACTCATTAAAGGTAAAACACTCATTTCACCTAGAATTGCTTTCAAAACGAATTTAGGCACATGAACTGGCCAAACTGGTCGACTTAATTTTTGGCCTATAGTTTTCGTAAGCAATTTATTAGTGACTGGAAAAGGAGCGCAAGCATTGTATGCACCTGCCATTTTTGTATCCTCAACTGCCTTTGAAAATATTTTTATGATATCGTCCAAATGTATCCATGGCATCCATTGTTTACCAGTACTTAACGGTGCGCCTGCAAAAAATTTAATTGGTTTTTCCATTGCTTGTAAGGCACCACCTTCTTTACTTAAAATTAAGCCTATTCTAATTTTAACAACTCTAATCCCCAATCCTATTCCTTCATTTGCAGCATTTTCCCATTGAACACAACATGTAGATAGGAAATCAGTACCACTATCACTTTTCTCAGTTAAAACTTCATCACCCCTATCTCCATAAAAACCAACTGCTGAGGCAGAAATAAAAGTAGTAACCGATGCTTTTGTTTCTTGAATGGTTTTATACAAAAGTTGTGCAGACATCACTCGACTATCAATAATTTCTTGCTTACGCTTATCTGTCCATCTTTTATCGGCAATGCCTTCTCCAGCTAAATTTATAACCGTGTCAATTCCTTTTAATGCATTTGCATCTATGGTTTGATTGTAAACGTCCCACAAAAATACATTAACATCTTTTATGTTAATTTGTCGCCTAGATAAAATAGAAATTGTATGTCCTTGTGCCTGCAAAGCGGGAATAAGTTGCCTTCCAATTAAACCACTAGCACCAGTAATAAGAATATTTTTTGCCATAGTTAACAAACCGTTGAATTAGCTTTTGGTTTTGACAAGATAGTAATTCAACCGTAAAGAAAATCGATCAAATTATTTAGGTCTATAATATAGATAATTTGTTGGCTGGTAAAAAAAGGAAATAACGAATTAATCTTGACAAGTTAGTTGTCAATCCAGAATTAATGCGTTA
Organism: Pedobacter sp.; assembly: GCF_041662865.1. Taxonomy (GTDB): domain Bacteria; phylum Bacteroidota; class Bacteroidia; order Sphingobacteriales; family Sphingobacteriaceae; genus Pedobacter. Next base: position 10,770 of record NZ_JBAZRL010000066.1, read on the forward strand.
AATTCTCTCTATTTCTCCCATATTCCTCCTAGTATGCTCCTACAATCCTTCTGCTAAATGCCGTTTGAGAAGAACAAACATAGGGTAAACCTAGAACAACACTAGAACAACATAACTTTTATACTGACATATTCAGACATTTACAGACATTTCAGGACACTAAACTTAATTCAAGAGGAAACGCCAACAATATGTTATCAGTATGTAAAAAATATAATGTTTAAACCCGTAATTGCTACAAATTGTGCAAATTGCACGCCAATATAAAAGGCTACGGATATGAGCAAGAAGATTTTAGTTTGGTTTAGGAATGATTTACGCTTGCATGATAACGAAATGCTAGTAGAAGCCATAGCTAAATCTGATGAAATTTTACCTGTTTATTGTTTCGATCCACGTCAATTTGAGCTTACGCGTTATCACAGCATCAAAACTGGAGCAACTCGAGCTCAATTCTTATTAGAAAGTGTTGCAGCTTTACGTCAATCATTTCAACAGCTAGGTGGTAATATTTTAATCTTACAAGGAAAACCTGAAGATTTTTTACCCGACTTAGTGAGCCAATATGAAATTGCTGAAGTTTACCACCATAGAGAAGTGGCGAGCGAAGAAACAGCTGTTTCGACCCAAGTAGAAGATTTATTATGGAAACAAAAAGTAAATCTGAAACATTTTATTGGCCATACACTATATAACAAAGAGGATTTACCTTTTCCAATAAAAGATATACCTGATGTGTTCACTCAGTTTAAAAAGAAAACTGAACGTGATGCTATAGTTAAACCTTGCTTTTTGACACCTGATAAAATCAACTTTGTTACTATTGAAGATTGGGGTGTTTTACCTGAATTAAATGAACTTGTAGTACATGAAGATTTAGATAATTCAATTCAAAATATTGATTTTAAAGGTGGCGAACAACAGGCTTTCGAACATTTGCACGATTTTCTACATACAGGAGAAGATATGGCTTTAGCAAATGCATCTTTAAAAAAGAATGAAATTGTTTCTAAGCTTTCACCTTGGCTTGCCTTGGGTTGTTTATCACCTCGTGAAGTGTATTGGAAGATGAAAGAAGCGGAAGCTAATTACGGATTGAAGCCTTATTTTAATCAGATTATACTTGGACTTTTATGGCGTGACTATTATCGGTTTATGTTTAAAAAGCATGGAAATACTTTCTTTAAACCAGAAGGTTTTGCAAAAGAAGCTAAGGTAATTACATTGGCAGATAGCAATTTATTAGATTCTTGGAAAACAGGAAATACTGGTCATCCAATGGTTGATGCAATAATGCACGAACTAAATACAACTGGTTATATCAACAGTGCATCACGGCAATTAGTTGCAACCTATTTAATTTACGAATTAAAAGTAAACTGGATGATGGGGGCCGCTTATTTGGAAGAAAAACTAATCGATTATTGTCCGGCAAGCAATTGGGGTAATTGGGCAACTGTTGCAGGTGTAGGTAATGATCAACGTTTAACAACTAGTTTCGACTTCGAAAAACAACTGAAAATTGTAGATCCAAAAGGCGTTTATGCGCAAAGTGTAAGAGCCTAATCTTATTTTTGTCAACTTCGTAAGCGCATAAAATGAACAGCTTATATTACACGTTCAAAAAAACCGTTTTTAATTTGATTTAATTGTTAAGATTGTTGCCATTTCTTGTGGTAAAATCCTAATTTTGCAATACTTATCGTAAAAATACACTAATGGATAACTTATCTTATCTCAATGGCGCCAATGCCGAATATATCGAGTCCTTATATCAAAGCTATAAAGAAGACAGAAATTCGGTAGAATTTGGATGGCAGAAATTTTTTGAAGGCTTTGATTTTGGAAGGGGTTCTGATGCTACTCATGTAAGCAATGAAGCTCCAGAGCATTTTTTGAAAGAAATTAATGTTTTAAATTTAATTAATGGATACCGTCAACGAGGACATTTGTTTACCAAAACAAATCCAGTAAGAGAAAGACGTAAACATTTACCAACACTTGCTATAGAAAATTTTGGTTTAGCACAAACCGACTTAAATACCGTATTCAATTCTGCGGTGGAAACAGGTATTGGTGCGCCTGCTAAATTAAGTGACATTGTTGCTTTTTTAGAGCAAACGTATTGCGTTTCTATCGGTGCAGAATACTTATATGTGCGTGATCCAGAAATTTTGAAATGGATTAAAACCAAAATGGAAAACGAGCGTAATACACCTAAGTTTTCTATTGAAGAGAAAAAACGAATCCTTACTAAATTAAATGAAGCTGTAAGTTTTGAGAACTTTTTGGGCACCAAATTTTTGGGACAAAAACGTTTCTCTTTAGAAGGCGCAGAAGCATTAATACCTGCATTAGATTCTGTAATCGAAAAAGGCGCAGAATTAGGTATAGAAGAGTTTGTAATTGGAATGGCACATCGTGGACGTCTAAATGTGCTAGCTAATATTATGCAAAAAACCTATAAGGATATTTTTGCAGAGTTTGAAGGCAAAGGTTATAGCGCAGAATCTCCGTTTGGTGGTGATGTGAAATATCATTTAGGTTACTCTACTGATGTAACTACAATAAATAGTGGTAAAAGTGTTCACTTGAGTTTATGTCCGAATCCATCGCATTTAGAAACTGTAAATGGAGTGGTTGAGGGAATGTCTCGTTCGAAAATAGACTTCAAATATTCAGGAGATAATAGCCGTTTAGCACCTATATTAATACACGGTGATGCTTCTGTAGCTGGTCAGGGTATTGTGTACGAAGTGATTCAAATGGCAGGTTTAGAAGGTTATAAAACTGGTGGAACAATTCACTTAGTAATTAACAATCAAATCGGTTTTACTACGAATTATAAAGACGCTCGTTCAAGTACATATTGTACAGATATTGCTAAAGTTACTTTATCGCCAGTTTTCCATGTAAATGGAGATGATGTAGAAGCCTTAGTTTACGCTATCAATTTAGCGATGGAGTACCGTCAGAAATATAAAAATGATGTGTTTATTGATATTTTATGCTACCGCAGATTTGGACACAATGAAGCGGATGAGCCAAAATTCACTCAACCCTTATTATACAAAGCGATAGAAAAGCATGCAAATCCGCGTGATATTTATATCGATAAACTAACTAAAACAGGAGAGCTAGAAGCTGGGTTAGCTAAAGAAATGGAGAAACAATTTAAGGGCCTTTTGCAAGAGCGTTTAAATGAAGCTAAAGAAATTACATCAACATATCATGATGTTAAATTTGGTGGAGCGTGGGCAGATATGCGTATCGCGACAGCAAAAGATTTCGAGGTCTCTCCAAATACTGCAGTTAAAAAAGGAACTTTATTAGAGGTTGCTAAACGGATTTCAACTTTACCAGCTGATAAAAAGTTCTTTAAAAAGATTGAAAAATTATTTGATGAACGTAATAAAATGGCAACCGCCTCTCATGTATTTGATTGGGCCATGGGCGAACAATTAGCTTACGGAACTTTATTAGCCGAAGGTAAAAGAGTTCGTTTAAGTGGACAAGATGTTAAAAGGGGAACATTCTCTCATCGCCATGCGGTATTAACTTTAGAAGACAGTGAAGAAGAATATACTCCATTAGAACATGTTTCAG
>NZ_JBAZRL010000067.1:0-12834 GCF_041662865.1 Pedobacter sp.
GAAATAAGGGATTACATCTGTATCAAGAAATTTTTTGCGGTTGATATTGCTGAGTGACCGGGTATTGTAACGAATACCGCCGTATTCTGAAGGATCGACATCGGTTTTTGGTTGACGATATGAGTAGGCATAAGCCAAATGTAATCCATAATCTTTATTTTCTCCAAAGGGTTGAAAAACGAATTTCCCAGTAAGCGAAATGCCTTGATCTCTTCCGTAATCTTTATTATTATCTTCAATATAGGTTTGAGTTTCCTGATCCTTTACTTCTTGAAAGAAAACACCAGCTGATGCGAAAAACCTTTTTCCGTTGTAAGCACCTTCCCATCCTATATGGCGGGATGGAGCAAAAGTAGTAACTACCATAGCCCGTTCCATAAAATTAAGATAGCGTGAAGAAGCAGTCTCAGACATAGAGAATCTTTCCTTATAATTCCCCACTCGTGTTGCAAATCCATTTAAAAAGTTATAACTGAGATAAGCATCTTCAAGTTCCAGTACACCATTGGCAACATTGAGGTCAAGTTCGCCATACCAATTTTTACCAAGATTGGCTTTAGTTGCAAACCGAGCCCGACGAATAGTCACCCCGTTGCCTATCGGATTCATAGTTTCACCAAATGTCATCTGCCCATCGGTTTGTACGCGAATATCAAACCATAATCTATAGGTTTGATCCTTTGACTCGAAAACCAAAATTCCATCACGATTTTCAGTTATGAGAGGAGTCCTATCCACTTTTTTTCCATATTGGTCTGTCCGTGCCGTAGTATCAGGAACTTCTTGACCGAATGCGATACTGGAAAACAAAGCCAAAACCGCTATTATTAATGTTTTTTTCATTGCATTATCGTTTTTGTTAATTTAATTTATGTAAAGATGCCTTGCCAGGAGTGATAAAGAGATGATGGTGGTCACGACAGATTATGTTTGAAATCAGATATTGAACAACAAACATTTAATTAAAAATTCATCGCTAGGAAACAGCTACGCTTAGGGGAAGCACTTGCCGTTCTTGAAATTCGGTGAGAATTAAAACGAAAAGTATCCCAGATAGCAAATAAACGTAGATTTTCAGACTAGGTTCGAATCCCAGCGGAATCACAAAAAGCCTCACAGAAATGCGGTTTTTTTGTTTTACTTCTTTGTTATTGCGAGGGCACGAGGAATCTGCAGCTCAAATCTCTTTAATTGAGGTTTATAATACTAATAAGGGAATAAATATTTTATAACAAGATTTGAATGTTCGCATTAGTTAGATTTCTACCTATACTCTATTAAAATATTCTGTTATATTCATTCATTTTAGGCATGATTTCCATTCTGTATAAAAGCGACAATAACAGCTAATACCAACAAGAAATATTTTAATGCATAATGAAAAGTATATTGGCTAATAAGGCAAATAATGTTGTTCAAGATCTAGCAGTCTAATGCTTATTATCAAACGGTTTAGTTTTACCTTCTTCATAAAGATGTACAACCTGTTGTGCTAGCGGAATAATTATTTTATGCGTTTTAAATACATGATCAATCTCATTTATTAAATCACTTTTTACAACACCTCCATCTTTTAAATCTCTAACCCAAAAAAGCAGTTTTACCTCTATACCATTTATACTAAAATCCTGAAACAGGATGGCGGGATTTGGTAATTTTAAAATACGCTCATCAGCTTCTAAAAGCTTATCTAATAAATCTTTAACTTTTTTCAAATCAGTGCCATGGGCTACATTAAAAATTACCGAAATTTGTTTTTTATTGCCTGCCAAGGTCCAATTAACCAAATGTGCATTTAATAAATCTCCATTCGGAATTACCACATCAGCTCCGTCCCACTTTGATAAAATACTACTTCTAAAACCTATTGATTTGACAACTCCACTCTGCCCTGCAACCTCAACTATATCGCCAACATTTACTGGTTTTTCAAATGCGATAATTAGTCCACTTACCAAATTGTTTACAATCGTTTGTAAGCCAAAGCCAATGCCAACACCCAATGCACCAATAACCAAAGTTATTTTTTCCATAGGAAAACCAGCAGCAGCAAAAGCCAAAAGCACACCCAAACTAATAATTAATACACGTATTAATAGTATCCAACTACCTAAACCTGCTTTTCTATCTTTAGTTAAACCGTGGTTATGTTGACTGTCTGAGGCAAAAAATGAAACAATTTTTGAGATAAATACTGCACTCGCAAGTATTACAAAAAAGATCAGGAGGTTATAAACCGTAAAAGTGTAACTACCCAAAGTTCGTTCAACAACAAAAAGGTTTTTTAGTGGCTCTGTTATCTCATTAAAAGCATAAAAATTTTTCCCTATTAATATAAACCATCCAACAACCAGCAAGAAATAAAAGAAATTAGGAATTTTCTCACCAACTAAATTAAAATTGATATAAAATAATTTCCGTTCTTGTTTGGTGTAAACCTTGGTGGCTAGAGTTAAACCTTCATTAATTAGCCTAACTGTCCACAAAAAAAGTATGCCAATTACCAAGTTTACGTAACCTCCCATCATTAAAGATTTAGATAGGTTATATCTGCCGAATATATTGGCTACTATTGAGGCTAGTTCAAATAGTACCAAAAAAACAATAAAATAAACAATTAATTTTTCTTTTAACTCATTCTTTAAGCCTTTTATTAGCACGAATACACAAAATACCATCCCAAAGGAGGCCAAAAAAACCATAAAATACCGCTCTGATCTTGAGGCTTGTAAAATTAGATTATCAGCCGATGCTACAGTAAATAAACCCAATGTTGTAATCCAAAAAGTCATCCAATATTTGGTAATAAACCCATTAAAAATAATTGTAAGTGATGTAGCAGAAACTGTCCATAATATCGCACTTAAAACAAATGGAGACTCAGTAAAAACAAACTGAAATATACATGGAACAATAACCAAAGCGGATAAGAATGGATACCTGAAAACCAACTGGCCACTAAAATCCTTACTTAAAAGATTTTCAGAAACGAGCATATCTTTTAAACTTGTTAAAAAACAGTAACAATGGCAATAAGAAGCATCAATGAAAAAACTTTGGCCATATTGTTCTGTAAATAAAAAGCCAGTATCAATTCGCCTTTTTTAAAGGAATAATAAACAATTTCTTTTAATGGCCTAACAAAAGAGATATGATCTCCTAAATTTTTAAACTCTCTTTTAAATGAAGTTGATGATAGAGATTTTTGGTATAAATCTATTTCTTCAATTCTTGATGAAAGTTGATTGGCCATTACATCAACATGATATTGCATTTTTTTGATATTAGAAATTGATTGTTTAAGCGCCGTATCTATTGGTCCAATCTGCTTTACAACAACCATCATTTTTGTAATGTATTCTTTTGTAATGACCGTATCTGAAGAGAAGGTATACAATGATGGGTCGCTTGACAAAGAGTCTATTCTAAACCTAAAATTAACCAAGTCTTTTTCTTGAAGATCTATTTGCTTTTTGGTGATTTTAACTCGCTTTAAAAGCTCATTTAATAACTTAGATGTAGTGGCTAAATTTCTGAATGTGTGTGAGATGCCAGTATTGGTAAACACGCCATCACCTGCTATTTTGTTCCAATATTTTATTTGATTAAGCTCCCTTATAATAACCACAGTGTCTAAAACCTGCTTCATGTAGACTTTTGATTTGAGCGTGGTCTCTTTTATTTGCTCCAAAAGTCGCTCTTGCTTAATTGCATCTTTCGATTCCTTATATTTAAGGATACTTCTTTTAGCCTCATTTGCTCCTAATTTATTTAATTGTTGTATAAAACCCAATTTTGGGGTATCTATTTGATTTGAGCGATTTTTGCCAGTATCCTGAGCTAAAAGGGAGGCAGTAGATAAAAATAAGAACAATAAAAAAAAATAAAATCGACGTAACATAACTGATCATGTTTTAATAGCTCGTAAACTTATATTACTAAAATTAAAGATCAGTTTCTTAATTTACAACACTTATATGTTTAAACGGCAATTAGATTATAAACTGTTGTTCAGGTCAAGTCATGAAGCAGACAATGGTTGTTGTCCCAAATACGGAGGAGGTTATTTTTTAGTCAGTTTCAACCAGTTTGATTGTCGCATTCGTACTGCAATAACATGATTTTTGTTCTCGAGATTTGTTTCATACAAACCAATTAAAGCAATTTGCAACATAAATTATAACAGGAGATAATAAACATGAGAAAAATAATTGTTTTATCAATGATTACATTGGATGGAGTTATGCAAGGGCCTGGCGGACCAGAAGAAGATACATCAGGTGGCTTTAAATATGGCGGATGGACTGCATCGTATGGTGATGAAGCTTATAACAAGGCCATGGAAAAAGAACTTCAACCTGCAGATTATCTATTGGGCAGAAAAACGTTTGATATTTGGGAAAATTACTGGCCAACGCATGGAGATTTTTGGCCAAGTATAAATGAAGGGACAAAATATGTTCTATCTACTACTAGAGAAAAATCCGATTGGAAAAATTCAGTTTTCCTTAAAGATTTAGTCGATATTAAAGAGCTTAAAAATTCAGAAGGTCGTGATATTCATGTATGGGGAAGTAGTGAAGTTATTCAATTATTATTTGAGAATGATCTAGTAGATGAACTTCGATTGAAAATTCATCCATTGACACTTGGTAAAGGAAAGAACTTATTTGGCAATGGTCCTATCCCGGCAGCATTTACATTAATAGATAGTTCTGTAACAACAAAAGGAGTAATTTTGGCTAATTACAAAAGAGATGGGAAAGTTAAAACTGGTAATGTTGGAGTTTAAGAAAATAAACAATAATGATTCATCAGCTAGAAGCTGAGAGAAAGGCCTTACAGAGATGTAGGGCTATTTTGTTTGTACAATTTATTTAATAGAACTTACAATAACCGAAGTGATGAACCTATTAAAGTCAGAACTTCAATCTTAGGAGCATCATTTAAACCACTTTCATCTCGTTCTTTTTGGAACTGAAGAAAAGAAGGAATAGTTAAGATTTGTTGTTGGACTTCTTCATTTTCATACATAGAAACATGTAGAAAGCTTAAGCCATCTTCTTCAAGATAAACGTTATATAAAAAGCTTTTGTCCACCAATTTTTTAAAATCTGACAGAAACACGCTAATGTTTTGCTTGTTTTGAGCTACAAATTCTGGTTTTACCGTATAGCTTACTTTTACTGAAATCATTTTTTGAGGAGAGTTATTTTACATCTATTATGCGGTATAAATGTACAAAATTTAGGTAGCAACTAGTTAAAGATTTAGTAATCATAATTTAGTGTTAACATAAAAAGACCCTGCCATAGCAAGGTCTTTCCTTTGTAATGATTTAAGCTCAAAAGCTTATTTAGCGCTGTTTTTTTTCTCAGTCACTTCAGTACGGATATCTTGTGCTAAACCTTTAAGATCTTGCATTGCTTTACGTACTCTAGTTCCCGCTGCTGCGTTACCACCATTATAAAATTTTTCTGCATCTGCTTCAATCGCAGCGATTACTTCTTTTACTTTTGAGAATTTTTCCATTTTTTAAGTTTTAATTTGATTTCAAATATATCATTAAAACACAATAAACAAGTATGTGTTGAATTATTTATAATTGGTTTATGAGTATGCTAAGCCACTTTTCGGTTAAAAATACCTGAATCGCAATTTGTTAGCATTATCGTTTTTATTAAAAAATATTTCACAAAAGAGTATTAAATAGCTACTTAACCATAGTTAGAAGGCAAATACAGTCATTTATTGCTTTTGCTTTAAACGATAATAACTGATGTAAAGTGAGTAATTCTCCTTTTTTTAATTCAACAGTATTTCCCATACTTTCGAACAATAAATTACCATCAATTAACTGTAAACTCATAATAGCCTCGCCTTCTTCGCTACCTGGTCGTACCATCTCTCCTTCTTTTAAGGCGATTATAGTAATGGTTACTTGCTCAGATTTAAATACAGTAATTGCATTTTTCCCATTCTTTCCATAGGCTTCTTCCTGTTTAATCTGCTCAATATATTTAGGAATATTTATCGGAATAATACCTGCATCTAAAGGTCTAGCGCCTTCTGGTCTTTGTGGGGTGGCATTGTTGTGTTTCTCTTCCATTTTATTTCAGTTTAAGTAAAAACAGCAATCAACAAAAGTTGTTTCAGCATTCGTAAATGTTTATAAAAATGCAAATTTAAAATTAATAAAATCACTTTCTTTGTAATTCATATGGCTTTATTTATCAGCTCACTTAATACTGGCAGTAACGGAAATTGTTTTTATATCGGCAACGATGAAGAAGCGATTTTAGTTGATGCTGGACTGAGTTGCAAGGAAACAGAAATTCGCATGCAGAGATTAGCATTGAGCATGAGTAAAGTAAAAGCTATTTTTATTTCTCATGAGCATAGCGATCATATTCGTGGATTACCTGTTCTTGCAAAAAAATATCAATTACCAGTTTATATCACGCACCATACTTTATTGAGTGGTAAACAGCAAATTCAACAAAATTTGCTGAACTCATTTGTGGCTTACTCTCCTATTCAAGTTGGCAAATTAAAGATTACTGCATTCCCCAAACTACATGATGCTGCCGAACCTCATAGTTTTACCATTAGTTGTAACGGTGTAAGAGTTGGAGTTTTTACAGATATTGGCGGTAATTGCGAAAATGTAATTCATAATTTTAAGGAATGTCACGCTGCCTTTTTAGAGGCAAATTATGATGATGAAATGTTAGACAAAGGTCGATATCCTTATTTCTTAAAAAACAGAATACGTGGTGGACATGGGCATTTGTCGAATAAACAAGCTTTAGCTTTATTTGTGGAACACAAACCTTCGTACATGAGTCACCTTTTTCTTTCTCATTTAAGTAAGGATAATAATTGCCCAAACTTGGTCCATGATTTATTTCAGCAGCATGCTAATGGTACGGAAATAATTGTGGCTTCTCGATTGCAAGAAACAGCAGTTTATTACATTAGCGCTTAGTAGGAGATTCGTCATTCCTAACTTGATTCTAATAGCTATCGTTTGGGAATCTTAGAGTTTATTTAATACGATTCACACTTTCGTGGGAATGACGGCAGTTCTTACCTTTCGTTCGTCAGGATAATAAATTGTGGTAATTTTCATTAAACCTCCTCAAGTTTACTTCCTTCTGCTCTTACATCAAGTACATGTTTAACTCCACATTTCAAAGCGAAATTAGCTCTCTGGTGTCCTACTGGAAAATCAAAGCAAACTGGATAATCATACTCCTTTACTTTATCTAAAACTATTTCAACTAAGGTTTTACCAAATTCATCCCCAGCATCATCTGGTTTTACTTTAAAACCTCCAACAATTAACCCACTTAACTTTTCTAATTTTCCGCTTCGCTTGAGATTATAAAACATTCTATCAATACTATATAAGTACTCACCAGTATCTTCTACAAAAAGGATTTTATTATCTGTTTCAATTTCCGATTTACTCCCAGCCAGATTTTCAATACAGCGTAAATTTCCACCAATTAATTCACCTCTTGCCGTTCCCATTCTATTATTTACATTATATGGAACAACGTATTGCATTTTTTCTCCTTTCAGCGCCTGCTGAATAGAGTTAATCGTTTCAACTTGAATAGGTTCTGCTAAAGCCCAATCAGATGGAAAACTATTGCACATTTTAGAATGGATGGTAGCAACTCTATAATTGCTGTTGATATGAGCATGCAAAATCGTAATATCACTAAACCCAATTAGCCATTTTGGTGATTTTTTATAGTCACTAAAATCAAGCTGATCTACAATTCTGATTGCACCATACCCTCCTCTTGCACACATAATTGCTTTTATATTAGGATCATCTAACATTTGTTGCAAATCTGTTAAACGTTCTTGATCTGTACCCCCAAAAGTGAAATCTTTAGCACCTACTGTTTTGCCCACCACAACATTAAATCCCCAGCTTTTCATTTGAATAATAGATGGATCAATCTCTTCTTGAGTAATATAACCTGCTGGACAAGTAATTCCAATAGTATCTCCAGGTAAAAGATAGGGTGGAATTTTTATACGTTTAGGCTTATCTGTTAAAGAAGAAATTACATCAGCCTTGCTAGTTAATGAACTTAAAAGAAGTGACGCCGGAATAATTGAGGATAGAAAATATTTACGATTCATGATGAAGCAATATAAAAAATATCAGTTAGATCTTAAAGTTTATAACAAATGCAAGAGGTATGCAGTTCGTAAATTTACCTATACAGTTGCTGGTGCCTCGGCTAATTGCGTAGAAAGCCCTACTCCTGCAACTAAAAGCTCTTGGGTAATGGTTTTAGTGTAATCTGCAATCTCTGTTTTAAAATCAGTTACCGAAGCACCAGAACGAATTTCTTCTAATCTTTTTTCCCATTGACCGGTTAACTCTGCTTGTGCAATTTTTTTGTCTTTAACCACTTCATAAACCGCCAAGCCTTTAGTAGTTGGAATCAAGTTTCGTTTATCACGAATAATATATTCTCTAGTTAATAAGGTTTCGATGATTGCAGCACGAGTTGCTGGCGTACCCAAACCACTATCTTTCATTGCATACCGCAATTCTTCATCTTCTATCTCTTTACCAGAAGTTTCTAAAGCTTTTAATAAAGAGGCTTCGTTGTACAGCGGTTTCGGTTTGGTTTGCTTTTCTAACAACGCTTTATTTACAATCGGTAATAATTCACCAACTTTTAATTTGGGCAAGGCTGGGTTTTCCTCATCCTTTTTATCTTCTTCTGTTTCGTTAAATACAGAACGCCATCCAGCAGAGCGAATAACGGTGCCATTCGCTATAAAAACAGAACCTGATTCGATGGTAATTTTTGTAATTTCCTTTACACATTCTTGATGAAATGCTTCTAACATTCGACCTGCAACCATATCGTAAACCGCTTGATGATCTTTACTTAAATTGTAGGGTTTTTCGCCCGTTGGCAAAATAGCATGGTGATCGGTCACCTTCTTTGCATTTACACTTCTTTTATTCAGCGTTGCCGTTTGTAAAAAATTAGCTTGGTTTCCAAAAATTGGATGATCAGTTAACGTTGAAATGAGTTTAGGCACATTTGCAAAAACATCATCACCAATATAGCGACTGCCTGTACGTGGGTAAGAAACCAACTTGCTTTCATATAAATTCTGCAATAAATTTAAGGTTTGATCTGCTGTAAAACCATTTTTCTTATTAGCTTCTTGTTGCAAACTACTTAAATCGTGTAAAAGTGGTGGTGGTTCTTTTCTTGGTTTTGCTTCAACAGCAGTAATATTTCCGCCAGTAGCAAAACCTGACGCTACATCTTCAACCTTATCAAATATTTCTTGTGCTTCTGGTTGAGTTTTGAAATTCGCTACAGAAATCGCCTTAAATAATTGTCCATCTTTATCTAATTGAATAGCAATTTGATAAAATGTTTGAGGTACAAAGTTTTTGCTTTCTATATAACGAGCACAGATCATTGCTAAAGTTGGAGTTTGCACTCTACCTAACGACAATACACTTTTAGAACCTGCAGAAATACTTAATGCTTGCGTAGCATTCATGCCCACTAACCAATCTGATTCGGAACGACAATGTGCAGAATTAAATAGAGTATCGTAATCAGAACCAGGCTTCAAATTTCTAAATCCATCTTTTATAGCTTCGTCAGTTTGTGAAGAAATCCATAAACGCTTAAATGGTTTTTTACACTTTAAGAAATAATAAATATACCTAAAAATCAATTCTCCTTCACGTCCAGCATCTGTTGCTACGATAATTTCAGTAGCTTCATCAAACAGTTTTTTAATGATATCTAATTGTTTTCGAACACCTGGATCTTCTACAAAACCATCTTTCGTTTTAATCTTGCGTATGGCTAGTTTAAACTTAGCAGGTAACATTGGCAAATGCTGTTTGCGCCAACCTATAAAACCGTAATCTTGTGGTGGCGCTAGTTGCAATAAATGTCCAAAAGCCCATGTAAATGAATAGCCTTTGCCTTCAATATAGCCATCTTTTCTGGTTGTTGCACCAAACACTTTAGCTAACTCACGACCAACAGATGGCTTTTCGGCAATAACGATTTTCATTCCTTGATATCCTTTTTAGAAGGCTAAATATCTAAAAAATTATTGGACAAGGCAGTGAATTTTTAGCGATTGTTAGTATATAATTGGATGTGAACAGCTTGCAGAAATTAAGATTTCTTTGGCTTTGCCCCCATATAAAAAGTTAGCTTTCCACCAGATGTGATATCGCTATGCTTAATAAATGGCTTAGTTAGTTCTTTTCCATTCAATAAAACTTTCTGTACATATACATTTTTATCACTCTGATTAATTGCTTCAACAGAAAATGTCTTTCCATTTTCTAAACTTAAACTCGCATTATTTACTGCTGGAGAACCTAATGCATATTCATCGCCACCTGGAGAAACAGGATAAAAACCTAAAGATGAAAACATGTACCATGCACTCATCTGACCACAATCATCGTTCCCACCCAAGCCATCAGGAGTTGGTTTATATTGCATTTTCAAAATATGACGCACTTGAGCTTGAGTTTTATACGCTTGGTCTGTCCAGTTGTAAAAATACGCAACATGATGCGCTGGCTCGTTTCCATGCACATAACCACCAATAATTCCATCACGTGTAATATCTTCAGTTTCTGCAAAAAATTCATCAGGCAAATGCATCGTAAATAAGGTATCTAATCTCAATGCAAACCGTTTTTTCCCCCCCATCAATTCCATTAAAGCAGCTGGATCTTGTGGAACAAAAAAGCTATAATTCCAACTATTGCCCTCTATAAAGCCTTGTCCATTTGTACTCAATGGATCAAATCCTTTTTTAAATGTGCCATCTGCTAACTTAGGACGCATAAAACCAGTTGCTTTATCGTAGTTGTTTTTCCAGTTTCCAGAGCGCTTAATAAATTCATTGTAAATATCCATGCGGTTTAGCTTTTTAGCCATCTGGGCGATTGCCCAATCATCATATGCATATTCTAAAGTATTAGAAACTGAAACACCACTTCGCTCTGAAGGGATATAACCTAAATCCATGTAGTATCCTATTCCTTCATAATTACGATGTTTTGCTGTCACAATACAAGCCTCTAAAGCTTTGTTGGCATCACCATTATAAACTCCTTTTATAACTGCATCTGCAATTACAGAAACACTGTGATAACCACTCATGCACCAATTATCATTCGCATAATGCGACCAGATCGGCAACATTTGTAAACTACTTTGATCGTAATGTGCCAACATAGATTTCACCATATCGTTATTTCGAGACGGTTGTATAATGTTAAAAAATGGATGCAAAGCTCTATAGGTATCCCACAAAGAAAACGTAGTGTAATTGGTAAAACCATTTGCAGTGTGCACCCCTTGATCTAATCCTTTATATTGT
Organism: Pedobacter sp.; assembly: GCF_041662865.1. Lineage (GTDB taxonomy): Bacteria > Bacteroidota > Bacteroidia > Sphingobacteriales > Sphingobacteriaceae > Pedobacter. Next base: position 11,422 of record NZ_JBAZRL010000067.1, read on the forward strand.
CCATTTACATCTGTGTACGTTGTTGGATTGATAAAAGCATGATACATTGCGGTATAAAAATTGGTTTTGTCATCTTCAGCAGCTGAAACATTGATTTTATTCAATTCTTTATTCCAGGTAGCTTGTGCTTGTGCTTTTACTTTTTCAAAATCCCATCCGGTAATTTCTGAACGCATATTTTGCACTGCATTTTCTTGACTTACTGGAGATAAAGCAAATTTGATCTTAATTTTTTCACCTTCATTCGTATCAAAATCAAAGTACATTCTTACTTTTCTACCAGCTATTTCTGGGAAGTTTTTAGTTTGATCAAATTTACCCCAGAAACCGCGATAAGCTTGTTTTGCATCATAATTCTTTTGTCCATAACTTTTAAATGGCTTAGAAAAACTCATCGAAAAATAGACTGTACGTGTACGAGCCCAGCCGTATGTTTGGCGATAACCTGTAATCAACGTATCGTTAACTACACGTACATATGTCCAAACTGTTTTTTCATCGTAATTATAAATTCCGGCCATTAAATCTAAAATTATATGGCATTGATTAGATTTGGGGAACGTATATTGATGCATACCTACACGAGTTGTAGCTGTCATTTCTGCAGTAATATTATCATCATCTAATTTCACTTTGTAATAACCAGCTTCTGCAACTTCATTGGCGTGAGAGAATGCTGAACGAAAACCAGTTTTAGTATCACTTGCAATACCTGGATTTAGTTGTAATTTACCTTGTGTAGGCATTATTAAAAAATCTCCCAAATCAGAATGACCTGTTCCGCTAAAATGCGTATGACTAAATCCAACTATTGTTTTATCCTCATATTTATATCCTGCACAATATTTATACACATCTCCATTGTATTTCCCATTCACTTCATACGGAATTGTATCCGTTTCTGGGCTTAATTGTACTGCACCAAAAGGAACTGTAGCACCAGGATAAGTATGTCCCATTTTTTCGGTACCAATTAATGGTTTTACATATTTAACCAGATTTTGTTGTGCATTAACAACGATTGAAAAGAAAAATAAGCAATAAAATAAAGTCTGTTTCATAATTTTTATAGCAGAATAATAAATAGAAAATCTAAGGTATTAATTTTAGCTGAAAACTATTATAGCATTAAAAAACTATTACTAAAAGGTTTTAGTATAGCCTTACTACTTGTACAATCAAGTTCTCTTAAAATATCAAAAAATCGTACCTTAGCATTTACTATTATTAAAATAATTGATGAACACTAACATCACTTTACGAGATATTGCCAAGGCGTTAAACTTATCTATTTCTACTGTATCTAGAGCATTAACAGATAGTTACCAAATTGGAGATGAAACTAAGCAAAAGGTTATTGCCTATGCTAAGGAGCATCATTATATCCCTAATCGGATGGCGAAAAGCTTAAAG
>NZ_JBAZRL010000068.1:0-12348 GCF_041662865.1 Pedobacter sp.
GCTAATTTATCTTGAGGAATTGTTTGAGTATCAACTTGAAAACCAGCTTCTTCTAGTAATTTTTTCCCAATTGGGTCTATGCCATCATTGGCGAGGATCTTAATCATAATTTAACTTGTTTTGTTTTTCTTCAAAAGTTTGCATTAAATCTATTAAAGCATGAACGCTTGTAATTGGAAGTGCATTGTACATTGATGCTCTAAAACCACCAACACTTCTATGTCCTTTTAATCCTTCGAAACCGTTATCGTCTGCAAATTTTGCAAATGATTTTTCTAATTCAGGATTTTCCATTACAAAACATACATTCATTCTCGAGCGATCTTCTACTGCACAAGTTCCTTTAAATAATGGATTTCTATCAATTTCTTTGTATAGTGCATCAGCTTTTGCTTTATTCTCTTGTTCAATTTCCGCTACACCACCTTTAGATTTTAACCAATTTAAATTCAACATGGCTACATAAATTGAAAATACTGGTGGAGTATTGTACATCGAACCGCCTTCTATATGCACTTTATAATCTAACATTGAAGGAATTCCTCTACCAGTTTTTCCTAATATTTCGTCTTTAACAATTACAATGGTTAATCCGGCAGGGCCAATATTTTTTTGGGCTCCAGCATAAATTAAATCATATTTAGAAACATCAATTACGCGACTCATAATATCCGATGACATATCGCATACTACAGGAACTTTAGTTACCGGTAAAGTGAACATTTCTGTTCCGTAAATGGTATTATTTGAGGTGCAGTGAAAATATGCACTATCTTCTGGAATGGAGTAATCTTTAGGAATAAAGGTATAATTAGATTCTTTTGAAGAAGCTACAATATTAGCGTTTCCAAAAAATTTAACTTCTTTAATCGCTTTATTTGCCCATACTCCTGTTTCTAAATAAGCAGCAGTTTTTCCTTCTGGCAACAAATTCATTGGAACCATTGCAAATTGTAAACTTGCCCCTCCTTGTAAAAATAAAACGGAGTATCCTGATGGTACATTTAAAAGTTCCTTTACCAATTTTGTTGCTTCTTCCACTACGCCTTCAAACTCGGGAGTACGATGCGAAATTTCTAAAATTGATAAACCTTCTTTGAAATCTAAAACTGCTCGAGAAGCTTGTTTAAATACTTCTTGAGGTAAAATACAGGGTCCTGCACCAAAATTATGTCTCATTTTTTATTGTTATAAATTTGTTTTCGATGGTAATAAAGCTATCACGATTTAGTCGTTAATTTTAAAGTTAAATCATGATGTTTTATTTAAATTTTAATGAGCGTAAATCTAGTAAATCAGTCGCAATTATTGATGATTTTTGAACTTTAAAATCAATTTAAAATTGAATTGTCTACCTGTTAGGTAGTTTGGAACAGCATACTGTACATTGTCTACATCTTTTAACCACAAATAAGATACTGTATTATTAATATTGAGCAAATTAAACACCTCAAAATAAGCAATAAACGAACTAAAATATTTATCTAATAATTTAGGTTTTCGCAAGGCAACATCATCCAAAAAATCTTTGGAGAACCCAATATCAACTCGCTTATACGCAGGTATTTGGAAATCATCCGTGTAATGATCACTTTGTGGAGAGCCAATTGGTAATCTAGATCCGTACAACATATTTAAATGTACTTTGTAAGTTGGGCTTTTTAATAACCTATCTTGAAAGAAGACGGAAAAATTTATGCGCTGATCAGTTGGTCTTTTTAAGTAACCAGGATATACCACCATTGATGAACCTGATTTATCTTTCTTTACATATGAATCGCCAATGATATCTTGATCCGCTTTCATAAAAGAAAGTCTGAAGTAAGAAACTAAATCTTTCACAAACTCACCTCCAACACTAAAATCAGCACCATATGTGCGCCCTTTAGCCGTTTCTGACGAAAGATATTTAATTCTAACATTATCAATTACATATGGTATTAATCTATCAGAATATTTAAAATACGCTTCAGAACTAAATTTTAATCGTGTACCCAAACCATCAAAAGCATAATCAAAACCCGCTGAAGTATTATACGAGCGTTGTGCTTTTTGTTTTAAATTTAAAATTCCATCGTATGCTCTTATACTACGATAAGTTGGTGCTTGCTGATATACTCCAGCGGTAAAACGAATAATTTTATTATCGCTAGCTGGACGATAAGCTAATAATAAACGTGGGCTTATTAATAGTTGATTGGATAAATTATTATAACTTCCTCTAACTCCTAATTGTAAATCTGTGTTTTTTGTTAAGCTGTAACTATCTTGTATAAAAGCAGTTAAATTATCAATATCCACTTTATTAGCTGTTTTAATAGATTGTTCTAAGAAAAAATTCTTTGTATCGTAGGGTAAAATATAACCTGCCGAATCTGTAAGATGATATTCATTTAATTCATCTTTAAATTTATTTAATTCTAATCGTACACCCCAAGAAAAAACATGGTTATCAAAGTTCTGATCCGTTTTAATTTCTGAACTGAATGTTTGTGATTTTAAGCTATTACGAGCATAATTTAAATAGGTTCCAATACCTCTATTTACCCGAACAGAAGTAAAACCAGCAGAACCAAAACCTGTCTCCAATTCATCAAAAATGTATCTCCCTTCAATGTCAAACCGTTCTCTTTCTTTAGTGTTAAAATAGCTATTAATCCATTTTATCACCAAATTTGGCCGTGGACTAAAAGTTGCTGTTACAGCGCTCCCTATTGTACGATAACTATCTATTTCCTGTCCGTTGTAAGCTATATTTAATCTCAGTTGCGTATCAAGCGTACCAAATTGAGTTTCTCTATCTTCGGGTATTAACTTAAATTGTCCAATATTATAATTACCGAGGGCACTTATACTAAATTTATCTGAAAAATTGTATTGATAAAGTAACTGTGCATCTCCAAAATTTGGGCTATAACTTCCTTTGTTATCTTGCTTATTTAACACACTACTATTGTTTTTATAGCGCAAACCGATTAATAAGAAGCTTTTATCTGCTACATATTTAGAGCTTAAGGATGTTCCTAAAAAACCTGTAGTTATAACATGTTGATTACTATCAGGCTTATCGTATTTCACATCTAAAACCGAAGATAATTTATCGCCATAGCGAGCTTCGAAACCACCAGCAGAAAACTTAGCTCTTGTTACTAAATCACTATTGATAAAACTCAAGCCTTCTTGTTGGCCATTTCTAACCAATATTGGCCGACTGATCTCCACATCATTGATATAAACTAGGTTTTCATCAAAATTACCCCCTCTAACACTGTATTGCGAGCTCAACTCGTTATTGGTGGATACACCTGGTAAAGTTTTTAAAACAGCTTCAAAATTCCCAGAAACTGAAGGTAATGAAGCAAGATCAGCAATATTAATGGTGCTTGTGTTACTTAATTGATTTTGCCTATTGGTTACCGTTACCTGCTCTAATTCATTTATATTAGCAATTAAAGTGATATCTCTCACAATTCGGCCTGCAGCTTTTTCATTTATTTTAATTACTACCGGTTTGTAACCGAGTAGATTATATTTAATAGTGAAAGAAGTTGTTTTAGAATAAATAGTATAGCTTCCATCTGGAGCAGTCAACGTAGATTCTTGCTGACCAAGAATTGCGACTGTAACTTGTTGTAAAGGATCAAATTTTAAATCTTGCACTACACCTGTAACTCTTACCAAAGGTTGAGCATTTACCAACGTAAATCCTAATAGTAATGCTAGAATTAACAGATAAACTTTTCGCATTCAAGAAAATTAGATTTGATTTGAAGTGATATCGATGTTTTTCATATTAGCAATCATATCAGTTGGGTTTTCAGCTGCGAAGATAGCATTACCTGCTACAAAAGCATTTGCACCAGCTTTAATTAAGCTTTCGATATTTGAAACACTAACGCCACCATCAACTTCAATTAGTAGATTATGATTAATTTCATTAGCCATTTTCCTTAATTCTACAATCTTATTTAAAGATTGTGGTATAAATTGTTGTCCACCAAAACCTGGATTTACTGACATGATCAAAACCATATCTAAATCAACCAAGATGTCTTTTAACAAGCTAACAGAAGTATGGGGATTAAGTGCTACGCTTGCCTTACAGCCAGCAGCTTTAATCATTTGTACTACTCGATGTAAATGTGTGCAAGCTTCGTAATGTACGGTTATAATATCAGCACCTTCATTTGCAAATTCTTGAATATACTTTTCAGGATTCACAATCATCAAATGCACATCCAATGGTTTTTTAGCGTGCTTTTTAACGGCTTTCAATACAGGAAAGCCAAAAGAAATATTGGGCACAAACACACCGTCCATTACATCAATGTGAAACCAATCTGCTTCGCTAGCATTAATCATTTCGGTATCGCGTTGCAGATTAGCAAAATCAGCAGAAAGTATGGAAGGAGCTATAATTTGTTTCATTTTTTTAGTTTATCGTCATTGCGAGGCACGAAGCAATCTTAAAGCGAATGTTTTAGAAGACTGCTCAGACCCTCGCAATGATGTGTATATTATTAATCCATTTTCTTATGGACAACTTTAGCAGATTTCAGCATGATATTCATTTTCATTAATCTTGCCATCGTATGAAATCGTTCTGTATAAGAGCTAGATAAAGCTTTATGCATAAATCTTCTTCGGCTTTTTTGTAGTCAGCTAAAGGCTCTTCTACTATCTTTTCTTTTCTTTTCATATCAATACATGCAAGTTACAAAAGAAGTCTGAAACTTTAGGCAACAAAAAACCCTTCCAGTAAAACTGAAAGGGCTTAATTTTTAAATAGATCCTTCGCTATTGCTCTGGATGGCAATTGAATTAAGCTTGTGGAGCTGCAGGTTTTTCAGGTCTTGGCAACAAAACTTTACGAGAAAGTTTCATTTTACCTTGTTTATCTACATCTAACAATTTAACTTCTATTTTATCACCTTCTTTTAAAACGCCATCCATGGTTTCTAAACGCTCCCATGAAATTTCTGAGATGTGTAACAAACCATCTTTACCTGGCATAATTTCTACGAATGCACCAAATGGCATGATAGATTTTACTTTACCTTGGTAAGTAGCACCAATTTCTGGTTTAGCAGCAATTGCATTGATACGTGCAACGGCAGCATCAATTGCAGCCTTGTTATCAGCAAAAATTTCAACGATCCCTTTGTTACCAACCTCTTCAATAGAGATAGATGCACCAGTTTCACGTTGCATTTCTTGAATGATTTTACCGCCTGGGCCTATTACTGCACCAATAAATTCTTTATCGATACTTAAAGAAACGATACGTGGAGCATGTGGTTTTAAATCTTCGTTAGGTGCAGCAATGGTTTTTGCCATTTCACCTAAAATATGTAAACGACCTTCTTTAGCCTGTAATAAAGCCTTAGTCAATACATCATAAGATAAACCATTGATTTTTAAATCCATCTGACAAGCAACAATACCGTTTTTAGTACCTGTTACTTTAAAGTCCATATCTCCTAAGTGATCTTCATCACCCAAAATATCTGAAAGGATAGCATATTTACCGGTTTTCTCATCAGTAATTAAACCCATAGCAATACCAGAAACTGGAGATTTGATTTTAATACCAGCATCCATTAATGCTAAAGTACCAGCACAAACAGTTGCCATTGATGATGAACCATTAGATTCTAAAATATCAGAAACAATACGAATAGTGTAAGGGTTCTCTGCTCCTTCTGGTAATACTTTTTTCAACGAACGTTGAGCTAAAGCACCATGACCAATTTCTCTACGTCCAGCACCTCTATTAGGTCTAACCTCTCCAGTTGAGAAACCAGGGAAATTATAGTGTAATAAGAATTTGTTGTAACCATTAAAGAAAGCACCATCAATCATCTGCTCATCATCTTTGCTACCTAAAGTAACTGATGTAAGAGATTGGGTTTCACCACGAGTAAATACTGCCGAACCGTGAGCAGCAGGTAAATAACCTACTTCACTCCAAATTGGGCGAATTTCAGTTGTTTTACGACCATCTAAACGAATTCCTTCATCTAACAATAAATTTCTAATTGCATCATACTGTACATCATGGTAATAATGCTTAGCCATTGCTTTAGTTAAATCTGCAGTATCTTCAGGCATAGCCTCAAAAAATTCGTTGATGATAGCGGTAAATCCTACTTTACGCTCATCTTTATTGGAACCAGATTTTGCAATTGCATAAACTTTATCATAAGTATCAGCGAAAACCTTAGCTCTTAAATCAGCATCATGATCTTCGTGGTTATATTCACGTTTTACAGTTTTGCCAGTCGCTTCAGTTAATTCAACTTGAACAGCACATTGAACTTTAATTGCAGCATGTGCAAATTTTAAAGCTTCAACCATCTCATCTTCTTGAATTTCATCACACTCACCTTCAACCATACCTATATCGTTAGCCGAACCAGCAACCATAAATTCTAAAGTTGCACGCTCTAATTCGCTAGCCAATGGATTGATGATCAATTTTCCATCGATTTTAGCTACACGTACTTCAGATATTGGACCATTAAAAGGAATATCAGAAACTGATAAAGCTGCAGATGCTGCTAAACCAGCTAAACAATCTGGCATGATATCTTTATCAGCCGAGATTAATGAAATCATTACTTGTGTATCAGAGTGATAATCTGAAGGGAACATAGGGCGTAAAGCTCTATCAACCAAACGAGAAATTAACACTTCATAGTCAGATAATCTTGCCTCACGACGTAAAAATCCACCTGGGATACGGCCAGTAGCCGCATATTTTTCTTGATAATCTACCGATAATGGTAAAAAATCTGTACCTGGTTTGGCACCTACGGTTGATACAACTGTTGCTAACAACATAGTATTACCCATTTTAACTACAACAGCACCATCAGCTTGTTTAGCTAATTTACCTGTCTCAATTTCTACAATTCTTCCATCGCCTAAATCAAACGATTTTTTTATTACATTCATTTACAAATTGTTGTGGTCTATTTTTCCTCTTTTTAATAGACCTTGTTTATATATTTATTATTGAGTATTAAACTAAAAAAGCCACTCTAAAAGAATGGCTTTTATTAACATTACACCGATTTGATGATATCTCTTAGCTGTAAAGCTTTGATGATAGCACGATAACGATTAATATCTTTTTTAAATAAGTACGCCAAAATACCGCGACGTTTACCTACTAATTTTTGAAGTGACAACTGGGTAGAGAAATCTTTACGATTTTTCTTTAAGTGTTCTGTTAAGTGCGCAATACGGTATGTAAATAACGCTACTTGACCTTCAGCAGAACCAGTGTTGGTTGCTACTTCGCCGTGTTTTTGAAAAATTTCGGCTTTGTTTTCTTTACTTAAATACATTCTTGAATGATACTAAAGTGTTTATAAATTAATTAATTGTGGCGCAAAGATAAGCTAAGTTTAGTATAAAAACAAGAATAAGAAATGTGTAATTGAATATTTAACATTAAGTAATTAAGGGATTTAAGCTTTCTGTTGCAAGAAAATGGAAAGGATTGTCATGTGACCTTCCGAAATAATTATCAAAATTGTCAAGCCATAAGTTAACAAAAAGAGAATTAGTTTTTGTCGTAAGGTTTGTTCGTATTATGGTCTTAGTAAAACCATAATAAATCCGCGTATAGTCCGCGTTATTTTAGGAAAGATGCGGACTAGAGGCGGACTAGAGGCGGACTAGAGGCGGACTTACTACGAAGAAGAATCGAACCTAATCTTAATTTATTTAAATTATTATATAATGGATTTTATTAAAACGAGGAACTGGGTAAAACAAGTATTACATAGTAAATTTACTGCGTTTTCTAGTGAAAATGTATTATTTTAAAGGTCTATGTAGCAAACCAAGACCAAATAAATCACAAAAATGCTTTACTTTTACAACTATGACTCAAAATCAATTCAGCATCTTCGAAACCGAGTTAAATGTTCGTCCAGACGATATAGATATGTTTAACCATGTACATAACAGTAAATATTTAGATTATGTATTAGCTGCCCGTTATGAGCAAATGGAGAAGTTTTATGGCATGAGCTGGGAAAAATTTTCAGAACAAGGTTTTGGATGGGTTGTAGCTAAGGTAATTATCAACTTTAAACGCCCGTTAAAAATGGGCGATAAAATGATTGTACGAACTGGCATTTTAGAAATGAACGAAAAAGGCAGTAATGTTCAGTTCGAAATTATAAACAAAACAACTGGCAAAGTATCTTCTGATGGAATTTTTGAATACGTAATGATTGATCTACAAACCCAACGTTCTTGCAAAGTAACCGAAGAAATGATTAAGGCATATAGTATTTAGCTAATAGTATCTTAATCAGTACATAAGAATAAATTAATATTTGCTGTTTCATTTATTTTTATATTTTTGCTTATCAAAATCAAACGGACCATGATAGTTTCGAGGGAAAAATTTGGCTGTTAAAAGCTAAATCCACATTCTTTTATCAAATAATTAATGCTTAACACTAAGCATTTCATGGTTATCCTATTTATTTTATTATATGTCACAATCTTTAAAGACTCACAATAGTTTTTCTAATTTTTTTACTGTTTTATGGCAAGCAATTATTGGCAAGGAAACAGATTATACAACAATCAGTATTCGTAAGGCAATTTTTCTTTTAGCAATCCCCATGATGCTAGAAATGATGATGGAATCTGTTTTTGCCTTAGTAGACCTTTATTTTGTAGGTCACTTACCCAATAGTAGCAATGCGATACAAACAGTTGGTTTGACAGAATCTGTTTTAACCATTATTTATTCACTAGCCATTGGCATGAGCATGGCAGCTACCGCTGTAGTTGCTCGTAGAATTGGAGAGAAAAATCCAGAAGCAGCAGCAAAAGCAGGTATGCAAACCATCGTTATTTCTGTTTTCATCAATGTAATCATCAGCGTTGCTGGATTAATTTATGCAAAGGAACTTTTATTATTAATGGGTGCTACAGAAACTACTGCTCTTCAAGGCACTACTTTTGTCCAAATAATGATGGGTAGTAGTATGATAATCATGCTTTTATTCTTAATTAATGGGATTTTTAGAGGAGCTGGTAATGCATCTATTGCAATGCAGAGTTTAATTATCGCTAATGTTGCCAATTGTATTTTATGTCCTTTATTTATTAGAGGCTTTGGACCGATTCCTGCTTTTGGTTTAACGGGTGCGGCAATGGCAACTGCATTGGGTAGAGGGATTGGAGTTGGCTATCAAATATTTCATTTAGTAAGAGGAAATAGTGCACTAAAAATCAAACTTTCTTATTTCAGACCGCATTGGGAGCAAATCAAAGCGATTGTTAAAATAGCAGCGCCTGCAATTTTGCAATTTGTGATTGCTTCTTGCAGTTGGATATTCTTAGCAGAATTGGTAGCTACAACTGGCGGAGATCATGGGTCTGCTGGCTACCAGACTGCTTTACGTTTAATGATGTTTTTTATGCTTCCTGCTTGGGGCTTGAGTAATGCTGCTGCAACTTTAGTTGGACAAAACATGGGGGCTGGACACATGGATAGAGCTCAACAATCTGTATTTGTAACGATGAAATACGCTGTGATATTTATGGCATGTGTTACTGTGTTGTTTTTGACTTGCGGTAAATATTTTGCGGCTTTTTTTACTACCGATGACCAAGTTAAGGTTGTTGCTGTAGAAGCACTACGAATTTTAAGCTATGGTTTTATACTATACGGAATTGGGATGGTATTAGTGAGTGCCTTCAACGGTGCTGGAGATACCTGGACGCCAACGAAAATTAATGTTATTGCATTTTGGTTGTTCCAAATTCCATTTGCTTTCTATCTGGCTAAATATTTAAATATGGGACCAACTGGGGTTTTTATTGCTATACCAGTAGCGGAAGTTGGAATTACAATCGCTGCATTTATTTTGTTTAAACGAGGTAAATGGCAGAAAACTTTGGTTTAAAAATTATAATCCTATGCGGTTTACACTGCATAGGATTATTTAATTTATATCGTTTCTTCAATAATTTGCGTATAGAAATCTTTTAACTCTATTCCCATGGCTGCAACTTGCTGTGGAATAAAACTTGTTGCCGTTTGCCCAGGAATGGTATTAATTTCTATAAAGTAAAAATTACCAGTCTCATTCTGCAAAAAATAGTCTATTCGTACTACTCCATTGCAATTTAATTTTTGATAAACAGCTGTTACTACTTCTTCAACTCTGTTTTTTTCTTCATCGGTCATACGACCAGGTGTAATTTCTTCAGTTGCTCCAGGTGTATATTTCGCTTCAAAATCAAAAAATTCATTTGCAGGAATAACTTCTGTAGCTGGTAAAACAATAATTTCACCTTTGGTTTTAAAAACACCAACCGAAAACTCTCTGCCTTCTACAAATTCTTCAATTAAAATCTGATCATCCTCATTAAACGCTTTATCCAATGCGACTTGCAAGTCATCAGCATGTTTAACTTTACTCATGCCAATGCTACTACCCCCACTATTTGGTTTAACAAAATATGGCAGTTTTAAGTTATTTTTAATATCATCAATATTGAAGTCGATGTTTTTAAATATTTGGATTGATTTAGCAACATTTAAGTTTTCAATTCCATTTACTATTGCTTTTGTATAACCTTTATTCATAGTAATTGCAGAAGTTATGGCGCTACAAGTTGTGTAAGGAATGCCGATCATATCAAAATAACCTTGCAATTTTCCGTCTTCACCAGGCGAGCCGTGTATTGCGATAAAAACACCATCGAATTTTATTTTTCTTCCATTTAAGGTTAATGAAAAATCATTTTTATCGATATCAATTTTTACTGAATCGGCTGGTTCATAAAACCATCCCGATTCTGTTAGCATTATTTTATACACATCGTATTTACTCGCGTCTATATTTTGAGCAATTGTTGCAGCGCTTTTTACAGACACCACCCATTCGCCTGTTGTACCACCTGTTAATAATGCAATTGTTTTCTTCATCGGATAATCTTTACTATTTATGTCCAAAAATATAAATTAGTTGATGCAGATTTGATTTTAATTGAGATAAAATATTTTTTTAAACTAAATTTGGACTATTATACATCTATCACTGAGAAATAAATGAGCAACTTTATTGCATATCTTAAAACAAAATCTTTCAGAAATAATCTAATAGCAGCAATATGTACGGTTGTAGCCATATTATCCATTGCTTTTTTTAGTTTACGATTTTACACTAAACACGGCGAAGGCTTGAATGTACCTGAAGTGAAAGGACTTACACTCGCACAAGCTGTTAGCAAATTAGAAGAATTAGGCTTACGTTATGAGATAGATTCGGTTTATATTATGGACAAGCCTCCTGGAATTGTTACCGATCAAGATCCGGATGCTAATACCTTTGTAAAAGGAAATAGAACAATTTACTTAACAATAAATACCTCACAAGCGCCAAATGTGAAATTTCCAGATATCGAATCTAAATCTTTAAGGGAAGCACAAGCTATTTTAGAAAGTTATCGATTAAAATTGGGCGACACTACCTATAAACCAGATGTTGCTAGAGATGTGGTTTTAGAAGCATATTTTGGCGGCCAATTGATTAAAAGCGGAGAAGTTTTACCCACTGGATCTAGAATTAACTTAACATTAGGAGATGGTCGTGGAAATGAAGATGTTGAATTACCAAATTTAGTTGGGCTTACAAAAGACGAAGCTAGATTCTCCTTGAAAGGTTCAATGTTAACTTTAGGAACTGTTACTTATGAAGGTGCAATTACCGACTCTGCAAACGCGATAGTAATTTTGCAATATCCTTTAGTGGCAGACACCTTAATAAAAGTTAAAATTGGCACTTCAATAAACATCACCTTATCTAACAAACCAAAAAATCAGTAGTCAATCATAAAATGAATAACGAGAAAAAACCATTGAAAAATAATATTAAAATTATAGTAGTTGTAGTAGTAATAATAGCAGCAATTGCTGGATTTTTTGGACTTAAATTTTATTCACTCTATTTCTCTCCTAATATTCGAACTAACAAAAGCTACATCTATGTAAAGACTGGTGCAGATTACAATGGGTTTTTACACGATTTATTAGAAAGTGGAGTTATAAAAAATGAAGAATCTTTTAAAGAAGCAGCTGATAAAATGAACTTGGCAAAAAATATAAAACCAGGTCGATATGCTGTAAAAGAAGGAATGAATAACCGCACGTTGATTAATAAATTAAAAGCTGGTAATCAGGATGCCGTAAAATTGAAATTTCAAAACATCAGAAAGAAAGAAAATTTTGCTGCATATCTAGCTAAAAATATGGAGGCCGATTCTTTAGCTTTTATCAAAGTGTTGGATTCCGCTGCTTTAGTAGAA
>NZ_JBAZRL010000069.1:0-8364 GCF_041662865.1 Pedobacter sp.
AGGTAAAAGCAGATCTATTGGTGTGGTGGTTTGTTCAATTGATAACAATTTTGTGGCACAAATGCTAGATGGCATTGATCAGTATTGTACAGATCATAATTATCAATTAATTATTATGCAAAGCAAAGAATCATTTGAACAAGAAAAAGCTTGCGTAAACTTATTGTATGCTGGCGGAATTGACGGATTATTAATCTCCCCTGCCTATCAAACTACAGATTTCGATTACTTAATTAATTTACAAAAATCGGGCTTACCAGTGATATTATTTGATAGGTTGAGTGATCGTATCAATACACATAAAGTTGCATCAGATAATTATAAAGGTGCTTATAATGCTACTATGCACTTGATTAGCAATGGATATACTGTTATTGCGCACATTAGTAGTAACACTAAATTAAGCATGGCCAGCGATCGTTTTGAAGGGTACAAAAAAGCATTAGAAGATTCAGGTTTAGTTTATAGAGAAGAATTAGTTAAATTTTGTGATACATCTAACTCCGTTTCTTTACATCAAAATTTAGAAAAAGCTATACAAGATTTGATGGCGTTGAACAACAAACCAACTGCTATTTTCACAGCTACCGATCAGTTAACTACAAAATGTTTATCGCTAATTAATCAATTAGGTTATGAAATTCCAACTGATGTTGCTTTAATTGGTTTTAGTAATACAGATTTGGCTGATGCACTCCATCCTTCATTAAGCACAATTCATCAACCCGCTTTTGAAATTGGCAATTTGGCTACCAAACAATTATTAGCTTTGATTGATAACAAAGAAAGTAAATCGTACGACACAGTACTTTTAGATACAACTATTCAAGCTAGAGCATCCAGTCAAAAAACTAAGTAGCCTTTTTACATTGTTCAGACCACCTCGAATAATTTATTTCGTCAAAAACCTGTATTTTTGCATCCAGATTTTTAATAATGAGTAAACACGGTAGAATTTTGGTGGCCATGAGTGGCGGGGTTGATAGTTCAGTTGCGGCAGTAATGTTGCATGAGCAAGGTTACGAAGTAATTGGCCTTACCATGAAGACCTGGGACTACGCCACATCTGGTGGAAGTAGCAAAGAAACTGGTTGTTGTAGTTTAGACAGCATTAATGATGCTCGTACGTTGGCTGTAAACTACGGTTTTCCTCATTATATTTTAGATATTCGTGATGAATTTGGAGATTTTGTAATCGACAATTTTGTAGACGAATATTTAGCTGGTCGTACACCAAACCCATGTGTTTTATGTAATACTCACATCAAGTGGGAAGCTTTATTAAAACGTGCTAATAAACTAGATTGCGAATTTATTGCAACAGGTCATTATGCAAACATCCGCCAGTTAGAAACAGGTAGGCACGTAATTTCTAAAGGTAAAGACGAAAATAAAGATCAATCGTATGTACTGTGGGGCGTTTCCCAAGAAAACTTATCTCGCACAAAATTTCCTCTAGGCAGTTTTGCAAAAGCAGAAATCCGCCAGATGGCGATGGATATGGGACAAGAAGAATTAGCTAAAAAATCTGAAAGCTACGAGATCTGCTTTGTTCCAGATAATGATTATAGAGCATTTCTAAAACATAAGGTAGAAGATTTAGAAGATAGAGTTGCTGGTGGAAATTTCGTTAATAGTAACGGAATGATTATCGGCCAACATAAAGGATATCCTTTTTATACCATCGGACAACGTAAAGGCTTAGGTGTTGCATTTGGTGAGCCTATGTTTGTTACACAGATTTTACCAGAAAGTAATACAGTTGTATTAGGCAGAGCAGACGAGTTGGAACGCAAAGAAGCAATGGTTAGAAATCTTAACTTAATCAAATACGAAAACATTAATGAGCCGATGGATAATGTGATTACTAAAATCCGTTATAAAGATGCTGGGATGTTAAGTACAATTGTTCAAGAAAAAGATCATATGCGTGTAGTTTTCGATCATAATGTATCTGCAATTGCTCCGGGTCAATCTGCTGTTTTTTATGAAGGCAATGATTTGTTAGGTGGTGGCTTTTTGATTTAACTCAATCTTGTCATTCCGAGGAAAGGGGAATTTCTAATAAGTTCATTTTAAAGAAGTATATAGGGAAACGTAAAGCAATAATCTAATTAACATTTTATAGCATTACGATTGCCAGTCAAGCTGGCAATGACGAGCAAACTAAAGATATCAAAATGACAAAAGTGCATTATGCATCCAACTTATTATTAATTAAGTAAGGCGTACCAACTTTCATTTTTTTGTCTTTGTAAGCTTCAAAATAATAATCTATTCTGCCTAAGTTAATTCCTGCAAAACCTACTTGGTTTATGGTCGTAATTTGTCCATCTAAATTTTTCACATCTTCTGGTACATCCATAAAAGTGTGTGTATGACCGCCAATAATTAAATCAATGTTTCTTGTACTTTTTGCTAAAACCTGATCAGATACTGTATCACCACGATATTTATATCCTAAGTGTGATAAACAAATCACTAAATCACATTTATAATCATTTTCTAAAATAGCTGCGGTTTCATTTGCTTTAGCAACTGGATCTAAATACTGAGTTTCTCCATAGTTTTTAGGATCTACTAATCCTTTTAGTTGGATACCTAAGCCGAAAACTCCAATCTTCAACCCTGCCTTTTTAAAGACTTTAAAGGGCTGTGTTGATTTTGAAAGTGCAGTGTTTGATAAATCGTAATTAGCAATTAGTACTGGGAAATTAGCATGAGGTAATTGTTTGTAAAATCCTTCCACCCCATTATCAAAATCATGATTACCCAACGTTGTTGCATCATATTGCATCTGGCTCATCAATTTTATTTCCAGCTCTCCGCCGAACTTATTAAAGTAAGGTGTTCCTTGAAAAATATCTCCAGCATCTAGTAATAATACATTTTCTTGTTCAGCCCTAATCTTTTTAATCAGTGCTGACCTTCTTGCAGTACCGCCCAGTCCTTCATTTCTAGAACCATCCATAGGAAAAGGCTCTATCCTACTGTGAACATCATTCGTATGCAAAATGGTTAATTTTTGAAGTCTCCCATTTGCAAAAGCATCTAAAGAATTTAAGCTCAATGCAGCTGCAGCACTGGCTATACCACCAACTTTTATAAAATTGCGACGATTAATTTTTAGTAATTCTTCCATCTAATTTTGCGTTTATCCTCTTTCCTTCAGCCTGAAATTGTTTAACTTCTTTTAAAAGTGCATCGCGAACTAACAATCCAATGTTTTTTCTTGAAATAGGTGTTGCAAAACCTACCGCATCATCGCCACCACTTGCGATATAATCTGAGGTTAACACCCAATAATTCTTAGTTATATCAAATGATTTTCCATTAATTAAAACCTGCTCAGGTGACTTGTCTTTTATATTAAATTTTAACCCACTTACCGGTTGCCCATTAGAAGCTGCTATATATGTAATCACTTTCAACACGTCTTCACCTTTTAGGTTAAATAAAACCAGTTGGTTTTCAAATGGCATCAATTCAAATATATTCGAAACATTGATTGGTCCTTTTGCAATATCATTTCGTAAACCTCCCTTTGTAGTTGGAAAAACGAAGTCGATTGCTGGTTCAATCTTTTTGGCTTGATTTAAAACCGCATCAGCAAAGAAATTACCTAAAACAGATTCCGGAACTGTAGAACTTTTTGTCAAAACAACATCTGTATATCCAATTACAGTGTTCATCTCTGCATCAACCTTTACTTTATAAGGTAGGTATGTTTTAATGATTGCACTATCTACTTGAACATCATTACTAACTTTGTATTCTTCTCTATTAGACTTTACAACTGCATATTTAGCTGTACAAGAGCCTAAAAAAAATAAAGAAATAGTAAGAATATAAATATGTTTTTTAATTGACATAAAGTGTAAAACAATTTAAGATTGAGTGCTGCGAAGATAGATGGCTTTTATATAATTTGCAATTCAACAATGTAATATTAATGCGCTAGATTTTGTCCAAAAACTTTACGCAACATTTCATATAAGTCTGGATGTTTATCCTTTAGTATTTCTGGTTGTTCGAAAAAATATTCAGCTACTACTGCAAAAAACTCTGCTTGATTTGTTATTGCGTATGGGTTAATATCAGATTTATTATCTTCAATTTTTTTGATTTCCTCATGCATCATTTTTACCCAAGGCAGTGTATACTCATGATTCATTAAATTTTCCGGAACACCATCTGTTGCACCATCTGATTTATCTAACAGGTGTATAAACTCATGAATGCCCGTATTTTCCTTACCTGCACTCTTAGAAAAACCATGATGTAAAGCAGATAACGACAACACCATTTGTCCATTTAAATATCCTGTACCAACCATACCCATCACATTTCTCTCCGTGCCTTCAAACTGAAAATCTGTATTAAACGTATCAGGATAAAGCAAAACATTAGTTAAGTTTTTATACTGCCAATTTTCAAAACCAAATATTGGAATAACAGCACTTGCTGCCACTAATAATTTATCTAGCTGATTTATTTCTACCCCAACACTACTTATAATAGTAGCGCCTAAAAAATTTGCTACTTTTTGTTCAAATAATTGTTTTCTGGGATGATTTAAATTTCGATAAAATACTACATGATTGGCTAATAGTACTTGATCTTCTTTACTTAATTGAATAGGTACAATCTTTTTTTTTCTAAAAATAAAATATAGGGTAACAATAAGGAAGACAGTTAAAATAAGGTAGGGAGAATAGTTCATAATCAATTAATAAACAAAAAATCCCAAAGCGATTAGCTTTGGGATTTATTATAAACAATAAAAAAATTATAGATTGCTAATAATAGTTGGGTCTAGCGGTTTTACAGCAGAACGGTAACGATGCACCAACTCTCCTTTTTCATTAATCAAGAACTTTTCAAAATTCCATTTAATATCACCTTTAAAATCTGGGTTTTCTTGTGTAGTTAAAAACTTAAAAAGAGGTGTAATATCATCTCCTTTAACGCTACTTTTTTCAGCTAAAAGAAAACTAACTTTGTATTTACCTGTGCAGAATTCTTTAATTTCAGCATTTGTGCCTAACTCTTGCCCACCAAAATTACCTTCAGGAAAACCAATTAAAACTACGTTTTTACCATATTTTTGATGTAGTTTCTCTAAATCTTCATACTGTGGTGTATATCCACATTTCGAGGCAGTATTTACAATTAAAATCTTCTTTCCTTTAAATTTCGAAAGTTTTACGGTTTTACCATCAATGCTTTTAAAAGAAAAATCGTAAACAGTTTTAGGAGGCGTAGGCGCAGTCCATAAACTAAGTAGTATTAATAAGGTGTTGATCATGATGTTTATTTTTAGATATACTAACGAAGATAGTTAGAAATTGGATTAGGAAAATAATTTTATAGTAAAGAAATTGATATTTAGAAAAAATAGTTAAAAGCGATTTGAATACTGTTAGGTAGTGTATAAGAGCTATTTAACCCCAACTTCAAAATATATTTTTGAAAATAATTGCTATACCAATTTTGATTTTAGACTTATTTATAGTTTTATTTGCAGAAAAACGTTCTGAATGGCAAAAAATTTACTAATAGTCGAATCACCTGCAAAAGCTAAAACCATAGAAGGTTATTTAGGAAAAGATTTCTTGGTTAAGTCTAGTTATGGTCATATCCGTGATTTAGTAAAAGGAGATATGGGAATAGATACTGATAATAATTTTTCCCAAACGTATGAAGTCCCTGCCGATAAAAAACAAGTCGTTGCCGAATTAAAGAAGTTAGCTAAAGAAGCCGAAATGGTATGGCTAGCATCCGATGAAGACCGTGAGGGGGAAGCAATTTCTTGGCACTTATATGAAACTTTAGGCTTAAAAGAAAGTAACACAAAACGAATTGTTTTTCATGAAATTACGAAGCCAGCTATATTAAAGGCAATAGATAATCCTCGAACCATTGATTATAATTTAGTTTTTGCCCAACAAGCTCGTCGGGTTTTAGATAGATTAGTTGGTTTTGAACTTTCGCCTGTATTATGGAAAAAAGTTAAACCTTCATTATCTGCTGGTCGTGTACAATCTGTCGCTGTGCGATTAATTGTTGATCGTGAACGTGAAGTAAATAAATTTAATTCTACAGCTGCATTTAAAATTACAGCCCAATTTACTACTGGTAAAGGTAAAGAACTCGTAAAAGCAGAATTACCACAACGTTTTGAAAAAGCAGCAGATGCAGAAAAATTCTTACAAGATTGCATTAACGCAAATTTTGCAGTAAGTAATTTAGAAGTTAAACCTGCAAAACGAAATCCGGCAGCACCATTTACGACATCTACTTTACAACAAGAAGCATCGCGTAAGCTTGGTTTTTCTGTTGCTAGAACAATGCAAATAGCTCAAAAACTATATGAAAGTGGTAAAATCACTTACATGAGAACAGATTCGGTGAATTTATCTCAAACTGCGATTGATGCAGCATCGGCTGAAATTAGATCTGCTTGGGGCGAAAAATATCATCAGCCCAGAGTATATAAAACAAAATCTGCAGGTGCACAAGAGGCTCACGAAGCTATCCGTCCTACTTATTTTAATCAACACAGTGTGGATGGAGATAACTCTGAGAAACGTTTGTATGATTTAATTTGGAAACGTGCAATCGCCTCACAGATGAGTGAAGCTATTTTTGAAAAGACAAATGTTAATATTAATATCTCTACCAGAAAAGAAGAATTATTAGCCGAAGGCGAAGTTTTGAAATTTGATGGATTCTTAAAAGTTTACCTAGAATCTACTGATGATGAGGACGAAGAGAATGAAGATAATAACTTATTGCCGCCATTAACAAAAGGGCAAACATTAATTTTAAAGGAATTAGCAGCAACTGAACGTTTTTCTCGTCCACCTGCTAGATATACTGAGGCAAGTTTAGTTAAGAAATTAGAAGAACTTGGTATTGGTCGACCATCTACCTATGCGCCAACAATTTCTACGGTTCAAAATCGTGGTTATGTGGTTAAGGAAGATAGAGACGGCAAAAAAAGAGAATTTGTAAGTATGGTTTTAGCTAATGGCAGCATTAGTAAAGTAACCAAATCTGAAATAACAGGAGCCGAAAAATCTAAACTCTTCCCTACTGATATTGGCGAAGTTGTAAACGATTTTTTAGTAGAACATTTTAAAGGAATTGTAGATTTTAATTTTACTGCTAAAGTAGAAAAACAGTTTGATGAGATTGCGCAAGGTTTGCAAGAATGGACCAAAATGCTACACTCTTTTTATACTCCTTTTCATAGTGAAGTAGAAAATACATTAGAAAATGCAGATCGTGCTAACGGCGAACGTTTATTAGGTATCGATCCAACTTCAGGTAAAAATGTGTACGCTAAAGTTGGGCGTTATGGCCCTTTAGTTCAAATAGGAGAATTATCTGATGATGAGGAAGATAAACCTCGTTATGCAAGCTTAGGAAAATCACAATCTGTAGGCACAGTTACACTTGAAGAAGCCTTAGATCAATTCAAATTACCTTTCCAATTGGAAGATTATGAAGGTAAAGAAGTTTCGGTTGGTGTTGGTCGTTTTGGACCTTATGTGAAATGGGGCGAAGCGTTTATTTCAATTCCCAAAAATGAAGATCCATTAACAGTAGATCAGGCCAGAGCAATTGAAATTATTGGAGAAAAAGTTACTGCTGATGCACCAGTAGCAGTATATGAAGGCCTACCTGTAACGAAAGGAACTGGCCGTTTTGGCCCCTTTATTAAATGGAATAGCTTATTTATTAATGTACCAAAAGCTTATAATTTTGACGCTTTATCTGCAAATGATATCAAGGAATTGATTGAAAAGAAGATTGAGAAAGAAAATAACCGTTATATCCAGCAATGGGAAAGTGAGAAAATTGCTATTGAAAATGGTCGTTGGGGACCTTTTATCCGTTTTGGCAAAGAGATGTTGAAATTAAGGAACAACCCTAAAACAAAAGCTAAATATACTCCAGAAGAATTAGCTGAGGTTTCTTTAGAAGATGTTAAAAAGCTAATTATTGAACAAGTGCCGAAAGCTTTTGACGCGAAGAAAAAAGCGCCAGCAAAGAAGAAAGCTGTAGCAAAGAAGAAATAGATCAGGATTAAGGGATTTTAAGATTTTCAAGATTAGATTTGTCATCTAGAGTGGAACGAAGGATCCCTAAAATTTAATTCATAAATGAGATTCCTTGTTTCTCGGAATGGCAGAGAATATTGAGTTATGAAAGCAGATTTACCAGAAAATATAGTTGAAGACGTAGCAATTGCAGTTGCTTTAGTTGGTGAAACTCCTGAAGTTGGAAGTTGGACTGTTTATGTCGTGAACTTTAAAAACGAACCTATAACGAACGTTTTAATTACATCTAAAGGTT
>NZ_JBAZRL010000069.1:8374-11976 GCF_041662865.1 Pedobacter sp.
AACTTCTTTATTAAGACATTTTATTGGCGATTTAACCGCAAATTCCTTTGCAGGAGTTGAAGCTATTGATCCAGCTGTATTTGGTTTAACGAATGAATATTGGTTAAGTTATTATATTGGCAAAGAGATTTACGATAAGAAATTCGTTTTCCTTCCAGAAAGTATAATTGAAAATAATTTAATTCGAATTCCTGTCTTGAATAAGCCTGGAGTAATGATTAAGTAGTTTTGCCTAATTCGAAATATTTTTCCTATCTATTTAAGTGATCACATACACAGGAATGAGTAATTGATTTACTAATAGGTGTATTTATTAGTTGATAAATATTTCCATTTCTCATTTATTTTTTCACTATTTTTCATACAACATTTACCAGTGTAATATTGTATGAAAAACACATCTAATTCAATTTCTTCAAAAAACAAGAAATTCGTTCTCTTTGGTGCTATAGCCATTATTTTAGGTATTATTACCGTATTTCTTTTAAAAAATAAAAAGGAACAAGACAATCAAGCTTTTGCTAAATATATAGAATCATATACTTCTGGAACTATATCCAAAAAAAGTTTCATCAGAGTTCATCTTGCAAGTGCGGTTAAAAGTTTAAGTGATTTAGGGAAGCCCGATGAAAGAGAGTTATTTGACTTCTCTCCTAGCATTAAGGGTAAAACGTATTGGTTAGATGCGCAAACTCTCGAATTTAGACCTGATGAACAGCTTAAACCTAACCAAAAATATGAAGCCACATTAAATCTATCCACTATTACAGCTACAGAAAAAGGTTTAGAAGAATTTGATTTCGATTTTAAAGTAATTAAACCAGGATTAAATCTTATTCAAAATGGTTTGGTTTCTCAAAACAATACTTCTTTAACTTATATGAAATTGGCGGGAGAAATCAATACTTCAGATTATGAAGAACAGCCAAGTATTGAGAAAGCATTAACTTTAGATTTCTCACAAAAACTAAAAATAAAATGGACACATGATTCTGAAAAGCATCGTTCTACTTTTATAATTGATAGTATTAAAAAAGTAAACAAGGAAGAAACACTTATTTTAAAATGGAATGGCGATGCCATAAGTGCCAATAATGATAAAGGAGAAGAAAAAATAATAGTTCCTGCACAAGGTGTTTTTAAAGTTCTTGATATTAAATCCATTCAAGGTGTTGAAGATTATGCATTAATTCAATGTTCTAATCCTGTAAATGTAGCTCAAGATCTAAATGGCTTAATTTCTTTAGGGAGTTTACAAGATCTTCGTTTTACAATAGACGCCAGCCAAATTAAGGTGTATGCCCCAGATCAATTGCAAGGAAATTATGCTGTAATTGTAAATGCTGCCATTACTGATATTGAAGGGAAGACTTTAGAAAGTACTAAATCGGCAAACATCATTTTCGAAGATAAATTACCATCTGTAACTATTGCTGGCTCTGGTACCATTTTACCTAATTCGGGTAAGTTAGTTTTGCCTTTCGAAGCTGTCAATTTAAAAGCAGTTGATGTGACAGTAATCAAAATTTATGAAAACAATATTCCTCAATTTTTTCAAGTAAATAATTACAAAGAAGGAAATGAGTTAAGAAGAGTTGCAAAACCAGTTGTTCAAAAAACAATTCGCTTAGATGAAGACAAAAGCGTTAATCTGCACAAAAAAACTCGATTCACTTTAGATTTAGATAAATTGATAAGAACTGAACCTGGCGCAATGTATAGGGTTACAATTGGTTTTAGACAAGCATATAATGTATATGATTGCAAAGAAAATACTGAAACAGTTGATAATGATGACGAAGATTATTACGAAAGTTATGGCGATAAAATAGATGAGGATGATGAGTTTTGGGATCAATACAATAGCTATTATCCAAATCATTACAGGTGGAACGATAAAGATAATCCTTGTACTCCTTCTTATTACACCAATGAACGTTGGGCAAGCCGTAATTTATTAGCATCAAACATCGGCTTGGTTGCCAAAAGAGGAAATGATAATAGTATGCTTATTGTTGCTACCGATTTATTAACCTCAAAACCTTTAAGTGGCGTAAGTTTAGAATTATTGGATTATCAGCGTCAACTATTGACCACGGTAAAAACAGATGGAGATGGCTTGGCTACCTTCGATTTAAAACGTAAACCATTCTTGCTAATTGCAAAAAAGGGAAATGAGCGTGGTTATTTAAAACTTGATGATGGAAATTCGTTGCCCTTAAGTCGTTTTGACGTAAGTGGAGATGTTGTTCAAAATGGAATAAAAGGATTTATTTATGGTGAACGTGGGGTTTGGCGACCTGGAGATAGCGTGTATTTATCGTTCATTTTGGAAGATAAGTTGAAGAAACTTCCAGAAAATTACCCTGTTACTTTTGAGTTTTATAATCCAAAAGGTCAGCTGGCAAAGCGAATGGTAAGTGGGCAAGCTTTAAATGGATTTTACACGTTTAAAACTGCTACAGAAAATACAGCACCGACTGGTAATTGGTTGGCAAAAGTAAAAGTTGGAGGTGCATCTTTTTCTAAAACCATTAAAGTAGAAACTATTATGCCAAATCGTTTAAAGATCAATTTCGATTTAGGCGGAAAAACGTATTTAGGCAACGGCACATCCTCTGCCACTACCCTGTCTGCAAAGTGGTTATTTGGTACTCCTGCACAAAATTTAAAAGCTAAAGTCGATATAAATCTAAATACTACTGAAACTAAGTTTAAAGGATTTGATGACTATACATTTGATAATCCAACGGTTAAGTTTCAATCACAACTTAAAACCATATTCGAAGGCACGTTAAATGCCGCTGGAACTGCTGTAGTAAACACAAATTTAAGCGAAAGCAATACTGCTCCAGGGGTATTAAAAGCTAATTTTACCACTAAAGTTTTTGAACCAGGAGGTAATTTTAGTATCGATAATTTTAGCATTCCTTATCATGTTTATACCAGTTATTTAGGTATAAAAACTCCGAAAGGAGACCGTTTAAGTGGCTTATTATTAACTGGACAAGATCATAAAATTGAAGTTGTAAATGTAAATAGAGATGGACGTTTGTTGGGTGGAAGCAAAACTGTCCAAGTAGAGTTATATAAGGTGCAATGGCGTTGGTGGTGGGAACAAGATAACCAAGATAGTTATGCAAATTTTACACAAAATGAATATAATAAACTTATCAAAAAAGAAAGTATATCCTTAAGTAATGGAAAAGGTTCTTGGAGTTTTAGAATTAATGAGCCAGAATGGGGACGTTATTTAATTTTAATTCGTGATGAAAATGGTGGTCATACCACAGGGAAATCCATTTATATAGACTGGCCAGGTTGGGCACAACGGGAGCAAGCAAATAACCCTACCGATGCATCAATGCTGTCATTTACTGCAAATAAAGAGAAATTTAATGTTGGAGAGGATATTACATTAACTATTCCAACTGGAGAAAATGGCAGAGCTTTAATTTCAATCGAAAATGGAAGTCGTGTTTTAAAAACATACTGGATTGATACAGAAAAAGGTCAAACACAGTTTAAGTTTAAGGCGGAGAGAAATATGGCTCCCAATGTATTTGCAAACATCACATTGTTGCAACCACATGCGCAAACGC
>NZ_JBAZRL010000070.1:0-11732 GCF_041662865.1 Pedobacter sp.
CTATAGCAAGTATTGGCATTCGCCCTGGGGGGAGTCTAAAGTTCATAAAGGCATTGATATATTTGCACCACATAAAACCGAAATATTAAGCCCTATTACAGGCTTTATACTTTCTGCAGGTTACAGTGAAAACGGGGGAAATTATCTTTATATACTGGGACCAAAACTGCGAACCTATTATTTCGCCCATCTAAACACTCAAGAAAAGCATTCATTTTCTTTTATTAAGAAAGGGCAACATATAGGTTCGGTTGGCAATTCTGGCAATGCCATCGGTTCGCCCTATCACCTGCATTTCTCCATATTTTCTCTTTTTCCAATTGTAAAGTACTACACTAGAAAAGAGCCACAAGGATGGATGAAGATGTTCTACCTTGATCCCGTTAAATCCCTTATCTCAAGCTAATGGTAAAGGAATACTTAAAACCTTATTCTTTTATGGTAAGCATGGCTTGCCTGTGCCTAATACTTGCTATAGCTGCAGTATTGTTAAACCGAGCGTTTTGTATTGGCGCATTATCGGGAATTATTTTCTTGTTATTTTCCTTTGAAAAGGTTGCATGGAGCAAAAAAGCAGCTGGCTTCTCACTCCTTTTTTTATTGGTTGCAATTGCTGTAGTTGCTATTTTCCTAAAAAGCGATTCTAGTCTGGGTAGGCTACTCATCTATAAAATTTCGTGGAACATGTTTTCAGAGCATCCCGTAACGGGTATTGGTTGGGGTAATTTCCAAAGGGATTATGGGCTATATCAGGCAGCATATTTTAGTGCTGCAAACTATAGCCAGAAAGAATTCCTTTTGGCTGGGAATACCTATTATGCCTTTAACGACTACTGGGAGTTCATAGTGGAAACAGGAGTTATTGGAGCTGTTTGCTTATTTACCTTCCTTTGTTTTATAGTTCGACTGGCTTACCATCGCCTCCATACTACCCCAAAAGATGGTTTATTAAAACTTCTTTTAGCGCTCTTACTGGTCATTGGCGTTGCTGCTCTGTTCACTCATGTGTTTGAACATCGCCCCTTTAAAATAGTATTGGTATGTATTTTGGCTTATTTAGGCCTATCAAACCAAAATTTTAAAATCGTTGCGGTACTAAGCATTACGGTAGCATTTACGGTCTTCCAATATTATTTTGAGATAAAAAATATCAGCAGCTACAGAAAATGGGAGCAGGGAAAAATTCTCTCTGCAACTGGTTACGTACTTGAAGGCCGTGAAATATACATAGAACTCTATCCAAGCTTTAAAAATAACATTAGCTTCTTGAAAGATTACAATGATGCGCTCTCTGGCCAGGACAATCTTGGAAAGAAAATATTTTTGCTTAAAAAAATCCTAAGCCGTAACACACACAATATTTCTTATCTGAACCTCGCCATGGTTTATGAGCAGTTAGGGCTAAAAAAGGAGGCCGAATTGACTTATATAACTTCTGTGAACCTTGTCCCAAATAGGTTTGTGCCGAAGGAGGCTATTTATAATTTTTATATCAAACACAAACAATACAAGCAAGCTGCTCATTGGCGCAAGATAATCCTCACAATGCCGGTCAAAATCCCTTCAGAAAGGGTTGAGGCTATTAAACAAACCGTAAAAAATCAAAACAAGTATTAACTCTTAAACAAAAACAATGATGAAAAACAAAAACCCCTATATTGCAGGTATGGCAATATGTTTGCTCGTTATCCTCATCTACTCCTGCCGAAAGGAGTTTTCGGAAGCAGATGAGATAAACCCACAAGCAGAATGGGCAAAGAACTATTTTACCAAATCCCTATTGCCAAATGAAGGAAATATTGTAGATCCTGGTGCATATATAGCAGATGCCCTACAAGTTAATAGGATGTCAAAGGAAAAGGCCAACATGAAAATTCCAATCTGGCAGAAGGCGATGGAAGGAAAAACGCCCCTTTTCGATTTTGTAGAGGTACCTTTGAAATACACAACAAAAGTAACACCTATGTTGTACATTAATCCAAAAAACGATTTCACGGCTACAGCAGACAATGATGTGCTACAGGCAAGTTTTGACCGATTGGTAATCTTTAGGGACAAAAAAGGAAAAGTAGATCAAAGAATTGTTAGTTTCGTTCCAACCAAGGCATATCTATCTCGTCACAAGGGCGATATTAGCCACAACAGGGTAAACAAGATTGATACGGATTTTGATGGCGTGCTAGTTTACAGAAAATGGGATGGAGATTTTCTGTATGCACTTTATATGAAAAGTGGGAAGGCGGTTAGAAAAGTTTCTTTTAATAAACCTAAAATGCAAGTGAGAAAAACCGCTTTTGCTCCAGAGCAATGTGAAACAGTTATTTTATATGAGTGGTTTCAAATTTGTTATTACGAAGGCGATAGCCAGGTTCCTTTTTTCTGCGACCCACCATATAAAGAAGAAGTAGGCTCTTATGAGATGTGCTGGGACGGCGACCCATGCGAAGACCCTATGAATGCTTACCTTATTGAATGTGGGGGTGATGGCGCACCTCCAGAAGGTGGTGGTGGTGGACCTAACCCTGACCCCGCCCCAATAGATTGGGGAGAATTTGGCACTTTTGAATATACTAATGAGATAATTAATCCTGGCGAAGATGAAAGCTCAGAAACAATAACTAGATATGTGACTGCTTTTATTTATAAGGCAGCTCCATCATTATGGTTTCAAACAAAAGAAAAGATAACATTAATCAAATATCTTCCTTTTATGGGGTATTGGCAATTACAAGGCATCACACATGACAGCATGAGTGTTGTTGGTAATCAACCGTCAGGTATGACAATCAATGTTGTTGATGTTGCGACAGTAGGATCGCTTCATCAAACACAAGGAACTCCACTTGAAAAATCTGCCAACGATTATGTACAAATGAATTATATCTTCAATGATAAACGTACAAAAACGATCAACGGTGTAGCAGTCGAGAATATTAAAGAAAACATAACAGGAGTAAAAACTTGGCACGCAATTCATTGTAATCTCCCACCAAATTAACATGAAGAAAATTCTCAATCTAATTCCGATATTATTCATATTCGGATGTCAAGTTAAAAATAAGATTGTAAACGGAAAAATCATAGCAATCTCGTTAATCACAGCTGACAAAATAACCACTTTAGACGGCATGACTAGTATCGACAGTACAGGTATAAATATCATATACTATAATGATTATACCATTTATAAAACTCGTAATATAACCTATAGTAAAAGTATAGAAACAATTAAGGGCGATACTACCTTTGCAGGTTTTATAGATCCTGATACAAGTTACCGTCATTTTGTAATTAAGAGAAAAGATGGCTTTGGTTTGTACTATGATGAGGATAGAACAAAAAAGGCTGTAAGGTTCTCTATAGATTCTCTTTTAAAGGCGATTGCACTAAACGCATCAAATCTAAGAGTATACAATCTGGAATTGGGAATACCCACTGAGGCTGTACAAGAAGGCTATGTGAAAATCGAAAAATATTTAAACAAAAAGACGGTTCCTCAAGATCCAGACTCCATCTATCGCTATTTTGATTCCAGACTATCAAAAATGGATTTCTCATATTCACCATTGCTAGATCAAAAAGCGAATAGCAAGCTATTTAAAACAAGCTTCATATATATTTATGATCGTAAAGAAAGAAAAGATAGTGTAATAAGATCGGAATTTTATTCAGAGATGAAAGAAATAAAGATAACCAAGCCAGCAGATTTTATCTTATTAATTAAACGATATGAAAATGATGCCAAACGTATGAACTTAAAGTAATTAGAAACTATGATTAACTAAAACTACCTCGAACTCGAGGTAGTTTTTAAGTCAACAACTTTTTTCCAAATGATAATCAATAGACTTCTAATTCTTTTTCTCGTTATAGCAAGCTGCACAGAAAAGCAAAAACCTGCAAATGTCATTGTTTCGATGATAACTTATTCTTCATATGGCTTTTCCTTTGAATCTGGAAAAATTTTCGAAGTAAAAAACAGCATTGATATTGCTTATTATAAGGATTATATAGTGTATAAAACTACAGTTATATCGAGCAATGCAGAAGGCACTTCTCTAAATACTGACATATATCTTAATGATACAACAGGGACAAAATTATATCAGTATTATTTTTTTAAAAAAGGAGAAAAAAATGGTTTAGTCCTAACTGATGAAAATAAATGGAAGGTTTTTAAAAAGGATACGTTTTTGAAATTAGAAGGCTTAAATTTTAACGATTATGATTTCTTTAAACTTGAATTAGGAAAGCCAAATACGGTGGTACTAAACCCTAAAACAAAAGAAATTGAAATCGAAAAATTTGAAAATAAACTAAAGGGAGAACAAGAACCTGACTCTCTTTATCGATACTATAGCAAAGATCTTTCTACTATTGATTTCTCTTTTAACCCTGAATTTGATGCAAAAGCACACAGTAAGTTATATAAAATTGGAGTAATTCATTATTCAACTCCAAAAAGTGCTAGTAAGTCTCCTGATGGGCAGAGAAGAGAATCATTTTGGATGATTGAAAAATCAAATTCAAATGATTCTGATGCTTTCTTAAAGTTATTCAACAGATTTATTGTTGAGAAGGAAAGAATTAACAAAAACAAGTCTAAAGAGTAAACTTAGATTGATTCAGTCAAAAAAAGTCACTCTTTTGGGTGGCTTTTTTCAAATTAATACAAGCCTCCAAGCTCGTTAGTAATCTTAAACATCAACCTTGTAACTAAAATTATGACAAAACTATTTATTGTTGCTATACTTAGCAGCTACATTATGTTAAACCTAAACGGTTCATCTAATCTTAAAGACAATTATCAAACTACATATCAAGTTGCTCAGGATACAGCCAAATACTTGGAAGATAATTTTATTAATAAAAAGGTAAAATTTCAGCATAGGAAACTAAAATACCTTCTAGCTAAATTGAAATTAGACATAAAATCGTACATTTCAGTAGGCAACCAAAAACTAGGTCAAAGGCCGGGAATATTAATTTATTTTGAAAGCAAAGAAATAGTTAGTGCTAAAATGGAAAAAAAGATTAGGCCAAATGGAATGTATATTGAATTTGAAAAGCCACTTTCTTTATATACAGATGTAACGGATTTATTAATCAAAAGCAAAGGCGAATGGTTACCTGCAGAAGCAGCCTTTTATGGCAAACAGCTAGTAAAAGATATAAATTAGATTCTCCTTATGGCGCACGTCTGTGACGTGTACTTTTTTTTTAAAAAATCTTATTATTATTTTACACGCCACAGGCGTGCGCTAGCGAGGCAAAAGCTTGAATGCGTTCTCCTTCGGAATGCTTCAAGGCCAGTCCTAGTTCTTCGGAATGGGTTGTGGTTTTGGAAAGGTTGTAAGGCGGTCGCGTCATTTTGCCAAACTTATCCCCCAAAAAGACTATAAAATCAGTATTAGACAATACTTATCTTGCTTTAAGTCGAATGTATAACGCATTCAAAGAACGGTTATAGAGAACATACCTTTTCGTGAAAGATTTAACACATTCAATATAATTAATTAGATATCAACTTTAAAATGCTTGATAGTTAATAGTAGATAAATAACCTTATATAAAACCTAAATTCTATGAAAAAAAATTACCTATCAGCCTTGATTATTTTATTCTTAATTATTTGCATGTATTCATGTAAAAAGGAACAACCGACAGAAAATCCAGTAGAAGACGCAAAGTCCTGGTATTTAAAATCAA
Source organism: Pedobacter sp. (assembly GCF_041662865.1). GTDB lineage: Bacteria > Bacteroidota > Bacteroidia > Sphingobacteriales > Sphingobacteriaceae > Pedobacter. The sequence continues at coordinate 5,710 of NZ_JBAZRL010000070.1, forward strand.
CTGCAAATTCAAACACCTCACTCAAATCGACAAAAAACACAATTATGCCCATAAAACAAGATGCTCAGTGGAGTGAGGCAAAATTGTATGCCCTAAAAGATGGCTCTGAGGTGGTTGGAGTTCCTGTATTAGTTAAATTTAGCGATGGAAAGAATACAGACGGAAGCTACTTGTTGCTTATTCACAAGGATAAGGGGGCTTTTAGCTCTTTAATTGTATTCAACCAGAAAAATGACTATTTTAGAGCAGAAATGACTGCTTCACAATTACAGACTGAATATGAAATTGCCGTTCGTAAACAAGCCGATCACAAACGCCCTAATTCGTCAGGAAAGGTAATGACATTACCCGCAGAAGAAACGTGCATTGATTGGTATTGGACAACTATTGTTTATGATTCGGATGGCAATGTTATTTCTTATAGTGAATCGTATGTTTATACAATTTGTGGGGGCAGTAGTGGCGGCATCCCACCAGTAGGCCCAGAATTCGTGCCTGATTTTGGGATTCCCATTAGTGACGGGTTAAGCAGCGCAACTGAACAAAATCTCGTTGTTGGAATTGATTCCTTTAAGGTTGCGGACTTAACTTGGAAGTTCCATGAAGGCTATACTTGGTCTGGTCAGAGCAAAGAACATGCGGTTGCTAAAGTAAAGAACGGGCTGAGAACATGGGCTGCTCTGAGTCACGTAGAGAACATAAGAGTGGGCTTTTGGGCATTGGGGACTGCTGAAATATTTAGTACCAGGTTTACCCCCGACATTATCATTGGCGGTACTTCTGTAGGAACTATGGCGGCTAAGTATAGGATTAGATTGACACCAACTGCCTATTTCGGAGATTACGAATCAGATTATTTATATTCTTATGCCAATTGGGACGTTAACTTTGTAAAAAGTCAATAGCGCATTGCCATGTTAAAAAACACTTCCATAGTATTAGTTCTATTTTTGTTTTTCAGCTTTTGCTCTAGGCAAAAGGGTGAACTAATCATTATTGATATAAAGTCGAGCGGGATGGGCTTTCAGCCTGACGGGAAGATGCTTACGCTAAGAACCAGCGCTCGCTTGATTTTTTATAGGGACATAGAACTATACATACAGCCCGAACAGCATTTGAACTTAGAGTATATAAAAAATAGCGCTGGAGAGATCATTGATGAAAAGGTGAAAAGCATAGATACCTTGTATACGATATTTGTTCGAAGGAAAAACCAGAAAAGCGGGATAGAATACGCCTTAGAAAAAATAAACGATAACTCGGGCAAGCCATTCAATGCCGACAGTTTATGGGAGACATTGTCGTTTTACAAGAAAAGCAGTAGCTCAAAGAACTTTGATTCCGATATCGGCAAACCATTAGCAATTATTGAGAAAGGAAATCTAAGAATAGAGAAATATGCCATGAAACTTGAATTAGGGCAGGTAGACTCAATCTATAGATATTATGACAAGAGCATGAAAGACATTCCTTTCTCATTCTCGAGAAAGCTTGATACGCAAAATAAAGGCAAACTTTTTAAAATTCTTGGCATATCTAATGAGATCCCGAAAGGGCTGCTACTGCCAGATATGGCAGTGCCGCGAAGGGAGTTTTTTCATGAGATGAAAGTTGTGACTGAAAAAAATAAAAAAAAGTACTTAGATATCTTTAAAAAGTTCGAGCAAGATAGTAAAAGACTCAACTTAAAGTAAGTGCCATTTTAAAATTGTTATCTTAAAAAACAAAAGCCACTATGGTCTGGAATATCATGGGATCCATATTTTATTAAACAGTAATGAAAAAATCTATGTTCAATTTACTTTTTTTTCTCCTGTTGGGTTGTTCTTCCTTTAGCAACTCTAACGATATAAAGGTTATAGAAATGTATAGCAAGGGGGAGTTTTTTGGAGGCGAAAAAAAATCCCCTTCAAAATATTCAATAATAAAGTTTGAAAAAAATGTAAGAATCGTTTTTAAGGATAATGATAGATTATATCTTGTTCCAAAAATAAAAATATACACGAAGGATGTTTTAAACGAAAAAGGGCAGGTTATTGATAATATAGTGGTGAAACAGGATACCGTTATGCTTATTTATGCCATGATGAGCGGTAATAAGAAAGGGTTATTGTATACACTGGAAAATTTTAGAAATGAAGCCCCAACGTTTTTTGAAGCCGAAGAAACAGTTCAGGATTTAACGATTTCAAATGATGACCTAAAAACATTTAGCTATCAATTAGGAACTCCTAGTCAGGTGATAAAAAAGAATAGTGAAATGGTCCAAAAATTTGCGATTAAAAAAACATCCATTGCTGACGCTGACTCTATCTATAGGTTTTATGATTCCAAATTAAACGATATAGTTTTTTCTTTTTCTGAACAATTGGATAAGGAAAATGAAAGCAAGCTGTTTAAAACAGTATTTGTTTATGGAAAAATATCTAAAGAAAAATCCATGGTAAATCTTGAAATCCCTAGAAGGGAAACCGTATATAAAATTAAACGCATATATAATTTTGATATAGATTTATATAAGGAAATATTTGAAAAGTTTTCAACCGATATAAAAAAACTGGATCTAAAAAAGTAAATGTTACAAAGCCGCTCAAATGAGCGGCTTTGTTTTTAGCAATACACGATCCGATGAAGGGTATTTATAGTATTTATAGTTATTTATTTGGGAAACAAACATTAATTGTCCGAAATAAGAAAACAAAAAACATAACACTTGAAAAATTTTTAAACTGCCTTTTTTCTATTTACGAAAAGGTAAACAGGAACACCTAATAAAACAATGATCAGACCAGGCCAAGTATATTGTTGTTTATACATGAGGAGTAAAATACAAAATGCGGCACCAATTAATAAGTAAACTATTGGTGTAACTGGATATAACCATGTTTTATAAGGTCTTTCTAAATTAGGTTGCTTTATCCTTAAATAAATTACACCAAAAACAGTAATCATGTAAAACAATACAATAACAAAAGAGATCATATCTAATAGATTACCATATTGTCCGCTTAAACATAAAACCGTAGCCCAAATTCCTTGCATCCAAAGTGATTTTTCTGGCACTCCATTTTTGTTATTAGTAATGGCTGCTTTAAAAAACATGCCATCCTTAGCCATGGTTTGGAAAACTCTTGAGCCTGCAAGTACCAAACCATTAATGCAACCAAATGTTGAAATCATGACTAAAACGGCCATTATTATTGTACCAATACCACTACCGAAAATTTGCTCGGAAGCGACAACAGCAACTCTATCATTAACTGCAAAAGCAATTCCATCTCTGTTTAAGGTATTGAGGTAAACAAAATTGACTAATAAATAAAGTATCATCACTGCAGAAGTACCTAAAACCATAGCACGTACTATATTTTTCTTAGGATTTTCTATTTCTCCTGAAACAAAAGTTACGTTTTCCCAAGCTACACTAGAAAATACCGAACCTACCATTGCAGCGGCAATGCCTCCCATAATGGTCATTCCAGAAATAGATTGCCATCCAGATTTTATAAAGTTTCCTGCTGCATCTGTATCCAGATTATTAAATGCTTTCCAGCCAAGGCCCATATTCCCGCTCCAAAAATTAGTTTTCACTAAAAGGAAACCTAAAACAATTAGGCCAATTAAAGCGACGATTTTAGATCCAGTAAAAATATTTTGTAAGAGTTTACCACCTTCTACTCCTTTTGTATTGATGTACGTTAAAAGGAGAATTACAACAATAGCCAAAATCTGTATCCAGGTAATTTTATAGCCACCACTTTGAAAAATTGGTGCAGCATCATTTAATGTGGGTATGAGATAGGCTGTAAATTTACCAAAGGCAACTCCAACAGCTGCAATAGTACCGGTTTGAATTACAGTAAACATCCCCCAACCATATAGAAAGCCCATCATCTTTCCGAAGATTTCTTTTAAGTAAGTGTATTGCCCACCAGCCTTTGGAAACATAGCAGAAAGTTCTCCGTAAGAAATTGCAGCAGCAATTGTCATTACCCCAGTGATTACCCAAACCACAATTAACCAATATCCTGAACCTAAATTCCTCATGATATCAGCACTTACAATAAAAATACCGCTACCAATCATTGATCCCATTACCAGCATTACAGCATCAAATAGGCCTAATTTTCGCTTTACAGCACCTTCTTCTTTTTGGGTTTCCATAATTTTAGTTTTTTGTTTGGTTTTCCAGATAGCCTCCAAAGGAGTCCTTATGGGTTCTATCAAGTTTCGTTTAGTTAAGGGCTAATATATAGGAATTAAAATATAAAAAGAATAGCGATGAACGAGGATAGCTTCAGATTATTACCTAAAAAGAAAAAATGTTGACAATCATTTTCATAAAAATTTGGTTATTAGTTAAACACGCTTATTTTTGCAAGCCGTGTATTATTTTTATTTCATCTGTTATATTATTTCTTAACAATGAGATGCGGCCAAAGAATTGCAACTAAAACAACCAAAATATAAAATTAAACTATGGATTTTCTACAAGACAACTTAATCTATTCCATTCCTCTATTGGGCCTAATCGGTATTCTGGTTATGGCTGTGAAAAGTGCGTGGGTAAACAAACAAGATGCAGGTGATGCAAATATGCAAGAACTTGCTGGCTACATTGCCGATGGTGCAATGGCCTTTTTAAAGGCAGAATGGAAAGTGTTAAGCATTTTCGTTGCTTTTACTGCTGCTATTTTAGCGTATTCGGGTACCATTCACGAAATTAATGGTGTGGCCATGCATTCGAGCTGGATTATCGCAGTTGCGTTTATTATCGGTGCTGTTTTTTCTGCAACTGCAGGATATATCGGTATGAAAGCCGCTACTAAAGCAAATGTGCGTACTACCCAAGCCGCCAGAACGAGTTTAAAACAAGCCTTAAAAGTAAGTTTTACAGGTGGTACCGTAATGGGACTAGGTGTTGCTGGTTTAGCCGTATTAGGTTTAGGTGGATTATTTATTGTTTTCTTACAAATATTTCATGTGATTGCTCCCAACAGTGTGGAGATGAGAACGGCCATTGAGGTGTTAACAGGTTTCTCTTTAGGTGCTGAATCTATCGCTTTATTTGCTCGTGTGGGTGGTGGTATTTATACCAAAGCTGCCGATGTGGGTGCAGATTTAGTGGGTAAAGTTGAAGCGGGTATTCCAGAAGATGATGTGCGTAACCCTGCAACTATTGCAGATAACGTGGGTGATAACGTTGGTGATGTGGCAGGTATGGGTGCCGATTTATTCGGTTCGTATGTGGCTACCATTCTTGCAACAATGGTGTTGGGACAAGAAATTGTGGTGGAGAAACTTAACGGTATCTATTCGGATGGTTTAGGTGGCTTCTCTCCTGTTTTATTACCTATGGTAATTTGCGGTTTAGGAATTTTGTTCTCTATTGTGGGGACTTGGTTTGTGCGCATTAAAGGCGAAGATTCAAACGTACAAACTGCGTTGAACTTAGGAAACTGGAGTTCAATTGTATTAACAGGTATTGCTTCTTACTTTATTGTAAAAGCGATGTTGCCTGCTACCTTACATTTAAGAGGGGTAGATTTTACAAGCAGTGATGTATTTTATGCAATCGTAGTTGGTTTAGTGGTAGGTACCTTAATGAGTATCATTACTGAATATTATACTGCAATGGGTAAAGGTCCAGTGAATTCAATTATTCAACAATCTGGAACAGGTCACGCAACAAATATTATTGGTGGTTTATCGGTAGGGATGAAATCTACAGTTGCTCCTATTTTAGTGTTAGCTGGCGGAATTATTTGTTCCTATTCATTTGCAGGTTTATACGGAGTGGCAATTGCTGCAGCAGGTATGATGGCAACTACAGCTATGCAGTTAGCCATCGATGCTTTCGGTCCAATTGCAGATAACGCAGGTGGTATTGCAGAAATGAGCCAATTACCTCCAGAAGTTCGTGAGCGTACCGATAATTTAGATGCCGTAGGTAACACAACCGCAGCAACTGGAAAAGGATTTGCGATTGCTTCTGCTGCTTTAACTTCCTTAGCTTTATTTGC
>NZ_JBAZRL010000071.1:0-11652 GCF_041662865.1 Pedobacter sp.
TTAAAAGCATTTAGATGAGTTAAAAATAATGCCCTGATGATTGGCAAACCATTTACTGCTTCTTTTGCAACGCTATAACTGTATGGTAATAACTCTGATTTAAGTTTTAAATAGTTACGATTGATGGAGGCGGCTGGTTCTCCTTGTGCATGTGGATATTTTTGACTTGAGCCCCATCCATCCATGTTTAATTGCATTGGCGTGAATGTTTTCCATTGGAAATCTCTAATGTTTACTGGTACATTTTTACCACCAAAAATACCATCCATATCTGATGTAATGTTTGGCTGACCAGATAAACCTGAACCAATATAGGTTGGAATGTGGAAACGAATATATTCCCAAGCACCTCCAGTTTGATCTCCTGACCAAATGGTTGCATAACGTTGTGTGCCTGCCCAACCATCTAATGAGATAATAAATGGTCGGCTATCATTTCCATAATATGGAATAGTTTGACCAACATCGGCTACTCCATTTAACCCGAATGAGTAACCCGCACCAACCCAAGCTACATCGGTTTTAAGTACCCTAACGCCTGCATCTCTCACTTCCTTTAAAATATCACGTTGCAATAAAGGGGTAACTTCTGGCTTTGGATGTAAATCAGATTGTGTCCATAAGCCAATTTCTACTCCGTTTTTGCGAGCATAATCGCCAAAGCTTTTTAGATTTTGAATGTTGCCATCTAAGGTTTGTGTTTGACCATAACCAGCACCATACCCATCGTTTGGCAAGATCCACCCTAATGGCATATCGTGTTTTTTGTATCTATCAATTACGCCACGAGCAGAAAATTGATAGTTATTTTTTTCACCATTCAACGATTCTTTAATTCCTCCATTGTCCTTTTGGCTTTCTTTGTAGGTTTTCCCATCTTCAAATAAAATTCCTGCCGGATCTTCTTTCCAATAATCGCGGTTGAATGCATTTAAATGGCCCTCGTAAAACCCGAATTTGGGTAACAATACTGGGTTTCCTGTTAACTGATAAAAATCATTTAATAAAGGCACTGCGCTATCGCTCACCATGAAAAACAAATCCAAATAATCTGTCTCGTGGAAAAGCTTAACAGTTCCTTTGGCTTTTGCACCGAAATCATATCTACCTTGTTTAAAAGTATACCACATTATGCCGTAACCTTTGGTGCTCCAATAATAAGGTGTAGGAGAAGCAACACCGCCATCTGTCCAGCTGTTTTGGTTTTCTATGGCAATTGATTTCCCTTTGTGAGAAAAACGACCATTTTGTACGCCACCACCATAAAAATATTCTTCTGTGTTCTCTTTTAAAGTAAGTGTAACTCTATTTTTTTCAAATTGAATAGGTTCTGTTTCTTCGGCAACTACGGCTTGAGTTTGTATGTTTATTACTTTAAATAAGTTTGTGTTTTTATCTAGTAAGAGTGTAATTTTTGCAGTTGAAATAAAAATCTGACCACTTTCATCCTTTAAGGTAAGCTTTGAAACAGGTCTACGTGGATTATTTACCAAAATTTGTGCAGCTGGTTTAGCTTCTGGATTTCTAATTACACCACCATTGTTATCTTGAAACATTCTGAAAATATTCTCTCCGTAAAAATCGATGGTTAAGCGTTTGTTATCTTCGTAAAGAATTTCAACAGTAGTTGGATTAATAATTTTAGCGCTGGTAATTTTTGAATCATACTTAAATCCTGATAAGGAATTCGATAATCTACTTGCTTGCACATCCACTTGCAAAAGCAGCAGCATAATTACCGTAGTTACCGCTAAAATGGTAACCTTAAAAGTGGTCTTACGAGTTTTGAGGTTCATGATTAGTATAGTTGTATTTGTGTGTGTTTGTTGATTGGAAAACTACATTAAGTTGGCTAATGTAAGCAACAAGAATCTTTTTTAAGCACATTTCAAACTTTAAAATCTGCCTTATTTATGCCTCAGAGCCAATAAATGACGAATCCAGCAATCTCAAACGTTTGTGTAAGATTTGTAAAATCTTAACATACATCAATGAAACTTTCACCATTTATTAAATATCTTTACAAAAACTTAAAAAAATTTAATAATGAAATTAAAAATCACTTCAATCTTATTACTAGCAGTTATAGCTAGCTTTTCATTCATTGCTTTTACACCAAAAGCTGATGTTTATAAAGTAGATGTTACTAAATCTTCTATTACTTGGGAGGCTAAAAAAACTGGCGGTGGCCACAATGGCACTGTTGATTTAAGCGAAGGAACTTTAGCTTTTAATGGCAAAAAATTGGCACAAGGTGGTTTTATTGCAGACATGACTACTATTAAAGATGCTGGTAGAAATGCTGGTTTGGAAAAACATTTAAAAGCTGATGATTTCTTTGGCGTGGATAAATTTGCAAAATCTAGTTTTGTAATTAAAAAAGTTGACGGATCAGGCCCAACTTTTACAGTTACTGGCGATTTAATGATTAAAGGTGTTAGTACTTCAATTACTTTTCCTGTTAATGTAGTATGGAATGCTGATAAAACTATTACTGCTACTGCTGATAAAATTACGGTTGATAGAACCAAATATGGCATCAAGTTTAAATCTAAATCTGTTTTTGCTGATCTAGGTGACAACTTTATCTATGATGAGTTTAACTTCAGCGTAAAATTAGTTGCTGCGAAATAAACTTCCTTTATCGAAAAGTAAAAAGACCTAATAACTTATTAGGTCTTTTTGTTTATAAAGGTATTGCTATTTCAATTTTCAATATATACCTTTAACTATGTAAAAAAACGCTTTTTTACATCACACACACGGAGCTAAATGTTAGATACCAAGATCAATCTTTTGGTTATAGATGATGATGATATTAATATCTTTATCATCAAAAAAATTGTAGAAAAAACTGGATACGATATTAATATGGTATCCAAAAGTAATGGCCAACAGGCAATAGATTACTTAAACGATATAATTTCATCAAAACAACCCATACCTCATCTTATTCTGATAGACATAAACATGCCCGTTATGAACGGCTGGGAGTTTGTAGAAGCGTATCAATCTTTAGGGATTGAACAACGTGTAGATTTATACATTCTTTCTTCATCCGTTTACGAGAATGATATCGAAAAAACGAAAAGCTATAGTGCAGTAAAGGGTTTTATTTCAAAACCACTTTCTATAGAACGTTTAAAGGAATTGATAAAAGAGCTAGAATATTAATTAAACAATTTTAAAGCGATCTTCTGTTAGTTCGATAAAAGCTTGGCTTTTAGTTTTAGAATGATAAAACAAGCACTTCCAATTTTCGGCAGCAGCTTTTTGTCCAAATTCTTCTCTAAGTTCCATCGCTTTACGACCATCAAAATCATATTTAGCTATGAATTTTCGAAGCAATTCTTCGGGTTCTGGTAAAACGTCACCCCCAAAAAACAACTTATCTTTCCCATCATTTATTAAAAAGACTTGATGATATGGGCAGTGAGCACCAGTTAATTCGTAACTGATCTCGTCTGTTAATTTTCCCGAGCCCTCTACAAATTTAAGCTGTGCATTTCGTTGTAAAAATTCAAAAATTTCTGTGTGATAAGAAGAGGATGTACTTGTAAAGGCAGTTTCCCATTCTCCTCTTTGTATTACATAAGTAGCATCTGGAAAACTAAGTTCCATTTTACCATTGAGATGATGAACCATACCACCAGAATGGTCGAAATGTAAATGCGACATTAATACCATAGTTACATCCTCTGGTTTGAAACCAGCTTTTCTAATGTTCTCATGTAAATGTAACTTCCCATCAGTGTTGCTGTAACCTAAACCTGTATCAAATAAAATTAATGCATTTGCAAGCTTCACTAAAAATGGTTGTACATGAATGAATAATGATGCTGGCCTATCTTTTGGGTTATGTTTTGTTGGGTCAAAAGGAAGAAATTTTTTGGTAATATCAACTGAATAAGAACCTTCGTGTAATGTGTGAACTTGCAAAGACATGTGTTGTTTTTTGGAAAGAAATTAAATGATATATTTACGAGCGATAGGACAAATATATGGAACCTCTATGAACATATAGTCATAGGAACCACTGAATAATAATAAGAACTAGATGGAAAAAAGATGGGCTCAGATTGACCAAGGCGATGTAGAAACGTGTAAAACACTTGCCCAAGAGTTAAATATAGATTACTCTTTAGCTCAATTATTAGTTCAAAGAGGCATTTCTAATTTTGAGGATGCTCGATACTTTTTTAGACCAACACTCACTCAATTGCATGATCCTTTTTTAATGAAGGATATGGAAAAAGCTATTGTAAGAATTACATCGGCTTTGCAAAATAACGAAAGAATACTAGTTTACGGCGATTATGATGTAGATGGGACTACTTCAGTTGCATTGACTTATAGCTTTTTTAGTCAGTTTACTAGTGAAATTGCATACTATATTCCCGATAGGCATTTGGAAGGTTATGGTATTTCTACTGCTGGGATTGATTTTGCAAAAGAAAATGGATTTACTTTAATTATTGCATTAGATTGTGGAATTAGATCAGTAGATAAAATTGCTTACGCCAATTCTTTAGGAGTTGATTTTATTATTTGCGATCACCATTTACCAGGTGATGAATTGCCAAATGCAATTGCTGTACTAGATCCTAAACGAGCAGATTGCGACTATCCTTTTAAAGAATTATCTGGTTGTGGTATTGGTTTTAAATTGGCGCAAGCCTATTGCCAAGCCAATGATTTACCAGATGAAAAATATGAGCAATATTTAGATTTATGCATGGTAAGTATTGCCGCAGATATTGTGCCTATTGTTGATGAAAATAGAGTGATGGCTCATTTTGGGTTGATAAAACTAAACGAAAATCCGTGTTGTGGTTTAAAAGCGTTAATGCAAATTGCTGGCAAAACCGAAAGCTATTCTATCACCGATGTTGTATTTTTATTAGCTCCACGTATTAATGCCGCAGGGCGAATGGGCGATGCAAAAGATGCTGTTAAAGTTTTATTAAGTGATGAGGTAGTATTAGCTGATGAGCAAAGTTTATTTATAAATTCACAAAATACTGAGCGAAAATCTTTTGATCAAAATATTACGTTAGAAGCATTAGCAATTATTGAAGAAAGTGAATTATTGATAAATAGAAAAACTACCGTAGTTTATCAGGAAAACTGGAACAAAGGCGTAATTGGTATTGTTGCATCTCGTTTAACGGAGAAATATTACCGACCAACTATTGTGTTGACAGAATCAAATGGTAATTATACAGGTTCTGCTCGATCTGTTGCAGGCTACGATTTATATGAAGCATTGCTTTCTTGCAGCGATTTATTAGAACAGTTTGGTGGGCATAAGTATGCTGCTGGTCTAACCATCAAACCTGAAAACTTAATTCCATTTTCTGAAAAATTTGAAAGTGTGGTGGCTTCAACCATTAGCCCTAATTTGCTTATCCCCGAAATAAAAATTGATTGTGAGATAGAATTAGGCCAAATTGACCCAAAATTTTATCGTGTATTAACTCAAATGGCGCCATTTGGGCCACAAAATATGGCGCCGGTATTTTTAAGCAAGGGTGTAACTTTGGTTGGTCCAGCACAAATTGTTGGTACAAATCACTTAAAATTGAGCATAAAACAACAAAATTCCACTATTTTTGAAGCCATCGCTTTTGGCTTAGGAGAATTTGAAACTAAATTAGAACCAAACAAAACCTTTTCTGTGTGTTATACTATTGAAGAAAACGTTTGGAGAGAAAAAAAGCGTTTGCAATTAAATATAAAAGGAATTAAAATTGATTAGAATAGCTATCAATGATAAATCTAAAATCTAAAATTTAAATGATCTTAAGAGCCGAAAATCTGGTTAAAAAATATAAGCAACGTACAGTTGTAAACCATGTATCTTTTGAAGTAAGTCAAGGAGAGATTGTTGGTTTATTAGGGCCAAATGGTGCTGGAAAAACGACTTCCTTTTACATGATTGTTGGTTTAATTAAACCGAATGAAGGCACTATCTTACTAGATGGCGAAGACATTACGAAAGATCCAATGTACCGTAGGGCGCAAAAAGGAATTGGTTATTTAGCACAAGAAGCTAGTGTATTTAGAAAACTAACAGTTGAAGACAACATTATGGCCATTTTAGAAATGACCAATTTAAATAAGGAAGAACGACACGAAAAACTAGAAGAATTAATCAGTGAATTTAGTTTACATAAAGTAAGAAAAAACCGTGGCGATTTACTTTCTGGAGGTGAACGGCGTAGAACGGAAATTGCTCGTGCTTTGGCCGCAAATCCTAATTTTATTTTATTAGACGAACCTTTTGCAGGCGTCGATCCGATTGCGGTTGAAGAAATACAAACCATAGTAGCCAAATTGAAGAAAAAGAATATAGGAATCCTGATTACAGATCATAATGTGCAAGAAACATTATCTATTACCGATAGAGCTTATTTGCTTTTTGAAGGAAAGATTTTAGAATCTGGCACGCCTGAAGTACTTGCTGCCAATGAAATGGTACGTAAAGTGTATTTAGGCTCAAATTTTGTACTTCGTAGAAAAAATTTATAATCTTAGGATCACCACACATGGCAATTGTAAATTCTATTTTTACCTGGTATATGAAAAAGCGCATTCATCAGATTGAGCTTTTTAAGAAATATCCACTAGATGTACAGGAAGAGTGGTTACACACCCTAATTTCTAGTGCTCAAAATACCGAATGGGGTAAATTATACGATTATAAATCTATTCTTACTGTTGGTCAGTTCAAAGAACGTGTACCTATTCAAAATTATGATACTTTAAAACCTTATATAGAGCGCATGCTCAAAGGCGAACAAAATATCCTTTGGCCATCAGAAATTAAGTGGTTTGCTAAATCATCTGGCACCACTAGTGATAGAAGTAAATTTATACCAGTATCTGAAGAAGCTTTGGAAGAATGCCATTACAAGGGTGGAAAGGATATGATTTCTATTTACTGTAATAACCGACCAAATACACAGATGTTTACTGGGAAAGGATTGGTTTTAGGTGGAAGTCATCAGATAAATCAGCTTTGCGAAGATATTCATTATGGCGATTTATCAGCTGTGCTTATAAAAAACTTACCCATGTGGGCAGAATATTATAGAACGCCTGATATTTCTATCGCATTAATGGATAATTACGAAGAAAAAATGGATAGAATGGCCGAAGCCACCATTAAAGAAAACGTAACTAGCATTTCGGGCGTACCAACATGGACTATTGTTTTAGCAAAAAAAGTACTCGAGTTAACTGGTAAAAAAAATCTATTAGAAGTTTGGCCAAATTTGGAGCTTTATTTTCATGGTGCAGTAAATTTTACTCCTTATCGAGAACAATTTAAAGAGCTCATTCCTTCTAACGATATGTATTATTTGGAAACATATAATGCCTCTGAAGGTTTTTTTGGCATACAAGATCAAGATGATTCAGAAGAATTATTATTGATGCTTGATTACGGCATATTTTATGAATTTCTTCCGCTAGAAGATTTAGAAGAAGAAAATCCGAAAACGTTATCATTAGAGCAAGTAGAACTTCATAAAAACTATGCGATTATTATTACTACCAACGCCGGTTTATGGCGCTATTTAATTGGAGATACCATTCAATTTACTTCTCTTTCCCCTTTCAGGATTAAAATCACAGGTCGTACCAAACATTTTATAAATGCTTTTGGCGAAGAAGTAATTATAGATAATGCAGAAAATGCATTAACCAAAGCGTGTATTGAAACAGGTGCAAAAGTAAAAGATTATACTGCTTGCCCTATTTATTTTAAAGGTGAAGATGTTGGTGGTCACGAATGGATTATTGAATTTGAAACGCAACCAAAAGATTTTGAAAAGTTTATAGATGTTTTAGATCAGACTTTGCGTGAAGTAAATTCAGATTATGACGCAAAACGATTTAAAGATATGGCATTACGCCGCCCTAAAGTTCATAACGCACCAACAGATACATTTTACAAATGGCTTAAAGCTTGTGGTAAATTAGGTGGTCAACATAAAGTTCCTCGCTTAGCAAATGAGCGCAAGTATGTAGATGAGATATTGAAAATGCTTTAATTAGGTATGCTTATTGATAGATAATTTAAAATGATTATCTATGGACTTAAATAAACTCACCAGCAGATTTAATATCTTCAAAAAAAGTGCACAACAACTTCTTCTCAATAAAAATAACACTTTCAAAAAAGTGCAAGAAGGATTGAAAAAAGCCGATAAACATAAAGGAGTTTTAACTGATATTTGGGACCAATTACTATTACTTTTTGAAGTAGCCAAAGCTTACTCTAATGGAAGTTATACTGCTATCCCAAAAGGTTCCATCGTTGCAATTGTTGGAGGATTATTGTATTTCATCTCACCCTTGGATCTTATTCCTGATTTTATTGCAGGTTTAGGGTTTGTAGATGATGCTCTGATTTTAAGTCTGGTATATAAACAGGTTGCTAAGGATTTAGAAAAATATCTGAGTTGGAAGGCAGCACAGAAAAAAATTATTCATATTTAAACTGCCAACATACTAATCTTTTGTTTTCATAATTTCTCTATTTGGAATTAAAGTTTTTTTCACTAAATTTAAGTGACTAATAAACAAACTCTTATGAAGACCGTACAACAAATTCTTAATACCAAGCCTGTTCAGATTTACAGTGTTACTACCAATACATCTGTATTAGATGCACTTAAAATAATGACAGAGAAAAATATTAGTGCGTTATTAATTATGGATGATGAAAGGTTACTAGGCATTTTTACAGAGCGAGATTATGCTAGAAAAATCGTGTTGTTGGGTAAATCATCAAAAGACACATTAATTAGTGATGCGATGACTACTACTCCTATTACCGTAAGTCCATCAGATAGTATTGAGCTGTGCATGCAAACCATGACAGACAAACACATCAGACACTTACCCGTTATGTCAGCAGATAAAGTAGCTGGAATGGTTTCAATTGGAGATGTGGTGAAATTTATTATCGCCGATCAAAAGCAAACAATTTCTCAATTAGAAAGCTACATTAACTCTTAGCTTTTTTGTTGATTTGTTGTTTGGTTTATTAGGTTTCACACCCAAAAAACCAAACATCTAAAAAACTAACTAACTAGTCTTTCCACCTCCACTCACCTGCAATTTTTAGGGGTTCTTTTAAATTCTGACTTTCTAAAAATACTTCCAAATCTTTTTCGTTTTGTTTTGCAACAGGAATTTTTGGTGTATTTGCTAAAGCATAGGTAAGCATAGCTGAATAGCGTACTGTATTTTTCAGTTCCTGCTCATCTACCAATTTAAACAGATCTCCATCAGAGTGATAGTAAGGGCCAGAATTATTCGGCAATCTGCCACCAAAACCACCACCAGTAGGTATTCCTTCTAACATAAACGGTTGGTGATCGCTATGTAAACCAGCACCTGCTTGAAATAAGTTTTTAAAATTAGTATCCACTTGAGCTACTTCTCCTCCCCAACCTTTAAACAAAGGTTCCATTTCTTTTCTCGTCGTCGAAAATCCCTTTGGGTCATTCGTCATATCATAATTTAACATAAAGTGAACCTGATCTAGTGTGCCATTTTGTTTAGCTTGAGCTATGTATGCTTTAGAACCTAATAAACCTTGTTCTTCGCCCATAAATAAGACAAATTCTACTGTTCTTTTGGTTTTAAGATTTAGTTTTTTAAATGTACGAGCCATATCAATTACAGAAAAAGATCCTATTCCATTATCAATAGCACCAGTAGCTAAATCCCAACTATCTAAATGTCCACCAACAACAATTTTTTCTTTAGGAAATTCTGTTCCTTTAAAAGTAGCAATTACATTACGAGCTTTAATTAATCCAGAGAAATTGGTCATTTCAATTGATGCAATTTGGTTAGCTGTTTTTAACTTTTCTTTTAATGCCATTCCATTTTCTAAACCAATGCAAACTGCAGGAATTGGAATTAATTTACCTGTAACCGATGCTGTTCCTGTTAACAAAACGCCATCTTTTACGGTATTAATAATAATTACGCCAACTGCACCATATTTTGTAGCAATAGATGTTTTTTCAGAACGATGAAGGGATGCTGTTCCATTTGGAGAACCTGGCAATACACCTAAGTAGATTAAAGCAATTTTACCTTTCACTTTATCACCCAATGACTGATAATCTGCTTCCAGACCGTTACCAACATCAATTAGATCAGCAGTTACTTTCGCAGATACTGGAGAGTGAGCCAATGTAACAGCTTTCATTGGCGCTAGATCATTAGCAGAATTACCTATTTTAACAGCAATTGTTTTTCTATCCCAACTCTCTACTTCAAAAGGTTGGTATTTAACATCGCAACCATAAGATTTCAATAAATTGTAAGTGTATTCTTCTGCCTTTGCACCATTTGCAGAACCTGTTAAACGATGTCCGATTGTTGTTGAAGCATCTTTTAATGTGCTATAAGCATTTGAATTATTTTGTACTTCAGTATTAATCTGTTTAAAAACAGGCCCGAAATTATCTTGTGCACTTGCAGATAAACATAAACTTGTGAGTGCTAGTAAAAAGAAATTCTTCATCAATATAATTTTTTGATGAAAATAAGGTTTTTTGAGTGGAAGTTGAATTAATGCTTTTAGATTTTTACAAATAATTAAACATTTGGGAATTGTGTTGATTATTACGCCCTATTTCTCCTCTTCTTCTTTCCCGCTCACATTAATATAGAATTCCCTATCGCCCAACTTCACAAATGCTTGTCCCTGATTATTAAAAATTTCAGCGGCATCGTATTTGATCGGAATTATCACCTGACCATATTCATCTAGAAATCCGAATTTATTTTTTATTCTTACCCAACCCCTATGCCATTCTTCACTATAATATACCTCATCATAAATGATTTCACTCACCTGTCTACCAGTTCGGTCAATAAATCCACTTTTGTACGTCTCTTTTTTAATGTTTATTACTTGCCAAACCTGTGGGCTGTATGATGAGATTTGATCATAGTTAACATCTGCTATTTTTTCACCATTGGTATTTATGATAAAATATTTATTCGCATTTTTCACTAATGCAGTTCCTTCATAAAAGGACTCCGCAAATTCAAAGTTAGTATCAAATACACGTTTTCCTTTTTCGTCGATAAAAAAACTTTTTTCGTTCAAATCTACTAGAGCTAAACCACATGAATATGGACAAGCAAAATCATAATGTATTTGATTTTCGAGATAAGTCTCATTAATCTTCTCATGCAGATCAATAAAAACAAAGCCTTCACTCATTTCTACCAACGCTTTATGACCCTGAATAGTTTTTACTAAAAATTCGATACTAGCTGGCAATAATGGTTTTCTATTAAT
This sequence comes from Pedobacter sp., assembly GCF_041662865.1. Classification (GTDB taxonomy): domain Bacteria; phylum Bacteroidota; class Bacteroidia; order Sphingobacteriales; family Sphingobacteriaceae; genus Pedobacter. The sequence goes on from NZ_JBAZRL010000071.1 coordinate 11,339, forward strand.
ATCCATAATCTGCTCTGTATATTTATTACCTTGCCTGATGGACATTTTTCCATATCCAAATTCATTGGGTCTTTCATTACGTGTAAACTTTGTGTTATCATCCACCCTATCCGAACCATCTGTATTTTCTATGGATGAATACTTAAAGGATTTGTTATCTTCTTCCACCCATATAGTATCAAGTACTTACTATTACTTTTCTGTTTACAACTAGTTAGACTTATTGGGAAGATAAGAGCAGCAATATATTTATAGATTGTTTTCAATGTTTTGAAGATTAGCACTTATCTTTTTTGGTTTATGCAGATCGAAAT
>NZ_JBAZRL010000072.1:0-10204 GCF_041662865.1 Pedobacter sp.
CGCTAATAAAACCAACCTTTGTTTGCCAAGAGGAAGCACCTTTAATAATTCATTTTTATATTCATTGAGCTCGAAATAGTCAATTAGTTCTTCAACTTGAGCCTGTTTTTCTGCGCCAATTGTTTTCAATAAACCCGAACTATCGAAGAAACCAGAGGCGATGCTTTGAAAAACCGTTGATGTTGCATCAAAATACCAATGTAATTCTGGCGATATTAAACCTATATGCGCTTTAATTTCCCAAATGCTTTCTCCACTCCCTCTTTTATTGCCAAAAAGATGAATGTTATTCGCATATGCTTGAGGATGATCGCCATTTACTAAGCTTAACAAAGTTGATTTCCCTGATCCATTATGACCTTGTAATAACCATTTTTCTCCATTTTTAACTTCCCAGTTTATGTGTTTTAACGCCCTCTTATCCCCATAACTAATATTTACATCAGTCATACTGATTAAAATTTCTGCACTAGAAACAGGGGCTTTACTTAAAAAATTTGGAATGGTTTTCACGATCTTTTTAGGTAAAACCGAAATGGATTCCAATGATTTAGAAACAGTTAAACGTCCATCTTTTATTTCAGCAAAGCGATTAATACATGTAGGCAATTCACTTGGATCAGTAATCATAATCAACTGCACACCTTCGGAGGAAATATCGTTTAATAATGCGCCCAGATTTTTACGAGAAAGTGCATCTAAACCTGTGTAAGGTTGATCTAAAATTAACAACTGTGGTTTTAGCCATATCGCTTTAACCAGTTGCAGTTTTTTATGTTCTCCACTTGATAATTGAATTAACTGAACATCTTTCAATTCAGAAAATCCTAAAGCACTTAAAATATTTTCAAGTTCATTAAATTCAAGCTGATTTTCCTTACCGTAGTTTAGTAATTCTGCATAAACCGTATGTGTGCGATGTGCTTGTTGACTATTGTAGCGTTGCTGATAATAAAAATTAGATTCGCCTTCTAAATCTTTAAATTGATACCAACTTGCAACATACAATGCTTTTGCGGATAACTTATGAGAGGGATCAAATTCGATTGTGATATCTCCAGAACCACCAGTTAATCCAGCAATTAGTTTAACTAATGAAGTTTTTCCACTTCCACTTTTACCGCTTAATAACCAGTTTTCTCCACTATTTATTGTCCAATTTAAATCCTCTAACACCAATTTGTGTTGGTATTTTAAGTTTAAATTTTTAATAAGGACGACTGGTTGTATCATTATTTTGTTTGCTCGAATTCTGCTATTAATTGTTTTTGGTTTAAGATGAAATCGATATCATCGTAACCATTAATTAAACATGATTTTTTATACGCATTAATCTCAAAAGTTTCTTGTTGACCTGTACTTAGTATCGTAATAGTTTGTTTTTCTAAATCAATTTCAACTTCATTTTCATGATTTTTTGCCACTTCAATAAATAGTTGATGCAAAAAATCATCACTCACTTGAACTGGTAAAAGGCCATTGTTTAAGGCATTTCCCTTAAAAATATCTGCAAAAAAACTGCTTACTACGGCATCAAAACCAGCATCTTGTATAGCCCAAGCTGCATGCTCACGACTACTGCCGCAACCAAAATTTTTACCAGCCACTAATATTTTCCCGCTATATGTTTTATCATTTAAAACAAAATCTGGTTTTGGATTACGATTTTCATCATAACGCCAATCGCAGAATAAATTTTCACCAAAACCTTCTCGTGTAGTTGCTTTCAAAAACCTTGCAGGTATAATCTGGTCGGTATCAATGTTTTCTATATTTAAAGGCACTATAGCCGATGTTAATTTTTCGAACTTTCTCATTCTTTTATTAATTACTTTCTTCTAGGCTTATTTCTTCCAAGCTTTAATTCTCAATCTTCTATAATCTGCAACCCATTCTCCGTTCTTAAAATAATTAGGTTTTAGTATTTGTACGGCTAAATTTTTGACTTCTTCGATCTGTGTTGTTGTTAGTTTTTTAAATGCATGTTGAGCAAATTGACTAATCCAATCATACATTCCGTTTTCGCCATTTAATGGTGTTGGCCTGTCAAATAACCAAGCTTGTTCAACTTCAAAACCTTGTTTTTCTAATAAGGTAGTATAAGTGCTTACTGATGGGAAAAACCAAAAATTTGTAGTAATCTGATTGGTTAAACCCAATTGGTGAGCTGCGGATTCTATTGCATCTGTTATACTTTTAACATTTCCTTTACCACCAAACTCAGCAGTTAATCTGCCACCGGTTTTTAAACTTTTATATAACCCTTCAATTAATGCATCTTGATTTTCTATCCAATGGAAAGTTGCGTTGCTAAAAATGGCATCAAAAGTGTTTTCATAAGGCAACTTAGTTGCATCAACTACTTCGAAATATAAATTAGGATGAGCAGCTTTTGCACTATTAATCATTTCAAAAGAAGCATCAACTCCAATTACAACTGCACCACTTTCTGCAATTTCAGCAGCTAATTGACCAGTTCCGCAACCTACATCTAAAATATGTTCACCAGTTTTTGGAGCAAGCCATTGCACAACATCTGCTCCATAATCAGAAACAAAATGATGTTGTTTGTCGTATAATTTGCTATCCCAATATATTTCTGGCATCTCTTTTTAATTTTTATACGTGTTCTTCTAATAATTCTCTCACATCCGTAATTCGCCCAGTCACTGCAGCGGCTGCGGCTGTAAGTGGACTAGCCAATAATGTTCTCGCATTTTGTCCTTGTCTTCCTTCGAAATTTCTATTCGATGTAGAAACACAATATTTTCCTGCCGGAATTTTGTCCTCATTCATTCCTAAACAAGCACTACAACCAGGTTCACGTAATTGGAAACCAGCGGCTTCAAATATTTTATCCAAACCTTCGGCAATTGCTTGTTGCTCAATCTGTTTAGAGCCAGGAACAATCCATACGGTAACACCATCAGCTTTATGCTTTCCTTCTACAAAATGTGCAACTTCCCGTAAATCTTCCATTCTAGAGTTGGTACATGAACCAATAAAAACATAGTCGATTGGTTTTCCCAATAAGGGAGAATTATCGGCAATGCCCATATAATCTAATGCTTTTTGATACGATAATTGTTCAGGAATAGCCTGCTTATCAGTTGCAGGTACATTTTGAGTAATGCCCATCCCCATGCCTGGGTTTGTACCATAGGTAATCATTGGTTCAATATCAGCAGCATTAAAGGTTAAAACTTCATCAAAATGGGCATCAGCATCACTATATAAAGTTTTCCAATTCGCCACTGCTTTATCCCAATCTTCTCCTTTCGGACTAAATTCTCTGCCTTTTAAATATTCAAAAGTAGTTTCGTCAGGAGCAATTAATCCGCCACGAGCACCCATTTCGATACTCATATTGCAGATGGTCATTCTGGCTTCCATACTTAAAGAAGTAATTGCCGAACCTGCATATTCAATAAAATAACCAGTTCCGCCAGCCGCAGAAATTTGAGAAATAATATAAAGGATAATGTCTTTTGCACTTACACCAACACCTGTTTCACCATTCACTTCAATTTTCATGGTTTTAGGTTTTTGCTGCAATAAACATTGCGTTGCCATTACTTGCTCAACCTGAGAAGTGCCAATGCCAAAGGCGATGCTACCAAAAGCACCATGTGTAGATGTATGACTATCACCACAAACTATAGTTGCTCCAGGTTGAGTAATTCCTAATTCTGGCCCAATTACGTGAACAATGCCTTGAAAAGGATGCCCTAAACCATATAGTTCAACGCCAAATTCTGCACAATTTTTTGTTAACATATCTACCTGATACCTAGAAAGTTCCTCTTTAATCGGCAAATGCTGATTTAAAGTTGGCACATTATGATCAGCTGTAGCAATGGTCTGCTTTGGTCTAAACAAAGGTAATCCGCGTTTGCGCAAACCATCAAAAGCTTGAGGACTAGTCACCTCATGAATGAAATGGGTATCAATGTATAAAATATCAGGAAATCCTGCTTCACTTTTTACTACGTGGGCATCCCAAATTTTTTCTACTAATGTTTTTGACATCTTGTTTATTATTTTAACCTTACAGTTTTTAAAGCCTGCAAGGTTTGTTATTTTTATGCTGTTTTAATTGATTTCATTGCTGTCATCGCTTTACGTAATGTAGCACCAATTTGCTCTACCTCATGAGAACGAATAGCCTCATTTACTGCAATTAAAGTTCTGTTATCTACTGCGCCATCTTTACCATCGTTAAAGTTTTTACCAACTAAATCAGTATCTACTTTTTTCATAAAGTCAGCTAATAATGGTTTACAAGCTTGATCGAATAAATAACACCCGTATTCCGCAGTGTCAGAAATTACACGGTTCATTTCGAACAATTTTTTACGAGCAATTGTATTCGCAATTAGTGGCGTTTCGTGTAATGATTCGTAATACGCAGATTCTGGTTTAATACCTGCCTGAACCATAGTTTCGAAAGCTAATTCAACACCCGCTCTCACAAATGCAACCATCAAAGTATAGTTATCGAAATATTCTTGCTCACCAATTTTTACATCACCAGCTGGTGTTTTTTCAAAAGCAGTTTCACCAGTTTCAGCTCTCCAAGCCAATAAATTTTTATCACCATTTGCCCAATCTTCCATCATGATACGGCTAAATTCACCGCTCATAATATCATCTTGGTGTTTTTGAAACAACGGACGCATGATATCTTTCAATTCTTCTGAAATTTCAAATGCTTTAATTTTAGCAGGATTACTCAATCTATCCATCATGGCAGTAATACCACCTTGTTTTAAAGCTTCAGTAATTACTTCCACACCATATTGAACCAATTTAGAAGCATAACCAGCGTCAATTCCTTTTTCAATCATTTTATCAAAAGATAGGATAGAGCCAGTTTGCAACAAACCACACAAAATGGTTTGTTCACCCATTAAGTCAGATTTTACTTCGGCCACAAAAGATGATTTTAACACACCTGCTTTATGTCCGCCAGTACCCACGCAATATGCTTTCGCTTGCGCTAAACCTTTCCCTTGTGGATCGTTTTCTGGGTGCACAGCAATTAAAGTTGGTACGCCAAAACCTCTTACATATTCTGCCCTAACTTCACTTCCAGGACATTTTGGAGCAACCATAATCACGGTTAAGTCTTTGCGAATTTGCGTACCTTCTTCTACAATGTTAAAACCATGCGAGTAAGATAATGTAGCGCCTTCTTTCATCAATGGCATTACTGCATTTACCACCGAGGTATGTTGTTTGTCTGGAGTAAGGTTAATTACCACATCAGCTGTCGGAATTAATTCTTCATACGTACCAACAGTAAAATTGTTATCAGTAGCATTTTTCCAAGAATCTCTTTTGCCTTCGATAGCTTCTTTACGCAATGCATAAGCAATATTTAAACCGCTATCTCTTAAATTCAAACCTTGGTTTAAACCTTGTGCACCACAACCTACAATTACCATTTTCTTACCTTTTAAAGCATTTACACCGTCTAAAAATTCAGAACTGTCCATAAAATCGCAAACGCCCAATTGGTTTAGTTTTTCTCTAAGTGGTAATGTGTTAAAATAATTTGCCATTGTTTTTGTTTATTTCTTTATTAGTTTATGTTTCAATTTTTATTTTGAAAAGCAGGTTCAGCGCTTTTCGGTTTCTTCTGTCCCGCTTTTCATTTCAAGTCCTCGCTACGCTGTGGGCTTTTCATTTCAATCGGGTTTATTAACTCCATTCCTTCTTCATCTCAACCGTAGTATCTTTCCGACGGTGTTCTACATCGTAAATATCTTTGAGCCTTTTTCTAGAAACTCATTTTCTATTAATTCTTCACCTGGCTCAATAGCTTCAAATTCTTTCAGTTTTTCGTGGAAACCTGCACTATCTTTAATAATTGCAACTCTTGCACTCCGTACAAATTCAATTAATTCGTAAGGCTCTAAAGCAGCAATTAAAGCATCAGTCTCTTCTTTATGTCCAGTCACAGCAAAAACAGTATAATCTTTACGAATAACTACCGCACTTGCGCCATATTGTCTTAACAAGCGCTCAACAGTTACTTTCTCTGCAATTTCATCAGTCGATACTTTGTAAAGTGCTAGTTCTTGCCAAATAATTTCATCATTTGTATTAAAATATACTTTTAATACTTCAATTTGTTTTTCAATCTGACGGGCAAGTTTTCTAACTACTTCGTAACCTTCGTGTATCACAATATTAAAACGGTGAATGCCTTCAATTTCAGATGGAGAGGTGTTTAAACTCTCAATGTTTATTTTTCTTTTAGAAAAAATAATAGCAATTCTATTTAATAAACCAATGCGATTTTCTGCATAAACTGTTATCGTATATTCTTCTTTCCCATCAATTAGAGGGGCACTTTTATTTTCGAAATGATCTATTGTACTCATTTTTCTCTCTTTTAATTGCTCAATTATTTTAATCTAATTTCACTTACACTACAACCTTGAGGCACCATCGGGAAAACGTTGTTTTCTCTTCCAACCATCACTTCTAGTAGGTAAGAACCTTCATGATTTATCATCGTTTCCAACGCTTTTCTTAAGTTGACACGTTCATCAACTTTATCCGCTTCGATATAGTAAGCTTTTGCTAATGCTACAAAATCAGGACTGGTAATGTTAACTGAAGAATAGCGCTTGTCGTTAAATAATTCTTGCCATTGGCGAACCATTCCTAAAAAACGATTATTTAAAATCAGAATTTTTACAGCTGCGCCGAATTGCATTATGGTACCTAATTCTTGCGGTGTCATTTGGAAACCGCCATCACCAATTATGGCAATTACTGTTTTATCTGGTGCGCCATACTTAGCGCCAATTGCTGCTGGTAAACCAAAACCCATGGTGCCTAATCCACCAGATGTGATATTACTCCGAGTGTTGTTAAATTTAGCATAACGACATGCTACCATTTGGTGCTGACCAACATCCGTAACAATTACGGCATCACCTCCACAAATTTCGTTGATGTTACGCAACACTTCGCCCATGGTAATTTCATCCCCAGTTGGGAAAAGCTCTGGCGTAATTACTTGATCTATTTCTTGTTGGTTGTAGTCTCTAAATTTAGCTAACCAATCTTCATGCTTATTCTCATTTACCAAATTGGTTAATAGTGGTAATGTCTCTTTACAATCGCCCCAAACGCCAACATCGGCTTTCACATTTTTATCAATTTCAGCTGGATCAATGTCTAAATGAACAATTTTAGCTTGCTTTGCATATTTATCTAAACGACCAGTTACACGATCGTCAAAACGCATTCCAATGGCAATAATTACATCAGCTTCATTAGTTAAAACATTTGGTCCATAATTACCATGCATACCCAACATACCCACATTTAAAGGATGAGAAGTTGGAATTGCACCTTCACCCATAATTGTCCAGGCAGCTGGGATTCCAGTTTTATTGATGAATGCTTTAAATTCTTCTTCTGCTTTACCTAAAACAACACCTTGTCCGAATAATATAAAAGGTTTTTTAGCTGCATTAATTAATTCTGCTGCTTGCTCAATATATTGTACTCTAACTTTTGGTTTTGGACGATAGCTTCGAATATGATTGCATTTTACATATTCAGGAAACTCTTCGATTTGTAACTGTGCGTTTTTGGTAATATCAATTAAAACAGGACCTGGTCTACCGCTTTTAGCAATATGAAATGCTTTAGCTAAAACTTCTTGGATTTCGTTAGCATCGGTAACTTGATAATTCCATTTGGTAACTGGTGTTGTAATATTAATCACATCAGTTTCCTGAAAAGCATCAGTTCCCAATAAATGAGCAAAAACTTGTCCAGTTATACAAACTAGGGGAGTACTGTCAATTTGTGCATCAGCTAAACCTGTTACTAAATTTGTTGCGCCTGGTCCGCTAGTTGCAAAAACAACACCAACCTCACCACTTGCTCTGGCAAAACCTTGAGCAGCGTGAATTCCACCTTGCTCATGACGCACCAAAATATGTTTTAATTTATCTGAATAATCATATAATGCATCATAAATTGGCATAATTGCACCACCTGGGTAACCAAAAATGGTATGTACACCTTCTTCAATTAATCCATTTAAAAGAACTTGTGAGCCAGTTCCCTTGAAAGTTTTTGTTGAGGTTTCTGCTTTAGCCTCAGTCGCTTGTATTGTTTCCTGTGCAGTTTCCATAGTCTTTATTCTAAATTCTTTAGCTTCTTAATTCCTTTTGTGAGTTATAAGTATTCGTCTGTAACACAACCACTTGCTGCGTCTGAAACTGTTTTAGCATATTTATAAAGTACACCTTTACTTACTTTTAGGGCAGGCTGTTTATAGTTTTTTCTTCGCTCAGCGATAATTTCTTCATTTACTTGTAAACTGATGATGTTGTTTACAGCATCAATTAAAATAGGATCATCATTTTCCACTAAACCAATTAACCCACCTTTGTAAGCTTCTGGAGTAATATGGCCAACTACAAAACCGTGTGTGCCGCCAGAAAAACGACCATCTGTAATTAGAGCTACCGATTTACCCAATCCAGCACCGATAATTGCTGATGTTGGTTTTAACATTTCCGGCATTCCAGGAGCGCCAACTGGACCAGCATTCTTAATTACGATCACGTCGCCAGGTTTCACTCGTCCGCTAGAAATACCAGCAATTAAATCATGTTCGCCATCAAATACACGAGCTGGGCCTTCAAATTTTTCGCCTTCTTTTCCACTTATTTTTGCCACTGAACCCTTTTCGGCTAGATTTCCATAAAGAATTTGTAAATGGCCAGAAGCTTTAAGCGGCTCACTTATTTTTTGGATGATTTTTTGATCATAATCCATAACTGATTTCACATCAGCTAAATTCTCTGCTACCGTCTTTCCAGTTACGGTTAAGCAATCGCCATGTAGTAAACCTTCATTCAATAAATATTTCATTACAGCGGGAATACCACCATATTGATGTAAATCTTGCATTAAGTATTTGCCGCTTGGTTTAAAATCGGCAAGAACAGGCGTTACATCACTCATTTTTTGGAAGTCGTCTTGCGTAATTTCTACACCAACCGATTTTCCAATTGCAATAAAATGCAACACTGCGTTTGTACTTCCACCTAAGATAATGATAGAGCGAATTGCATTCTCAAATGCTTTTCTCGTCATAATATCAGATGGTTTAATATCTTTTTCTAAAAGGATTTTGATGTATTTTCCAGCATTCAAACACTCTTGTTTTTTCTCATCACTTACCGCTGGATTTGAAGAAGAGTACGGTAAACTCATTCCTAAAGCCTCAATTGCTGCTGCCATTGTATTTGCAGTGTACATACCGCCACATGCACCTGCACCCGGGCAAGTATGTTTGATGATTCCTTGATAATCTTCTTCAGAAAGATTGCCACAGATTTTCTGTCCTAAAGCTTCAAACGCAGAAACGATGTTTAATTCTTCTCCTTTATAATATCCTGGTGCAATTGTTCCACCATAAACCATAATCGAAGGACGATCTAAACGAGCCATTGCCATAATTGCACCTGGCATATTTTTATCACAACCCGGAATTGCAATTATGCCATCGTAATATTGACCACCACAAATAGTTTCGATACTATCTGCAATTACGTCACGACTAACTAATGAATAACGCATACCATCGGTACCATTGCTCATACCATCACTCACACCAATTGTGTTAAAAACCAATCCAACTAAATCATTTTTCCAAACACCAGTTTTCACATCTTTAGCTAAATCGTTAAGATGCATATTGCAGGTGTTTCCATCGTAACCCATACTTGCAATGCCAACTTGCGCTTTTTCCATATCCGCATCTGTTAATCCGATTCCATACAACATGGCTTGTGCTGCTGGTTGTGTTGGATCTTGTGTAAATGTTTTACTGTATTTATTGATTTCGTTCATTTCTATTTATTCAATTGGTTCCTTAGTTCACTTGTTCAGGCTGTGTTAAAACCTAAATTATTACTTCATAATTTACTTTCTCCAATACTAAGTTTTTATAGGCTCTTTGTATCGTAGCGCCAATGCTATCATTCCACTTTTGTTTATAAACCACATCATCAATAGTATGGATGCCAATAATTTCAGTCGCAGTACCACAGAAAAATGCACTATCCGCTTTTTTTAATTCTACAACGCTGATTTTTTTTTCTACAACTTCAATATCTAACACATTGCATAATTCAATAACGGTATTTCGTGTTATTCCTGC
>NZ_JBAZRL010000073.1:0-9963 GCF_041662865.1 Pedobacter sp.
TGACGTTTCTGTATTAGAATTAGGTGATGGCGTTTTTGAAGTAAAATCTACTGATGGTGATACACACTTAGGTGGTGATGACTTTGACCACGTAATTATCGATTGGTTAGCTGCTGAATTTAAAAACGAAAATGGAATGGATTTAAGTCAAGATCCAATGGCATTACAACGTTTAAAAGAAGCTGCTGAAAAAGCAAAAATTGAATTATCAAGTACAACTTCTACAGAAGTCAACTTACCTTATATTACTGCTGATGCTAGTGGACCAAAACACTTAGTTAGAACGTTAAGTCGTGCTAAATTTGAGCAATTGGCTGGCGATTTAATTAAACGTACAATTGATCCTTGTAAATCTGCTTTAAAAAATGCTGGTTTAAAAGTTGGTGATATCGACGAAATTATCTTAGTAGGTGGTTCAACTCGTATTCCTGCAATTCAAGAAGCAGTTAAATCTTTCTTCGGTAAAGATCCAAGTAAAGGTGTAAACCCTGATGAAGTTGTAGCAATTGGTGCTGCTATTCAAGGTGGTGTTTTAACTGGTGAAGTTAAAGATGTATTGTTATTAGATGTTACTCCACTTTCTTTAGGTATTGAAACCATGGGTGGTGTAATGACAAAATTGATTGAAGCTAACACAACTATCCCTTCTAAAAAAGCAGAAACTTTCTCTACAGCTGCTGATAATCAGCCTTCGGTAGAAATCCATATTTTACAAGGTGAGCGTCCAATGGCTGCTCAAAACCGTACAATTGGTCGTTTTATTTTAGACGGAATTCCACCTGCACCTCGTGGCGTACCTCAAGTAGAAGTTGCTTTTGATATTGATGCAAACGGTATTTTACACGTAAGTGCTAAAGATAAAGCTACTGGTAAAGAGCAAAAAATCCGTATCGAAGCTTCATCTGGTTTAACTGATGAAGAGATCAAAAAAATGAAAGAAGAAGCTGAAGCTAACGCTGAAGCAGATGCTAAACAAAAAGAAGAAGCGGATAAAATTAACGGTGCTGATGCCTTGATTTTCTCTACTGAGAAACAATTGAAAGAGTTTGGTGATAAATTGTCTGATGATAAAAAAGCTCCAATCGAAGCTGGTTTAGAGAAATTAAAAGCAGCTCATTTGTCTCGTAACTTTGCAGATATTGATGCAGCTCAAGAAGAATTGCAAAATGCTTGGAACGTAGCTTCAGAAGAAATGTACAAAGCAGGTCAAGATGGTCAACCACAAGATGGAGCGCCACAAGCAGATGCTCAACAAGGTGGCGATACTGTTACTGATGTTGATTTTGAAGAAGTAAAAGACGACGAGAAAAAATAGTCAGAATCTGAAGACCAAGAGTCCGAAGATATAAATATAAAAAGCGTTGCTGATTAATTCAGTGACGCTTTTTTTTGAAATACATTTAAGTAACAGTAAAGATTGATTGCTCTTAACTAGTTAATGGTTATTTCAATTTCCTTTTAGTAGAGGGTGCTATTTTTTCTGATTTTGGTCCAAAAGATTTATTTAATATGGTTAGAGCGGGCCAAATTAATATTGGTAATAGTCTACTTAAGGTTTGGATTTTAGCAGGAAGCAACATTGAAGTTAAAATGCCTAAAATAAAAATGACAGGAACAATTAAAGTGCGCCATCTCGCTAATTGCCTACTTCTTAAGTCATCAAAACCATCTGCTATTTTACCTCTGTGTTTGATAATGTATGCCAATAATGCATAATTAGCAAAACCTGTGGCTGCAACATTACAACAATAAAAGTAAAAAGGTACGTTATAACCAAAATGCTCACTATAATAGGCCGAACTAAAAGGCATTAAAATAATGGTAAATAGAAATAAGAAATTCAACCAAATAAGTTTGTCATCATAATCTTTAATAAATGAAAATAAACGATGGTGAGAGCGCCAATAGATTGCAATGACGAAAAAACTTACGATAAAACCGATAAAAAGAGGATTTAGATCAGATAACTGACTTAAAATTTGCTCATTACTCATTCCAACGTGTATATGAGGTGGCTTTATTTCAATTACTAATAATGTTATTGCAATTGCAAAAACGGCATCAGTAAACAAAATCATCCTTTCAATTTGAAATTCTTTTTTGAGTTCGTTATTTAACTGCGACATAATTAAGATTTTATAACTTTAAGATAAACATTCTTCAATTATATCCTGCAAAATCTTTTCACTTTCGAACAACTCGCTTAAGAGCTTAAACTGATTTTTAGCTCTATCTAAATTTTGTGCTGGATAGGTAATAGGATAATATATGCTTCCTTTTAAGTAATCAGTTAAAAAACGCAAAGCTTGCATATAAACCATGTATTTGCCCGAAAACAAAATCAATTCCTTTTCCGTAGGAGTTAAAATTGATGCCATTTCAGATAAATAACCTTTAACTGTAGCTTCGAAATAAGGCAATCTGATTTTTATCTTGTTAAGATCTTTCTCGTTTTCAGAAAAAGCACAAAGATAAGTACGTATCATATCCCCTAAATCGGAGATGAATTTGCCCGGCATTAAGGTGTCTAAATCAATAACACAAACGCCGATATTTGTAGAAGAGTTTAATAATACATTGCTGATTTTGGTATCGTGGTGCATTACACGATTAGGGAATTCGCTACTCCGCTCGTAAGAACGGTAATAATCTACAATAAAATGATGATGTAAAGCAGTTTCTATTACTTCATGTGCATTAGCTTTTAAATTAACTGGAGCTTGATTTAATGCAAAAGTAAATTGCTCATAGCGCCAAGCTAAATCATGAAACCAAGGAATGCTAACACTTAAAACTGAAGTGTCAAACTTATTTAATAACCTACTTAATTTGCCAAATTGTTTTGCCGCTTCGTATGCTTGTTTAGTTTCGCTTAGTGTATCAAATGCAAATGTACCCTCTACAAATGGAAGTAAACGCCAAAACTCATCGTTATGAGAAGCCATCAAATCTCCATTTAAAGTAGCCATTGGAGCTGGAAAAAGATAATCTGGGTTATGCTCCTTTAAATAATCGGCTACTGCTTTAATATTGTTCGCAATAGCAAATGGCATTTTAAAAACCTCAGTATTGACGTTTTGAAGAATATATTTTTTATTGTCTTTTAAAGATGAAAGCAAATAGGTTTGGTTAATATGTCCCGAACCTATTTGTTGTAAAGATACAGTGTCGGCTGTAAATCCGTAAGCCTCTATTACTTCTTTAGCAATACTTAGCTCCATAAACTTTCAGGATACATCCCGTCTTTTATCAACTGATCTATGCTGTTTTGCACAAAAGGCTTGTCTTCTTTATAGGTTACACCAAACCATTGATTAGAAGTAGGTACCACTTTAAATGTTGCTGTATTGGATTTAACCAAATTCTCTCCAATTAAAGGAATAAAAAACTCAGCCTTTGGCCTGTCTTTGTTTTCCAATGCGAAAGTTCTAAATAAATCTTCTGTAATTTTGAAAACAGCAGGAGTAAAGCCCCAAAAATTCATAGAAACAGGTGTTTCATAAGCTAATGGGTATTCTTTTTCGTCCTCTTCATATACAATTGTACCATCTTTTTGATAAACTTTAGTGCGTTCAACAATCTCTTCTAAATTGCCGCCTGCATCAACTTTACATACACCACGAGAAACTGCTCCAAAATCTGATAAAGTTTTTCCGATTTGATAACCGATGATAGAATAATTACTATCTGTAGCTTCAGTATTTAAAAAATGAACCATTTTTTCGTATGCATCAAAGCCATAAAAATCATCTGCGTTAATTACACAAAAAGGTTCCTTTACTACTTTTCTTCCCGATAAAATGGCATGCGCTGTTCCCCAAGGTTTCTCTCTGTAAATTTCCTCTTCAATGCCAAATTGCTTTAAATCGAAGTTTTGGAAAACATAATCAGTTTCAATTTTGCCTTTCAATTTAGGTTCAAAAATAGCTTTAAAATTATCTACAAATTCTTCTTTAATAATAAACACCACTTTGCCAAAACCTGCCTTAATAGCATCATAAATAGAATAATCGATAATAGTTTCGCCATTTGGACCAAATCCATCAATTTGTTTCATGCTTCCGTAACGACTAGCCATACCAGCTGCCAATATTAATAAAGTAGGTTTCATCTATTGAAAATATTTTTGTTAATGATAGTAGTTTAAAGTGGGCTAAAGATAATACTAAAAGCCAAATAAACCACCGCCAGATCTAGGTTTTTTGCCAGTTAGCATTCCAAATAAACCGCGAACAATTTCTTTCCCAATTTGGCGAGTTATTGTAGCGCCCATCACTTGTTCTACAATACTTTTTTCTCCTGGTTTAGGTTTGCTTTCGGCTTCTATCCGTTCTTGTTCCTCAGCAGCAGCTTTTACTTCGTTTTCTTCTGCTAGTTTTTTATTAATTCTATCAGTAAGCATTTCGAAAGCGCTTACAGGATCAATTGCTGCTTGATATTTGGTGAACAATGGACTGGCCAGCATTAGTTTTTCACAGTCTATAGCTGCCATTGGCCCCATTACTGCTCTTGGTGGTGTAAGCATCGTTGCTGCAACTTCTGTAGGAATGCCTTTTTCATTTAATACCGTAACCAACGCTTGTCCAGTACCTAACCCCGTAAGTATTTTATCAATCTCGTAAAAATCAGATTTAGGGTAGGTGTTAACCGTTTTTTTCAAGGCATCTACATCGTTAGGTGTAAATGCTCTCAACGCATGTTGTACCCGATTGCCTAACTGAGCCAACACACTTTCGGGCACATCCATTGGCGATTGCGTACAGAAGAAAACACCAATTCCTTTAGAGCGAATTAACCTAATTATGGTATTTACTTGTTCTAAAAATGCTTTAGGTGCATCGTTAAAAAGCAAGTGTGCTTCATCAAAAAAGAAAACCAATTTAGGTTTATCCAAATCCCCAGCTTCTGGCATTGCGTTATAAATCTCTGCCAATAAGCTTAACAGAAATGTAGAATATAAAACTGGCTGATTTTGAACATCAGAAATGTTTAATAAACTAATTACTCCCTTGCCATCTATGCGATTAAAAAGATCTTCGATATTGTAAGAGGTCTCGCCAAACATATTGCCTAAGCCCTGCTGTTCTATCGCTACAATTTTTCTTAAAATAGTGCTCGAAGTTGCCGTAGAGATAGATCCGTAACTGCTTTTTATTTCTGCGGCGCCTTCTCCTTCAGATAAATAGCCTAATAGTTTTTTTAAGTCATTTAAATCTACAATAGGCATTTTCGTATCGTCGGCGTATTTAAAAATTACCGCTAATACACCGGTTTGAGTTTCGTTTAATTCTAATATTTTAGCTAATAATACAGGGCCAAATTCAGTAACTGTTGCTCGCATTTGCGCACCGAGTTTACCACTTAATGAATACAATTCTATCGGAAATCCACTAGGGGAGAAGGGTTTGTTCAGTTGTGTTGCTCTTTCTTCAATCTTTGGGTTAGTCGTTCCTGGTTGGTTTAAGCCAGAGAGATCGCCTTTTACATCCAACATAAAAACTGGCACTCCAGCATCTGAGAGTTGTTCTGCTAACAGTTGTAAGGTTCTCGTTTTACCTGTTCCTGTTGCTCCTGCAATTAAACCATGACGGTTCATCATTCGTAGGGGTAAATTTACCTCTGCTTCACTCAATACTTCACCATCTAAAATTCCTGCACCTAAATATATAGATGCGCTTGTTGGTGCGTACGATGCTTTTATTTTTTCGATGTATAAAGATTTTTTATCGCTCATAGTGTAGATGTTTATGCGTTTAAATTAAGAAAGAAATAGGAGAAACGAAAATCTTATCACACGCTGTAGAAGAGGGGGCACATGGTGTAAATTGAAGTTGCGCCTGTTGGCTTTCTGCTTGCGCCTGCTAGGTTTCTACTTGCGCTTGCTAAGTTTCTGCTTGCGTCTGATAAGTTTCTGCTTGCGCCTGCTATGTTTCTGCTTGCGCCTGCTAGGTTTCTGCTTGCGCCTGCTAGGTTTCTTCTTGCGCCTGCTAGGTTTCTGCTTGCGCCTGCTAGGTTTCTGCTTGCGCCTGCTAAGTTTCTACTTGCGCTTGCTAGGTTTCTGCTTGCGGATGGTAGGCTTATTTTAATCTGGCGTTATTCCCCTAAAAGACTAGAGATTAGGTGATTTGTGGATGTTTAAAATTAATATCTTGAAATTAATTAACAAGATTATCATTTTATACTTAAAACAATGTCAAAAATTTATGAAACAGGTCATGCTAAGAACTTGGCAAACTTTGAAGCCCTAATAGCCTATGTAATTGGTTATGGTGCCATTTATAAACCTTCTAAAGTATCTATTAATGTGGGTAACATGCAGGGACAGTTAATAAAGGCAAAGGATGCCATAAATGAACTTCATGTATTGTCTGCTAGTTGGAGTAATGCTGTAGCTGCTCGAGAAATAGCGTTTGAACCTTTAAAAAAGCTCTGCACCCGTTTGCTAAATGCGTTGAAAGCTACTGATACTCCGATACAGGTTATTGGGAACGTGGAAACTTTAAATAGGAAGATGCAGGGTAAAAGGGCAACACCTAAACTAACTGAAGAGGAGAAAATTGTTTTAGCAGGTGAGGGGAAGGTGGTTAATCAGATTTCTGTATCGCAATTAAGTTATGATAGTTTATTAGATCATTTTGATAAATTAATAAAGTTGCTGGCGTCTATACCCCAGTACAAACCCAATGAAACAGAGTTGAAAGTTGTTACGCTAACTGCATTATATAACACGTTTAAACAACTGAATGTTGCTGTTATGTTTAATGAAATTGCACTTAATAATGTGCGTATGTTGCGCAGTGAGGTTATGTATAATTTTGAAACGGGTGTTGTTGCTACAGCTATGGCTGTAAAAACGTATGTAAAATCTGTATTTGGTGCGAGCAGTGTGCAATATAAACAGATTTCTGGGCTGAGATTTAGAACGTTGAAGTAGAACCTGAGCCCTAAGCTCTCTCTTTAATGTGAGGGGAACATATGATGGAAATTAATATTGTAGAACTTGTAAAGCGTTCGTCATTGCGAGCCACGAAGCACTTTTTTTAGCTCGCTGCCGCTGTGGCTCTTTCTTTTCTCTTGATAGAAAAGAAACAAAAGATCAAGGCTTTTTATCATCTCTCGGATTAAGCTATTAAAACTTTTTTTGGCAACAGAAAAAGGTTCGATGAAGGATCGAACTGCTTTCTGTTTTGGGTAGTGGTTTATGAAGGGTTGTGCTGAAGTTTAAACAAGTTGGTTTATTGTTTTTAATTGTTTGTTTGAGCTCGTGGCAAGCCACTCGGTTGAATGCTTTCTCCTTCGGGATGCTACAAAGCCGGTCCTCGTTCTTGGGAATGGGTTGTGGTTTTGGAAAGGTTGGATGATGGTCGTCATTTCGACCGTAGTGGAGAAATCTTTCTCGTTTATTAAATGGTTGTGTTTTGCAGTGGTTTTGTTTTATAAACCTGATTGTAGTGTAAAGCCCGCAAGTTGAGGTACGAAACGAGGACTTGGAGCGGAAAGCAGGGCTGGCTTAAATAGGTGTGGTGTTTTTGCTTTTCGAAAAAGGGTTATGTATAAAAAAGGCCTAAGAAATTAATTTTAGGCCTAATATTTAATAAAGCTTTTTTACTGCATTACGGTTCCCGTTTTCACGGGAATGACGGGGCGGGTTAGTTATTTAAACTCTCTAAAATCTTGATCGGCTTTAATGTTTAATAAGCTTTCGTAAATTAAGCTAATTACATTATCAACATCTTCTTTATGCACCATTTCTACGGTGGTGTGCATGTAGCGCAATGGTAGCGAAATTAATGCCGATGGAACGCCGCCGTTTGAGTAGGCAAAGGCATCGGTATCTGTACCTGTAGAGCGAGAAGATGCTTGACGTTGGAACGGAATATCGTGTTTTTCGGCCGTTTTAATTAACAGTTTATTTAGGTTGGTTTGTACTGCTGGGGCGTAAGAAACTACTGGTCCTTTGCCGCAAGCTAAATCACCCTGCGTTATTTTGCTAATCATTGGAGTTGTCGTATCATGCGTTACATCGGTTACGATAGCCACATTTGGTTTGATGCGTTGAGCGATCATTTCGGCGCCGCGTAAACCAATTTCTTCTTGTACAGAGTTAACGATGTATAGGCCAAAAGGAAGTTTTTTCTTGTTCTCTTTTAATAGACGTGCTACTTCGGCAATCATAAAACCACCCGCACGATTATCTAATGCTCTGCCTACGTAGTAACGATCGTTTAAAATCATGAACTCATCTTCGTAGGTAATTACACAGCCCACATGAATACCTAATTTTTCTACTTCTTCTTTGGTGGTACAACCGCAATCTAAAAAGATGTTTTTTAATTCTGGTGCTTGTTCTTTTTCGCCATGACGTGTATGAATTGCTGGCCAACCGAAAACGGCTTTGACTAATCCTTTTTCGGTATGGATGTTTACGCGTTTTGACGGTGCGATTTGATGATCTGAACCGCCATTACGAATAACGTAAATTAAACCATCACTGGTAATGTAGTTTACATACCATGAGATTTCATCGGCGTGTGCTTCGATAACTACTTTGTACGTTGCTTTTGGATTAATTACACCTACTGCTGTACCGTAATTATCTATAAAATGTTCGTCGATGTAAGGTTTTAAATAATCTAACCACAATTTTTGTCCTTCCCACTCGTAGCCAGTTGGTGCTGGGTTATTAATGTATTTCTCGAAAAACTGTATAGATTTTTTAGTGACTACTGGAACGTGTTTCTTTTTATTTTCTTCTTCTTTTTTCTTTGCCATAAGCTTATTTTATATTTTAGATTTACAATTTTAGAATGACAAGTGCCAAACCAAATTCATTCATCTAATTGTTGTTTTATTCTTGTGTTTAAATAGTAAGTAGTAAACCTACCATCTAAAATTCCTTTTCCATCATTACAAAATCAAAACCATCTGCGGTGTAGGTTTTATCTGTTTGGTGGAAGCCAAATTTAGTATAAAATTCCTTTGCATTTACCCTGGCATTGCACCAGAGTTTTGTCAGTTTTTGAGTTTTGCAAAAATCGATTAAGTATTCCATTAATTGTTTGCCTAAACCTTTTGCTTGCAAATCTGGTAAAACTGCTAGTTTACGAAACTGGCCAACATTACCCTGTATAAATAGTGAAACTACACCGGACAGTTCGTAATCTACATAAATGCCAAAGTGTATTCCATCAAAATCGTTTTCGAGTTTTACAAATTCGTAAGGATGCTCGGGATACATGGCAATATGTCTAATACGCCAAGTAAGGGATGGAAATATTTGTTCGACTACTGCCATTTAATTAGGTTATATGTAAGATGTAAAAGGTAAGATGGAATTTGTAAAACCCAAACATCTTCCATTACACATTTTACCTTTTCCATTAAAGTGGGATATTTCCGTGTTTTTTACGAGGATTATTAACTACTTTGTTTTCTAGCATTTTAAAGGCTTTAATTAATTTAACTCGTGTTTGAGATGGCTCGATTACTTCATCTACAAAGCCACGTTCGGCTGCACGATACGGGTTAGCGAAAATTTCTGAGTATAGCTTTTCTTTTTCTAACCACTTATCTTGAGGGTTTTGTGCGGCGGTAATTTCTCTTTTAAAAATGATTTCTGCAGCACCTTTAGCGCCCATTACAGCAATTTCTGCCGATGGCCACGCATAATTCATATCGGCACCAATGTGTTTAGAGTTCATTACATCGTATGCACCACCGTAGGCTTTACGTGTAATTACGGTGATACGTGGAACGGTGGCTTCGCTAAATGCGTATAATAATTTTGCTCCATTGTTAATGATGCCATTCCATTCTTGATCGGTTCCGGGTAAGAAACCAGGTACATCTTCAAAAACTAATAATGGAATATTAAAGCTATCGCAAAAGCGTACAAAACGTGCTGCTTTTACAGAAGCATGGTTATCTAAAACGCCTGCTATATAGGCGGGCTGATTTGCTACA
>NZ_JBAZRL010000074.1:0-9703 GCF_041662865.1 Pedobacter sp.
ATTAATTAAACTCTTCTTCTTTTTGGAGGACGGCAACCGTTGTGCGGAAGCGGGGTGATATCTTGTATCGTAGTAACCTCAATTCCGGCAGTCTGCAGAGTACGGATAGCTGACTCGCGGCCTGAACCTGGACCTTTAACATATACCTGAACTTTACGAAGGCCAAGATCATGTGCTACTTTGGCACAGTCGCCAGCAGCCTGTCCGGCAGCATACGGAGTATTTTTCTTGGAACCTTTGAAACCCATTTTACCGGCAGATGACCAGCTGATGGTTTGACCCTGAAGGTTAGTCAGAGTGATAATGATATTGTTAAATGTAGCGTTTACATGTGCTTCGCCAATTGGTTCAACAATTACAACGCGCTTTTTGGTTACTTTTTTAGTTTTTGCCATTTTCTTTTTGAGATGCGAGATACGAGAGGCGAGAAACGAGACCTATTGCTCTAACCCATTACTTGTATCAATTTCAATTTTCTAATCCGAACACAGAAGTCAGCAAGCGCTGTTCCGCGATCATCCGCTTAATTATTTAGTTGCTTTTTTCTTGTTTGCTACAGTCTTACGTTTTCCTTTACGGGTACGTGAGTTGTTATTGGTACGCTGTCCGCGAACAGGTAATCCTTTACGGTGACGTAATCCACGGTAACAACCGATATCCATTAAACGTTTGATGTTCAATTGAACTTCAGAACGTAATGCACCTTCTACTTTAATACCATCGTTAATAATGGTACGAATAGCAGATAATTCATCATCTGACCAATCTTGTACTTTTTTATTGAAATCAATTCCTGCCTCAGTTAAAATATTTTGTGCAGTAGTTTTACCTATTCCGTAGATATAAGTTAATCCGATCTCACCTCTTTTGTTTCTTGGTAAATCAATACCTGAAATCCTTGCCATATTTATTATGTGTTTTTAAGTAATTCCGAACGGCGGGCCACCGTTGTGCGGTACATTACAATATTCTTTAATTACCCTTGACGTTGTTTGTATTTAGGATTTTTCTTGTTAATCACGTAAAGTTTTCCTTTACGGCGAATAATCTTACAATCAGCGCTACGTTTTTTAATTGATGACCTAACTTTCATTATAATATTTATTTATATCTATAAGTGATCCTACCCTTTGATAAATCGTAAGGCGACATCTCTAATTTAACTTTATCTCCAGGTAAAATTTTGATGTAGTGCATCCTCATTTTTCCTGAAATATGGGCAATAATCTCATGGCCATTTTCGAGTTCAACCCGAAACATAGCATTCGATAATGCTTCTCTTATTACTCCGTCTTGTTCAATTGAGGCTTGTTTAGCCATATTATATTGATTTTTACTTAATTAGCTGCTACTAAACAGGGTTGCAAAATTAAATAAAAATTTTTAATTTTTCACTTTTTTTCTTTTAAAACTTCTTCAATCAATGAAAAGGTCGATAAAACATCTGCTTTCCCCTTTTTGATAGCAACCGTATGTTCGAAATGTGCTGAAGGTTTATTATCTACTGTGGTAACCGTCCACCCGTCAGACGAAAACTTAACACCAGCTTTACCAGCATTAATCATTGGCTCAATAGCGATAACCATTCCTTCTTCTAGTTTAATTCCACTCCCTCGTTTACCATAATTAGGCACTTCGGGTTTTTCATGTAATTTCACTCCAACACCATGTCCAACAAGTTCTCTTACTACACCAAAACCATTATTCTCAGCATGATTTTGCACCGCAAACGCGATATCACCAATTCGCATACCAATAATTGCTTTTTCAATAGCCAGATTTAAACACTCCTGTGTTACTTTGGTTAGTTTTTGCTTTTCGGCATCAACTTCTCCAATAGAAAATGTGTAAGCAGAATCTCCGAAGAAATTATTTTTGATTACACCACAATCGACAGAAATTAAATCTCCTTCTTTGATGACGTATTCACTTGGAAAACCATGTACAACTTGCTCATTGGGAGATATACATAATGAATTAGGGAAACCGCCGTAGTTTAAAAAAGCTGGTATTGCACCATGATCTTTAATAAACTCAAAAGCTAATTTATCTAATGCAAGTGTCGTAACTCCAGGTGCAATTATCTTCGCAACTTCTGCTAGTGTTTTTGAAACAAGTAAAGAACTTTCTCTTATTAATTCTATCTCCTCCGGAGATTTATAATAAATTTTTGACATGCTTATTTTTTACAACACAGCATTGCTACCGCCTGCAGGAATACCTGTACGTCCAGTAACTCTACCTGTTTTCATTAATCCATCGTAGTGACGCATTAATAGATAACTTTCAATTTGTTGTAAAGTATCTAATACTACCCCTACTAAAATCAATAAAGAAGTACCTCCAAAGAAATGAGCAAATTCTTGTTGTATTCCAACTTTAACAGCAAACGAAGGAAGAATAGCAATAATAGCTAAGAACAACGATCCTGGAAAAGTAATCTTAGAAATTACATCGTCTATAAAAGAAGAAGTCGCTAAACCCGGTTTAATACCTGGAATAAATCCACCATTCTTCTTCATATCATCAGACATTTGAGTTGGATTAACTGTAATTGCTGTATAAAAGAAAGTAAATGCAATAATTAAAAATGCAAAAGTTAAGCTGTATGTTGCTGAAGTAATATCAGTATACTGGTGCAACCAACTATCTGTCAATTTAGGAAATAAACCAATTAAAGCATTTGGGATAAACATTAATGCTTGTGCAAAAATGATTGGCATAACACCAGCTGCATTTACTTTTAACGGAATATATTGTCTAACACCACCAACTTGTCTGTTACCAACAATTCTCTTAGCATACTGCACAGGCACTTTACGTACCCCTTGCACAATAAGAATAGTGAACATCACAACGGCAAATAAAGCAACGATTTCTAAAACAAGCATAATCATCCCGCCTTCATTACCAGTAAACCTTGATTCAATCTCTTGTTTCAATGCTAATGGCAAACGAGCAATAATACCCACCATAATAATTAATGATGTACCATTACCTATACCTTTATCGGTTATTTTCTCACCTAACCACATTACAAATAACGTTCCTGCTGTTAAAACAAATCCAGAAAGGACATAGAACATAGTATGATCTATCAAAATTGCCTCCACAGGAACTTGTGTTTTAACATATCCAACAGCTTGTACTGCTGTAATAGCTACAGTTAAATAACGTGTAATTTGAGTTAATTTTTTTCTGCCACTCTCACCTTCTTTTTGCATTTTTTGGAAAGAAGGCACTGCAATACCTAATAACTGAACCACAATAGATGCAGAGATATAAGGCATTACACCTAAAGCAAGAATAGATACTTTAGAAAAAGCACCACCTGCAAACATATCTAACAAACCTAAAATGCCTGTTTTTTGGGTATTCACTAACTGAGCTGGGTCTACACCTGGTAGAACCACTTGACAAACGAACCTGTAGATAACAAGAATCATTAACGTAAAAAGAATACGTTCTTTTAATTCTTGTATTTTCCAAATATTACTGAAAGTAGTAAATAGCTTCTTCATTAATTACAATTTTACGATTGAGCCTCCAGCAGCTTCGATAGCTTTTTGCGCAGTTGCAGAAAAAGCGTGAGCTGTAACTTCTAATTTAGCTTTAACTTCACCACGACCTAAGATTTTCACCAAGTCATTTTTTGAAGCTAAACCATGCTCTTGAATAGCAGCGAAATCAATAGTAGTTAAGTTAAATCTTTCTGCTAAACCTTGTAATACGTCTAAGTTAACACCTACATATTCTGTACGGTTAATAGGTTTGAAACCTACTTTAGGCACACGACGTTGTAAAGGCATTTGACCACCTTCAAAACCGATTTTAGTTTTATGACCTGAACGTGAACCAGCTCCTTTATGACCACGAGTTGATGTACCACCACGACCAGAACCTTGACCACGGCCAATTCTTTTAATTTTTTTAATAGACCCTTTTGCAGGTTTTAAATTACTTAAGTTCATTTTTAAACTTGTTGTGTTGCCCTTCGCTTTCACTAATCAGGGACAACGATAAATAAATAAAAATCTGTTTCAAAGAGAGAACTCCTTAAAACAGATTTTAATAATTAAATAGTCTCTATAGCTACTAAGTGATTAACTTTTCTTACCATCCCAATAATGGCAGCGTTAGCCTCAACCTCTACACTTTGGTTCATTTTAGTTAAACCTAAAGCTTGCATAGTTCTTTTTTGGCGTTCGCTTCTATCGATAATGCTTTTTACTTGGGTAATTTTAATTTTAGCCATGATATTATCCGTTAAAAACTTTATTTAAATCTACACCACGGTGCTGTGCTACTGTATAAGCATCACGCATTTTAGTTAAAGCATCTACTGTTGCTTTTACCACGTTGTGTGGGTTTGATGAACCTTTTGACTTTGCTAATACGTTATGAATACCGGCACTCTCTAATACAGCACGCATTGCACCACCAGCAATTACACCGGTACCTACAGCTGCAGGTTTGATTAAAACAAAACCTCCAGAGAATTTACCGATTTGCTCATGAGGAACAGTACCATGCAAGATTGGAACTTTAACTAAGTTCTTTTTTGCATCATCAATTCCTTTAGCAATAGCTTCTGTAACCTCTTTCGCTTTACCTAAACCATAACCAACAACACCGTTTTCATCTCCAACAACCACAATGGCTGAGAAACTGAAAGTACGACCACCTTTGGTTACTTTGGCAACACGTTGTATGCTAACTAAACGATCTTTCAATTCGATTTCGCTAGTCTTTACTCTTTTTATATTGATAGTTGACATCTTATCCTATTTCTTAGATTAAAATACTAAACCAGCTTCGCGAGCACCCTCTGCCAACGATTTAACACGACCATGGTATAAGTAACCATTTCTGTCGAAAACAACTTCTTTAACACCAGCTGCGATTGCTTTTTCAGCAACTAACTTGCCTACTGCTACCGACTGATCAGATTTGTTTCCTTTACCAGTAAAATCTTTAGATAAAGAAGATGCTGAAACTATTGTATTACCAGTTACATCGTTAATAATTTGAGCATAAATACCTTTATTGCTTCTATAAACTGATAAACGTGGACGGCTCTCAGAACCAGTAAGTCTTTTTCTGATACCTTTTTTGATACGATCTCTACGAGATAATTTTTTTCCTGCCATTTTAATTATTTTTTAGAAGCTGATTTACCTGCTTTTCTTCTTAACACTTCACCAACAAACTTGATACCTTTACCTTTATATGGCTCTGGAGCACGTAACGAACGTATTTTTGCTGCTACTTGACCTATCAATTGTTTATCAATACTCTCTAAAATAATTTTAGGAGTCTGACCTTTTTCAGATGTGGTGGTTACTTTAATCTCAACTGGTAACTGGAATACATAGTGGTGAGAATAACCTAAAACTAGATCCAAAGTATTACCTTGGTTAGTAGCACGGTAACCCACACCTACTAATTCTTGTTCTATTTTATAACCTTCTGTAACACCAACAACCATGTTGTTAATTAAAGAACGATATAACCCGTGAAGGGCTTTATGTCTTTTTTGTTCAGTTGGACGACTAACAGTTAAAACATTATCTTCTTGTTTAACTATGATATCTGTATCTACTTGTTGAGATAATTCTCCTTTTGGACCTTTAACAGTTACTAAATTATCATTAGAAACAGTTATAGTTACGCCTGCCGGGATATTAATTGGATTTTTTCCTATTCTTGACATTGTGCTATCCTCCTTTAATTAATAAACGTGACACAATACCTCACCGCCAATGTTTAATTTGGCTGCTTCTTTATCGGTCATTACACCTTTAGAAGTAGATAAGATTGCTATACCTAAACCATTTAATACTCTTGGCATGTTTTCTACACCAGCATATTGACGTAAACCAGGTTTACTAATACGAGTTAACGTACGAATAGCCGAGATTTTAGTAATTGCATTGTACTTTAAAGCAATTTTAATAACGCCTTGAGCATTAGTGTCTTCAAACTTGTAGTTTGCGATGTAACCTTTGTCAAAAAGAACTTTTGTAATTTCTTTTTTAAGGTTTGATGCAGGAATTTCTACAATTCTGTGATTAGCTTTGATAGCATTTCTCACTCGTGTCAGATAATCTGCGATTGGATCTGTATTCATTATTATTTATTTGTGATAGTGGTATCCTTTTTGCCACTCGGCTTTGGGACCTGCTATCGGTTAAAATTCTATTCGTAGCTATATATATTAAAAAGCTATAAGTTGTAAGGGCTGCAAAAATACAACTTACAACTTATAACTCAAAATTTATAACTTCGTTATTACCAGCTAGCTTTTCTAACTCCTGGTATTTTACCGTCTAAAGCCATTTCGCGGAAAGTTACTCTTGAGATACCAAAAGTACGCATATATCCACGAGGACGACCTGTTAATTTACAACGGTTATGCAAACGCACTGCCGATGAATTTTTAGGTAATTTATCTAATCCTGCGAAATCACCTGCTGCTTTTAATTCAGCACGTTTATCTGCATATTTAGCAACCAATTTTTGACGCTTAACTTCGCGAGCTTTTACACCTTCTTTTGCCATTATTGCTCTGTTTTTTGATTTTTAAATGGTAATCCAAATTGTTTTAAAAGTTCCAATGCCTCAACATCAGTAGTAGCAGACGTTACAAATGTAATGTCCATACCTAAAATCTTGTTGATTTTATCAATGTTGATCTCTGGAAAAATGATTTGTTCAGTAATACCTAATGTGTAATTACCTTTTCCATCAAATCCTTTATCATTGATACCTTTGAAATCACGGATACGAGGCAAAGCTACTGAAATTAATCGATCTAAAAACTCATACATGTTATTGTCACGTAAAGTTACTCTTACACCTACTGGCATACCTTTACGTAATTTAAAGTTTGAGATATCTTTTTTAGATTTTGCTCCAACAGCTTGTTGACCAGCAATAGTGCTCATTTCTAAGATAGAGCTATCCATAACTTTTTTATCAGTTACAGAATAACGGCCAACACCTTGGTTAATGGCAATTTTCTCTAATTTAGGAACTTGCATGATGCTTTTGTAATTGAACTTATCTTTAAGAGCAGTTACAATTTCCTCTTTATATTTACTTTTTAATCTTGGTACGTATGCCATTATTTGATTTCCTCCCCTGAAATTTTAGCAACTCTAACTAATTTTCCGTCAGCGTTTAATTTACGACCAACACGAGTAGTTTTACCAGATTTTGGATCAACTAACTGAACGTTAGAAATATGAAGAGCAGCTTCTTTTTTAATTATACCACCATTTGGTGTAGCAGCATTTGGTTTAGTATGTTTTGATACAAGGTTAATACCTTCTACCACAACTCTACTTTTGGCAACAAGTACTTCTTGTACTTTACCTTGTTGGCCTTTTGAATCGCCAGCTATAACCTTTACTAAATCTCCTTTACGGATTTTTACTTTGGCTTGTGTTACTTCTTTTTTCATATTATAATACCTCCGGTGCTAATGATACAATTTTCATGAATTGTTTTTCACGCAGCTCTCTCGCAACCGGGCCAAAAATACGTGTACCACGTGGCTCGTCTTGTGCATTTAACAATACTGCTGCATTGTCATCAAAACGAATATAAGAACCATCCTTACGTCTGATTTCTTTTTTAGTTCTTACTACAACTGCTTTAGAAACTGTTCCTTTTTTAATGTTACCAGATGGCAAAGCGCTTTTTACAGTAACAACAATTTTGTCACCTATAGAAGCATATCTTTTGCCAGTTCCACCAAGTACACGGATAACCAGTACTTGTTTTGCGCCGCTATTATCGGCTACGTTTAATCGTGATTCCTGTTGTACCATCTTATTTAGCTCTTTCTAAAATTTGTACCAATCTCCAGTTCTTGTTTTTACTCAGCGGACGAGTTTCTTGAATTAATACAGTATCACCGATACCACACTCGTTCTTTTCGTCATGAGCCATAAATTTGGTAGTTTTCTTAACAAACTTACCATAGATCGGGTGTTTCACTTTACGTTCAACCGCCACAACAACAGATTTATCCATTTTGTTGCTTACTACCAACCCGGTTCTTGTTTTTCTTAATTGTCTTTCCATTTCGACTCTAAAGTTATTTAGTTTCAGTTGCAGACTGAGCATTAAGCTTAGTCAATTCAGTGTTTAATCGGGCAATGTCTTTTCTTACCTTAGTGATACGGGTAGGATTTTCTATAGCCGAAATTGTATGTGCAAATTTTAACTTTACCAAGTTTTCTCTTTCTTCTGCAATCTTAGCTACTAGTTCTTCTTTTGAAAGCCCTATGATTTCTGAGTTCTTCATTTTATTAATTTTTATGTTCGGGTCTAGCGGTTATAACAACAAGTTATTTACAACATTGATCCCAAATCTTTTTTATGCTTCTACGTAATCTCTACGTACTACAAATTTTGTTTGAATTGGTAATTTTTGAGCTGCAAGTCTTAATGCTTCTTTGGCAATTTCCATTGGAACACCTTCTGCTTCAAAAATTATACGTCCGGGTCTAACAACAGCTACCCAATATTCTGGAGCACCTTTACCTTTACCCATACGTACCTCAGCTGGTTTCTTAGTCACCGGTTTGTCCGGGAATATTCTAATCCAAACTTGACCTTCACGTTTCATGAAACGAGTTACCGCAATACGGGCTGCTTCTATCTGGCGACTTGTAATCCAAGTTGCCTCTAAAGATTTAATCCCGAAAGAACCGAATGACAATTCAGCACCACGAGTTGCTAAACCTTTCATTCTGCCTTTTTGCATCTTTCTGAACTTCGTTCTTTTTGGCTGTAACATTTTATTTTAATATTATCGTTAAACGATCTTGTTAACTATTTGCGTGGACCTCTGTTGGCACCACCACCTTTATTATCTCTTCCAGCACCAGCACCGCCTTGACCTGGACGACCACCACCTGGGCGTTTGTCATTCCTTCTATCTCCGCCGCCTCTGTTATCTCTACCGCCATCACGGCCGCCGAATGCGCCTTGAGGTCTGTCGCCACCTTTACCTGGAGCATTGCTCGCAGCACCGATGTTTGGAGAAAGATCACGTTTACCGTAAACTTCACCTTTACAGATCCAAACTTTAACACCTATTTTACCATAAGTTGTTAATGCTTCTGCTAATGCATAATCAATGTCTGCACGGAATGTATGCAAAGGAATTCTTCCTTCTTTATACTGTTCGCTACGAGCCATCTCAGCACCACCTAAACGACCTGAAGTCATTATTTTGATACCTTCTGCACCCATACGCATTGTTGATGCGATAGTAGATTTCATTGCTCTACGGAATGAGATTCTAGCCTCAAGTTGTTTTGCAACACCTTCTGCAACTAATTGTGCATCAAGCTCTGGGCGTTTAATTTCAAAGATGTTAATTTGAATTTCCTTTTTAGTCAATTTCTTTAACTCTTCTTTGATTTTATCAACCTCTTGACCTGCTTTACCGATTACAATACCTGGACGAGCTGTGTGAATAGTAACAGTGATACGTTTTAACGTACGTTCGATTACTACTTTAGCTACTCCACCTTTTGCAATACGAGCTGAAAGGTATTTTCTTATTTTTTCGTCTTCAACTAATTTATCAGCATAGTTGTTGCCTCCGAACCAATTAGAATCCCATCCTCTGATGATTCCTAACCTGTTACCTATTGGATGTGCTTTTTGTCCCATGTTTATGAAT
>NZ_JBAZRL010000075.1:0-8599 GCF_041662865.1 Pedobacter sp.
CCCGTGGGGAATAAAGAGGAATAGGTTCATTCGTTCATTTTGCAATACGCTGTGCATCCTGTCAGGCCAAAGCACCAATTTTGTGTTACTAAAATCGCCCTTGGCTGGTGCGGAATGTACCAACTTTCTTTACGCACAACCTTTAATAGCATCAGGCGCAGGCGTGGCGTTTTTTGGTTACTTTTTTCAGCTACTGGAAAAAAGTTACACCCCGTAGGGATCAGGCGCAGCTTTATTTATAAGCTTATATGTTCTTAATGGTATAAATGAGCTTCGCTTTGCTACGGTATTTTGGTTAATTTTTCAGCTACTGGAAAAATTTACACCCCGTAGGGAATAAAGAGGAATAGTTTCATTGCTATCATTGCTTCATTCTTTTCAACCACTTGTAAATCTCAAACCAAAAAACCGAAATAGCCGCCATAAAAACTACGATACCTAAGTTTTGAATAGTGAGTGCCGTTACCTGGAAAAATTTTGCAAATGGAGGTATATACACTACTGCAAATAATACCACCAAAGTGGTTCCGATAATAAGAGGGAACAGGCGATTTTTATTGTTAAAGCTAGCTACCACACTATACACAAAAGAACGGTTGACCAAACTCAAAAATACATTGGCAAAAATAAGGGTGCTAAACACCATGGTCCTCGTGGTTTCTTCGTTCATACCTACTTTTACGGTGTATTGATACACACCCAAAACGGCAGTTGTAATAGCCAATCCCTGCACCACACTTATGCTCAACTCTTTCCACGTTAAAAAGGTATCTGTCATTTTTCGAGGCTTTTGCTGCATGGCATTTTTTTCTATGGGTTCATTTTCATACACAATAGAGCAGGTTGGCCCCATGATCAGTTCGAGAAAGATTACATGTACTGGCGAAAAAATATGCGGGTAAATCCAACCTAAAAATAAGGGCAAGGAAACGGTTAAAATAATAGGGATATGAATGGAGATAATATATTGAATGGCCTTTTTGATATTCGCATAGATCCTTCTTCCTGCTTCAATGGCAGTGATTAATTTAGCTAAATCATCGTTGGTAATCACCAAAGAAGCTGCTGCCTTTGCCATCTCCGTGCCTTTGTTTCCCATAGCCACACCAATATGTGATGCTTTTAATGCAGGCGCATCGTTCACACCATCGCCCAACATGGCCACAATTTCTCCATCTTTTTTTAGCGCATTCACCACCACCAATTTTGCTTCTGGAAACATACGGGTAAACAAGGTTGTCTTTCTAGCTAATGCCATCACTTCTGCTTCGCTGTGCTCCAAAATTTCTGTCCCGTTTACAGCAGCCGTTTCATTGTGAATGCCGGCTTGTAATGCAATGGCTGTGGCTGTTTCTGCATTGTCGCCCGTAATCACCTTTACTTTAATACCTGCTTCATAAATTTGTTTAAATACATCCTGAATTCCTTTTTTAGGAGGATCGTAAAATACCGTAAATCCTAAAAATTCAAAGCTGAAGTCTTGTTGCTTTTGTGGGAAATCATTGCCTTCAAAATTACATTTAGCCACTCCTAATACCCGATAGCCTTGCTTGCCAAAATCTTGAATACGTTGGCGCAATGTTGTTTTTTCGGTTGCTGACAGATTGGAAACGGCAAGAATAGCCTCTGGTGCACCTTTGGCAGCCACAATCCGTTTACCTAAGGCATTTTCAAATAGATGCGTCATCATTGGAGGTTTACCATCTAATGGATACTCGTGGATCATGTTAAACTCTTTTCGGAGGTCTTTGGCTTGCGTTTGTTCATACACCAGATGCAGCGTTTTTTCCATCGGGTCGAACGGAACAGGTTCACTACTCCACATGGCGGTACTGATCAATTCGGCAAGTTTGGGATCCTTAAACTGCGTATCATCAAAAACTTGCGCTGATGTGTAGTCAAAAATGGCTTTTAAACGCATCGAATTTTCGGTAATCGTTCCAGTTTTATCGGTACAAATCACGGTAGTGCTTCCTAATGTTTCTACTACACTGCTCCGTTTAATAATAATGCCTTCTTGCATGAGTTTCCAAGCGCCCAATGCCATAAAAGTGGTAAAGGCAACAGGAATTTCTTCGGGCAAAATGGACATGGCCAGCGTTAGCCCTGCTAAAAGACTGTCGATAAGGTTGCTCGAGAGCCAAAAGCTATATGCCCACACCAACAGAAATACCACTAAACCGATTACGGCCATCCATTTTACAAATTTGGTAATTTGGTTTTGCAAGGGCGAACGCTCTTCTTTAATGTCTTGAATGGATTTTCCAATTTTGCCGAGCTTCGTTTTACTGCCAATGGTTTCTACTTTAAAAACCGCTAAACCAGAAACCACTAGCGTTCCGCTATATACTTTTCTATCCTCGGTTTCATTACTTTTAAATACAGAAAAGCTTTCGCCAGTGAGCGATGCTTCATTCACCGAAAAATCGTTGCTGTGTACAATTTCGCCATCGGCATTAATTGTTTTTCCTTCTTCTATAATACATAAATCGCCCACTGCAATTTCATAGGTGGGTATTTGAAGTACTATACCCTCGCGGATGACATTAGAAAGCGGTTCGTTTAGTTTTTCTAGCGCTGTTAATGCCTTTTTACTGCGGTTATCTTGATAGAATGAAATTCCAGAAACAACTATAATGGCTCCTAACATAAAGATGGCTTCGGCATAGTTGCCTACAATTACATAAATAACCGCTACGGCAATCAGCAAAAGCAACATTGGTTCTTTCAAAATGTCTAGCAGCATCAAGTACCATGTATTTTTTTTAACGGTATCGGCCTGGTTATAGCCAAACTTACTTCGTGAACTAGTTAGCTCTTCTTTTGAAAGGCCCGTAAAATGTTTGGGAATGTTATAGGACATGGAATTAACCGGTTAAGTGTTAAAATTACGAATAGCTTTTCAATTTTTTAGGACTATTAATTAGGCGCAGTGGCGGATGTAGGAGGGAAGGGATGAGTTTAGCTTATGGTATTTTACTTTGTTGATTGTGGCTTCTCTTTTGAAGGATCAATTTCAATTTTAGGTTATCATAAAGTATTCCAATAAGTAAAATGGCTGCGGCAATGGCTAATACATACAATTTTAAGGTCGAATAAAATATACCGCTTAAAAGTCCACCTAAAAAGAAAAACGTGATAATGGTTAGCCTTAATTTTATGGAAGAATAAAGCTTGTGCTTTTGTTCTTTTTGTTTGTAGAAAAACAATTGAGAGAGTTCAATTCCTAAGTCTGTAAACAGTCCTGTTAAATGCGTGGTACGTACAGTTGCATTAGAAATGGTAGTGACTAATGAATTTTGTAAGCCCATGGCAAAAAGCAAAGAACAGGCCAATAAATTAGGATTGTGTGAGATGAGCACTTGTCCGAATACTGCTAAAAAAAGCAATATTGAACTTTCGATAAGTGTTGGAACTACATAAATTAAGCTAACACGCGTTTTTGAAAGTAGCTCAATTAAAAGGTTGGATACAAATGAACCTAAAAAGAAGAAGAAAATGTATAAGAAATAGATAAATCCTTGCCAAAAATTGAGTTTAAAAATTTCGTCTACAAAAAAAGCAAAATGACCAGTCACATTTGTGGTTAAGCGTTGAACAGCTAAAAAGCCAGCCACATTAACAATTCCGGCCACAAACGACAGTAGGGAGGCAATGCTTAAATTATGCTTAAATGTCCTCGTTTTTCCTTTGTGTCTAAACATAAATTAGGTATTCAATTTTGTTTGTGTCGCTAGGTAACGAAGTTATGGAAAATACGCACTCATTTGCAAAAGAATACGGCAATTTGCAAAGCTTATGTTAGCGGTTGCTGGGTTACTCACGTATGGGCTCGTAATAGAGCACAATTGACCCTGAACCAAAGGTTTTTGTCTTTAAAAGCTTGAAGATTGTCCTGTCTTTTATGTTGTCAAACAACTGTAGTCCTTTTCCTTCTACCATTGGATGAATACAGAGCTGAAACTCATCAATCAAATTAAGGTTCATTAGCTGAATAATTAAACTGCGACTGCCCACTAAAATAGGAGCGCCCGGTTGTTGTTTGAGTGCTAAAACTTCATTTTCAATTTCCTGTGTGGCAAGTTTGGCACTTTCCCAGCCAGTAGCTTTTGGGTCGGTATTTTGCAAGGTATGTGAGAAAACAAGTTTTGGTATGCGGTCAATTGCCAAAGCAAAGTCGTCCATTGATTTTTTACCAGAAGGGTTTTTTACCAGCGTTTGCCAAAACTGCATAAGTTGGTAAGTTGTCCGACCATATAGGATAACGCCTCCATTGTTTAAAAGGTCGGTGTAATGTTGGTGTAAATCTTCATCAGGGATACCTACAGTATGGTCACAGATCCCATCAATCGTCATGTTAATTGCTGCAATTACTTTTCTCATGTTTAGGTTATTTAGTAAGTCAAGCTGTTGGCTACAAAGGGTGCTAATGTTTTAGGGCATTAGTGAAGGTGGTGGATTTTTAACACATTAGTTCAAATTTAGCACAAAGTTTTGTTTCGTTCTATTTGTTAGTGTCCAAAGATTTTTGTGTTAAATATTGCATTAATTCTGTTGCCTTTGTCAATGCCGGACTTGCCATAGGGTCGCTGAACAAATCGTTCATTGGTCCCTCACCAAAATAAAGTCCGTCTGATACAAGAAAAGAAATTCTCACATTTCCTTTGATCGGATTTGGAAGCCTTGGCCTATCCCAAACCCCAATTTGGTTTACGATGTTTTGACTGTTAGCAAATAAGTCGTTTGTAATTTGGTTTGCAGATACATCATCGGTTGTTTCCCAAACTAAAATTTTTCCTGTCTGATTTATATATCTTGCTGTTCCGTCTTTAAATGAGGCTAATACGTCAAGTCCATTTTCAAGTCCAACTTCTACAATAACCGCCAGCAATTCTTTTTTTGCAGGCTTGTGTCCGCTTGCAAGTTGTCTATTGTAAGCAAGAATTTTTAATCTTGGGTCAGAATTTTTGTCGTCGATGATTTTTTGTAAATCTGTAACTGAACTTGGTTCTGAAAAAAGAATATCAAAAGGATACGCATAAGGCTGTTGTGTTTTCTCTTTATATAAATTGAGACTGTCACAAAAAAGCAAATTGTAAATGAAGTTTGTCGAACTGTCCTTGTACGGGTTAATTGATAAAGTTTGACTTTGTTCAGGTGTTTTTTTTAGGAAACTAAATAATCCCATAGCTGTTAAAATTAAGGCTGCTGCTGTTAAAGGTCTGTTGTTTTTTGTTGGTCATTCACATATTCCAAAATGTCACTCGGTTGGCATTCCAAAACATTACAAATTGCTTCTAAAGTGCTAAAACGAATTGCCTTTGCTTTACCTGTCTTTAATATGGAAAGATTCGATAAAGTCAATCCAACTTTGTCAGAAAGTTCATTAAGTGACATTTTTCGCTTTGCCATCATTACATCTAAATTTACAATGATTGCCATAGCTTATACCGTTAAATCGTTTTCGTTTTGAATAGCTACACCCTTTTTAAAGATAGTCGCAATAATATAAATTACAGCTCCCATTAAAATAAAGGCTTGACTGTCTGCCCAAAATTGGTCCAAGCTATTGGTGACAAACCCTTGATGCATTAAATTTTTAGCGAACTCCCTTGCAATGTAACTTAACAGCCCTATTGAAAGCGTGAAATAACTAATTTGTGAAATTTGTTTCGCCACAAAAGTGCTAAATGGTTTTGATAAATCCATTTTGTGCATTAGTCTGATTACGATGTAAAATAGGATACATTTTAAAATTGAAATACATAGCATTAAGCTATAGGTATTGAAAAAAGCTAATCTACTGTTTTCATACATTTCAGTTAAGTCCACCTTTTGATAAAGATTTTGGATAAATTCAGGCTTATACAGACTAAAAAAGAAATTTACGATTAGGGCTCCTGCTTCAATAGATAAGCCGACAAAGATGAGCCAAGCGATAACATATAAGGCCCAAAATACGAAACTGTTTGTTTTTGACATCTTATTAAGATTAAAGTTAATGTGTCAAAAATAATAAATATTTATTGATAAACAATAAAAATATGTTTTTATTCAAAAATATGGGTTGGGTTTTGAATAATCAAATATGGGTTAGAGTTTATTCTTTTGCAGAATAAGGGGTTTATAACTTTGAGGGGCTTTGCAATGTGGAGGATTTACAGCACAAAAGTTCAGTTTTGCACAAAAGCTAAATTGAAAAAACCAAAGTTGAGCCTTTGCACGTCAGCCCCACTATTGCCAAGCCGATATTAGTGGTAGGTATTCGTCTTTCGGTCGGCAAGTTCTGTCGGTGTTAGTCCAAATTGTTTTTTGAAAGCGAATGAAAAGTGTGATAAGTTTTCAAAGCCAGTTTCTAAGTACACTTCAACGGGTTTTCTGTTTTTTTCGGCAAGTTGATAATGTGCCAACTCCAAACGCTTTTGTGTCAGCCAACGTTGTGGTGTCATATTGTAAATATTATGAAAATCACGTTTGAAAGTTGTCAAACTTCGTCCTGTTAGGTAGCCAAATTTTTTCAAAGGCATATTGAACATAAAGTTCTTTTCCATAAAACTTGACAAGTCAATTTTATAGGGCTCTTCAAAGTTGGCTAAAATATGATCAATATCTTTGTCAACTGTTCTTAAAATACTGATTGCTTCCGTAATTTTTAGTGAAGCGATATTTTCGGGAAATTTTTCCTGTACGTCAAAATATGGTATCAGCGAAGAAAGGCAACTTTTTAACAATGGGTGTTTGTCAAAACTTCGGATTTTTTGTGTTGTTAAAATTTTTGTTTT
The DNA here is from genome assembly GCF_041662865.1 of Pedobacter sp. Lineage (GTDB taxonomy): Bacteria > Bacteroidota > Bacteroidia > Sphingobacteriales > Sphingobacteriaceae > Pedobacter. The sequence goes on from NZ_JBAZRL010000075.1 coordinate 6,783, forward strand.
TACGTTCAGGGTGGCGTAGAATTCTCGTAGTCTGTCAATGGTCAAGTGCATTACCACCGACTTATGCGGTTGTCCGTCTTTCGGGTAATTGATGATTGTTGCTAACTGATTTCTTGGAATGAGAAAAATATCGCCTGCCTTAAACAAATAATTTTGGTCTGCTTGAATAATTTTTGTTTCGCCCGAAATGAACCACACAAGCATATGGTGCTCAAACACGACTTCCGTTTTAAACAACTTGTCCTCGTAACAAGAAAGTTTGATGTCGTCTGTTATGTATTTTAGTTGGAACTCCATATCGCTTGTATGGTTACAAATTTACAATTATCAATTGAGTTGAAATGTTATTCCTGTCAATTTTTCGCTTAATTGCCACAAGGTTTTTGCGTTGGTTTCCTCTAACGAATACGGTTTTACACCTGCATAAATTTCTTGTGCAAAAGACAATTCGGCAATATCGGTATCTTCACAATACACACCGCCAATGTTAGTTAATAACGGACTTGTTGCACACCAAATTGTAGTAGATGCACCTTGCGGAATTGTTTTTAAAGAAGCAGCAACTTCGGGCAAGATATTTCCTTTGTCATCACAAAATCCCATTTTTACAAATAATTCCAATGGTGCTTCTCTTCCTAATTCTGTTCCTCCAATAGAACCTGGATGTATTGAATATACTCTTACACCAAACGCTTTTGCACGATTATCTAATTCAAGAGAAAACAAATTGACAGCCGTTTTTGATTGTCCGTAAGCTTGCAAGGTTTCGTATTCCCGATGTTCAAAATTCGGGTCGTCAAAATTAAATGGGGCAAATTGATGTCCTTGCGAAGAAACATTTACAATTCTTGCTCCGTTGGCTTTCTTTATTGCTTTCCAAAGTCTTGCTGTGAGTTGAAATTGCGCAAGATAATTTACGGATAATTGCGATTCAATATCACGATTATCTCTGCGAAGCGGCACCCACATAATGCCCGCATTGTTGATGAGCAAGTGCAACGGTCTGCCCGAAGCCAAAAACTTTTCGGCAAATGTGTCAATGGAATTAGGGTTCATTAAATCCATTTCTTCGATTTTTACATTGTCAATTCCGTGCAGGTTTTTCTTTGCTTTTTCAATATCCCTTGCAGGAACAATGACGGTTGCACCTGCGTTTGCAAGTGTTCGTACCGTTTCCAATCCGATGCCCGAATTACCACCTGTTACAATGGCAATTTTTCCTGTAAGGTCGATGCCTTTAATTACTTCTATTGAAGTTGATTTTGCGTTGAAGCCCGAACCAATTGGTTTCTGTAATGCTCCGTTGTAATTCGTCTGTCCCATTTTTAAATTATTTTGTTGGGACAAAAGTAGATAGCATTTTGTTGAGTAATTTTGTTCAAACGTCCGAATTTACTTTGCTCAAAAGTCCGCTTGTTTCTGTCTGGAATGTGGGTCTGTTATACTTGCCGCTAACTCGCCGCTTGGCGCCACTTAATCGGGTAGTAAACATTTATAATCGAATATAATAGGTTGAAGTTGAATTTCTGCCAATTTCATCAAACTTCTGTTATGTGCATAAACATAGAATCACTTTTGTAACCATATTTGCTAAACAGATTTTGGTAACAGCTTTTAGTTAACTAAGTTACTATTCATTACTATTTGTCTTATGTTTTTTTCAAAATGATAAACAATAGGCGTATCTCTGTGATAAATGTTTTCTAAGATAATTACATCCAAATTCTTAGCAGGCACATAAAATTTAAGGCTTACAAACCCAATTCCCCTGCCTGCATGCCCAATATATTTTACAGGTTCTCCTTCATTAATATTTA
>NZ_JBAZRL010000075.1:8609-8925 GCF_041662865.1 Pedobacter sp.
GCCGTAGTTTGATTTTTTATGACTGAAGGTAAAATCCGAATCTACGACTGCTGAATTTACCATAGAAACGTAAGATGTTGTTTGCAATATTTTGCCACTATGAAGCTTTGTGTCCCAAATATTCAAATCAATTGCATTGGAAATAATTCCTCCTGCTGGAATAAAGTTTGCCCATGATTCAGGTGTAAAATTCAAGGTTTTAAAATCGACAACACTAATTGAATCATTCGTCTGCCAATATCCATTGACAAGCCCGTTATTGGGTTTGTCTATTTCATAGCAGTAGGTATTCTTCATTTTTAACTCTTTGAATAAG
>NZ_JBAZRL010000076.1:0-8643 GCF_041662865.1 Pedobacter sp.
TGAAGTCATTCATCTCTCTTGTAATATTTGAAACTTCATTTTTTTATAATTAATACGGCAGACCCAAAACCTATTACCATAGAACAAGAAGTTAATTATTAAAGGAACATGATTCAATTGTAACTATCGATCAGGTACAAAAAATTCTAGACTTTATATATAGGTTAGCGACTTTAGCGATTTAGCACTATGTCGAATAATTGAATTTACCGAACGCCTAATATTCACTAAATTCATGTCTCTTAAATTCGATCAACAACACTTTTACCTAATTTAGACCCATTAAGATGCCCTTATAGGCTGCAAAACACGAAAGTGCCATTTATTTAGAAATAAGCAAGATTGCAAAATACCGTAAAAACAAAAAACCATCCTTATGTTAAATAAGAATGGTTTTTGAATTTCTGTGATCCCGCTGGGATTCGAACCCAGGACCACTACATTAAAAGTGTAATGCTCTACCAGCTGAGCTACGGAATCATTCCTTTTGTTTAAGGAGGGGCAAATATAGAAATTAAAATGTATTCGCCCAATTATTTCTGAAAATAGTTAATGATGTTTATTTACAGGGCTTTAATGTGCTAATTATCAATGGCATTTATATTCTTTTTAACTGCTTTTTTGGTCTTAAAAGAAGAATTGCTTTTGTAAGTTTTTACGCAAACGCTTGATTTTCTTTCTATTTTTCTGTAAAAATGAAATTACAACTCAAATTCATATGGTGTAAAATAGCAAAGTCACTTTGAATAAAATATTAACAGTTGTAGCGTACTCGAGATATTACATAATTAAGCACCTTAATTAGCATTAAAAGAGGAGAGGTTTAAATAATCAAACGTTTGCGTTATAATTAATTGCTATTTAAGAATTCACATGTTTATTTTAGGAGCTACCAATGCATTTTATGCATAAAAAACTAAAAAACCACACAAATGAAAAAAAGCACTATTATCTTCTCTATTATGGTATTGCTTGCCTTACACACACGGGCACAGCAATTACCTGTAGAGTTACAAACCCCAGAAGTTGTTTCTTTAAATAGAATGCCAATGCGAGCATCTGCGTTTGCTTATGAAAATGCAGACCTTGCTGCCAAAAGGAGCAAAGAAAAATCGGATTACTTTATCTCTCTAAACGGAACTTGGAAATTTAATTGGGTTAAAGACCCACGTAAAAGACCAATGGATTTTTATAAAACCGATTTTAATGATGTGGCATGGGATAATTTTAAAGTACCTGCCAATTGGGAAGTGAATGGATATGGTTTACCAATTTATGTAAATCAGCCGTATGAATTTGCGGGAAGAAAGCTGACAGGAAATAGAATGAATCCGCCTTTTGATATTCCTGAAGATAATAACCCTGTTGGATCATATCGTAGAAAAATTAATATCCCAGAAAACTGGAAAAACAGACAAGTGTTTATCAGTTTAGGAGCGGTGAAATCTGCTTTCTTTATTTGGGTAAATGGTAAAAAAGTTGGTTACAGTGAAGACAGTAAGCTTGCTGCAGAATTTGACATCACGAAATATGTAAAACCAGGAGAAAATACAATCGCTTTGCAGGTTTACAGATGGAGCGACGGTAGCTATTTAGAATGTCAAGATATGTGGCGTATTTCGGGGATAGAACGTGATGTTTATTTGTACTCGACACCTAAATTGGACATTCGTGATTTTAAAGCAATAGGTACCTTAGATCATACCTACACCAACGGTTTGCTGAATGTTGATGTAACGGTAGAAAACTATAAAATAGATCAACGTACTAACCACAGCAGACCTGATAGCTTTTACGTAGCCTTAAATTTGGTAGATGCTAAAGGAACATCTGTTTGGAAAGATGCAACAGGATTGCAAAAAGTTTTGGGTAATTATAAAAACAACCTTTCTTTTAAAACACAAATCAGCAATGTAAAAAATTGGTCTGCAGAAGTACCATATTTATACACGTTGTACATTACCTTAAAAGATAAAAATGAGGATGTAATTGAAGTTATTCCACAACGTATTGGTTTCCGATCGGTAGAGATTAAAGGAAGTGATTTGCTGGTGAATGGAAAACGGATCTTTTTAAAAGGGGTTAATCGCCATGAGCATAATGCAACACAAGGGCATACACTTACTCACGAAGACATGAGAAAAGATATGGAAATGATGAAAAAGCTAAATGTAAACGCTGTTCGTCATTCTCATTATCCACCAGATCCATATTGGATGGAGCTTTGTGATGAATATGGTTTATACGTTATCGATGAAGCAAATATTGAATCGCATGGTCGTTATTACAGTTTAGAAACTTCTTTTGCTAACGATAAACAATGGCGTATTCCGCATTTAGAACGGATCACTAGAATGTACGAACGCGATAAAAATCATACATCAGTTATTACCTGGTCTTTAGGAAATGAAGCAGGAAATGGCGTTAATTTTTACGAAGCATACGAATGGTTAAAGCAAAGAGATTTCCGCCCTGTACAATACGAAAGAGCTGAAAATGATTTCAATACGGACATGATTGTCCCTCAATACCCTGATCCAAATTGGTTAGTAAAATATGCAAAAAGCAAAAGCGAAAGACCTTTAATTATGAGTGAATATGCACACATTATGGGCAATAGCTTAGGTAACTTTAAAGAATATTGGGATGCGATTGAAAACAATCCAAAACTACAAGGTGGTTTTATTTGGGAATGGATAGATCAAGGAATTGATACCGTAAAGAATGGAAAAAGGATTTTAGCCTATGGGGGAGATTTTCCTTTAGATGGACCAGTTAATGAAGATTTTAGCGATAATAACTTCTGTGTTAAAGGTGTGGTAACGGCTTATCGTGAATTAACGCCTATGGCAATTGAAGCGAAAAAAGTATATCAATTTATAAAAACGAGTTACTTAGGCAATAATCAAATTAGCGTAAATAACAGTTATTTCTTCCGTGATATTGCTAATGTTCAATTAAACTGGGAAGTTTTAGAAGATGGTAAAATCGTTCAAAGTGGAATTGTTGCAGATTTGAATATCGCTCCAAGACAAACATTAACTATTACATTACCTTTTAAAAATAACTATAAAGCTGGGAAAGAGTATTTCTTAAACCTCCACTATGTGTTAAAAACACCTGAACCATTTTTAGAGAAAGGTTATGATATTTCATACGAACAGCTTGCATTAAACGGAACATTAAAAGGTGCGGAGGTAAAATCTAATAAGCTTGACAATTCTGTTAAATTGACAAAAACGACAGATAAAGCTATTTTTAACGGTAAAAATTTCCAAGCAACATTTGATTTGAAAAATGGAAAATTAACCAGCTATTTGTTAGATGGAAAAGAGCTTTTAGTTTCTGGTCCGCAGCCAGGTTTTTACCGTGCCCCAACTGATAATGATATTGGTGCTGGTTTAAATAAATCGTTACGCATGTGGCGGAATGTATATGATGAGAACAAAACGATGATTAAAGCTGAAGCAATGAATGCAAACGACTTACCTTATGGTGGAGTTGTAGAAATAGCTTCGAGTTTATTAAATGGAGATGCGACTACGAAACAAACATTTTATATTTATCAAGATGGTACCATAAAAGTAGATAATGAGCTTAAAGCAGTTGCTGGTAAATACAAAACCTTAATGCGCATTGGTAACGATTTACAATTAAATTCTACTTACAACACTATTCAATGGTATGGCCGTGGTCCGGGAGAGAATTATGTAGATAGGAAAACAGCATCGTTAATTGGCACCTATAAATCAACAGTTGATCAGCAATATTTCCCGTATGCTCGTCCGCAAGAAAGCGGCAATAAAACCGATGTACGTTGGGTTACGTTTACCAATAAACAAGGTAAAGGATTACGTTTTGAATATGCAGATAGCTTATTAAGTTTTAATGCGTTGCCGTATTCGGTAGAGGATTTAGATCCAGAAGCACAAAAAAGGCAATATCACTCGGGTGAGTTAGTGAAACGTAATCAAATTTATGTACACATGGATATGCAACAATTGGGTGTACAGGGGATAGATAGTTGGGGCTCGTTGCCATTAACACAATACCAAATTCCTTATAAAAACCAAACGTATAGTTATTGGATAAAACCAATTAAATAAGTAAGCTTGTTTAATTCCTGATTAGTATGAAAAAATATATATTGACTTGTTTCTTAATCGCGTTAGTTGGTGGATTAAAGGCTCAACAAAAACCAAATGTAATCTTCATTTTGGCTGATGATATGGGCTATGGCGATTTAGGCAGCTATGGTCAGCAATTAATTGAAACACCAAACCTAGATAAACTGGCTAAAGGCGGGATACGGTTTACTCAATTTTATGCGGGAACTTCTGTTTGTGCACCTTCAAGAGCATCTTTAATGACAGGTTTGCATACTGGACACACGCCAATTAGAGGAAATTACGAGATAGAGCCAGAAGGACAATTACCATTACCCGATTCGGCTTATACGATGCCTGAAATGTTTAAAGCTGCTGGCTACAAAACAGGTGTTTTTGGTAAATGGGGATTGGGATATCCAGGTTCGGAAGGTGATCCTGTTAAACAAGGTGTAGATCAGTTTTACGGATACAATTGTCAAAGACAATCGCACAACTTTTTTCCAAATCATTTATGGAATAACCTAACCAAGGTAGATTTACCGAATACATTAACCAACTTACAAGCGTATGCCCCAGATTTAATACAAAAGCAGGCCATGGCTTTTATGGATAACAATAAGTCTAAACCATTTTTTATGTATCTGGCGTATACGTTACCTCATGCGGCTTTGCAACTTCCGGCAGGTGATAAAACATTCGAATACTATAAAAAGAAATTTAATGAACAGCCCAAAAACATTAAAATGGACTGGAATGGAGAGAATTATCAACCGCAAGCCTATCCACATGCTGCCTATGCAGCTATGGTGACCAAGCTTGATACTTATGTAGGCGAAGTATTGAAGAAATTAAAAACACTGGGCTTAGATAAAAATACAGTAGTAGTTTTTGCAAGCGATAATGGTCCGCACAGGGAAGGGGGAAATGACCCAAATTTCTTTAACAGTAGTGGCGGTTTTAAAGGAATTAAAAGACAATTGACTGAAGGTGGAATTAGAGAGCCTGTTATGGTGAGTTGGCCTGGTAAAATAAAACCACAAGTATCCGATCAGATTGGTGCATTTTGGGATTTCATGCCCACTTTTGCAGAACTTGCTGGCGGACAAAAATTAAAATCTACAGACGGGATTTCGATTTTACCAACCCTATTAAACAAAGGGACACAAAAGCAACATGAGTTTTTATATTGGGAGTTTCATGAAGATGGGGGTAGACAGGCAGTAAGAATGGGTAAATGGAAAGCGATAAAAGAAAACGTTAAGAAAAACCCAAACAGTCCAATTGCCTTGTATGATTTGGTTGCTGACCCTAAAGAGCTAATTAACTTAGTTAGCCAATATCCTGAGATAGTTAAAAGGATGGAAGCAATTTTAGTAAGCTCACATATCGAGAATAAGAATTTTCCTTTTTTGAAAAAGTAAAATAAACAAAAGTTCATTTTAAATAAACTTTGAGCCTTTGTTCATGAACATTAAGCTATTGTTGATGAACATTGGAGTTTTGTTGATGAACATTAAACTATTGTTGATGAACATTAGAGTTTTGTTGATGAACATTAGACTATTGTTCATCAACATTGGAGTTTTGTTAATGAACATTAGAGTTTTGTTCATGAACATTGAGCTATTGTTAATGAACATTAAACTATTGTTAATGAACATTGAGGTTTTGTTAATGAACAATGACCTTTTGTTAATGAACATTTAACTATTGTTAATGAACAAAAAGGTAATGTAGTTTGCTTTTTGGTTGTTTTTTATGATGAATGTATTGTATGTTAACGTACTACCATTTAAACACCAGTTTGATTTGTTTTGTACATTTACAAATATGATCATCAGACCAGCAACGTTAAAAGATGTACCAACTGTAATGCAAGTAGTAAAAGCTGTTGTTCCTTTAATGAATGCAGCAGGCAATATGCAATGGGATAGTACCTATCCAAATGCAGCTGTTTTTGAAAAGGATATTAGTCTTAATCAGCTTTGGGTAGCCGAAATTGATGGATCTATTGCGGGCATTGCCGCTATTACCACAGACCAAGAACCAGAATACGCACAAGTAGGTTGGGATATTAACGAAACCGCAATTGTTACACATCGCTTGGCGGTAAATCCTCAATTTCAAGGTAAAGGAGTTGCCGTGGCTTTATTGCAACAAGCAGAACAAAATGCAATTGCTCGTAATATTTCTCTATTGCGCATCGATACCAACACAATGAATGAAGCCACACAAAAACTATTTCCAAAATTAGGCTATATTTTTGCTGGCGAAATAGGACTGAGCTTTAGACCAGGTCTACGATTTTATTGTTATGAAAAACGTTTGAGAGTTGACTAGAAATTCTGTTAACAGTCTTTTAGCTAAAAAATAATTAATTAACTTTAGGAAAATTATATATCATGGAACAACATCAATCTACAGAAGGGTTAATTACACTTCTTACCTTAACAGCGGTTTGCATAATTATCTTTGCCATTACGTTTTACCTTACTTTTGTTAGAAAAGCTGACACATCCGATAAGGCGCATTAAGAATTTCTAACATGGTAAGTATAAACGCAAGTATTGGGACAGAGCCTTACAGAATTGATATTAAATCGCCCACAGGTAATGTAGTTATCGCTGACGAACCTCTTGAGAAAGGAGGGCAGGATAAGGGCTTTTCTCCTAAAGAATTGCTAGCATCATCGTTAGGAGCATGTACTTGTGCAACTGTGCGTATGTACGCAGAGCGGAAAACATGGTTGCTCGAAAAGATAAATGTAAGCGTCGATCTGATTGAAGAAGAAGGACAAACGAAATTTATCCGTAAAATAGAGTTGGTAGGTAATTTGGATGATTCGCAAAGAACACGATTACTAAATGTTGCAAATGCCTGCCCAATTCATAAAATATTGACACATACTATTGTAGTAGAAACTGCACTAGTATAATTATTTTACCACATAGACATATCGTTTTGGTAACATTGTCGTCATTCCCGTGAAAACGGGAATCGTAATGCGTATTATACATATCCTTCTACAAGCTCAGGATGACGAATGTCTTTACCTATGTTTGCTATAGTTCTATGTGGTTAAAATCCATTTGATTTTAATCTATTGTAATCATTCCGTAATACTTCTGTCAACAGTAATTCTGTTCACATCATTACCTTAATTTCGTGTAAACTTAAAATCTAAAAATATGATACAATCTAAAGGATATGCAGCGCAAACCGCTGAAACAGACTTAGCACCGTGGAATTTCGAGAGAAGAGAGGTTGGTCCTCACGATGTTCAATTAGAAATTTTATACTGTGGTGTATGCCATAGTGATCTTCATCAAATTAAAAACGATTGGTTTCCAGGCATATTCCCAATGGTGCCAGGTCATGAGATTGTGGGTAAAGTAATTAAAGTTGGCGATCACGTTAAAAATTTCAAGTTAAATGAATTAGCAGGAGTAGGCTGCATGGTTGATTCATGCCAAGTGTGTGAAAACTGCGAAGCCGATCTTGAACAATATTGCTTAGAAGGAAATACACAAACCTATAACTCGAAAGGAAGAGATGGTGTGCCAACGTACGGTGGCTATTCTAATACTATTGTGGTTCGTGAAGAATTTGTACTACATATCTCTGAAAAACTATCACTTGCTGCAACCGCACCTTTATTATGTGCAGGTATTACAACTTACTCACCATTAAGACATTGGAAAGTGGGCAAGGGGCATAAATTAGCCGTATTAGGTTTAGGCGGTTTAGGTCACATGGCAGTTAAATTTGGGGTAGCTTTTGGTGCAGAAGTAACCGTTTTAAGTACTTCACCAAATAAAGAAGAAGCTGCAAAAGCATTGGGTGCACACAACTTTGTAGTCACATCAGATGCTGAGCAATTAAAAGCAGTTACAGGAACGTTCGATTTTATTTTAGATACCGTTTCGGCAGATCATGATATAAACCTATACCTTTCTTTATTAAGAACAAACGGTACTCACATTGTGGTTGGTGTTCCAGCACCTTATCCTGTTCATCCATTTTCATTAATTGGCGGCAGAAAAAGTTTAGCTGGTTCTGGTATTGGTGGCATTAAAGAAACTCAAGAAATGCTTGATTTTTGTGCGGAAAACAATATCGTATCAGATATCGAATTAATTGATATTAAAGATATCACTGCATCTTACGAAAGAATGGTTAAAGGAGATGTTCGTTACAGATTTGTAATTGATATGAAAACGCTTTAAGAAGTTAATACCTTCTAATTGAAGCCTCGAGAAATCGGGGCTTTTTTTATGCAGTTCGTCTTTGCGAGAGGAGATTGCCACATCGCTATGTTACTTGCAAAGACGATCGCCTAACCAGCTATAGGATAAGAACTATAGAAATCAGTTTTTTATAAAGTTCGTCTTTGCGAGAGCATTCTCCGATTTTCATCGGTAATGATCGTGGCAATCTCCTTCAGACAAATAAATTAATACCAAATAGGAGATTGCCACGTCGCTATGCTCCTCGCAAAGACGATCGCCTAACCAGCTATCGTATAAGAACTATA
>NZ_JBAZRL010000077.1:0-8554 GCF_041662865.1 Pedobacter sp.
TTAGCCGAAGCCTTATTAAATTACGATGGAATAACCGTACGTAGCGCTACAAAAGTTAGAAAAGAACTAATTGATGCCTGTCCAAATATAACTTTAATTGGTAGAGGGGGAGTAGGAATGGATAATATTGATGTTGATTACGCAAGAAGTAAAGGTGTTGCGGTTGTAAATACGCCAGCTGCTTCGTCGTTATCGGTTGCTGAGTTAGTTTTTTCTCATTTATTTACAGGTATTCGCTTTTTGCATGATTCTAATCGCAAAATGCCAGTTGAAGGCAATATTAAATTTAACGACTTAAAAAAAGCATACGCTAAAGGAATTGAATTAAAAGGTAAAACCTTAGGTGTGATTGGTTTTGGTAGAATAGGAAGAGAAACAGCCACTATCGCATTCCGTTTAGGAATGAATGTATTGGCATACGATCTTTATCCATTTAACGGTTCTATTTCTTTAGATTTTCAAGGTGGAGTTAAAGTTGATATTCCTGTACAAACTGTAAGTCTAGCAGAAGTAATTTCACAAAGTGATTTCATTTCTTTACACACGCCATTTGCAGATAAACCAATTTTAGGTTCTGAAGAATTTGCTGCAATGAAACCTGGAGTGGGTATTGTGAATTGTTCTCGTGGAGGAACTATTGACGAACCTGCATTAATTGAGGCTTTAAATTCTGGAAAAGTAGCTTTTGCTGGTTTAGATGTTTTTGATAATGAACCAACGCCGCTTGAAGCTATTTTAACACATCCTAAAATATCATTAACACCGCATATTGGCGCTTCTACTAACGAGGCTCAAGAACGTATAGGAACAGAATTAGCGAATTTGATTATCGATCATTTTAAGAAATAAGCTAATTTTATATAGATTTTTAAAACCTTCAGCCAAAACTGAAGGTTTTTTCATTTATAATTAACTTGTAATTATTTTGAAAAGGAAAGAAATCCCAACTATCTTCGCCTAGCCATTTATAAATCTTTATGCCGAGAATAAAGCCGTTTTGTGCCTTAAAACCTGCACTTGCCTTACTCAATACTGTGGTTACGCGGCCACTTGAAAATTATGGTATTGGGCAAGCTAGGTTAATCGCGTCAGAAAATCCTGCTAGTTTCTTGCATTTAATTAATCCAGAACTTGATAATCCTTATTTACGTGGTTCTCGCCAAGAGTTAATCTATAAAACGGTAACTGATAACTTAGAAGGCTTTATAGATAAGGAAATTTTAGTAGCTGAAGAAAAACCCTGCATTTACATTTATCAGGTTGTACACGATGGCTTAGTACAAACTGGCATTTGGACCTTAACGCATATTAATGATTATTTGAAGGGAAACATTAAAAAACACGAGTTGACTGTAGAGGCGAGAGAAAGATCACTTGCTGAATATTTACAACAAACAGGTTTAGATGCTAATCCGGTATTAATTACCTATCATCCAAATAAAATAATTCAGCACCTACTAGAAAAATATACAACTTTAAAAGCTGACATAGATTTCACCTATATTGATGGTACACAACATCGGATTTGGAAAATTGATGATCAACAAGATTTAGACAAAGCTGTAAACGCTTTTGCGGAGATGCCAGAAGTTTATATTGCAGATGGACATCATAGGGCTGCATCAATGGCTAAAATGGGTCTGCACAAAAGAATGTTGTTTAAAAACGACGAAAATGCTGCATTTAACTATTTTACCACAGTGTATATGGATACACAAGAAGTAAAAGTGTTAGCATATCATCGTTTGGTAAGGGATTTAGCTGGTTTAACGGAAGAAGAATTTTTGAATAAAATTTCAACACATTTTGATGTAAAAAAAGCAGATCAATTTGTTAAACCAACAACTTTGCATCATTTTGGTATGTATCTAAAATCTGGCTGGTATACATTGATTGCAAAATCACATACATATACTGATGATCCTGTTAATGTTTTAGATGTTAGTATTTTACAGAATTTAGTTTTATCACCAATTTTAAATGTTAAAGATCCTAGAACAGATGCTAGAATTACGTTTGAAGGAGAAAAAACTCCAATAAATGTACTAGAAAGGCAAGTTGATAACGGAATAAATGAAGTTGTTTTTGTTTTAGCTCCAATCGCTATTAATCAATTAATTGATGTAGCAGATGCGAATAAAACAATGCCGCCAAAATCTACTTGGGTTGAGCCTAAGTTTTTAGTGGGCTTGTTAATACACTATTTCAATAAATAAAATAAACTTATTTTAAAGAATTTGTTAAAGCCCAATACCTAAAACCTAAAATCGATTTTTGAAAAGTAGTTAACTTCATCGGATCTTTTCTATAAAAACTAGGCAAAATCAACTTGTTTAGCTTTACCAATAATTTAAATAGTTGCCTTTTCATAATTTTTGAGCTGTTTGTTTTTTAAGTTTAAAAAGTAAGCCAATACAGCGCAGCCGATTAAAAGTAAAGCAATAAAAAAATAAGCTATATCTCTTGAGTTATCTGCTTTATTAGCGCTGTTAGTTAAACTTTCGTTTTGATCTTGTAGATTTTTAATGCTCCTTCTATAATTTTGTATGCTTTCAGAATTTGTATTAACCGTCGTTTTAACTTGCTCCACCTGTAAATCTTTATAATCCAATAGTATTTTTAACTCCTTAAAAATATCATTATCGTTTAGTGCAATTTGCCTTAAAATTTCATTTGAATTTCGAATGTCTCTCTTGGTCTGAAAACCAAATATGCCTGTTTTAGTGTTTAAACTTTCATCGTATTGTCCAAATTTTGCACTTCTTTCAGCTAATAAAGTATTAATTTTTAATCGCTGAATTTCATAAGCTGAAGTATCTTGTGCAGATACTTGTGCAATAATTGAGCTTATAATCAAAAATGAGAAAGCTATTTTTTTTATCATGATTTAGTTTTTTATTGTTCAAGCAAACTCCATGCCTCAGCTTTGCTAACAAAATTCGGTTTAACTTTTGCCCAAGTAGTTGTAAAAAGCTCAGAAGTACGATAGTGTTCCAAATGTTCAGCAGATTGCCAATTACTAATCGTAAAAAATATTTCTGGCTGTGTTTCATGTTGTAGTAGTTGAACGCCATTGCATCCTTCAAAACTTGAAATTTGTGACTTTACTTTATTAAATAGAACTTTAAACTCAGCGACAAAACTAGGAGTGAAGTGCATTTTTACAACTCGAACTAACATAATTGATTTTGCATTTTTAGATTTTGTCATTCCGAGTGTACGAGGAATCTCTTATAAAGGAATTAATATAATACATTCGTTACTAAGTTACGAATGACAATTTGATTTAAGGATGAAATTCAACCCTCACAATATCACTTAAGTGTAAACCCAATAATCCACTTGCTTTACCTTTGTTAATTGCGATTTCTAAATGGTTACTAATGCCAAATAAACAGAGTTTTTCTCCTTCTGGTACTTCATTATAATGCCAACTTAATTGAGTAATAGTTTCGCTCTTTCTAAAGTATAAAGTAAAGTCTCTGTTGCGTTGTATTTTAGTGAAAAGATCTTTGGTAATATTGGTAATTACATTGCAAAAAGTATCAATGTAAATTACACTTCCTCTAATTATATCTCGCTCTATAACAGGGTGTAATAGCATTCTTTGCTCAATATCTCCTGTAGGTAAACCGATGTCTTTTAATTTACCGCCTTTGGCTAAATGAATGGCTGCTTTTACAAAAATATCTACCAATGGAAAGTGCAAATATTTTAAATCTTGCATTATATTTAACTCCACCAATTCGTCTGGAGCTTCGTCTAATAACAGAGAGAAAATCCCATTATCTGCTCCAACAAAATAATGGTCTTTATAGCGAAGTGCGATGTATTTTGTGTTTTCACTAAATACAGAATCGATACCAATTAAGTGTACTGTATTTTTTGGAAAGTAAGGATAAGCGTTTTTAAGTACGAAAGCGGCATAAGAAATATTGAAAGATGGAACTTCATGGGTAATGTCTACAATATTGGCAGTAGGTAGAATACTCAAGATACTGCCTTTTAAAGCAGCCTGATAAAAATCCTTTGAACCTAAATCTGTCGTTAATGTTATTATAGCCATTAAAAATTCAATATTTATTCTTATTCTTGTGTATAGGCAAATCGCCTACAAATATTCAATTTTTAAATCAAAATATACACTTCTAAATAAAAATACAATATTTTGAACGAACTAAAGCTAACATTAGAAACAACAGACCAAGTACAATTTTGGGGTGCCAACAATGAGCATTATGAGTTAATCAAAACTGCTTTCCCAAAATTAAAAATAGTAGCGAGAGGAAATGACGTTAAGGCACTAGGAGATGAGGCTGAGTTAAAGGCCTTTGAGCAAAAGTTCGAACAATTAGTAGCCCACCTCGAAAAGTACAGAACGCTTTCTCATAACGATGTAGAATCCATTTTAGGTTCTAAAAAAACGACTGAAAAAACTGACGATACTCCAGCTGCAGCAATTAATACTGGAGAAGTAATTGTTTTCGGTAATCACGGTTTAATGATTAAGGCCCGTACTGCTAATCAACGTAAAATGGTTGATAGTATTGGAAAGAACGATGTGTTGTTTGCCATCGGCCCTGCCGGAACTGGTAAAACATACACTGCTGTAGCTTTGGCAGTTAGAGCGTTAAAGAACAAAGAAATCAAACGCATTATTTTAACAAGACCAGCAGTTGAAGCAGGAGAGAGTCTTGGTTTTTTACCTGGCGATTTGAAAGAAAAAGTAGATCCGTATTTACGTCCGCTTTATGATGCGTTGGATGATATGATTCCGCCAGAAAAACTAAAATTATATTTAGAAAACAGAACAATTGAAATTGCACCACTAGCATTTATGCGTGGTCGTACGTTGGACAACTGCTTTGTAATTTTAGATGAGGCTCAAAACTCTACAGATTTGCAATTAAAAATGTTTTTAACACGGATGGGTCCAACTGCAAAATTTATTGTAACTGGTGATGTTACACAGATCGATTTGCCTAGGAAAGCTCAATCTGGTTTACACAATGCGCTACGTATTTTAGAAGAAATAAAAGGTATCGATATTATTTACTTAAACGGTGATGATGTTGTGCGACATAAATTGGTGAAACAAATTCTAAAAGCTTACGGAGATATTCAGTAAACGAACAGTGTGTGATTAAATTGAATTTAAATGCTACAGTTAATTCTCAACGATAAATTAATTTTATCTTTTGAACCTTTAGGTAAAAAAGTTAGGTTAATCATTTCAGAGTCTGATGTTGAATTAGCATGCAGAAAAGAAACGATAAAGAATTTGAAGCATTTTTTAACAGAAGATGAAATGAAAATCTTTAAAGGAAGACTACAATTACATAAACAAGGTGATATTGTTGAAGTTTTGCTAAAAAACAAACCAATAGCTGTAGTTTCATCCATTGAGTTTGAACAGATTTTAAATAAATTATAATAATTTTTCACCCTGTAGTCCTAAATCTACAGGGTTTTTATTTTAAAATCGTATTTTTATAGCCTCATGAAAGCAATCAAAGAAACCCACTTTAATTTTCCTCATCAAACTAATTTTTATAAAGGTAAGGTACGCGATGTATATACTATTGACGATCAATTAATGGCAATGGTAGTTACTGATAGAATTTCTGCATTTGACGTAGTTTTACCCGAAGCTATTCCTTTTAAAGGGCAAGTTTTAAATCAAATTGCCGCTAAATTTCTGGCTGCCACTCAAGATATTGTTCCTAACTGGGTTTTATCTACTCCAGATGAAATGGTTACCATAGGTAGGATTTGTGAGCCTTTTAAAGTAGAAATGGTAATTAGAGGCTACTTAGCTGGTCATGCTTGGCGTGAATACAGTGCAGGTAAAAGAGAAGTTTGTGGTGTTGCTTTACCAGAGGGATTAAAGGAGAACGATAAATTACCTCAACCAATTATTACTCCAACAACAAAAGCTGCTGTTGGTCATGATGAAGATATTTCTAAACAAGATCTTTTAGCCAAAGGAATAGTTTCATTAGTTGATTATACACAGCTTGAAGAATATACACAAGCATTGTACAAACGTGGAACAGAAATGGCTGCTGAGCGAGGTTTAATTTTAGTGGATACAAAATACGAATTTGGTAAAGTAGGAGATATGATTTACTTAATTGACGAAATCCATACACCGGATTCATCTCGTTATTTTTATGCTGACGGCTATGAAGAGCGACAAAAAACCGGAGAAGCACAAAAACAATTATCTAAAGAATTTGTGCGTAAATGGTTAATAGAAAATAATTTTCAAGGTAAAGATGGACAGGTAATTCCTGAAATGACACCTGAGATTGTGAATTCAATATCTGATCGTTATATAGAATTATACGAGCAAATTACTGGTGAAAAATTTGTTAAAAACCCTTCATCAAGTATTGTAAACAGAATAGAAGAAAATGTGAAAAATGCGATTAATGATTTATTATCAAGATAATAATCGTTACTTTCGTTTTAAATAAATAGACAAGACCATGAAACCATCATGATTTCAAAATCATATATTGAAATGAATAAATCATGATAGCTTCATCACCTTTAAAACTAAAATTATACAGATGAAATTCTCTACAGATAAACACGAAAAATATGTTGTTTTAAAATTGGATGAACCAAAGTTTACCAATGATAATACACCAGCATTAAAATCTGAATTTATCCTCTTAAATACTGAAGGCTATCGTAATATTGTACTCGATTTATCGGCTGTAAAAGAATGTAATGATTCACAAGATTTAAGTTGTTTATTAGTAGGAGATAGGCTTTGCAAAAGTGCTGGCGGTGTTTTTATTGTTTCAGGAGTAAATGCTGCAATTGCTAATATTGTTAAAATATCTAATCTTCATCAGTCGGTTACTTTTGTAAATAAAATAGATGAGGCTACCGATTTAATCTTTATGGAAGAAATAGAGAAAGAATTACGTGGTAGCGTAGATAAAGGATAATTTTTAATGAAATTTGAAGTAACCATTTTGGGTAGCAGTTCTGCAACTCCGGTCTACAACAGAAATCCTACTGCCCAATTATTAAATTGCAACGAAAAATTTTATCTAATTGATTGTGGTGAGGGTACTCAACAACAACTGATAAAATTCGGCTTAAAAGCATCCAAAATAGATTATATTTTTATTAGCCATTTGCATGGTGATCATTATTTTGGCTTAATCGGTCTGCTTTCTAGTATGCATTTAAATGGACGAATTAAACCAATGTATATCTTTGCTCCGAAAGCAATACAAGAAATATTGGAGCTTCAGTTTAAACACTCTGATACTACATTAAGATATGAATTAGTATATTTTGTGATTGATCCAACACAACCTGCTGTTATTTTTCAAAATAACGATGTAACAGTAGAAACGATTGTGTTAAATCACCGTATTCCTTGCACTGGATTTAAATTTACAGAGAAAAAACGCTTACGTAAACTGATAGTTGAGAAACTAGAAAAAGATAATATTCCATTAGAATTGTATCCATTATTAAAAAGGGGAGTAGATTTAGATTTACCTAATGGAACGGTATTAAAAAATATAGATTACACTACGGATTCAGCTCAACCAAAATCTTATGCTTATTGTTCAGATACATTAATGGATGAGCGTTATTTCGATAGCATAAGAAACTGTGACACCTTATATCACGAAGCTACTTTTTTGCATGAAATGTTAGAAAGAGCTAATGAAACACATCATACTACCGCATTACAGGCAGCAGAAATTGCTAAAACAGTAAATGCTAAAAAATTACTAATCGGTCATTTTTCTTCTCGTTATAAAACACTTAATGAGCTTTTAGAAGAAGCGAAAACTGTTTTTGAAAATACTGAATTAGCTATTGAAGGAGTTACTTACCAGATATAAATTTCTTTATCGCATAAAAAAGCCGCAGATGTACAACTAAATCTGTGCATCTGCGGCTATATCGTTTACTCCTTACTTATCTGTCTTATTACCACCGCCAAATACAGAGAAGTGTACGTAACGCTTAGGATTAGCTTTTAAATCTATCATTAAATTATCTAGATTTTTAGCAGCATTAGTTAAATTATCGTACATCTGTTTATCATTTATTAACTGACCTAATGAACCTTTTCCGTTTTTAACATCGGTTACTATGCCTTGTAAATCTGCTACAGCTTTATTGGCATTATCGATAGTTTGCTTAAAGTTTAATGCGGCAACCTTATCTGTAACTGTATTTAAGTTTGTTAAAACGGCATCAATTTTAGCACCATTGTTTTTAAAGTTGGCAGTAATTGCTTCAACATTTGATAAGATAGCTGAAAGTTTTGAACTTTCCGATCCTACCAACGCATCCACCTTTTTAGAAGTTGCCTCTAAAGAACCTAAAGTAGATGCTATACTGGTAAAGCTTCTATCCACATTTTTTTGGAAATTAGGATTAAGAATAGAATTTACACTTGTTAAAATCGAATCCATTTTAGCAATTAATAGTTCTGCTTTTTTCTGCACTGGTTGTACAGTTTCCATTAAACCTTTAACCACATTAGCATTTAGAGTATCACCATCTTTTG
>NZ_JBAZRL010000078.1:0-8483 GCF_041662865.1 Pedobacter sp.
ATCTGACCTTGATCCGCGAAAATTCTTTTACAACTGTTCATCATTAAAATAATGAACAAATATAAGCATTTAAGCAATTACTTAAATACAAATTATGCAATTCAGGGATAGGATATCTTCTAGATGCCAATCAATAGATTGTCTGTTGTGATCATTGCGCAATTCTCATCTAGGGAAAGAAATATTGAACGGATTAATGATGGGTCTAAAGATGCAGAAATCAATTTGTCACCAAAAATGGTGAAGATTTGTCGCAATACAATATATTGCGACAAATCCTCTTTGTTTTTGTCGCAATACTTTGAAATTGTCGCGATATGAAAGACGAACGGAAACAACAGATAGTGGAAAAACCATAACCTATTGACCCCTCTTTACCAAAAATAAGTTATTGATTATTGTCTGACAACCAGTTTGCTTTGCGGTATTCCGAAATTGGCGGAACGGGGTTAATCAAATTGGTTTATCCAAGCAGGTATTTAATGTATAAAACTCAGCCAAAACTCAGCCAAATTATAGAAATTCTTCCGAAAAATTGCCATTAAAATTTTCCGAAAAAAAAGACTAAAAAACGGCTAATTTTAACATGAAATTGATGATTTAACGAAAATTTTATTTGTTGACAATAATGTGATCGACACAAAATAGATTTAAAATATGTCTTTAAAGTGGTTTAAATGATGTTTTTTGTTTATCTTTATTTTTAAATTTTAATTAAAAACTCAGCCAAAACTCAGCCAAATCACTCAAAATGACGGATAAAAAACCCCTTTTAGAGCATCAAAAACAGCGTTTAGAGCTCGCAATTGATGAAATATCCACTCCGATATTCTCCACCAAATCTTTTTGGTAAATTACCAGACAGTATTTACTGCACTACACAACACACCTTTTTTTCCGTAATCGGTAAACCATAACTGACCTACACCTAATCCCCATGAACCATCTTTTGAATCAAATAGGAGGTTTTGCCAACTAAGATCCCTCTCAATTTCCGATTTGAATGTTTTGGTAAAAATTCGTTCGTAATTAAAAATAAAATCTTTATTGTTTCTTAAAACAATCACTTTATTTTTAATAGTTACCTTAATTGGATAGAAAATCATATTTGATAATCTTACTTTCTCAGTTTTATTTAAAGCAGAAATAAAAGATTTCATGGCACTTAATTCAAAATCTTCTGGACTTTGTTGTGCTTTTATCAATAATGGGATACTTATAAATAAAATAAGTGAGAATAATTTCTTCATGTATGTGTCATAAGAGGGAATAAAATTAAATCAATTTTTATGAGAAAAAAATCATCTTTAAGGATGAATAATAATTGGTTTTATTTTAAATAAAGATACATTTCCCATGTTGTAAAGAAATCAATTTGTTTTGTAAATTTTTATGTTAAAATAAAGTCTGACATATATCAATGGAAAAACTAGGGTTATCAGAATGGGCTTACGACCGTATTTTAAAAGTTTCCCGAACTATAGCAGTTTAGCTGGAAGTGAAACGATTGAAACTGCACATTTAGCAGAAGCTATTCATTACAGGAGTTTGGATAGGGAAAGTTAGATGGGTAGTTTGATATATACAACAGCGGTATAAAAAAATTAACACACATAATTTAAATCAAGATATGAAAGTTTGACCTGCAAAAAAATATTTCATGATTTATTCAAAAATGATTTTAATTTGGTGTAATTATTAATGATATTTAGAAAATATCTTATAATAATAATCTCTTTAAGTTATATGTATAATAATCCATATACCTTCAATATGAATTTAATAATTAAGCATACTGTCAAAATTTTTCTAATATTAATTTGTGCAGTCTCTTTTAATTCGGACGTTCTTGCGCAAGAGAAAGCATATAGACCTGCAAAGGAACCTTACGCATCACTTTCTAGCTTGGAAAAGCAAGAGGTTCAAAAAAAATTAATTTCTAAACTACGTGCTGATACGGATTTTATAGCTATGCAGAAGGCTGAAACTGAATTTTTTAATGACATGGCATCAAAAGCGAAGCAAAACAATAATTCAGAAATTAAAAAAGCTGACTCACTAAAGTCAAAAAGAAGTGAAAATACATTTCAAATATTTAGCTCATTAGTTATATTAATGAAAAAATACCCCGAATTGCGCCAGTTTGATTCAGAAACTTTAAAGACAGTTATGAAACAAGCAAGGGCTAAATAGATAGACAACTATTAGCTCTTGAAATCTCAGAATCATAAATTTCTTTATTACATGGTGAAAACATAAATTAAAATTTTGATTTTGGTTCAAGTGAGATAGCAATGTCCAAATAACGACCCAATACATGACGGTCAACATGACTAAAATATCTTTCTAATTTTTAGTCAAAACACTGTCTATAGATGACTCATTAATGATATAGTAACATGAATAGCTACCGCTTCGCAGTTGCTCAATAAATTCTGTAATCTTTTTATTTTAATGGTCAGAACAAGAACATTTATAGTTCATTTCTCCCATATTCCTCCTAGTCTTCTCCTACATTCCTTCTGCTAAACGCCGTTTTAGAAGAACAAACATAGGGTAAACCTCGAACAACACTAGAAGAAAACAACTTTTATACTGACATTTCCAGACATTCACAGACATTTTCAGACATTTCAAATCAGGACGAAAATTTTTTCTATTCTCAAGAAAAAATATTTATCTTCATTTATGAAAAAAATTATTTTAACGCTAGTAAGTTTAAGTTTTTTTATTGCTGTTCAGGCACAAAAAGCTTTACCAGAAATTAAAGCGAGCACCATAATGAGTGCAAGTGCTTTTGTTCAAGGTCAAGAATATCCTTTAACTATAACAGTTAAAAGTTTAACGGCCCCAATTACACTTGCGTGGTCTGTAGAGGGGTATGGAGATGGTACTTTTGAAATGAGTGAAAAGGCGATGCAAAGCGGAACAACCTTATTTTTGGGACAACCAGGAACAGGTGCTACTAAGTTGGCAGATAATGAAACCTACTGTTTGATCTCTAAAGCTGCTTTTAAATCTTTGACAGATACCAAAACCTTTACCTATAATGGAATAAAATTTAAAGTTGCTTCAGATACTACTCCAATGAAATACGGAGGGAAAGAGGCAGATATTGTTAAAGTAGCTAGTGAAGACAGTAAAATGCAACTATGGATTTTAAATAACCCGAATTTGCCGTTTATTGTACAAACAGCAGGCTTACCTATTGATATTTTAATAAACGATATCAAATAAAAGCAACAAAATTTTATTAGTTTTTAAATAAAAATAGAGCCCAGTTGGGCTTTTTTAATTTGTAACCCGTATTTTTACGGCAATATGGAAACTCAGAAGAAAGATATATTCGATACCGTTGCTCAACGTTTACAAATTGAAGGCTTTAACGTTGTAAATCGTGATGAAACCCGTCCATGGGGTGGTTTTTTTGTAATAGATGAAGCGCAGGCGCAACAATTTGCAGATACTTATTTTGATGGTTTAGATGTAAACAGCTTAAAAATTGGCGGTAAATTAAGTCCCAAAGTTTTAATTGTTGCACCAGGCACACGCCTTTCATGGCAATACCATCATCGCAGAGCGGAAATTTGGCAAGTAGTTAGTGGTACCGTTGGTATTAAAACTAGCGAAACTGATGTAGAGGGTGAATTAAAAAAATATCAACCTAAAGATCAAATTAAATTACAACAAGGTGAACGTCACCGTTTAATCGGATTAGAAGATTGGGGTGTTGTAGCAGAAATTTGGCAACATACAGATGCTTCAAATCCATCAGATGAAAGCGATATTGTTCGTGTACAAGACGATTTCGGTAGATAATCATATTCTCGTCACTATATTCCTCTTTTGTAACGAATTAAAACTTAATTGTTCTAAAATTCGTTTATAATAATACACACAACTACTACATGATTATTCTATTTTTCTTTTTAGCTCACTGGTTTTTATCCCTTTTTAGTCAAACCTTTTTTCTACACCGCTATTCTTCGCATAAGATGTTTAAAATGGAATTATTTTGGGAGCGATTTTTCTATCTCATTTTATTAATTTCTCAAGGTTCATCATTCTTAAATCCAAGAGCATATGCTATTTTGCATCGCATGCACCATGCCTATAGCGATACGGAGAAAGATCCACATTCACCACACTTTTTTAAAGATGTATTTGGGATGATGATCGCCACGAAGAATATGTACATGAACTATCTTCAATATAAAATAGAACCTGAACCAGCTTTTAGAGGAAATTATCCTGAATGGCCATTGGTTGATAAAATTGGGAATTCTTGGATTTGGAGAATTGCTTGTGGTTTGTTTTATATTGGTTTTTACATTGCTTTTGCAGAATATTGGTGGATGTTTATTTTATTGCCAATTCACTTTTTAATGGGACCACTGCATGGCGCTATTGTAAATTGGTGTGGACATAAATATGGATATTCAAATCATGATAATGAGGATCATAGCAAAAATTCATTGCCTTGGGACTTCTTGTTAATGGGCGAATTGTTTCAGAATAATCACCATAAAAAACCAAACAGCCCAAATTTTGCAACCAGATGGTGGGAGTTTGACCCAACTTACCCGATGATGAAAGTTTTACACTGGATGAGAATTATAAGAATTAGAAAAATCTAATTATATTTATAACTATACTATAGTAAAGGTTGGTACGCGTACTAACCTTTTTTTGTTTGTAAAAAAACTTGCATTACTCTTTTTTCGTTTATTGCATATATGATTACCATCTTAAAGATTATTTTCTCAGCACTTTTGGTTTGGGTGACGTACATAGTTGTCAGTACAAGCCTAGAGAGTTCGTTAATAGAACAATGGGATTTTTTAGGTTCAATACCTTGGATGAGGGCAACACTATGGGATTTCTATGCAAATATTTTCATTATCGCCTTGTGGATGTTTTATAAAGAAAAATCGGTTCTTCTTAAAATCGTTTGGGTAATTTTATTCGTATGTTTAGGGAGCATTGCTACTTGTTCTTATGTCTTGATTAAATTGTTCAAACTTAAACCAGGGGAAGGTATTAATGAATTGGTGGGAAATAGGAATTGATTGGCCATAGCCAGTAACTATTAACCATTAACTATTTTATATATGGATTACAAACATCTATTTTTTATCGCACTCATCTCTCTTATTGCCTGTTGCACCATTATGCTTTTGGTATGGCTATGGGCAAAAAAAATAAAAAATGCTGGAATTGTAGATGTATTTTGGGCACTAAATTTTCCAGTCATCACTATAATTACCTTTTTCTTATCGGAAGGATTTGAGCCTCGTAAGTTATTAATTTGTGGTATGTTTTTAATTGCCGAACTAAGACTTGGAATTCATCTTTGGAAACGTGTAATTGGTCATTTAAATGAAGAAGAGGGGAGATACAAACAATTGCGGAAGGAATGGGGAGATAAAGCGAATAGGAACTTTTTCTTTTTCTTTCAGTTTCAAGCCATATCAAATGTGATATTAGCTATTCCATTTTTTATTGTTACTGCAAATCCATCAACAGAAATTTCGATTTTAGAATATATTGGATTAGGTATTTGGATTGTTGCTTTTATTGGAGAAATGATAGCAGACAACCAACTAGCTACATTTAAAAAAGATGCAAAAAACAAGGGAAAAGTTTGCGATACAGGTTTATGGTACTATAGCCGCCATCCCAACTACTTCTTTGAATGGTTAACGTGGGTAGCGTATTTTGTTTTTGCATTAGCATCACCTTTGGGTGTTTTAGCAATCATCAGCCCTGCTATAATTTTATATTTATTACTAAAAGTTACCGGTGTACCAAATAACGAAGAACAGAATTTACGAAGTAAGCCTGAAGCATATAAAAACTACCAAGAAACAACTTCTTCCTTTTTTCCATGGGGAAAAAAGGATGCAAGAGGTAAAATGTAAATGATTGGGCAACTTAAACCGTACATCTACCATCTTACCTTTTACATCTAGCATAATACTTAACATCTTACATTAAAATGTGGTACGATAAATTAATAGAAAAAGATAAACTCCCTGATTCAGTTTTAAGAGCAGGAATTAGAAAACTCTTAAAACAACGCTTAAAAGACGAAATTGTAGGCGACGAAGAATTACAACAACGCAAGTTTATTAACTTGGTGGATGAATTAAAATCATCACCAATTGCAATAAATACTATTGATGCAAACGAGCAACACTATGAATTACCGACGGAATTTTTTCAATACTGTTTAGGTAAAAACCTAAAATATAGCAGTGGATATTGGAATCCTGGAGTAAAAGATATTGATATTGCTGAAGAGGATATGTTGGCTTTAACTTGTAAAAGAGCCGATTTGCAAAATGGACAACATGTATTAGAATTAGGTTGTGGTTGGGGTTCATTGTCCTTATATATGTCTGCAAAATTTCCTGACAGTACCTTTACTGTTGTATCGAATTCGGCAACGCAAAAAATATTTATAGATAATACAGCAAAACAAAGAGGCATTCAAAATCTAAAAGTTTTAACTGCAGATATGAATACATTTACAATTGCCGATAGCTTTGATAGAGTTGTTTCTGTAGAAATGTTTGAGCACATGCGTAACTATAAATTGTTATTGGCAAAAGTTTCATCTTTTCTAAAGCCCGATGGAAAACTATTCGTTCATATTTTTACGCATAAAAGTTTAGCATATAAATATGAAGTAATTGATGAAAGCGATTGGATGAGTAAATACTTTTTTACTGGTGGAATAATGCCATCGAACCATTTGTTTTTTTACTTTAATGACGACCTGAAAATTACCAATCATTGGGTAGTGAATGGCACAAACTACGGCAAAACTTCTGAAGCTTGGTTAAGCAACATGAATAAACACAAAACGGAAATTATGCCTATTTTAGAAAACACATATGGTAAAAATCAAGCTGTAAAATGGTGGGTGTATTGGCGTTTGTTTTACATGGCTTGTGCCGAATTGTTTAACTATAATAAAGGCAACGAATGGATGGTTTGTCATTATCTGTTTAGCCCCACCCAACCTCCCCAAAGGGGCGGAGTGGTTAGCGCCCAAGCATAATTTATTAAAATAATACAATTAATTTTTATGGACAATATTAACTCCTCCCCTTTGGGGAGGCCAGGGAGGGGAAGATTAGCAATAATAGGCACAGGTATAGCAGGAATGGGCTGTGGACATTTTCTTCATAAAAAATACGATATCACACTTTTTGAAGAGCTCAACTATATTGGTGGTCACACCAATACTGTCACGGTAAAAGAAGGCGAAAAAGAAGTTTTTATTGATACAGGATTTATGGTTTTTAACTATGAAACTTATCCTAATCTGTGCGCTTTGTTTAAAGAAATAGATGCGCCTGTAAAAAAAACAGATATGTCTTTTAGTGTGCAATATTTGCCTAATGGATTAGAATATTCTGGTTCGAGTATAAAGCATCTTTTTGCACAGAAACGAAATGTTTTTAATCCTTCTTTTTTAAAAATGTTGATGCAGATTAATCGCTTCAATAAGGAAAGTGTATCCATTTTGGATGATCCAAAATACGTAGATTATTCTCTCAGAAGATATGTAAAAGAGTTCGGTTATGGAGAGGATATGGTTTGGAAATACTTGATCCCAATGAGTTCTGCAGTTTGGTCTACACCGATGGAACAAATTTTAGATTTTCCTGCTGTTTCTTTAATTAGGTTTTTCAAAAATCATGGTTTTTTAGGTTTAGATACGCAACACCAATGGTATACATTACATAACGGCAGTCAGGCTTATCGAGAAAAACTCATTGCACCTTTTAGAAATAACATCAGAATAAATACCAAAATTACCAGCGTTGAGCGTTTAGAAACCGGAAAAGTTTTAGTAACTACTTCAAAAGGTGAGGAATTAGAATTTGATAAAGTAATTATGGCAAGTCATGCTAACCAAACTTATCAAATTGTAAAACACAAAACTGAAGATGAAGAACGACTTTTATCTAAATTCAATTATCAGTCCAATACTGCAATTTTACATACCGACAAAACGCAAATGCCTAAGAAAAAATTAGCTTGGAGTAGTTGGAATTATAGGGTAGAAAAGCACGGAGATGTTTTAATGCCAAGTACAATTTATTGGATGAATAAATTACAAGGAGTATCCGAAAATATTGAATATTTTGTTTCTATTAATCCATCAGCTACGCTTGATAAAAGTAAAATAATTAGAGAGATAGCTTATGAACATCCATTATTTGATGTGCCAGCAATGAAAGCGCAAGCAGAACTACACAAACTAAATGAAACTGGTCCTATTTATTATTGTGGAAGTTATTTTAAATATGGTTTTCATGAAGATGCCTACAAAAGTGCGGTAGATTTGTGTAAATTGTTATAGTGATTTGTCATCCTGAGCATTGCGAAGGATCTCATTTGTGTGTATTCTAAAAAGAGATTCTTCGTTGCACTCAGAATGACAAAATTTGTTTAAAATGAACCTAAAC
>NZ_JBAZRL010000079.1:0-8282 GCF_041662865.1 Pedobacter sp.
GGTTTTTCAACTCGTTTTGAGGCGGGTTTAGATATGCGCATGGATAAACAACGTCCATTAACTGCTGCGGTAGTTTTGAATACGTATGCAGAAGATAAGTTGCATAAAATTTTCGGGATTTATGGAGAAGTTAAAAATGCAAAATCATTAGCAGGAACGATTGTAACTAGTCGAATAAATCAGCCAATTGCTACACTTGCAGATTTTAAAAGCGTGATCGCAACTCATATTCCAAAGGGAAAAGAGAATAAATACATGGCTCAGGTTTTCCAGGCTTTGCGCATTGAGGTAAATGCTGAAATAGAAGTTTTAGAAAGTTTTTTAGAGCAAAGTGCTGCGGTATTAAATACAGGTGGTCGATTGGTAGTAATGTCTTATCATTCATTGGAAGACAGGCCAGTGAAAAATTTCATTGCTAAAGGAAAATTTAGAGGTGAAGTGGATAAGGATTTCTTTGGTAATGAAGAAAAGCCTTTTAAATCAATTACGCGTAAAGCTGTAATGGCAGACGAAGAAGAGTTGGCAAGGAATAGTCGTGCTAGAAGTGCAAAATTAAGAATTGGAGAAAAAATATGAATAACCAATTCAGAAAAAGAATAGAAGAGCAAGAAGAAGCGCAGGAACAAAAGGAGTTGGAGACTGTCGAAGAGCCTGTAAAAGAGGATGGACCGACAACCGCCTTTTTTAGGAAGTTGTTTACAGAAGGGGTTGTAAGTAAAGAATCGGCAACTGATATGCTTCCATTTTTGATTTTTTTGTGCGTTTTGGGGATGATTTATATTGCTAATAGTCACATGGCCGTAAAAAATATACGCGATATAGATAAGTTAAGTAAAGAGGTTAAAGAATTAAGTTGGGAATATAAGTCGCTAAAAGCGGATTTAATGTTCAAAAGCAAATTAACTGAAGTAGCAAAAAAGGTAGATACACTTGGAATAAAAGAACTGATTGAGCCACCAAAAAAGATCATAATAAACAAAAAATGAACATTAGAGCAAATATTTTACTGCGTGTGTACTTGGCATTTGGGCTGATTGTACTTTTCGCCTTTGCTGTTTTGTTGAGGTTGGGTGATGTGCAGTTTATTCAAGGGCATAAATGGCGGGCTATGGCCGACAGTTTATCAACGAAAGAATTTGATATTGAAGCTGCTCGCGGTAACATTTATTCGAATGATGGCAGTTTGTTGGCAACATCAATTCCCGAATATGAATTGCGTATGGATATGTTGGCTGGTGGGATTCAGGATAAAGAAGTATTTGATAGTAAAGTAGATTCGTTAGCCATGAAATTATCCCAATTTTTTGGAGATAAAAGTGCTAAAGATTATTCTCGTTTCTTACGTAAAGCCAGACAAGATAGTGCTCGTTATGTGCTAATTAAGCGTAAAGTTTCTTATCAAGATTTAAAAGTAATTAGAACTTTTCCATTATACAATATTGGAAAATATACTGGTGGGTTAATGGCAATTCAACAAAATAGACGCATTAAACCTTTTAAAGATTTAGCATCAAGAACAATAGGTTACAAAAATGAAAATGTAAAAAATGGGGTTGGTTTAGAGGGTGCTTATGGTAATTATATTAATGGAGAGAGTGGCAAACGGTTAATGCAAAGAATTAGTGGTGGGGTGTGGATTCCAGTGAATAATGATGCAGAAGTTGCACCAAAAGATGGGGCTGACATTATTTCAACCATTGATATAAACATGCAAGATTTAGCACAAAATGCATTAGAGAAGGGGTTGATTAGAAGTAAGGCGCATCATGGGGCTGTAATTGTTATGGAGGTTGCCACAGGCGAAATTAGAGCGGTGGCTAATTATACAAGAGTAGAAGAAGGTGTATATAAAGAGCAGTTTAACTATGCTATTGCTGGTAATCAAGATCCAGGATCTACTTTCAAATTAGCATCTTACATGGCTTTGTTGGAAGACAAAGTTGTAGATACCAATACAATGGTTGAAACTGGAAATTATAAAGTTCCTGGCTCAAAAAAAATAATTAAAGATTCCCACGGAAGTATTGGTACAGTTACGGTTAAAAAAGCATTCGAGCAATCTTCTAATGCTGCTGTTGCTGAATTAGTAAATAGAGCTTATCACGATAATCAATCGAAATTTACAGATCATTTATATAAATGGCATTTGAATGAAAGAATGGTATTGCAAATTCCAGGTGAGGCAAAACCTTGGATTAAGAATCCAACAAATACTAGCTGGCATAAATTCTTAACCTTGCCACAGATGGCTTATGGTTATGAAATGCAACTAACACCTTTAAAAATGCTTTCTTTTTATAATGCTGTAGCAAATAATGGAAAATACGTAGCTCCAGTTTTTGTAAAAGAAATTAGAAGATTAGGTAATCCAATCGAACAATTTAAAGCAAGAGTAATTAACGAAAAAATATGTTCTGACGTAACCTTAAGTAAAATCAAGAGTATGCTAGAAGGGGTGGTTACTGAAGGAAGTGGAAAGCAAATCGTATATAATCCTTTGTATGAAATTGCAGGTAAAACTGGTACAGCTCAAGTAGCTAATGATGATAAAGGTTATGCCGATAAAAAATACCAAGCTTCATTTGTAGGGTATTTTCCAGCTAAGAAACCTAAATATTCAATGATAGTAGTAATTAATGATCCGAAAGGAGAATATTATGGAGCATTAGTTTCTGGGCCAGTATTTAGAGAAATCGCCGACCGTATTTATGCTGGTGATATAAAAATGTATAGTGGGATTAAACAAAATCTTGTTGGCAATACCAATCCGCCAGAAGCAAAAGCTGGTCAAAGTAAAGCAACAAAAAAGGTATACAATGCATTCGGTATTAAAGCACTTTATGCAGCAAAATCAGATTATTTCAATTCAGTAGATACAAGTAACGGAATTGCATTTCAGGAAAATGTGCCTGTTAAGGGAATCATGCCAAATGTAAATGGCATGGGCTTAAAAGATGCCATGTATTTAATTGGTAATGCAGGTTTAAAAGCCAGAGTAAAAGGTAGTGGTAAAGTGAAAAGCCAATCGATACAACCTGGTAGTAGCATTGGTAAAGGATTAATGGTAGAAATAGAATTACAATAAGATGCAGTTGCAAGATTTATTATATGGTGTAGCGATTAAAAGTTTGACGGGAAAACCTAATCAAGAGGTTGTCACTTTGGCTTTTGATTCCCGTCAGGTAACTGAGAACACTTTATTTTTTGCAGTAAAAGGAACAGTTGTAGATGGTCATGAATATATAGCACAAACCATAATCGCGGGCGCAACTGTAATTATCTGCGAAACTTTACCTGCGGAAATAGCATCAACCGTAACCTATGTTGAAGTAGAAAATTCTTCGATTACTTTAGGGATTGTTGCTAGCAATTTTTACGGAAATCCATCTACAAAACTTAAATTAATCGGTATAACAGGTACAAACGGAAAAACTACGATTGCTACGCTTTTATTCCAGCTATTTCGTGGTTTAGGTTATAGTGTTGGTTTAATTTCTACTGTCCAAAATCATATTAATGAAGATATAATTCCTGCTACGCATACCACACCAAATCCAATAGCTCTAAATTCTTTATTGCAGGATATGGTGAATGCAGATTGTGAATATTGTTTCATGGAAGTAAGTTCTCATGCTGTAGTTCAACATCGCATTGCGGGATTGACTTTTGGAGGCGGAGTATTTTCTAATATTACTCACGATCACTTGGATTTTCATCAGACATTTGATAATTATTTAAAGGCAAAAAAGGAATTTTTCGATCATTTGCCAA
The DNA here is from genome assembly GCF_041662865.1 of Pedobacter sp. Taxonomy (GTDB): domain Bacteria; phylum Bacteroidota; class Bacteroidia; order Sphingobacteriales; family Sphingobacteriaceae; genus Pedobacter. The sequence goes on from NZ_JBAZRL010000079.1 coordinate 3,772, forward strand.
AATCTTCATTCGCCTTAACCAATGTTGACGATAAAAATGGGAAAGTGATGTTGCAAAACACAAAGGCGACTAAAAAGACCTATGCTTTAAAGCAAATGGCTGATTTTAAAGCGAAAATAATCGAAAATAAATTTAGCGGATTGAATTTAAACATTGATGATATTGATGTTCATTTTAGAATGGTAGGATCATTTAACGCCTATAATTTGTTAGCCGCCTACGGGACTGCGATTTTGTTAGAGCAAGATAAACTGGAGGTATTAACCATTTTAAGCACATTAAATGGTGCTGAAGGGAGATTTGATTATGCCGTTTCGAAACAAGGGATTATTGGAATAGTAGATTATGCACATACACCGGACGCTGTTCAAAATGTATTAAGTACTGTAGCAAATATTAGAAAGGGAACGGAGCAAGTAATTACAGTTATTGGCTGTGGAGGCGATAGAGATAAAACTAAGCGCCCAATTATGGCACAAGTTGCATGCGATTGGAGTGATAAAGTAATTCTTACATCGGATAACCCGAGAACAGAAGATCCACAAATTATTATTAATGAAATGGAAAAAGGTGTTTCGCCAACTAATCAACGTAAAACCTTAAGCATTTTAGATAGAAAAGAAGCTATTAAAACAGCTTGCCACATTGCAAAACCTGGAGATATTATTCTAGTTGCAGGAAAGGGCCATGAAAAATACCAAGAAATTAATGGTGTTAGACATCATTTTGACGATAAAGAAGTGTTAATAGAACAACTAAACGAAATCAACTAATGTTATATTTATTATTCGAATATCTGCATAAGCACTATGATTTTCCTGGATTAAGGTTGTTCCAATATCTTACTTTCAGAGCTTCATTATCGATTATTTTATCGTTAATTATCACTACAGTTTATGGTCGAAGAATTATAGATTATTTACACCGTAAACAAGTTGGAGAAACCGTTAGAAACCTAGGTTTGGAAGGTCAAATGCAAAAACAAGGTACACCAACAATGGGTGGTATCATGATTTTGTTGGGTATTCTTATTCCAACGTTGTTGTTTGCCAATATTACAAATGTGTATGTTGTTTTAATGATCATTACCACAGTGTGGATGGGTATAATTGGTTTTGTTGATGATTATATTAAAGTTTTCAGAAAAAATAAAGAAGGACTAGCTGGTAGGTTTAAAGTAGTAGGACAAGTTGGTTTGGCCGTTATTGTTGGCTTAACTATGTTTTACAATTCAAATATAGTAGTACGACAAACAGTTGATGAAACGGCCGTTAAAAAGAATGACGCACCAATGATTTTGAGGCAAAAAGGAGAGAAGTTTTATTACACTCAAGATGTAAAATCAACGAAAACCAATGTTCCTTTTTACAAAAATAACGAGTTTGATTATGCTAAAGTACTTAAATTCTTAGGTAAGGATTATGAGAAATATGCAATTATTGTGTTCCTGTTTTTTGTAATCACAATAGTTACGGCTGTATCAAATGGCGCAAATTTAACAGATGGAATTGATGGTCTGGCGACAGGAACATCAGCGATAATTGGAATAACTTTAGGTATTTTGGCCTACGTTTCTGGTAATACAGTAATTGCAGATTACCTCAATATCATGTACATCCCAAACTCTGGAGAGCTCATCATTTTTGCTGGTGCATTTGTAGGAGCTTGTGTAGGATTTCTATGGTATAATTCTTATCCAGCTCAAATTTTTATGGGCGATACTGGAAGTTTAACAATTGGCGGCATCATCGCGGTTTTCGCAATTATGATTCGTAAAGAACTGTTAATTCCGATTTTATGTGGTGTGTTTTTAATCGAAGTATTATCGGTTACGCTACAAGTAAGTTATTTCAAATACACTAAAAAACGTTTTGGCGAAGGAAGAAGAATTTTCTTAATGTCGCCTTTGCATCACCATTATCAGAAAAAAGGATATCATGAAGCAAAAATCGTAACGCGTTTCTGGATTATAGGCATTATGCTGGCAATTATCACTTTCGTAACCTTAAAACTACGCTAATGGAAAGAAAGAGAATTGTAATTCTTGGAGCAGGCGAAAGCGGAGTAGGTGCGGCGAAATTGGCGCAAAAGCATGGTTTTGATGTTTTTGTATCTGATTTTGGTGCTATTGTTGATCGCTATAAATCAGCTTTGCAAGAATTAAAAATCTCTTTTGAAGAAAAACAACATACTAACGAATTGATATTGAATGCAACAGAGGTGATAAAAAGCCCAGGTATACCAACTACAGCCCCAATTGTTAAAGCGTTAGTTAAAAATAATATTCCAGTAATCTCAGAAATTGAGTTTGCTAAAAGATATACCACTGCAAAAACTATTTGTATTACAGGTTCAAATGGTAAATCAACTACCACCATGCTGACCTATCACATTCTTCAAAATGCAGGTGTAAATGTTGGTTTGGGCGGTAATATCGGTCAGAGTTTTGCAGCTCAAGTAAGTGATGCAGAATACGATTGGTACGTCTTAGAAATATCAAGCTTTATGCTGGATGATATGTACGATTTTAAAGCAGATATAGCTGTTTTGTTAAACATTACTCCAGATCATTTAGATCGTTACGATTACAAATTAGAAAAATATGCTGCATCAAAAATGCGCATTGTTCAAAATCAAACTGATAAAGATTTTTTCATTTATTGCGCTGACGATGAAGAAACTCTCAGATCTCTAGAAAAAACTAAAATCAATGCTAAGCAATATCCTTTTTCAATTCGTAAAAAAGTAGCAGAAGGCGCTTATTTAGAAGACCAAACTATACACATCAACACACACCTTAAACAACCATTCACCATGTCAATTTCAGAGTTAGCCTTACAGGGCAAGCACAACATTTACAACTCTATGGCTTCGGGCATAGTAGCCAAAGTTTTAGAGTTACGTAATGAAACCATCCGCGAAAGCATGGGTAACTTTAAAAATATTGAGCATCGTTTGGAGTTTGTTGCCAAAATATCTGACGTGACCTACATCAATGATTCTAAAGCAACGAACGTAAATTCTACTTGGTATGCATTAGAAAGCGTGGGCCCGGATGTGGTTTTAATTATGGGTGGTGTAGATAAAGGAAATGATTATAGCATGCTGAAAGATTTAGTACGTAGTAAAGTTAGCGCCATTGTATGTATGGGCAAAGACAATAAACGCATTCACGAAGCTTTTGAAGATGACGTGGATATTATTGTGAATACATTTTCTGCGGCAGAAGCAGTTCAAGTGGCATATCATTTAGCAAAAAAAGGAAATACAGTATTGTTATCTCCGGCTTGTGCAAGTTTCGATTTATTTAAAAACTACGAAGATAGAGGTAACCAATTTAAAGCAGCAGTAAAAGAATTATAAAATGTTTAATATCAACGCACTTCTAGAAAGAACAAAAGGAGACCGATGGATTTGGTTGATAATTATCATGTTATCACTCATTTCTATTATGGCTGTATATAGCGCAACTGGAGCTATTGCTTATAAAAAAGGAATAACTGTAGAAAAATACTTGCTTTACAAACATGTCATCTTTGTATTATTGGGTATTGCAATGATTTATATTTCGCACTTGTTAGATTATAAGTACTATTCAGGAATTTCTAAAATATTAATGATTGTTACCATCCCGTTACTGTTCTATACGCTAATATTTGGAAGTAGTATTAATGACGCAACTCGTTGGGTAAAAATCCCAGTAATTGGGTTAACTTTTCAAACCTCAGATTTAGCAAAATTAGCACTGATTACCTTTTTGGCAAGAATGTTAACTAGGAAACAAGAGAACATCAAAGACGTTAAAAATTCGTTCGTGCCAATTATGGGTTCTGTTTGTGTGGTTTTTATATTAATCGCTTTAGCCAATTTATCAACTGCACTAATGCTATTCGGCGTAAGTATTTTATTGCTGATTATTGGTCGAATTAGTATTAAACAAATTGCAATAGTTTGTGCTGGGGGGATAGTTTTATTAATGTTTGTGGTTTTTCTAGGCCCTAGAAGGGAAACCTATAAATCACGTATTAATACATTCTTGCATCCAGAAAAACAAACATCTGATAAAAATTACCAAGCAAATCATTCGAAAATTGCTTTGGCAAGTGGTGGGTTATTTGGTAAAGGGCCAGGTAATAGTACTGAGCGTAACTTCTTACCTCACCCATATTCTGATTTTATTTTTGCCATTATTATCGAAGAATATGGAACAGTTGGAGGTTTAGCCATTGTAGTGCTATACCTGGTTTTGCTTTACCGATGTGTACGAATTGTAACACGAAGTCCCAAGGCATTTGGTGCCTTGTTGGCCGCAGGACTGAGTTTTAGTTTAACCATTCAAGCTTTTGCTAATATGGCAGTTGCAGTTGGTTTAGGCCCAGTAACAGGAGTGCCTTTGCCATTAGTAAGCATGGGCGGTACGTCAATGATATTTACAAGTATAGCATTCGGTATTATTTTAAGTGTAAGCCGAGATGTAGAAGAACATAGTAGTAAAAAAGAAAAAATTATTG
>NZ_JBAZRL010000080.1:0-7653 GCF_041662865.1 Pedobacter sp.
TATTTATTAATGCAAACTAAAGGCGGAACGTTAGCGGATATTCAATAGGCATAGTAATAAAAAGGAGCCATTTAAAAACAAATTCAACTCATGAAAAACAATAGTATTCCCTGCCTTTTAACATTACTTTTTTTGAGTTTAATTTCATCTGCTCAAGACACCAGAAAATACCCAATATTCAATGCCTATGTTGGTAGTGCCGGTTTTGCTCCAATTATAGATACCTATGATGGTGGACACTTATTACAATACAGTTTCGATTATTCTAATGGTCGCGACAACAGTACTATGCTTATTAAGACTGATGCTAATTTTGTTCCTATCTGGAGGAAATCGTTTGGAACATACTTAAATGATAAAAGGGTACTTACTTTCCCTGATGGAACTTCAGTTCTTTTTGCAAGAACTGGTTGTTCGAATGTTCAGGTATCACCTTGGCAATCTGCATGGTATTGCCCCCGATTTATACTTCATAAATTAAATGACCAGGGACAGACAATATGGTCAAAAGAAATTGGGTCAACAGCTAACAACGATTACATTACTCCTTATGATGCCTTTCTAAAAAATGCTACCACTATAAAAATTGGCGGTAGGAAAGGATCTCCAATTCAACCCCAAAACCCGGTCATAATGAATTTTGATTTGGATGGAAATTTATTGAATGGCACTATCCTGCAGGGATTATGGGGAACTGTTTATTCGATGAGTAAAGAAGAAAGCACCGGAAGTTATTATGCTTTAATTTCAAGCAACATTTGTAAATTCGATCAGAACGATACATTATTATGGGCAAGAGAAATAAAATTTCAAAATGCAACAACTTATTTTCCTGATTATGCTAATGCCCCAAATACCAAAATCCTTAGCAATGGCGACTTGTTAGTTAGCTGTCTTTTACAATATGTTACTAATGATTTCGGAAGATTACTTCTTAGGATTGATACTAACGGAAATTTAGTTTGGGCCAAAAAAATAGCATGCGATAAAATTGGAGGCATTAAAGAGTTGGCTTCGGGTGAAATAGTTGTGTCTATAATTGATGAGACTTATTACAGCGACTATGTACGTCTTAACTATGTACTTAAAATTACAGCCAATGGGAATCTTGTTTTGGGAAAGGGTTACAGAAATAGTTCATCAGCCAGCGAGCTATACGAAAAAAATGCAAACGAATGGTATTTTGCAGTTCATGGATTCGTTAGAAATCAAAATAATATCGATTATCATCAACCCACGATTTTTAGCACTGACAGTTCCGGAAATTCAGCGTGCAATGGGTTCGATGCCAACATAACTATGACTGACGAAAACATAACCTTATCAGTTCCCACAACATCTATTACCCAAACGCCATTAGGTACGTTGCAATCAATACCTGATACAACACCCAACTTTATTACCTTAGCAAATCTGACCTCAACAACAGAATGTTCTCCATTAAGTATTTCTGAATTTAATAGTAATGGTACTTATCTATATCCAAATCCTAACACCGGAAATTTTACAGTTAAATCTAATGCCTTAATTGAAAAAGTAGAAATATTTACACTATTAGGACAAAAAATAACTGAATCAAGACCAATACAAACAGAATTCGCAGCATCAATAGAAGATTCAGGAATTTACATAGTAAGGATTAAAACTACAGATGGTTATAAAGTGGTTAAAGTTATTGTTACAAAATAAAAACATCTGCTAATAGCGGTTAACTACAATAGCTGGTTTTATCTTTGCCTTCGGCCTGTTCGGCGTTACGCCTCGGGTCTTGGAAAATACTCTGAACTTCAGCATTTCTTATTACATTTTTCTTTAACTTGCCGCTACTACGCCAAGCGGCATTCCAAGATCAAATCCAAATTTTTAAGCATAAAATTTATTTATTTCTACATACGGAGTTCCTCTGTTAACTGTTGCAAATACTCGTGATACTATTTTGTTCCTGATGATGTTTAGCACTACCATTTTGGGTTTTCCTTCCTCTACTCTTTTTTGATAATATAATTTGAGTTCGCTATCGTGTTGAATGGCGCTAATGGCGGACATTGACAATAAACTTTTCATCTTCCTGTCGCTTATAGCATGAATCTTATTCCGGCCATGAATACTCGTGCCTGATTGGTATGCATAAGGGACCAGACCGCAATAGGCTGAGAACTGTCTTGAGCCTTCAAAACGAGTGTAATTCTGGGTATGTAACAACATTTGAACAGCCAAGACCATTCCTACTCCTTTAACGGTTTTAGAGAGCTTGTAATTGGTTGTCATGGTTTGATCTTGTTTGATTAACTCATTCATACCTTTTTCTATAGCGGTTATTTGGCTGTTTAATTGAGCCATGTTCTCTTTTAAAATGACTATCGAGACATCGCTAACTTCATCATTGACTAACCCTTGCATGCCTTTATAAAGGTTTTTACTGGCCGTGAGTTGTTTGACTAACTGCTCGCGAAGACTCATCATTCTTTGTAATTCAATTAACTTCTTAGCCGGCGGTGTGGAGGGAACCAGTTCCTCTCTTCTGAGCCAAGCATAGCTGGCTATTTCCCAGGCATCAGCCTTATCACTCTTACCACGTCTGAACCCCATAGAACGTTTGATCTCTATAGCATTCACACAACAATAGGCATACTGGTTTTCATAAAGAAAGTAACTCAATAATAAACAATACCAACCTGTGTGCTCAAAGCAGAATAAAGTCTCCTTCAGATTTACTTTTTGCTTGTTACACCAGGCAATAAGTTGTTTAAAGCCTTTACTGTCATTACTGAATTGCTGATGTACCTGAGTGGTTTTCAGATAAACATCTAAGGTTAATTTTGATACATCAATCCCAACGGTTTGTTTTACATTTTTCATACATTTGTTTTTAAGAGATTAAAATAACTTGCTGTGCTATCGCCTTTAGCGGGCCTGAAAACCCATCATTCCAACTAGTACTGGCAAGATCCTAAATGGGAAACGGGTCTTATGCGGCTTATAGGTCACTACCCTACGGAACGTTTTAGTTCACCCGTTTCCTTTTAGGTTAAATTAATCATTATTTATTAATGCAAACTAAAGGCGGAACGTTATACGATACCCCCTGAGCTACATCACGCCAAAAAACACTCATTTCTTACAAAAGTGTAGTTTAACGACTTTTTTTACCCTTTAACGACTTTATTTGGTAAGCATAAAAAAATACTTTAAAAAATTAATTATTTTCTTTTTTTTTAAAGTTGCTTCTATTATTTTCGCAAAATATTCTTATAATTTTATGTAAAATTAAAATTGTATTGTTTTGAGAATAGTCGCGAATATTTAAAAAAATAATATGGTTTTTGTGAGAACTTTATAGTTCACGGGCAGAACTCCATATGGAAAACAATGCAGAAAATCTTTGACTGCCCTAATGAGCCAGAAGCTCTTGCAAAGATTCAAGCAAAATACTAAAACAAGAATGAAAAAAATATTTTTAGCAGCAATTCTATTGGTTAGCGTAACTATGAATGCCAGAGTTTGGAATGTTACCACAACTTGCGGAGTAATTGGAACAATTAATATGGCTGATAATGCTACATTACAACAAATTACGGATGCTGTAGCAACGTATAATTTAATGCACTGTGGTGTTTACCCAAAAAAGGTGACTATAACAGTTAATACTTAATTACCAAATTTAAGGCTATCTATGAACATAGATAGCCTTCTTAAACTTTATAAATTATGCGAAAAAAACATTTTAAAATTTTAATAGCATTACTTTTTATTCTAGAAGCCACTGCTCAAACCATAAACACTGACTATATGTGTTTTTATGATTTAAAATTTACAAGAAATGATAAATCATCTGATACTGAACAATTCATTTTATTAGTTGAAAGTAAAAATAATAAATCAGCTTTTTTAAGTACTACCATTTATTCCATGAACTCATTAAAAGAAACTAATCCAAACGATTATATGCAGTATGGCTCAGAATTTCCTGAAATTGTTTGTAACAACAATAATCAGATGGATGTTTTCGAAGATATTAAAGATTTTAAATATCGATATGTGGAAAATGACAAACTTAATTGGGAAATTCTAAAAGAGAAAAAGAAAGTAGGAAAGGTTAACGCTCAATTAGCTCGATGCAATGCTTATGGTAGAATCTGGTATGCTTGGTTTTCCATCGAAATACCCCTAAATTATGGTCCTTACAAGTTCAAAGGTTTACCTGGACTAATAGTTAGCCTTTACGACTCTGAAAAAAAGTTGACTTTTACATTAGCGAATTATAAAAAAAAGAAAGAAAAATATAACTCACCCAAAGTAAAAGACTATAAACTTATTACAAAAGATAAATATTATAAAAACAGATTTAAAATTTTAACATCAGATGACGGCTCTGTTATATTTGATAACTCAGAAGAAAGAAAGAAATGGTTTAATGTAGTAAAAAAAAGGTATAGAGGTCAAATACTTTTAGATATAAAATATCCACAAGAATAAATTCAAAATACCAAAATATAGTTTTTAAAATTGCATATAACAACTGCTTATGTTGTTATGATAAAACTAAACAAGCGTAAAAAACTTATGATAAAAAATTTAATTCTATTTATTTTAATAACTATTACAGTAAACTCTCAAACGACTATTAAAGGAAAAATATCAGACCTCAAAGGAAATCCGATTTCAAATGCAAGTGTTTTAATAAATTACAAATCTACAGAAGACATTATAGCTTATTCAATCTCTGATGAGAAAGGTAATTATAGTGTTACTTTCTCCGAATCTCAAAATGAAATTGACATTCAAGTTAGTTCCATAGATTTTGAAACAATCAATGAAACTTTAAAAAATGAGAGCCAAAAAAAAGATTTTAGATTAAATAATAAAGTGTTCGAATTAAAAGAAGTTGTTATAAAGACACAGCCAATTACTCAAAAAGGTGACACTATAAAATACTCTGTAAATTCATTTGCTAAAGAACAAGATCGAAGCATTGCTGACGTACTAAAAAGAATGCCCGGAATAGAAATCTTATCAGACGGAAAAATTTTATACCAAGGTAAACCTATCAATAAATATTATATTGAAGGGCTAGATTTATTGGAAGGCAAGTACAATCTAGCCAACGAAAATTTACCTTATAATGATGTAACCCAAGTGCAGATTTTAGAAAATCATCAACCCATAAAGATGCTAGACAGTTTGAGATTTTCAGAAGATGCGGCTTTAAATATTAAATTAAAAAAATCATATACATTTACAGGACAAGCCAAGCTAGGTGCAGGGTTTTCTCCGTTATTATGGGAAACCAATATAACACCAATGCTTTTTACAAAAAAACAACAAATGCTTGCATCCTATCAAGCCAATAATACAGGTAGTAATGTTGCGCTGCAACTTAAATCTTTAACTATTGACGATTTATTGAACCAATTTGAGAGTAGTAATGAAAAGTCAAATTGGTTGTCCATTCAACAATTATCAAGTCCTGATTTTTCTGAAAAACGATGGTTAGATAATAATATTCACTTACTTACTTTTAACCATTTACAAAAACTAAAAAAAGATTATGAACTAAGATTAAACGTTTCCTATTTAAATGACTATCAACAGCAAAATGGGTATACAAATACTCAATTCATTACACCTACCAACACTATAAACCTTCTTGAAGAAAAGAACAATCTATTTTTTTCTAATGCATTACAAACCAACATTACTTTACAAAAAAATGCAAATAAAAATTATTTCAAAAACAGCCTAGATTTTGAAGGTAGTTGGGATAGCCAACGTGGCTTAATTTATACAGAAAATCAAAATATTTCACAAAATCTCACAAACGACTATTTAAAAATATCAAATAGTCATAAATCAATTTTTTCTATTGGTAAACAATTACTTACTTTAAATTCATATGCAGGTTTTAATAAAACACCACAAACATTAAAAGTAAATCCTGGACAGTTTGAAGCAATTTTAAATAACAACATTCTGTATCAAGAAGTGACTCAGAGGGTTGATTTAAAAACTTTTTATACTAACAATACATTTAGTTTTATCAAAGGTTATAATCAATTTACATTTGAACCAAAAATTGGTTTTCAATTGGAAAATCAAACCTTGAAAAGCCAGATTACCACTTCAGAAAATACAATTTTGAGTAATGACTTTTCAAATAATTTAGATTGGATGCGCTCAAAAATCTATTTTGAACTCCATACACAATATCAAAAAAATAAATGGCGTTTAGATTTGACAACACCTATAAATATTCAATCTTATACAATAAATGATAATCCTTTACAAGAAAAGGAAAGTCTCAATAGAACCACATTTGAGCCAAGATTGTCAGTTATTTACGATTTAAATACGTATTGGAAAATTAATTCCACTGTAAGTATCAATAATCAATTTGGTACAATTAATCAATTGTATTACGCTTACATTTTACAAAATTATAGAAGCATCAAAAGTATTAATGCACCTTTACCACAAATAATAAATCAAAATAAATCTTTTGGCGTTAATTTTAGAGACCCTCTCAAAGCTTTGTTTTTTACTTTTATTTACACCAACTCAAAAAGCGATAATAACTTGTTATATGACACACAAGTTTTAACTAATGGTTCAACCGTAATAAAAGCCATTGAAAAAAAGAATACAAGATTAAATCAATCTGTTTCGGCACGTATTAACAAATATTTCAGCAAATTAAAAACAAATGTTATCCTGAATGGCAGTTATAGTTTAACTGAATTTCAACAAATATTGAATTTTAATGATACTACAATTAAAAACGTTAATTGGAGTTTTGGAAATAAAATAGATATTGATGTTTTTGAATGGTTTAATTTAGAATATCAATCCAATTGGTTACTCTCAAAAAACAAAATCCAAGAGAAATTAAATCCAACAATTATTCAACAAAATCATTCAATGAACTTAAATTTTGACTTTAATAAAAATCAATTTTTTTCCATAAAGTCTGAATACATCAACAACAATTTATTTACTGAACGTTCAGAAAACCTATTTACCGATTTAATATACAGATATACAATTAAAAAGCGAAAAATTGATTTTGAATTTCAAATCAATAATTTATTCAACACAACAAATTTTAAAACAGTAAGTATTAGCGACTATAGTTATGTCGAAACCAATTTTAATTTACGACCAAGGCAAACAATGTTTAAAATTACGTTTGCACTGTAGTGATATTAAAATAAAATGCTTAAAAAAAACAATAAACATTATTTAGCTCTTTTGTTGTATTTTAAAGCTTAGCTATATTTAAATAAAATAAATAATTCGATCAAAAAACTTTAATATTATGGCATCTACATCAGAAACAGGACACGGACTTGCATTTAAAGAAAGCCGAAACAGAAATATAGCAGGATGGAAAAACAGAAGCGGAACAAGAAAGAAAAGCGGGCATCATATAACATGAACTGTGTAAAAAACCAAATTTTTTAAGCTGTTTTTTGCAAGTAACTATCCATGTAAAATATTCTGTTTTTAACCACACCAAATACGATTTTAAGTAGCTTATTGAAAACGGCGTTAGGGCAGCTTTTTTGTTTTTACCTTTTTCTACCAATCGATCAAATAAATCCCTGCATTGGGCATTGGTTTTCTTTGCGTTTAGAGCACACATGTAAAGTATATGGC
>NZ_JBAZRL010000081.1:0-6990 GCF_041662865.1 Pedobacter sp.
TTGCTGCCTTTGTGGGTGTTGCAGGTATTTCTGCTATCGATATTTACAAAGCCCCGGTATTGGCTGGTTTGTTTGTGGGTGCTATGATCCCTTTCATTTTCTCAGCATTATGTATTGCAGCAGTTGGTAAAGCAGCAATGGATATGGTACAAGAGGTTCGTCGCCAGTTCCGTGAAATTCCTGGAATTATGGAATACAAAGCGAAACCAGAATACGAAAAATGTGTAGCGATTTCAACTAAAGCGTCTATTCGTGAAATGATGTTGCCAGGGGCGATTGCCTTATTGGTTCCTATCATCGTAGGTTTTGGATTTAAAGGTGTGTTTCCTGCAGTGAGTTCTGCCGAGATACTTGGTGGTTTATTAGCAGGTGTTACGGTATCGGGTGTGTTGATGGGAATCTTCCAATCAAATGCAGGTGGTGCATGGGATAACGCTAAAAAGTCATTCGAAAAAGGAGTAAAAATTAATGGTGAGATGTTCTACAAAAAATCAGAACCACATAAAGCTTCTGTAACGGGTGATACGGTTGGAGATCCATTTAAAGATACTTCAGGTCCATCTATGAATATCTTAATTAAATTGATGTCTATCGTTTCGTTGGTAATTGCACCTTATATTGCTATTAACGCATCAAACGCACCTAAAGTAGAGATTAGAAAAGAAATTCAAATCACAAAAACGGTTGATTCTTTAGGAAACATTAAAATAGATACACTTAAAAATGACGTGGATACACTAACTCATCCTTAGTATATTTATAATTGTTACTAAATAAAGGGGGTTTTGCAGAAAAATCCCCTTTATTTTTACATTATTTTTAATTAGGTTTGAACCTATATTTAATAAAACTGAAAACTTATAGAAACACTTTAACTAAACCTTAAACTATGAATTTTAGAAAGTCAATTGACTTACTTACAAAAGAAGCTGAAGAGAGCGGAGAAGGCACGCTGAAGCGGACCCTTGGCCCCGTAAATCTAGTTGCTTTGGGAATTGGTGCTATTATTGGCGCTGGTTTATTCTCTATTACAGGTTCTGCAGCAGCAAACAATGCTGGTCCTGCAATTACCATTTCATTCATTATTGCAGCTATCGGTTGTGCTTTTGCTGGTTTATGCTATGCAGAATTTGCATCAATGATACCAGTTGCTGGTAGTGCTTATACCTATTCTTATGCTACCATGGGCGAGTTTATCGCTTGGATTATTGGATGGGATTTGGTACTTGAATATGCGGTTGGTGCCGCTACAGTTGCGATTAGCTGGAGCAGGTATCTGGTCAAGTTCCTCGAATACTTTAATGTACACCTACCCGCCCAGGTCGTAATGTCGCCATTTGATACAGCGGTATTAGCAGATGGCACATCGGTATCAGGTATGTTTAACTTACCAGCGGTATTTATTGTGGTATTAATGTCGCTAATCCTAATTAAAGGAACGAAAGAATCGGCAATGATTAATGGTATCATCGTGGGTGTTAAAGTAGTAATTGTGTTAATCTTCATCTTCTTAGGATGGAAATATATCAATGCAGATAACTATTCTCCTTACTTTATTCCTGCTGATAAACCTGGACACGAAGGGTTCTTCACTAACGGATGGGGTGGTGTAATTAGAGCTGCTGCTATTGTATTCTTTGCTTACATTGGTTTCGATGCGGTTTCTACTGCAGCGCAGGAAGCAAAAAATCCTAAAAAAGATATGCCTATCGGTATTTTAGTTTCACTATTCATTTGTACTATTCTATATATCTTATTTGCTCACGTAATGACAGGTGTTGCTAACTACGACTTATTTAAAGGTCAGGATGGTATTGCTCCAGTTGCGGTTGCAATTGATAACATGGGTATGAAAAATGCTGCAGGTGTAGTAACTCCTGCGTATCCTTGGTTAAACAAAGCAATTATCCTAGCTATTTTAGGTGGTTATGCTTCTGTAATCATGGTAATGCTAATGGGTCAATCAAGAGTATTCTTCTCGATGAGTAAAGACGGATTAATTCCTAAAGTATTCTCTAGTGTACATACTAAATTCGGTACGCCATCAAAAAGCAATTTATTGTTTATGGTATTTGTGAGTTTATTCGCTGCTTTCGTTCCAGCTCGTGTAGTTGGTGAAATGACAAGTATCGGTACGTTATTCGCATTTATCTTGGTATGTATTGGGGTAATGATTTTAAGAAAACGTATGCCAGATTTGCCTAGAGCATTTAAAGTTCCTTTGGTACCGCTTATCCCTATTTTAGGTGTATTGGTATGTTTAGGTATGATGGTATTCTTACCACTTGATACTTGGGTGCGTTTATTGGTATGGATGATTATCGGTATCAACATTTACTTATTCTATGGTATTAAAAACAGTGCTTTGTCGGATAATAAAGTAGCAACCTTAGTAAGAAGCAATAAAGTGGTTTCTTATGTAGGTTTAATTTTAGCGGCTTTATTAATTATTGTGGCGGTGTTACATCACCACTTATCGTTACAAGCAATGGAAACTGATGCAACTGTTAAAGCTGATGTAGGTTTATACTACTTCTCTTTAGTGTTTGCTGTAGCACACGTATTGTTATATGGGTATAGAATCGCAACTGCGAAAAGTATCCAACCAAGATAAGTTAGCTTAATCTTTTAAAAGCCACCTCAATTTAATTGAGGTGGCTTTTTTGTTTATAATATAACTTGTCATCCAGAGCATAGCGAAGGATCTATTTTTAGCTCACACTCAGGCTTGCCTCGGCTCGCCGCCGCCGACTGGCTCTGAACTTTTTCACTAGTGTTTAACTATTGCGTCATTTCGACCGTAGCGGAGAAATCTTTGTTTTTATTTTTTAGCTCACACTCGGGCTTGCCTCGGCTCGCCGCCGCCGACTGGCTCTACCTTTTTCTTGATAAAAAGGTAACCAAAAATCAAGGCTGCGAATCATTATTCGGATTACGCTATCCAAACTTTTAGGGCAACAGAAAAAGGTTCGATGAAAAACCGAACTGCTTTCTGTCTTGGGTTGTGGTTGTTTTAAGATAGTGCAAAAGTTTGAATACGTTCTCCTTCGGAATGCTTCAAGGCCAGTCCTAGTTCTTGGGAATAGTTTGTGGTTTGGGAAGGGTTGTAAAGCGGTTTGCGTCATTATCACCATGTTCGTCCTTGCGAGGCTTGTTTTTCACAAGCCGCGGCAATCTCCTATTTGCAATTTACTTGTTGCCGTTATTGCATGAAGAGATTGCCGCAGTCGGTGAAGAACCTCCTTCGCAAAGATGAGTGTTTTTGCCGCCCCTAAGGCTATCGTCATTGCGAGGAGAGAAACGACGAAGCAATTTTACAACATATGCAAAGATGATAATCTATCGCTTTAAGATTGCTTCGTACCTCGCAACGACGAAAATTCTAATAAAAACAATATTATCGAACTAAGATTAATATCTAAACAGAAGTCTTACATTTGTTTCAAACCATCACGATTATGGAACATTTACAATTCGATTTCAGTCAAATTCTATCTACTACAATGGTATTGTTTGCCATTATTGATATTTTAGGATCCATTCCCATTGTAATTGAATTGCGTAAAAAGGCCGGACATATTCAATCTGAAAAGGCAGCTATTGTTGCCACAGCCTTAATGATTGTCTTTTTATTTGCTGGTAAAACACTATTAAGCGTAATTGGTGTTGATGTGGAATCTTTTGCTATCGCTGGTTCTTTTGTAATTTTTGCCTTAGCGATGGAAATGGTGTTAGGCTTAACCATTTTTAAAGAAGAAGCTCCAGAAACGGTATCTATTGTGCCTTTGGCTTTCCCCTTAATTGCTGGAGCTGGAACAATGACTACCCTGCTTTCCTTGAAAACAGAGTATGCTACACAGAATATTATTGTGGGTATTATCCTGAATATGATTTTCGTTTATTTTGTATTGAAGAATACAGATCGCTTAGAAAGGCTTTTCGGTAAAACCGGATTAAACATTCTTAGGAAAGCATTTGGCATTATTCTATTAGCCATCGCAATTAAATTATTTAGGACGAATACGGGGTTGTAAGTTAACAGAATGTTATTTGAAAGGTCGTCATGCTCAGCTCGATCCGATAGCTATAGGATGGGCATCGTAATGAATTAGTAAAATACCAAACCTTTTCACCGCATTAAGATTCCCGTTTGCACGGGAATGACGAACGATGTGTAGTCCCGAGTTAATAACATACTATTAGAAAGTTCATCATGCCCAGCTCGATCCGATAGCTATCGGATGGGCATGGTAATGAATTAGTAGCAAATACCAAACCTTTCACCGCATTAAGGTTCCCGTTTGCACGGGAATGATGATATTACTTACTAATTACAAGGTTTGTAACAAATATTCAGTAAATTGGTCTTATAGTTGTAATTCGTTTTGTAATGAACAGTTTTGAGCAGTTTACAGTAATCATTGGCGCACTAGCCATTCTTTTCGAAGCCATTAGGCATTTGAAAGAGAAGCTTAAACATTGGCATCACTAGCCAACCTTTTCTTGCTTGATTAATCGGGCAACAAACATACTATCTGCTTTATCTGCATAGCCTTTTATTAACTCCATTTTCTCTAGTTTCAAATCAAAATTATCGACTAGGTACTTAACCACATCTTCGTTTTCTGCTTTAAAGACAGAACAAGTCATGTAAATTAATGGTTTACCAGGTTTTAGGTACTTCACTACATTCGCAGCAATTGCTTTTTGCAGCTTTACGTAGTTCTCTATTTTATATTTCTCGAAATAGTATAGCATTTCAGGCGTACGTCTCCACGTTCCAGAACCCGAACAAGGCGCATCTAGCAAAATACCATCAAACTCGTAATGGTGTAAGATCTGATCGTTATTTTGTAAAAGGTCAATTACTTTTAAATGGTACTTTTTAATGCCTGATAGCTGAAAGCGTTCTTGCAAATTCGTCAAGCTATTTTCTCGTACATCACTCACTAAAAGTTCTAGATTAGGTTCTAAGCTATGTAAAAGAAGAGATTTTCCGCCAGATGCGGCACAACAGTCCCACCAATAATCGTACTTCTTAGGTTCATAATAGGCACCCGTTTGTTGCGAAGAAAGATCTTGAATTTGATATAGCCTTGGGTCGCTAATTACCTGCTCTAGTTTTGTACCGTTAGGCAAAGCTAACGTAGTTGAAGAAATTTCTATATAAGGAACTTCATTCGACTTTAGTTGATTAATTATCGCTTGAATGTGTGTTTCTTTTACTCTGATGAATAAATCTGGCTGAACAAAGAAAGCTGGGTAAAACTCCTCTTTATCAATTCCTTCAGAAAGTTCAACGCTAAAAGGAAAAACTTCTTCTAGTTTAAATGCTGGATAGTGCTGTTTAACTAAGGCTATTTTTTCGTTAACCGATTTCGAAATTGATTCTTCTAATTTTGGTAAGTAAGTGGAGATAATTAAACTCGTCGTGTCATGACATAAAAAATCAGCAATTGCTAATCTTTCTAAATCAGCTAGTTTACTTAGCGCTTTTCCTAATCTAAAAAAGCTATAGATATACCGTGTTGCCCATCTCCTATCGGATGAGCCCATTTGTTTGTTCTGTTTAAAATAACTGAATAAATGTCGATGTAAAGGCAGCACCCCATCGTAACTTTTTAAAAGTTGTTCAAATGCTCTTACCTGATGTTCTACCCTCATATGTTATTATTCAACCGTATTCAAGTTAAAATTCCTATACTGCACTAACATTAATTCTTTGTTAAAATATCCATATTGTGGATTAAAAACAAACTCGAATGAGTTGTGCAAACCTTTATATTTCTCTTTAGTTAAATAATCCAAGTAATCTGCACCATGCTTCGCTAATAGTTTACCAAAGTAAAACCCAATATCAAATCCTTTATACGAGTATTCACTTGGTTCGAAATTAAATTGAGCACGGTACTTTTTAATGAAGTTAATTACTGCCGAACTTTTATAATCAATTTTATACGATGTACTTATAATGGTATTTAAGCCCTGCAATTGATCTAAATTATACGTTTGTTTTATCCAGTTTGGGTGACCAAAAAGATTGATATCATAGTCGACAGTTTTTAAGTTTTTTAACTTAAATAGTTTATAGATACTGGGTTTAACAAAAGACATTTCAGCTGAACAAATCACCACAGCATATCGCTTTCCTTTAATCATTCTAGTTTCAAAGGCATAGGTCGATGTAAATTCTTGAACAATAAATGATGGGTATTTTGCCTTAAACTGATTTCTAATGGGCGCTGCAAATTGTTCATCAGCAGTTTTTTTGGGGTTAATTAAAACCACAATCGAATTGCTACTTTGATAATGATCTGCAATGTAATCGGCTATTTTAGCGCCATGCTGATCTATATTGTTTACTATGGAAATTAATTTAGGGTTATTAAAGTCGCTAGGCTTTGATGCTGCCAAAGGCGAAACAATAGGCAGATCATTGGCAACGGCATAGTTCGTCAGGTACTTTATCCCCTCTGGAAAAACTGGACCAATAATGAGGTTACTATTTTTTAGATTTCCTTTTTTAAGAAGAATGGATAATTGACTGTTATCATCTCTCGTGTCGAAAACATTCAGTTTAAAATTAAGACCTAAAGAAGCAGCAGAATCTATCCCTAGTTTTACACCTTGATAAAAATCAATAGCCATATCAGCTCTTTCTAGTTGAGCTTTTGTAGCTGTTTCTAAATTAATCTGGTTTAGCTTAAAAGGGATTAATACCGAAACATCAGCTTCTGTAAATCTCTTTACTGGCTTTTCTGTTTTTACAACTGCTGGGGTATTATTTTTAACTGGTTTATTCACACTAGTATTCACCTTTGGTGAACATGATGCAAATAGTAAAGCGCCAAAAATTAGCAGCTTAAATTTATTCCCACTCAATAGTTGCTGGCGGTTTCGAACTAATATCATATACTACTCGGTTAATTCCTTTTACTTTATTAATAATTTCATTAGAAATTTTTGCGAGCACGTTATAAGGTAAATGGC
>NZ_JBAZRL010000082.1:0-6757 GCF_041662865.1 Pedobacter sp.
CAAACTCCCAAAAATAAGTGTAGAATGGGGCAGGAGCTCCAGCTATTTGCCGCAAAGGCCTAAGTTCCGAATCGAATTTAGTAGCGCCGTTTTCTGTGGTAAATTTAATAACAGCTGGTACCGTATCAGTTGGTAAGACCTGAGCATGTACTACCTGTAAACCAAGACAGCATAAAATTAAGAGTAGCGTTTTCATCACTAATAAATTTATATAATTTTATTTGTAATAAAGAAATGACTAAAAAAGATGAAACCCATAAAGGGTTCCATCTTGCAGTTAAAAATTAGGGAATTTATATCTTTAATAACCATCTAAACTATTAATGGCTAGTTGAACTTGTGCTTCTGTGGTTTCAACTAATGTTAAGGTTATACTTTGACCAGCAACGATGGTTGTTTCTTGCTCGGCATAATAATATTTTCCATCTTTTATGCAGAACGATAAATATTTACCTTCCACACCAATCGGCATCATATCATCGTAGCTTTTAACTTTGTTCGCACCATCTGGAGTATACAATTGGGCGGCTACGTTACTTCCTTTTGCACAGAAGAATACAAAGGTTTCTCCGCTAAATGCTCTGAAAGAAGCCATAGTACCTGGGTTGTTTACTAGGCTTACTCTAGTAGTAGTTTTTGGATTGGTATAGCTATAAAACACATCACAGTTAATCCATCCTAAATTTCCCATATCAAATGTGAAATTACCATCAACAGCATTGGCCTCTCTTTTAATACCTACTCCATTTGCAGCTGGTGCTGGTACTTGCCATGCCATCTGATTATCTGCACCTACTTTTTCTACACCTTCCCAAATTTGAGTAACACCAGTTCTTTTTGCAGGGATAGATATTTTAATAGGCGCAGTTAATGCCTGATCTACTTTTACACCGTTTACACTTGCATTTAAGTAAATAAAACCATCAGATGCCAAAGGTGCCCCACTAATATGGTTAGTGTTAGTACCGCTAAATAAAACCGAACTTCTACTTAATACCTCAATTGCAGTATAGGTTACATCGCCTGTAATGGCAGCACCACCAAGTCTTAAAGCACCGGCAGGGATAGTAATCTTTGTTCCGCCTTTTAAGGTAATCGTGTGTTCAACGGTATTGTTCATTTTTATGGTTTGAACTTTTGGTCCGTTTAGTTCTGCAAATTCTCTAGCCGATTTTGCAACACCTTTATCGTTTAAATCTTTTTTACATGCTGCCGAACATAAAATAATAAGGGCAACAATTACATAGGTTAAGTTAAATTTTTTCATGATTTCTAGTTTTTATATTTTGCTTACTCTTTAAAGGCTTTTCAGCAGCCGCCATTTTATAGGGTTTGATGTTATATAAGCCCTACCTAAAATTTGTTACCCCTTATTTTTAATTTTTTTTTCGCAATGCAGAAGAAACATTAAATTAGAGCACAAAATCCCCCAAAATCACTTGCCAATGGCTAAAGCAGTACATCCCGATCAGCGGTATTTAACGGCGTTAATAACTAACGATACAGGGATAGTTAATGAGATTTATAAAAAATGTGCAGGCAAAGTGAAGTCCTTTATTGTTTTTAATAACGGAACAACTAGCGATGCTGAAGATATTTTTCAGGAAGCTTTAGTAGATATATATAACCAGGCTAAGTACAAAAACTTACAACTCACTTGTCCGTTTGAGCCATTTCTTTTATTGGTATGCAAACGCAAATGGTTAAACGAATTGAAAAAAAGAGCCATATTACCGGTAACAAAAAGCGAGGACGACTTATTACATATCGGTGAAGATACATTTGAACAAGCCGAACTATTGGAGCAACAACAGGAACAAGCTGTTTTGTTTTTAAAAGCGTTTGAGAAATTGGGCGAAAGGTGCAAAGAAATTATTAAATGGAGCATGCAAGGCGATGCACAAGAAAAAGTAGCAGAAGCACTCGGTGTTACGTATGGCTATTTAAGAAAAAAGAAATCAGAATGTATGGCGAGCCTAATTAAAATGGTTCAGGTTAATAAATAGAAAAGATGACTGAGGATAAAATTTTACTAACGGCCCGTTATGCTGAGGGAGATTTAAATGAGGATGAAAGTGCTGCATTTGAAATGCGCATGAAAAGCGATGTAGAGTTGCAAGAACATTTAAAAGATTACCAACACATTCACCAAAGCTTACAAATGCAATTGGTGAGTGATGTAAATGATGAGCGATTCAAAAACACTTTAAAAGGATTAGGTAAACACTATTTTAGAGATCAACAAAAAGTTATTTCGTTTAAACCTGCATTAAAATGGTTATCTGGAGTTGCTGCTGTTTTGGTTATTGGGCTTTTAGTTTGGGCACCTTGGCGAAGTAATTTGTATGAAAAATATGCAACCAAGGGACAAATGTTAGTGACAGAAAGAGGAGCAGAGCACATAACGGATTTAGATAAAGCAGCAGCATTATATAATGAAAAGAATTATTCAGCTGCTAAAACTATACTCGAAAAGTTATACAGTAAAGAACCAAAAAATGCAATGGTGGGTTATTACTATGGCTTAACCTTATTAGAAACCGCTCAACTAGATAGTGGTAGAAAAGTGTTAACTCACATTCATCTTGGTGAATCTGTTTTTAATTATGATTCTGCTTATGCCATTGCCTTAAGTTATTTAAAAGAAAATAAAAAAGCAGAGTGTAAAAACTGGTTGCAAAAAATACCAGAAGGAACTACACATTATAAACAAGCAATAGAGTTGATAGAGAAGTTGTAATTTTTAAATCAAGGTCGTCTTTGCGAAGGAGGTTCTTCACCGACTGTGGCTCCACAGGAGTGCCCTTGGTACAATCTCCAGCTAGGCTCCCTGCTCGTCCTTGCGAAGGAGGTTCTTCACCGACTGTGGCAATCTCCTTAATGCTATAAGTAGTATACGAATTTACGATTCCTAAAATCAAGTAGGAGATTGCCACGCTACGCTCGCAAAGACGACTAAAAGCAAGGCTTACCGCTCGTCCTTGCGAAGGAGGTTCTTCACTGTGGCAATCTCCTTAATGCTATTAGACCCAAGAGTTTAATCGTTTTACACATGTTCGAAAGCAAATAGGAGATTGCCACGACTTGTGAAAAACAAGTCTCGCAAAGACGAGTAAGATGGCAATGAGGTTCTTCCTCGAAGCTGCTGTTTAGGAATGGCTTTGGTATTATTCCCTTCAGGCTATAACATCAGCCATTTTCTCGTCTTAAAAGACTAATTAAAATCAGGTTTAATATTATCAATAAATGATTAGGTTTAAAAATGGAAAGAGGTGGATGTGTTTATATCATGACCAATGTATATGATGGAATTCTTTATACAGGTGTAACTTCTGATATATTACATAGGGTTTGGCAACATAAAAGCAATCATTATCCTAAAAGTTTTACAGCAAAGTATAAATGTCATAAACTTGTGTATTACTATTTTTTCCCAACTATAGAAGAGGCTATTGGAGAAGAAAAACGAATTAAGGCTGGGAACCGGCAAGCAAAAATTAAATTAATCAATGAGCTTAACCCACAATGGTTAGACTTGTATGAAAGTTTGGATTAGAGGTTTTTAAAAGCAATGAGGTTCTTCACCGACTGTGGCTCTGCAGGAGTGCCCTTTATACAACCTCCTCTATGCCACTAAACAAAACAAGTAGGAGATTGCCACGACTTGTGAAAAACAAGTCTCGCAAAGACGAGTAAGATGGCAATGAGGTTTTTCACCGACTGTGGCTATGCAGGAGTGCCCTTGGTACAATCTCCTTAATGCTATAAGTAGTATACGAATTTTCAATTCCTCGAAAGCAAGTAGGAGATTGCCACGACTTATGAAAAACAAGTCTCGCAAAGACGAGTATGATGCAATGAGGTTTTTCACCGACTGCTGCTGCGAAGGAGTGCCTTTGGTACAATCTCCTTAATGCTATAAGACTTTTAAATTTCCAATCAAATAGGAGATTACTACGATTCCAACAAGCACACAAAAACCACCAACATAATTTTTTATTTCATCTGCACCCGCATTAACCAAATTTAGTATATTAGCATAGTTAACACGCTCAAAAAATAATTTTCATGTTGGTAGTCAAAAAAGGTCTTTTTTAAATAACGATGGAGAAGAAACCTCATAAGCTATCAAGTTGGTTTTTTTATAGACCTAGAGCCTCAGGGTTTATATTCTTCTTGTTTCTATTGAGCCTTATTGGCTTAATCGTTAGTCAACGCTACCAGCTCTTTCAAGAAAATAGAGAACGAGAAATATCTAATATCCTAGATGGTGTAGAACAAAACATAGAACAGACACTAAAAAACAGTTATACTGTAGCGCTCACGCTAGCACTTACAGTAGATAATAATGGTGTTCCAAGAAATTTCGATGAAGTTGCCAAACAACTCATTACCTCAAACCCAGATTTACAAGCTGTACAACTCGTGCCAAATGGAGTGGTTAAATACATCTATCCTCTAAAAGGAAACGAAAAAGTACTTAATCTAAACCTATATAAAAGCCCACCGCGAACTATACTAGAAGCAGAAAAAGCCATTAAAAGTAGAAAAATGTATTACCAAGGCCCTGTTAAACTTACACAGGGTGGCGTAGGTGTAATAGGTCGCTTACCATTATTTATCAATAACAAATTTTGGGGTTTCTCAGCCGTAGTCATTAAACTCGAAAAACTATTTAAAACAGCTGGTATTGATAATAAAAAATACAAAGATTATCAATTTCAATTTTCTAAAGTAAACGATTTAACGCATAAAGAAGAGTTTTTTCTGCCTTCTACACGTAATTTCGATAGCGAACAATCTAAATCTATCAACTTCCCAGATGGCGATTGGAAACTATACGTTGTTAACGTAAATCCTTACAGTAGTTGGCTCCAGTTGATAAGTGCCGTGCTGTTTGGTATAGGTTTAACAGGATTATCTAGTTATTTACTAACTCGCTTACTTAAAAAACAAGCGCAATTACAAGGAACAGTTTCCGATCAGGCCTTGCGATTAATTGACACAGAAAGCAAGTTTAAAAACATTTTTGATCATGCCGCTATCGGCATAGCCAGAATAAACTCAAAAACCGGTCAGGTCTTAGAAGTAAATCAATACTTATGCAATTTTTTAGGCTATACTGAAGAAGGATTGATGAGTAAAAAAATTAAAACCATTATTTATCCAGATGATTTGGATGAGGATAGAGTTCTGTTTAAACAACTGTTAAGTGGGAAAATTAGGCAATCTAATACAGAAAAAAGATATCTAAAAAAGGATGGGAAAGTAATTTGGGGCAATGTAATTATAACTCCTCTATGGAATGAGGGCGAAGAACCCAGCTCTCATATAGTAATTGTAGAAGACGTAACCAAACGTAAACAAGAAGAGCAAATTTTAATCGCCTCACAACAACGTATCGAATCTCTTATTAATACAGTAGATGGCATAGTTTGGGAAGGCAGCCCCAATGATAGCACGTATACCTTTACAAGTAAGAAGGTACAAGATATTTTAGGGTACACACCTAAGCAGTTTATGAATATACCTCACTTTTGGTTTGATCATTTGCATCCAGACGATAAAGAAAGGGTAGCAGCATATATAGCTAAAAGCACAAAAGAGGATAAACAACGCGACTTTGAATATAGAATGATCGCAAAAGATAATTCCATTGTGTGGATTAGAGATATTGTAACCATTATTAGAGAAGCAAGACAACCCGTAAAATTAAGAGGTATTATGATTGATATTACCAATCAGAAACACGCCGAAGAAGCCCTTAATAAATCATTTCAGTTGGTAACAGAGCAAAATAAGCGCTTACTTAATTTCTCTTATATCGTTTCACATAATTTACGCTCACATTCTAGTAACATACAAGGCATTTCTAACTTGATAGAAAGCGCTAAAACAGAGGATGATAGAAATGAAATGATCCAACTACTTAAAACAGTAGCTAATAACTTAAACGAAACATTATTTAACCTCAATAATGTGATCAATATTCAAACCAGTATAGATATTATAGTAGAACCCTTAAATCTGTACGATTATATTATTAAAACACTCAACACACATAATGCTCAAATCTTACAAAAAGAAGCAACTGTTTTAAACAAAGTAGATGAACATATAGAAATTATGTTCAATAGAGCGTACTTAGAAAGCATTCTGTTAAATTTAATTTCTAATGCATTGCGTTACAGTCATCCCGATAGGAAACCTGTAATTACTATTACCTGTTTTGAAGAAAATGGACAATTGGTACTGCGAATGTCCGACAATGGAATTGGAATAGACTTAAAAAAATACGGAGATAAAATGTTTGGTATTTACCAGACCTTTAATGGCAATGCCGATGCCAGAGGATTTGGTTTATTTATCTCAAAAAACCAAGTAGAGGCAATGGGCGGAAAGATTGAGGTAGAAAGTGATTTGAACAAAGGCACAACATTTAAAATTTATTTTAAATAAAGATAACCCTTAATGCATGATGTGTTTTCATTTTCCTATCTGCTGGTGTTTGCACCTGCCGAATAATTTT
The DNA here is from genome assembly GCF_041662865.1 of Pedobacter sp. Taxonomy (GTDB): domain Bacteria; phylum Bacteroidota; class Bacteroidia; order Sphingobacteriales; family Sphingobacteriaceae; genus Pedobacter. The sequence continues at coordinate 6,530 of NZ_JBAZRL010000082.1, forward strand.
AACTTTTGATATGTCGATGAGACACCGTCTAATAGACGAATGAGATTGTACCATAGGCACTCCTGCGGAGCCGCGGTCGGTGGAAAACCTTCCTCGCAAAGACGACTGCATTAACGCTCTTTACAACCTTCCCTAAACCACAACCCACCACCAAGAACGAGGACCGGCCTTGTAGCATTCCGAAGGAGAAAGCATTAAAGCCTCCCTGTGCGTCTTTGCGAGGAGCGT
>NZ_JBAZRL010000083.1:0-6634 GCF_041662865.1 Pedobacter sp.
CAAAACCTACCTTAATAGCAGTAAACAATAATTCAGGAGGGTTAGGGTTGGTAAATATTAAGAGAAGATTAGAATTGTTATTCCCTTTATCACACAATTTAAAAATTGAAGATAATCCAGAAGCATATTGTGTAACCTTAACTATAAAATTATGAATTGTATTATAGTAGATGATGAGCCATTGGCAAGAGAAGCAATCCAAATGTTAATTGCCCAAACTGATAATTTAGACTTAATGGGTTCTTTTAATAGTTCAGATGCTGCTACAAAATTCTTGTTGGATAATACTGTTGATTTGATATTTCTTGACATACAAATGCCTGGAATAAATGGGATTGAATTTGCCAAAACTATTTCAAAAGAAACGTTTGTAATTTTTACTACTGCATTTTCTGAATTTGCTACTGATAGTTATGAAGTAGATGCAATTGATTATTTAATAAAGCCAGTAAAATTAGAGCGTTTTCAAAAAGGAGTTGATAAAGCCCAAACTTATTACAAATTATTCAATGCAGATTATACCAACAACAATATTGAAAATATTACAGATGATTATTTTTTTGTAAAAGCTGACCGTAAAATGTTTAAAGTTTATTTTAATGATATTCATTTTATTGAGGGTTTAAAGGACTATGTCGTGATGCACACCGAAAGTCAAAAAGTAATTACAGCTATGAATATTAAAACTATACACGATCAATTGCCTAAAAATATGTTTGTGAGAGTAAGTAAGTCCTATATCATTAATATAAAGCAAATAGAATCTGTAGATAACAATACAGTGTATATTGGTAAAAATGAAATCCCTATTGGGAATATATATAGGGATTTCTTTTTTAATGAGTTTGTAACAAAAAAGATTTTGAGTAGATAAGTTAGCTTGATTTGGCTATGTTATTTTTGATTTCTAATGATGAAAACTTATCTCTCAAAAGTCTTATATCATCACTCACTTTTCTATCCAACACTTTTGCGTAATGCTGTGTTGTTCGAAGGTTTTTATGGCCTAACATTTTGCTGACGCTTTCTATAGGAACGCCGTTGGTTAGTGTTACCGTTGTTGAGAAAGTATGACGTGCAATATGGAAAGTGAGGTCTTTATTGATTTCGCAAATGGTAGCAATCTCTTTCAGGTAAGCATTCATCTTTTGATTACTGGAAATTGGAAGCAGCTTTTCCCTGATTATACATTCAGGATAGTCCGCATATTTATCAATGATCATTTGCGGAATAGGCAGGATTGGGATTTTTGAAGCTGATTCTGTTTTCTGCCAGTGCGTGAATATCCATTTTTCGCCATCGATACCGATGCTTATATGGAACTTTGTTAGGTTTTTGACATCAATGTATGCCAGGCCTGTAAAGCAGCTGAAAATGAAAATATCACGGACAATGGACAGTCGCTCGATTTCCAGATCTTTATTTATAATTTCCTGCAATTCTTCTTCGGTCAAATAAACGGGCTCAACTTCTTTTACCTTTGCTTTATAATTCGCAAAAGGATGCCTGTCTATCCAATGGTTGGCAAGACAAATTCGGATAATCTTATTAAAGTTTTTGATATACTTGACAGCCGTGTTATTGTTGCAGTTGCGGACGCTTCGTAGAAAGAATTCATAATCAGTAATAAAAGCATGGTTGATTTTGGTAATATCAATATCAGATATCTGGTATTTCCATTGCAGGAATTTGATCGTGTGCTTTAAAGATGTTTCATACCTTTCTAAAGTTCTGGTGCAAACTCTTTTCCTACCAGTTCCTTGACCTTTTTATTGTGGTCTTTGAATATGGGAATGAGCATGCGTTTGCGTGCATCGATTCCTAAAAGCTCGTTCCTTAAATTTTCGGTAGTAATATCGATATCTGTTTTCAATAGTTTTTTCTCTGCTTCGAGAATCTTGCTTTTTAAATAATCAAGATGGTCATTGACCTGACTTCTTTATTGCCACGTTTCACTTTAGACCCCTCGCTGGACCATTGGTCAGGAGAGATACTTTTGTTGACGCTAAATTCAAATCTTTTGGCATTGATTGTTACCCTAACATAAATTGGGCAAACTCCATTACTGTTGACTTTTGCTCTCTTGATATAAAAGAGAATTGAAACGGTTGTATTCATAAGTGGTAACCTTTAGTTATTATTAAATGTAAGCTTTTCGATTCCTGAAAACAAGATGTTCATTTTCTGAACAGGTTGAAAACACTGGGGCAGCCAATTAAATATGGGTACTTTTTCCCTCAAAAAAGGTACCCAGAATTGTACCTCTCCAGTATTGCGAATTAATGACTGATTTGATAGGGTGGAAAAATAAAAAAAAACGTAAATCCTAGGATTTCTGGGCTTTTGAAGTGCTTTGTTAAGCATGTTGCGGAGAAAGAGGTTCCGCTATTCTTTAGATGACGTCAGTATTTTCAAGGCTTAACAAAGTTTGGATTTTGTAGGTGTACCTATAGGGTAACTGATAAATCGCTTTGCTATTAAGCCAGATAAAAATATACAATTTTTTAAACGTAATATATTTTTTTATTATCAATTTTCTATTGAACATGTTCAAACGAGACAGTTTGCGGTAGTTCAAAAATTTGTAACTGTTGACAATATTACTTTATAAGGCTTTTGTTCTTTAAATTCTAAAATTAAGTTTCACTACTTGTCATATAGCTGACAAATTTTTATTTTTTATGATTCTAAATTTGTGAAAATTAAGGTCATGATTATGAAGCGCTTTTTACTGTTGTTTTTAGTTGCCCTTGTTTCTATTTCCTGTCAAGAGGAGGGATTATTAACTGAAGTAGAAGTGGGCTCAATTCCTATTTCACCTGATGCTGTACTAAAGTATTCCGGTACTTTTATCCCTACATCAGGAATTAATGTTGCGGGAGGCGTGAAAATTTATAGAGACGGTAATCAGTTTAAGCTATCTTTAGATGAGTTTGATGTTTCTTTTGGACCCGATCTAAAAATATATTTATCTACTTCAGCTTCTCCAAATGCCTTTATTAACCTGGGAGCACTAGGGAATGGTGAGCATCAGACCTATCTAATCCCTGCTGAAGTTGATTTTAACCTCTACAATCATGTATTAATTTATTGCCAGCAATATAGTCATCTGTATGCTATTGCCGAATTACATCAAAATTAACCAAGAGTTACTATTATGAACAGCACATACAAGCTAATACCATTATTGTTTTTTTGCTACTTTTTTTCAAATGCTCAGGGTTGTAGTGATGCAGGAATTTGTAATATTGGAAATGGGCACCAAAGTTATGAGCAAAAATTAAAAAACGAGATTGAAGTTAGCACAGTTTTTGGGGCAGGTGAGGCGGACACAAAGTATGTGTCTCCTTTTATTACTTATCGACGAAATTTTAATCAAACCTGGACTGCTGCATGTAAAATTACCTCGTCTCTTGCTTATGGAGAATTTGGTAAACGTGCATCGATTGGGGATGCTTATTTACTTCTTAGCTACAACAGAAAATTGAGTAGTAGTTTTAAGTGGAGTTTTACATCTGGTGCGAAAATTCCCTTTAATCGAAGTAATTTAAAAATAAACAACCATCCGTTGCCACTTGATTATCAAAGCAGTCTTGGTACTTTTGATTTTCTTGGTTCCTCTAATTTAAACTATAAGCGATGGGATTTTAATGCGGCTTTTCAAATTCCGGTTTTTAATATAAATGCCAATTCTTATTTTGCTGAATATGCCGGAACTGATGATTTTCCAACAACAAATTTATTTCATAGAAAGCCCGATGTTTTATTTAGAACAACTTACAGCTTAAAGACTAAAAACCAAAAGTTTGTGTTTAAGCCTAATGTGTTATTTATTTATCACATTGGGGAAGATAGTGCTGAAGATATTTATGGGAAACGTTTTTCAATAGATGGTTCGTCAGGACTGACTATAAATGGAAATATTATTTCTGCGTACAATTTTAAAAATAGTAGTATTGAGCTTTCTTTAGCTACGCCTTTTGTTGTTAGGACAATTAGGCCGGATGGGCTCACAAGATCATTTACAGCAGGCATTAGTTATATTACTAGATTTTAAGGAGATGAACGAAATATAGTCTGGCTATATTCTGAACTAGTTCAATTTAATTTCGATGTTTTGACAGTCTTTTTAGCTGTTATTTTTTTATCCGACTATGCAACGCACTACATGCTCTATTTTAAGTCCTGTATACTCGCAAAATTCCTCAATTGATATTAGTTGATGAGGTTCTTTATTTAAATGTTTCTTTACTTTCAATAAATATAATCTTGCTTAAGCGTATTCTTTTCCCATGATGCGCTGCACGTCTTTTGGATAAATGCATACCCTGACGTTACTCGAAATCATAATTTGTTACTTCTAATACTTTAACCATGCCTTTGCCTACTCTTTGACCTGAGGCAAATGGCTAATATAAAGCTATGTGTTTTTTGCTAAATCGACTATACTAAAATAGTCGATTATTTATTGTTATTTATGGTTCCCAACTGCCTGTATTTGAATTGTGATTTTAATGTTTGAACCTTTGATTAAATCATTCGGGATTTAGTTGCAACGATTATCGAAATGAAAGTGAATTGTGAAAATGAGTATTAATCAAAAGTTTAGAAACTATGGCAAGACAGAAAGGCATAATTAAACTAAAAGGTACTATCGGAGGTATTACCTTTTACAAAACTTCTCAAGACGGGCATCTCGCCCGCGAGAAAGGAGGTATCGAAAAAAGTAGGATTGAAAGTGATCCTGCGTTTCAAAGAACGCGTGAAAACGGTTCTGAATTTGGACGGGCTGGGAAGGCCGGAAAATTGCTTAGAACTGCTCTTAGAGCTTTACTGTTAAATTCTGCTGATGATAGAATGGTAAGTCGACTAACTAAAGAAATGTTAAAGTTATTCAAGCTGATTTAGTCAGTGAACGTGGTCTGAGAAATGTAATTGATGGCGAAGCTGAGTTGCCGGTTGGATTTGAATTCAACATCAGAGGTAAATTAGGCACCAGCCTTTATGCACCTTTTACAAGCGCAATTGATCGTGTAACCGGAGGAATCACCGTGGATGTTCCACCGTTTGTTCCCGTTAACATGATAGCTGCGCCATCAGGAACCACCCACTTTAAGATCATTTCCGGAGGTGCAGAAATTGACTTCGAAGCTGAGACATTTATTGTTGACACTTCTGAGACTGCAATTTTACCTTGGGACGCTGTAGCAACCGTTGCTATTGCCCAATCCAATCAGGTAACAGCTGCCAGCACTAAACCACTTTTCCTAGCATTAGGAATTGAGTTTTACCAAGAGGTAAATGGTCAAATGTATCCGCTTAAAAGCGGTGCGTTTAATCCATTATCAATTAGCAAAGTTGATAGTGGCGTTTAGCGGTGACGGTAATACCGCAAAATAAAATCGGAAATCAGTAAGGGGGAAGGGAATTTTATTTTTGCAGTTAGTTACCCAGAGGCTAACTTTCAGGATATCGTTAGTGGTTGTCGAAATATTTATTTATAATTCTGACTATTGGTAATCCCACTAATAGCATGTGCCAACTAATACCCATTGCCGCAACCATTGGTTCAAATGGCATAGGAGCAACGTTTGATATTGGAAGTATTACTATATTCATTATGATCCAAACTAGCAATCCGAATAAAAGCCCTATTATGGTGGAATTTTTTCTTAGTTGGGGTAAGTAAGATGCTGCAAAAAAGTAGGCGATTGTAACTGAATAGGCTATAGTGTAATGAAGTATATTGCCAACTAGTGCCATTGCCAGGCCACCATTAAAAGCTTGTTTGCCAAACACACCACTTGCTATCCACTGCAGGACTTGTATGATATTCATTCTGCCCAGTATGAGCGAATATACTGTAATACCTGCCAATGCATCCAGAGTACCGGCTAAGAAACCGGCCCAGAGTATGGCTTCTACCTTGGTTCGCTTATGGTTGCTATTATTTGTTTTGTATTTATTATTCATAGTTAAACTTTAAAATTTTTTGATTAGAAAAACGCCTGCCACCAATAAAATTATTCCGGCTATTCTTTGCCAATTTATGGTATGTTGCACTACTCCGACTAAGCCATAATGTTCGAAAACTGTTGAAGAGATTAATTGTGCTGCTACAAAAAGCACTATCATATTGCCAACTCCAATTTTAGCCGGAGAAACGGTGAAGGTTACAATGTTTAATACTACTATTAGTCCTCCAATCCAATACCACCATTTTGTGCTGCCTATTTGTGCTGCTGTTGGTATTGGGGCTTTACCAGCCAGTATTACGATTGTAATACCGGCCAGCGCCACCAAGAAGACACCGAACGTTGCGGTAAAAGGGCTACCGAACGATTTTCCTAAATTACCATTGGTTATTGCCAGCATGGGGAGACAGGTTCCCACCAATATAGGTAACAGGGTATAGATGATGTCATTCATTTTCATTGTGCTTATTTAAGTTTTGTGATAAACGTATCAATAAGCTTTGCTGCTTCGGAGTGATGCTCCTCTAAAAGGAAATGCCCACCATTCAGTAAATGAACTTCTGCGTTTGGTAAATCTTTTTTGTAGGCTTCGGCTCCTGATGCAACAAACAACTTGTCATTTTTACCCCAAATAACCAGTGTTGGTGGCTGTGCCTTTT
>NZ_JBAZRL010000084.1:0-6416 GCF_041662865.1 Pedobacter sp.
TTCTCCAATGTCTGTTGTCGCACTATCAGTAACTGCTACATTTTCTACAGCAGCATCCTTATATGGCGCATTTGCCTTAACCCAAACAGTATAAGTTCCTTTTTTCACATTGCTAAAAACAAAAGTACCATTGCTAATCTGCGATCTCAGAGTATCAGTTCCTGCAATTGCAACGACTTCTCTAGCACCTTCTGCAGGAGTTACCCTTCCTTGTATTCCACCATCTTTAATTGAGCCAAATGCAAACAATCCCATAGATAAAGCTGCAACGGCTAAAAAATTTAAACTCGCCCTTTTCATAATCATTGATTTTTAGTTTAACTTATATTTATTTGTGTAGCCTTTCCTCATATAACCTGTTTTATTGCACCTTGCACATAAAAGGAACACTTTGTTGACGACTTTGTTTTAAGAATAATTAAAAAAAGGCTTTAGCAAACTGATTTCTATTAGATTGTATAGAAATAAATACAACGATATCTGGTAAAGAATTCGGTTTTCTATACAAACATATTGAGTGGTTTATTTGTTATTTAATTATTATGAAAAAAATTATCATTGTTTTAATTTGCATTTTTAGTATCAGCGCAGGTTGTGGCACTGTACAATCCATTCTAAAATCTACGTTCCCTTATACTGCCACTTTAATTATACCAATGAATTCGAAAATTAACCAAACAATTAGCGCTACGAGTACCGCTAGTAGCTTTGACCAGATTTTCGGAAACCAGGACGGTACAACATATATTAAAGAAGTGAGGGTAGCTTCGGCACGTCTAGATGCCAGCAACCCAACGACTCAAAATCTTGGTGTATTTAAATCCGTTAAGCTATTTATTGTAAATGGAAGTGGCGCTGAAGTCATGGTAGCGTCAAGAAGCGATGTTTCTGGAAATATTGGCAACAATCTTGTACTAGATATAGACAATTCTCGTTTCATAGATGATTACATCAAAGGAAATAATTTGAGAATAAGAATGGAGTATGTGTTAAAGAACAATTTAACCAGTGATGTGAGTGTGAGAGCGGCGATTAATTTAAGTTCATCGCCAAATACAAAATAGATCTAAAGCTTCCTCATTATTTGAGGATATTCTTCATAAATAGTTTGTTTGGTTTATTATCCGGTAGGGGTTGTTCCCTATCGGATTTTTTGATTCAGGCTTACGAAGTTTTAAGAACTTCGTAAGTCTATCAATCTATTTCCTACTTTTGACGCATGTTATTCATCGAAACCTTTAGAGAAAATATTACACAATTTTTGTTTGGAACAGGAATATTAGAATGGTGTGGCGTTTTCACGGGTATTTTATGTGTTTGGCTCGCTGCAAAAAACAACATCTGGAATTGGCCAGTAGCTATTGTAAGCGTCCTTATTTACATTTTTATATTTTTTGAAACAAAGTTATACGCAGATATGGGGCTTCAGGTCTATTTTTTTGCGATGAATATCTATGGCTGGTATTTTTGGAGCAAACATCGCAGTAATCCCCAAGAATCTAGACCAGTAACGCTAATCACTAAAAAAGAAATAGTATTATCAATTATTGGAGTAATTGGATTTACCATTGGGTTGGGGCTTTTATTATTTAAAAAAACAGACGCCTCATTTCCGTTTATTGACAGTTTTTGCACTGCTTGTAGTTTGATTGCTCAAATTTTTCTCGCTAGAAAAGTATTGCAAAATTGGCTAATTTGGATATTTGTAGATGCAATTTATATAGGTCTGTATTTTTCAAAAGATTTATATGCAACAGGTCTAATGTATGCGCTGTATATTGGCATTGCAACAATGGGCTATTTAGATTGGAGAAAAGTTTATCGTGAACAAAATAGTTAAAAAAATAGCAATTGTTGGCCCAGAGAGTACTGGTAAATCGACCATTTCTCAAGCTCTGGCAAAACATTATCAAGTACCGTGGGTTCCGGAATACGCTCGATATTATTGTGCCGCATTAACTGAGGAATGCACACTCCAGGACGAAATCAATATGTTTCACGGTCAAGTAGCACTTGAAGAATCTATTTTGGCGAATGCTGAAACTGAATTTATAATTTGCGACACTACTTTCCTGACGGTTAAAATCTGGAGCGACGAATTTTTTGGGTCAACGCCAAGCATCGTATTAGATGCTTTAAGAACTCGAGCCTACGATTTCTATGTCCTTTTAGATATTGATCTTCCCTGGCAGGAAGATCCATTACGAGATTTTCCGCATATGCGCGAACATTTTATGACCATCTGGCATAAAGAACTTAAAGAGTTACAGGCCGATTACATTGTCGTTAGTGGAATAGAATCAAGGCTTCAAAACGCCATAACAGCTATTAACAAGTTTTTAAACCCCTAAAAATCAATCGCTTTCTCATCTAATTTTTAAAAATTTTCATTTGTCAATCCTTTTGCGTTAACTTTACCTCATCAATAAGGGGTGCCTTGTTTTGTAAAAAACGCAAATACGGGCTGAGAACATACCCATTTTAAGGTTGATGGCCTACCGTCTATCTTAAATGCACCTGATCCAGATAATGCTGGCGTAGGGAATGGTTTATGGAGTTTAACTAAAGTCGGGAGTACCCCTACTGTCGGCAGGTTTAACTAAAAACAAAAAATAAATTGAAAAATTTAAGATTACTGGCATTACTTGCCATGCTGTTGCCTTGTGTTGCAATGGCCCAAATTACTGTTAGCGGAAAAGTAACCGAAAACAATCTAAGATCATTAGCGGGAGCAACAATCAAGGTAAAAAACAAAGCGGTAACCATCCTAAGTGATAAAAATGGAGACTATACCTTAAGTTTAGCTCCGGGGAAATACACCTTTAGCGTGAGTTATTTAGGTTACAAAACCGAAGAAAAATCAGTTGATTTAGGTTCAAATACGACGATTAATTTCAGTTTATCTGCACAAACGTTTCTTGCAGATGAAGTTGTGATAAGCGCGACAAGAGCTTCAAAAAATACGGCTACAACTTATAAAAACCTCGACAAAGCTGCATTAGAGAAAAATAACCTTGGTCAAGACCTGCCATATTTACTCAATCAAACTCCTTCTATAGTTGTGAGTTCTGACGCTGGCGCTGGAGTTGGATATACCGGCATAAGAATTCGTGGAAGTGATGCAACAAGAATTAATGTGACTATAAACGGAATCCCATTAAATGATGCAGAAAGCCAAGGCAGTTATTTCGTTAACCTGCCAGATTTAGCTTCCTCAATAGATAACATACAGATTCAACGTGGTGTCGGCACTTCTACAAATGGCGCTGGCGCTTTTGGCGCAAGTTTAAATATACAAACCACAACAAGACGAGATTCGGCCTATGCAGAAATAAACAGCACCTACGGCTCTTACGAAACTTGGAAAAACACCATTAATGTTGGGTCTGGACTTATCAATAATAAGTTCAGCTTTGATGGCCGTTTATCGAGAATTAAATCTGATGGTTATGTTGATAGAGCTTCTTCAAACTTAAAATCGTTTTTTGTATCGGGTGCCTACTACGGGAAAAAAGACATCCTTCGCGTTAACGTATTTAGTGGTGCCGAAAAAACTTACCAAGCTTGGAATGGCATATCGGAAGCGCAGCTAATAACCAACAGAAGGCATAATGACTTTACGTATGATAATCAAACGGATAACTATCAGCAAGACCATCATCAATTATTTTATACCCGCAATTTAAGCAATCAGCTCGTAGCGAACGCAGCACTTCACTATACGTATGGACGAGGGTATTACGAAGAATATAAAGAAAATCGCACCTTAGCAGATTATAAAATTGCGCCGGTTGTGATTGGTGGTACTACAATAACTAAGTCGGATTTAATACGAAGATTGTGGCTCGATAATGATTTTTATGGCGTTACTTATTCCTTAAACTACACGCCAAAAAGTAACTTAAACTTTATTTTAGGAGGAGCATATAACGAATATGATGGAAAACACTTTGACGAAGTAATTTGGGCAAAGTATGCCAACTACGATGCAAGTGGCTCCATGAGACATCGATACGAAGACAATGATGCTTTTAAAACAGATTTCAATGTATTTGGAAGGGCAAATTATCAGATAGAAAAATTTAACATTTTTGCGGACCTTCAGTACCGTCATGTTTACTATTCCTATTTTGGAAAGGATTTGGCAGGCAATCCAGCACAACAAAATGCGACTTTAGATTTCTTTAATCCAAAAGCTGGATTAACTTATAATTTTAACGAAACAAGTAATATCTATGTGTCTGTAGCTATCGGAAACAAAGAACCAAATAGAAGGGATTTTACTGATTCCAATGTGAACAGCAGGCCAAAATCAGAAAACTTAACTGATATTGAAGCCGGCTATAGAACACAGTTTAGTAACCTTTCTTTAGGAGTTAATGGTTATGCAATGCTTTATAAAGATCAACTGATTAATACAGGTAAACTAAACGACGTAGGTGGGCAAACCAGACAGAATGTACCAGATAGTTACAGGTTAGGTATTGAATTTGATGGTCGTTGGCAAATTTTAAAAGATTTCTATTGGGCTGGAACAGCTACTTTAAGTCGCAATAAAATAAAAGAATTTACAGAGTATATTTATGATGAGGATCCTACAGCAGTAACACCAACTTTAGTTAACACTTATAAAAACACCAACATCTCTTTCTCTCCATCTATAATTGCCTCTAGTGAAATTGGTTATGGCATTGTCAAAAATGCCGAAATTGCTTTTATCAGTAAATATGTAGGCAAACAAAATTTAGATAACACATCTGCAAATAGCCGTACTTTATCTAGCTTTTTTATAAATGATATTCGCTTAAGCTACCATACTGCTTTTGCAGGTATTAAAAACATGGGCATAAGCTTACTAGTTAACAATGTATTTAGCACACGCTATGAAAGTAATGGAGGTTCTTATAGTTATCTTTATGGCGGAGCCTTAGATCGCGGGAATTATTACTATCCGCAAGCAACACGTAACTTTTTACTGAATTTAAACGTTAAGTTTTAATACGATCTTATGGTAGTGAAGCTATCATGCGCAATGAATATTGCTCATGATAGCTTCACTACCTTTAAAAAACAAATATATACTAATGAAAAAATACATTGAAAAGCTTCATTTCATCACACACGACATCCCACAGCATACGCATATTATTCAGGCGCAATTGGCATGTGAGGCAGGCGCAAAATGGATCCAATATCGTTGTTTAAGTAAAAGTGATGACGAGCTTTTAACAGATATCAATGTAATTGCCGAAATCTGCGATGATTGGGGTGCCACATTAATTGTAACAGACCATATTCATTTGAAGGGAAAAACAGATATTCAGGGGTTTCATATAGAAGATATGAATGCTGATTTTATCTCTTTACGCAAACACATTGGAGAAGAATACACCTTAGGTGGTTCCGCTAACAACATTTCTAACCTAATTAGACTTGCAAAAGACGGTGCAGATTATGCTGGATTTGGCCCATTTAAACTAACTACAACTAAACCTAATAATGCACCACTAATTGGTTTAGGAGGTTACCTCAACGCAATGCAAGACTTAAAATCCCTTGCTATTGACTTGCCAGTTTTAGCAGTTGGCGGCGTTACTTTACAAGATGTCGACCCCCTATTAGCTACTGGCATTTATGGAATTGCCGTTTCATCGGCTATTAATCAATCTGAAGATCTAAGCTTGGCTTATGAAGATTTTTATAATACTGTAATTTAGCAGGTTAGCATTTGCTATGTTGCACCAAATAAGTTAGTTTTGGTTAAACCAATCTAATATGACTGCTGCAACTGCTCCTAAAAACAATGAAACCCAATGGAGTTTTCTTAAAAAGTATAGCTTTAGAACTTTCCTTATTTTGTTTGTGCTTTATATCACATTCAATAACAATGGCGCTTTCCCCTATTTCGAGATTTTAGCTCATTGGCCTGTTGAGTTAATGCACCGTTTTATTCCTTGGTTTTCCGCAAATGTGGTAGGCTATGAATATGACTATACCATTTTTACAAATGGCAGCGGAGATACAAGTTATGATTATGTGTTGCTACTTTTCAGTACCCTGTTTTCGCTTTTCGGTGCTGCTATTTGGTCGGCGGTTGACTACAAACGAAAAAATTACAACAAACTATATTACTGGCTATTAGTATTGGTTCGTTGTTATGTGGCATTTACGTTGATCAGTTATGGAATGGTCAAAGTTATTAAACTTCAATTCCCCTATCCATATTTAACTCGGCTAACCCAAGCCTACGGCGATTCGTCACCAATGGGATTGGCTTGGACTTTTTTAGGCTATTCTAAGGGATATAATATTTTTATGGGCATCATTGAGGTTTCTGCCGTCTTGCTATTATTTCGTCGTACCATGATCATTGGCGCATTTCTCGCGCTAGCTGCATCAGTTCACGTAATGAGTAT
>NZ_JBAZRL010000085.1:0-6318 GCF_041662865.1 Pedobacter sp.
TAAATTATTAGATGATCAAATCCCTGATGGAATAACAATGAATTTGTCGTCTGAATACTATTTAGATGAACAATTTCAAAACCAGCTAAATACTAATAGCTTACTTCCGTTAGTTGGGAATAAGTTATTGGTAGAATTTAGTCAAATTACTCTTCCTCATGATTTAGAGGAAGTTATTTTTGATTTAGGCATTAAGGGTTATGAAGTTATATTAGCTCATCCAGAACGATACTTGTTTTTCCATAACAACTTTAATTATTACAATCGACTTAAAGAGATGGGTGTCGAATTGCAAGTCAATGCCCTTTCTTTAACAGAGCATTATGGAAAGCACATTAAAGTAATAGCCGAAAAATTAATTGAAAAAGATATGATTGATTTTATTGGTACCGATCTGCATCATGTTAAACATTTAGAAGTTTTAAAGCGAGTACCATCTAGTAAACATTTTACGCGTTTAATAGAAAGTGGATTATTGAAAAATCAAAGTCTGCTAAGCTCATAATTGGAATACTTGAGGAGCCTCTCCGTAGCAACGAGCCAAGGCAAGCCACTGCGTTGGTGTTTTAAAGTAAGTACTGCTTCAACAAGCTCAGCATTACATTAGCATATAACTAATAGCAGAAATGAGATTGTGCCACAGCCAATCAAATTGGTTTTGCATAGCCTAATCCCAATAGGCACTAATTATGGAGTATAAGAGATCCTTCGCTATGCTCAGGATGACAAGCATATTGGGAACGTACATAACAATCAGCCTTTTTAATAAGCGATGAGCCGAGGCAAGCTTGTGCGTCTGGTATTTTAAGTAAGTAGTACTTCGACAAGTTCAGCATGACATTAACATATAACTAAAAGCAGAAATGAGATTTCCACAGCTGACGAAAAATCGACTTCACAAGGACGGTTAGGGGCTGATCTTAACCTACACCACGTCAATCCCCATATCAACCACTGTCCAAAGAGCGGCAGACTGAAAGAACGGCGGGCCATGCGTAAGCCTTGAGCGGGGAAGCATCGTTCTTTCTTGATTGTTTGCTTCTTTGTCATCAAGGACAAAGAAGGAGCCACTTGGCGGCGGCGAGCCGAGGCAAGCCACTGCGTTGGTTTTTTAAAGTAAGTACTGCTTCAACAAGCTCAGCATTACATTAGTATACAACTAACCCTCCTCCGAGTAGGAATATTAAAAGTGTGATTTGAAACAGATCCTTCGCTACACTAGAATGACAACCATGGTAGAAAAGTAGGGATTAAAGGTAGCTCATAACACCGCCTTACCTTAAATTCTATTTATTTTTCAAAATCTCCACTTTCTCTTGCTCACTTGCCAATAGCCTTTCATATAATTCCTTATTAGCATCTAACGCCTGCATTAATCTCTCTAATGGATTGAATGTACACATGAAATTTAATGACGCTGAATTATCATTGTATGTATTACCTATAATATTAAATACAGTTTCCTCATTAAAATTTTTAATCGCTTCAGCAGTTACCCCTAAAACCTTCGCTACTTTCTCCAATGTACTATCCTCAATTTCTTCGCTTTGTTCCAGCTTACTAATGGCCTGTTGGCTAATACCCAGTTCGGCAGCCAAGGTTTCCTGTTTCATGCCACGCAGTTCGCGAATGCGGCTAATTTTACGGCCAAGGTGGTTGCGGTTTGTTTTTTCAGCGGTTTCCATAGTCAAATATAAATGAATTTTTTCGAGCGTAAGAAACAACCCGTCAATTGTTTTTAACAATTGGCAGTGGTTCGGTACAGCCTTTAGTAAAACTAATTTAGGTTTTTATTCACAACCTATAGCTATGAAAAACAAATTTAACTTACACGAAAAACAAAAGACCATCGGCTTATGCCCTAATTGAGCTATTGACACTACCCATTTCATTAGGTCTGGTTAAGGTCTTGTTAAGGTGTTGTTCGAGAAAACGCCTCTTTTCTCGAACAAGTCTCGAAGGAGACCCGAAGAAGTCCCGAAGAAGGCTTTAACAAAAGGCATTTAATTAGCTTATTTTAATGCACAATACGTAATACTATTGCTTTGCCCAAAGAGTGAAGGCAGGAAAGAACGGCGGGCTATTGGAGTCTTTCCCATAGCGTCATACCCAACTCGATCCGATAGCTATCGGATTGTATTTATCTACAGCATTACGATCCCGTATCAATTACGGGATGACGGCATGGAGCAGAGAGCCAATCGGGAGCGGTGAGCCGCCTGTGCGTTGACTCTTACTAACGAATTGCCTCGACTAGGCTCATCCTTTGCGAGGCCACTTCAATACGCCTACTGCCTCAAAGAGCGATGGCCAGTCAGGAACGGCGGGCCATGCGTATGCCCCAAGCGGGTAAGCATCGTTCCTGACTTGATTTATTCATTAGTAATTATTGTTTTTAATAGTATTTATGCTCTCGCAAGCTCGGGTTTTGGTTTCTTTTCTATTAAGAGCAATTGCGAAGCATTCTTGAATGCCATTGAAAACAATAGACTAAACAATGAAAAATCCTAATGCGTTGGTAAAGGAAATCTAGCGTTGTAAGATTGCTTCGTACCTCGCAATGACGCATATTTCTCTTAACTTAATGACATTGGGCGATGAGCCGAGGCAAGCCTATGTGTTGCTCGTACTAAACGAATTACTTCGACTACGCTCGTCCTTTGCAAGACCACTCCAATATCAACCACTGCCCCAAAGAGCGATGGGCTGACAGGAACGGCGGGCCATGCGTAAGCCCCAAGCGGAGAAGCTTCGTTCCTGACTTGATTTTTGCTAAACTTTTTATCAAGAAAAAGTTTAGAGCCTTGGCGGCGGTGAGCCGAGACAAGCCAGTGCATTGACATCCTTAATTAATGGCACTTGGACTGCAGTTTACTTTGTGAGGTTACTGTTTGATTTTTCATCAGCTATTACCATCTATACATCACCCCAACTCTCAACTGCACATTATTTGCATCTTGGAAATCATGATTCCAAAAGTCATAAGGTACAGCTTCTTTTACTACATATTGGTAATTTAACGATCGAACGTAAGTCAATTGAGAATTGAAAATAAAATTCTTGTAGGTCCAATCAAATTTCCCTGAAGCAGATAAATCTACCCAGTGCCTTCTGATACTTGGCGCAGCTCTGTACAGCCAGTCATTGTTGTTTACTAGACGTTCTAACTGTAAGCCAATTTTTTTTAAGCCTTTTACCCAACTGATATCTAACGATTGTAAATCACTTCCTGGCCCTATACCTGCACCCAATACTTGTCCTCTATTGGTATACCCATCTAAAACTTGGCTATGTGTATACCAAATACCACCTGTCCTAATTTCCTTAGTTGCGCTCTTTTCCATTTGAGTCATTTCTAAACCCACCTGAATATATTCATCATCTTTTGCTAAGGGCACTAATTTTCTGAAACCTATAATATAAGCTCTTGAGGATTCTGGTTCTAACAAAATGTCTCTTAAATTTTTATTGTGATCTGTTTTGCCATACTGAACATACACTTCTGCATGAGATTCTGGCATTACCCAGCGTGCAAATAACGAAAAATACTGATCTCTATTCTTCGCATCTTCAAAATCATAGTTTGGATTGTTTGGATCGTCATACGCCACTTTCTCCAATGCCGAAAATACTGGAAAATAATCAAAAAATCCATGGCCAAGATCTTTACTGTAAAGAGCATACGAACGATCGAACCCAAGATACAATCCGGGCACCCATTTAGGGTTAAACACAAATGCTAAGCCAGAAAGGTAACGCCAATCATTTGGTTTCACCTTGGATGTTATATGTTGAGACCCTGGGTAACCCGATTTTTCCAACTTACCTGAGATGAGTTGTACTTCGAACGAACCAATAGGTGTATTGACTGGTCTAATCGTATTTAATGTTAGATGCTTAAAGCCACTCGCATTGTTACTCATTAATAAAGAGTTTCGAACGCCTGGCCCCCACCATAAATTTTCATTAGATAAACCTAATGACATTGGACCAACATTAAGCCTAATACTGCTCTGCCCCCAATTGAATTTATGATACGCTCCATTGCCAAATTTTTCAGGTAAGTCAATGTTATTATACATTGATCCTATTACATTTGGTTTAAAAGGTGCTGGTTCTGAAATTTCTAAAAAATCTTTATTTTGTGCAAAAACCACTTCTGGTTTAAATTGGATACTTAAAGGGCCTAATTTAGCATAAAGGCCTGCACTAAATAAGGTCTGGTACCCTTTTGCAGGCACCATTGCCCCATCGTTCCACCCATAAGGATGATGTGTAGTATATTGCTGCTGCCACACAACTGGCAAGGCATATAAGGCCGTTACTCCATTTGCAGAACTATATAATTGTTTACGAAAATCATGCGTTGAAAATGAGCCCTCATCCTCTGAAAGGTCAAATGTGTTGACATCAGTGATATGAATAGGGCGGATCATGAATGAACTTTTTGAAGTATCATTCCCTAGTAATTGTTGCCTACGGTAGGCATCGTCAATATTTTGTAATTGACCAACTGGTAAGGTCTGACTAACCGCCTTAAACATACCAGTTGATAATAAGAGTACTACTACTAAGATTTTTTTGTTCATACAGTCAGCCGCTTCCTTTAGCCTTATTAAGGTTTCTAAATACTATATTTATTTTCTAAATATAAGAGATAGAATTCATAAACCATTCTTTGCCCTACTCTATAACGATGATTTAAACATTTTATTTACGAATTACACTAAGAATAGTGTTGTAATTATTACCAATTGCTCGGTGCTCCCCATCACATTAGAACAAGTAATAGGATGTAAATACGAAAGAGTTGATAAGCTTTAATGGATATGCTGATTCAATACCGCCAATATCTGTTTCGCTGCATCTCCATTACCATATGGGCTAGATTGAATTGCAGGAGATTGTAATCTATTCTGGCTTTTCAAAAGTGCAGTAGCCTCACCAATAATTCTTTTTGGATCCGAACCAACAAGTTTTACCAATCCAGTATCAACTAATTCTGGTCGTTCAGTGCAGGCACGCATCAATAAGATAGACTTCCCTAATGTTGTTCCTTCTTCTTGTATCCCTCCGCTATCTGTAATTATAAAGTTAGCTGTTTTCATTAACCACACAAAAGTAGGGTAATCTAAAGGTTCTACTAAGGTGATATTTTTTACATTTCCGATCATTTGGTAGGCCGTATCGCGAATGTTTGGGTTCAAATGGACAGGATAAATGAGCTGAACATCATTAGTTTCTGCAATATGTTTTAAGGCACTACAAATGTGTTCAAAGTTTTGTCCAAAATTCTCTCTCCTATGGCAGGTCACCAATACTACAGGTCTGTCGGCATTAATGAGACTCTTTACTATCTCTATTTGAGAATATTTAATTTTTTCTATTTTTTTACTGGCAAATAGCAATGCATCAATAATGGTATTTCCAGTTAAATAGATGCGCTTTGGCTCAATGCCTTCTTTTAAAAGATTAGCAGAAGCTACAGCAGTTGGTGTAAAGTGCAAATAGGTTAATCGGGAAGTCAATTGGCGATTGGCCTCTTCTGGAAAAGGGAAATTTATGTTATGGGTACGCAAACCTGCCTCTACGTGGCATATCTTTACGCCAGCATAAAACCCAGCCAATGCAGCAAATGTAGAAGTAGTGGTGTCGCCATGTACAAACAAAAAATCGGCCTTAAAGGAGTCAAGTACAACTTTCATCCCTTCAATTACTGCTGCAGTGAGTTGACTTAAATCTTGTTTGCTTTTCATTAGCTTCAGATCATAGTCGGGTACAATCTCAAAAAAATCTAAAACCTGATCTAGTAACTCCCGATGTTGACCTGTAACACAAATCTTCACTTCGTATTTATTTTTATGACGCTTGAATTCGTTAATTAAAGGAGCCATTTTGATGGCCTCTGGCCTGGTACCAAAAGCGATTAGTATTTTCTTCACTGCTATTTTTTAGTTCTGGATTAACGCCTGTTCATTAATTTTTGCAAAAAATACAGAGATTTGGCAAGAGTTACGGTATAATTCTGGTAATATTTCTTGCAGATGTATAATTTGTACATCTGGCAAAATAAAGGATAAATATCCTTTATTTTAAATGTAAGTTCCGTTGTTCGTAAACTTATTACAGATTCTATACAGGTACGAGTAATAGCCGTTGTAGTATAATTCATACTAATTATAGGTAATAACGGGTCTAATATCATTTCCTCCATACTAATTTATCGATAGTTTTACAGATTTCTGGCCAATAAAAATGCTCGTAAGCAAAAGACTGAAATTCTGGGGATAATTTTCTAATAGGTGCGGATTATTGCTA
>NZ_JBAZRL010000086.1:0-5863 GCF_041662865.1 Pedobacter sp.
GAACCAGTTTTAACTACTGGTGGAACTTATAAATGGAGAAGACGCGGAGAAAAACATTTGTTCAATCCAGAAACCATCCACTTATTACAAAATGCGACCAGAAGAAATGATTATACGACGTTTAAGAAATATTCCAAGCTAATTAATGAGCAAACTCAGCAAGCCTATACTATTCGTGGCTTATTAGAATTCAATTATAATCGCCCTGCAATAGGATTAGAAGAAGTAGAATCAACCGAATCTATCTTAAAGAGATTTGCTACTGGAGCGATGTCATTTGGCTCGATATCACACGAAGCACATTCAACTTTAGCTATTGCCATGAACCGCATCGGCGGAAAAAGTAATACAGGTGAGGGTGGTGAAGATGAAATGCGTTATCAAAAAATGGCCAATGGCGATTCAATGCGTTCGGCAATTAAACAAATCGCTTCGGCTCGTTTTGGGGTAACTAGTTATTATTTAACCAATGCCGATGAGTTACAGATTAAAATGGCTCAAGGTGCAAAACCTGGAGAAGGTGGACAGTTACCAGGTCACAAAGTAGACGATTGGATTGCAAAAGTTCGTCACGCTACACCAGGAGTGGGTTTAATTTCTCCGCCACCACACCATGATATTTATTCTATTGAAGATTTAGCACAGCTAATTTTTGATTTAAAAAATGCAAATAGAGCGGCTAGGATTAACGTAAAACTGGTTTCTAAAGCTGGTGTAGGTACAATTGCAGCAGGTGTTGCTAAGGCACATGCCGATGTAATTTTAGTTTCTGGTTACGATGGTGGAACTGGTGCATCACCGTTAACTTCTATTCAACATGCAGGTTTACCTTGGGAATTAGGGTTAGCAGAAGCACACCAAACTTTGGTGAAAAACAGATTAAGAAGTAGAGTCGTGGTACAAACCGATGGGCAATTAAAAACCGGACGTGATATTGCTATTGCAGCTTTATTAGGTGCAGAAGAATGGGGAGTAGCAACAGCGGCATTAGTAACTTCTGGTTGTATTATGATGCGTAAATGTCATTTAAATACCTGCCCAGTTGGTGTGGCCACACAAGATCCAGAATTAAGAAAATTATTTACTGGTGATGCTGATCATGTGGTTAATTTATTCCATTTCTTAGCAGAAGAACTACGTGAAATCATGGCAGAGCTTGGTTTCAGAACTGTAAATGAAATGATTGGTCAGTCGCAAATGCTTAAAACCAGAGAAATTGCTGACGGAGATTGGAAATTGAAATATGTAAACTTAGCTCCAATATTGTACAAAGAACCTGATAATGGTTTACCATTATATCAAACTGAGTTTCAAGATCATGGATTAGAAAGTGTTTTAGATCATCAATTAATTGAAAAGGCACAGCCTGCTATTTTATATAACGAACCAGTTTTTGCCAATTTCGATGTAAAAAATACCGATAGAGCAATTGGAACAATGCTTTCAAATGAGATTTCTAAAGTTCATAAAGGGGTTGGACTACCTGCAGATACGATCAACTTTAAATGCTTCGGATCTGCTGGACAAAGTTTTGGTGCATTTGCTGCGAAAGGCCTAACATTAACTCTAGAAGGCGAAGGAAATGATTATGTAGGTAAGGGATTATCGGGCGCTAAACTCGTAATTTACCCTTTTAGTGATATAAATTATATACCAGAACAAAATATTATCATAGGTAACGTAGCATTATATGGAGCAACTTCTGGAGAATTATATGTACGTGGGAAAGCAGGTGAACGTTTTGCTGTTCGTAATTCTGGCGCAACCACAGTTGTAGAAGGTGTTGGTGATCATGGTTGTGAGTACATGACGGGTGGAGAAGTGCTAGTAATTGGAGATACAGGTAGTAATTTCGCAGCGGGTATGAGCGGTGGTATTGCATGGATTTACGATGTAAGTAAAACTTTTGCAAATAAGTGTAATCCAGAAATGGTTGATTTAGATCCACTAGATGTAGAAGATGAAGAAAGAATTCAAACTTTATTAAAAAATCATATTCGATTAACCAGCAGTAGAGTTGCAGAATTCATCTTAAGTGATTGGGAAAATCAATCCGCACATTTCGTAAAGGTATTCCCTAAAGAGTACAAAGCAGTTTTATTAAAACGTCAACAAGTTAAAATCAATTAAGATGGGAAAAGTTACAGGATTTTTGGAGTACGAAAGAGTTTCGCCTACCAGACAACAACCTAGCGAACGCCTAGAACATTATAATGAATTTTTAAATCCACTTCCTGCCGAGCAATTAAATCATCAAGCTGCTCGTTGTATGGATTGTGGTGTGCCTTTTTGCCAATCTGGTTGCCCTTTAGGTAATGTAATACCAGAATTTAACGATGCAGTTTACAAAGGCGAATGGTTAACTGCTGCAGAGATTTTATTGAGCACCAATAATTTCCCTGAATTTACAGGCAGAATTTGTCCAGCACCATGCGAAAGCGCATGTGTATTGGGCATCAATAAATCTCCAGTTTCTATCGAGGAAATTGAAAAACACATTATCGAAATCGCTTTCGATAAAGGTTACATCAAAGCCAGTGCGCCATTAATAAGAACTGGTAAAAAAGTAGCTATAATTGGCTCTGGGCCTGCAGGTTTAGCCGCTGCAGCTCAACTGAATAAAGCTGGTCATGAGGTGGTGGTTTTTGAACGTGATGATGTGCCAGGTGGTTTATTAAGATATGGTATTCCAGATTTTAAACTGCAAAAAGATGTGGTAGAGCGTCGAATAAAATTAATGGAGGAAGAAGGTATTGAGTTTAAATGCAATGCCAACGTTGGTGAGAATGTAGAGTTAAGTACGTTACTAAGAGATTATCAAGCTTTAGTTTTAGCAGGTGGTTCAACTATTCCAAGAGATTTAAACTTGCCAGGAAGAGAATTAGAAGGCATTTATCCAGCTATGGACTTCTTAAAACAACAAAATAAACGTGTTAGTGGAAGAAAAGTTGATGGAAAAGAACTAATTGCCACAGGAAAAAATGTAATTGTAATTGGTGGCGGTGATACAGGTTCTGATTGCATCGGAACATCCAACCGTCATGGTGCAAAATCGGTTACACAGTTTGAAATTATGCCAATGCCGCCTCAAAGCAGAACAGAACACATGCCTTGGCCGCAATATCCAATGTTATTGAAAGTTACTTCATCTCACGAAGAAGGTGCACATAGAAATTGGGCAGTAAATACTCAAAAATTCAATGCAGATGAGAATGGTAATCTGAAATCGTTAAGTGTAATTGAAGTGCAGTGGGAAATTGATGCAAATGGAAGAGCTTTAGGCTTTAAAGAAATTCCAGGTACTGAAAAAGAATATCCTTGTGAATTGGTTTTATTAGCGATGGGTTTCTTACATCCTCAAAAACAGGGATTAGTAGAAAAACTAGGCGTAGAGCTTGATGAACGTGGAAATGTAAAAGCAATTGAAGGAAATTTCCAAACGAATATTCCTAAAGTCTTTGCCGCTGGAGATATGCGTAGAGGTCAATCTTTGGTAGTTTGGGCCATTTCTGAAGGTAGAGAAACCGCTAGAAAAGTTGATGAATATTTAATGGGCTATAGCAAATTGCCTTCAAAAGATGCGGTTGCTTATGCTTAATTAAACATGTCATCCTGAGCTTGTCGAAGGATTATTACCACATAGGCACATAGAAGACATAGTTTTCACACACCTAGTTTGTCATTCAGAGCGCAGCGAAGAATCTGTCTAGTAAATCTCTTGAGAGATTCCTCGCAAGCTCGGAATGACAAAAGTTTATAGCCGCCGATGCGCAGATTTTTATCTGAGTGTTTGTGGTTTTTTTCTGTCTCATCGTCATTTCGATAGGACTTGTACCGATTTTACATCGGTAGCGCAGCGACGAGAAATCTCTTCTTTATAGTTCAATATCAATTTTTTAAAGGTTGTTTTATAAAAAACATTTTATAATCTTAAATTTATGTTTGTAATAATTAATTATGGATTATACATTAGATAGCTTGTCAGCTTTAGAGATAGAATTATATTATTCGTTGCCTGATGATAAACATTTTGATGAGTTAAATGAAGAACTTGAGGCCAATGGAACTTTTGCTAAGAATAGAAAAATTCATGAAGATTATCTTGAATTATTTAACTCTGTCTCAGATTCAGCAATTAAATATGAAGCGCTAAAAAGAATAATTTTCTTAAACTGGTATTCACTAATAGAACCAGATTATTTTACTGGAATTAGTAATTTGAATGAGAAAGTTATCTATAAATCTTATTCAATTATAAATGATTACATAAAAAATGAAAAACTAGATGAAGAATTGAATTGGATGATGAAATTTTATTCTAGCTGGGATTGGGCTATTTTAAATTTTTCTGAAAACAGACTTCCATACTTGACAAAGTTTGTAAAAGCAGTTGATACTTCAATTTCAAGTTATCCTAAACAAAAACTTCCACAAGGTACTATGAGAAACAGGGGGCAGATGGGGCTCTATTGGATTAGTATGCAAGTTGAAGTATAAAAGTAATTTATAATAAACTCTGAAGAAACCAAGCCTTCCAAAAAAACTACTGTCTTTGTAATATAAACCTTATTGAAGCGGCATCCTTTTTGGCCGTCATCCTGAGCTTGTCGAAGGGCAGCCGAAAAGATACAGCGGAAAGAAGGGCTGCATAAGTCAAAAGCTACTGACATTGTTTTTCTAGTTATTTATTTACTCTTGTAAATTAGATTCTTCGCTGCGCTCTGAATGACAAAACTAGAAAGATTGCTTCACTCCACTACACATCCTCACGCTTCGGTTCGCAATGACGAATCGTTTATTGGGTTGTAAATAGACTCCTTCTAAATTATCAAAACCTAGTAAAACAAATTTTGTTATTGCGATATTAGAAAAATATCCCAATCGCATATTTAATTGTTTCCTATGTCTGAAATTGACACTAACCCATCTGGTGATACTCGCCGTGATTTCTTAAAGAAAACTTCACTTTTTACTGCACTATCTTTAACGCCACTAACGGTTTTAAAAGCTGCAGATCAGAAAGTTGATGAACGTTTTGCAGAACTCTTCGAGAAAATTCCATTAAACTTAAAAGTCAACAATAAACCGTATGCTTTAAAAGTAGAACCTAGAGTTACCTTGTTAGATTTATTAAGAGAACAATTACACTTAACAGGAACAAAAAAGGGTTGTGATCATGGACAATGTGGTGCTTGTACCGTTCATGTGGATGGTGTTCGCGTAAATTCTTGTTTGAGCTTAGCAGTAATGAACGAGGGTAAAAGCATTACTACAATTGAAGGTTTAGCAAAAGGTGATGAATTACATCCAATGCAGGCAGCTTTTATTAAACACGATGGTTTTCAATGCGGTTATTGCACACCTGGACAAATTATGAGCGCTGTTGCTTGTGTACGCGAAGGCCATGCAAATTCAAAAGATGAAATTAGAGAGTACATGAGTGGAAACATCTGTCGTTGTGGCGCTTACCCAAACATAGTTGATGCCATACAAGAAGTTAAAGAAGGAGGAAAAGCGATATGATTAATTTCCAATTCGTAAGAACTTCAGTAATTAAAACTGCGTTAAGTTTAATAGGTAAAGATCCAAAAGCAACATTTATTGCTGGAGGTACAAATTTGGTTGATTTAATGAAAAGAGGAGTTACTGCTCCAGAAAAATTAATCGACATTAATCATTTGCCTTTAAAACAAATTGAGTTAAAAAATAACGTTTTACATATCGGTGCTTTAGTTTCTAATTCGGCATTGGCCGAAAATGCTTTAGTAAAAGATAAGTTTCCATTGTTGATGTCGGCTTTGCAGGCTGGGGCATCAGCACAGTTAAGTAATGTTGCTACAGTTGGAGGGAACATGATGCAACG
>NZ_JBAZRL010000087.1:0-5767 GCF_041662865.1 Pedobacter sp.
AAATGCATCGTTACTTCATATTTCCCTTTGGGTACATCTAATTGATAGCTTTCCAAGCCTATTAATTGCGTTTGATAAATAGGATCGTTAAATGTTCCTCTTATGTTTTTATCAGAACCATAGCTTTGGCGACCACTATTTTTAATTTTAAAAGCCTCACCACCAACACTTCCCCAAGAACCCGCTTTGTAAGGCTGACTTGGCAACCATATTTCATGTTTTTGTTCATTTACAAACTGCCTTTGGCTACCTAAAAGGATATTTATTTCTTTAAATGGGATTTCAAGATTGTTAAGTGCTAAGGGTTGTAAACTAAAGCTTAGGTGAGCTAAATCTTCAATTTTCAGTCCATGAGCAAAAGAAACTGCTTTAATATCATTCATTCCATTTTTAAACGAAACATCCCAGTTACTTATACGCTCGTTTACGCCCTTTTTGCCTAAGCTTTTACCATTTACAAAAAGCTCAACCGTATCGGTATTACTAATTACTTGCAAAGGTTGGCTTAACGTACGTTCATTTGAACATGCAATGCCGCCTCTTAATTTCCATGAACCATCCCCTATTTTAAGAAAAGGTTTCCTTTGGAAATTGGCTTTGTACAAATAGTAGGTGTTTTTAGGTTGGCGATCTATGGTCAGTAAACCTTTATTGTTAATATGAGGCATTGTTTCATCACGAGTTTCAGAGTTAAAATCTGCTAAATTCCAAACTGCAGCACCCGCCACAAAAGGTCTTTTTAAAATAGCTGCAATGTATATCTGATGATAAAGCATACCGTATTCTAAACTTTTATCAAACCGAACAGGTGAAAAAGAGTGTATTCTAGGATCTATATCTGCACCAAACTCAGAGACTAAAATTGGTTTATCAGGTATTTGCTGATGTATTTTATCCAAGTTTGGTCCAAAATCTTCAGATTTACCTCCATACCAACCTTGGTATAAGTTCCATCCTACTACCATAGGGATTTTCACCAAACCTGCTTTCATATATCCATTTACATCGCCATGGTTAGATATCATGGTATATCTAGTCGGATCAGTTGCTCGAGTTAAATCTTCTAATTCTTGTGCTAAGACAGTAATGTTCTTTATATATTTTTCTTTCCTTATCGGATCATTAGCAAACTTCATTCTCAACAAAACCTCATTCATATAGGCCCATATAATGATGCTTGGATGATTGTAGTTCTGTTTTATCATTTCTAATTGCATGCTTTTGCAATTGCGAGAAAAAGCCTCTGATTCAGTAATTTCATTCACAATAGGAATTTCTACCGAAGCCAAAATACCCATTCGATCGCAGGCATCTAATACCGCTTGATCTTGGGGATAATGAGCCACACGCAAAAAATTACCCCCCATATCTTTCAATAATTGAACATCTTTCACTTGCAAAGCGGATGGTACCGCATTACCCATTCCCGCAAAATCCTGGTGACGACTTGTTCCTATCAATTTATAAGGCATTCCGTTTAAGAAGAAGCCTTTGTCAGCATCGAAACTGAAAAATCGTAAACCAACAGGTAGTTTTACTTCGTCTAAAACTTTACCCGTTTTATCTATTAATTGCGTGGTAGATTGGTATAAATAAGGGTTTTCTGGCGACCATAATATTGGATTATTAACCTTGATAGCAGCAAGTGTAAAAGGAATGAGTTTATTTAAAGTTGAGTGAACTAGTGTTTTCGTCTCATTTACCTTTTTTCCAGTTGCATCTGTTAAGGTAGTACGAATTGTTAAGTCCCCATTGGCTGATGAATTGATCAGATTTCCACTGACAATAACTTCAGCGTTCGTTTTAGTTACATTATTGGTATGTACATACACTCCTTTCGAAGCATATTTATTATCCTCAAAATGAATAGGGTTTAAAACAACCAAAGAAACATTACGGTACATTCCGCCAAAAAAGGTGAAGTCAGCTGTTAAGGGCGCTATATTTTCATTAAAACTATTATCAACTTTTACCGCTATTTCATCCGTTCCATTAAACTTTAGCGCATTTAAAGGAACTGTAAAAGCAGTATACCCACCGATGTGGCTACCAATTTTCTTACCGTTTAAATACACCGTTGTTTCCTGGTTAGCGCCTTCAAAATAGAGTGAAATCTTCTTATTTTTCCACTCGGGTTTAAGTGCTAGTTTTTTCCTATACCAACCTATTCCACGGTAATAACCAGGTTCATCGTCCATTACATCAAAAGTATTCCATGTATGTGGGATAGTTACTTGAGTTATTGCTGAACTATTCTCTTTATGAAAACTCCAACCCTGATTAATGTTGACGATTTTTCTAACCGTACTTTGTCCAAAGGTGTGCAGCGTTATAAAAACTGCAAATAACACTAAAAGAATAGGTTTACTAAGCAAATAAATTTTGTTTTTGGGGAGTAGCAGCATAAGGGCGTAATAAACCTTTGTGATGATTTGGAATGTGTTATTTGTATTTAAGTTGCATTTGATTGTAAAAGTCTTGAAGCACAAAAAATGCTTTTTTCTTTTTGCCAGTTTCAGAGATTAACCCTTTCCGATTCCAGAAGTTTTGATAGACTGGATGTTGTCTTCTTGGTGATCTAAAATCTGTTAAAATCCAAGGGGTCATTCCTCTTAATGCATCGATTTTACCTAATAAAATGAGTTGGTTTTTATACAAGGCTTCTTGGTATTCTTCACTCCAGCGTGTGTTTTCATCGGCATGGAAACCGCCTAATGCATCACCACCAAATTCTGTAATCACAACTGGTTTATTGTATTTGATATCGAATTTATAACTGGTAATTTCACTTGGCGTTCCGCCCCAATACCAACCCGCATACTCATTAAAACTTACTAAATCTATTTTCTCACCTAGTGGATCATTTAGAATTATCGTTTTACCATCTCTGTGCACTTCTAAAGCCGCAGCTACTAACCGTGTATCATCTAAAGACCTTGCAGTTTCTGCCAAATTGCTCATAAACTGAAAACGAGGATCGCTTAACGGTGTTTCGTTACCAATAGACCAAACAATCACACTTGCCCGATTTTTATCGCGAACAATTAAATCTGTTAATTGCTGCTTAGCATTAGCATAGGTAGCCGGGTTTGTCCAAGAGATTGTCCAATACACTGGAACTTCTGCCCAAACCAATAAGCCCATTTCATCCGCCAAACGCACCATTTCTTCATTATGAGGATAATGCGCCAAACGAACATAGTTGCAATTCATGTCTTTTGCCCATTGCAATAGCATCCGCATGTCTCCTTCAGATCTTAATCTTCCAGCTAATAGTGGATTTTCATCGTGAATAGATATTCCTCTTAAAAAGACAGATTTTCCATTTAACAAAATATTTGTTCCTTGAACGGCTATAGTTCTAAAGCCTATTTTATCTTGAATATTTTCGGTTGCAGTTTTTATTGTTACTGCATATAGTCTCGGATTTTCTGGAGACCATAAATTGATCTTATTCCATGTAAATTGCTGATCAATTTTACCTTCGCCATTCGTAGTAAACGTTTTTTCTAGTTTTAACTCAGGAATAGAAACCGTAATATTTTGTCCAGCAGTAGAATCAGCAAGTTTAACAGAGAAATTTAGTGTATTTGTACTTCCTTTTACTAACTGAAGTTTATAATCATTGATATAATGTTGAGGTAATTCGGTTAAGAAAACATCACGAGTAATTCCACCATAATTCCACCAATCGGTATTAATAGTTGGTATTTCATCAGGTTTCCTAGTGTTATCCGCTTTAACGACTAATGAGTTTTCACCCGCTTTTAATTTTCCAGTCACTTCAAACTGAAATGGTGTAAAGCCTCCCTTGTGAATGCCTAATTTTTTTCCATTTAAATACACATGAGCTTCATAATTTACAGCTGCGAAGTAAACAAAGTATCGTTTATCTTTTTCTGGTTGAGTTGTGAATTTTCTTCTTAACCAAACCGTTCCTTCGTACAGTTCTAGTTTTTCAGCTTGTGAATTCCAGTCGCCTGGCACATTCATTTGTGGAGACAAATCGAAATTATATTCAATTAACTCTGTTTTATCCTTTTGAACTTTATCATCATAAAAACCACCCGAACCTGATTTAGATTGATCGAAGGGGTCGTGTCTATAATCATAAAATCCGTTTTCATAAGGATCTACAATGTAATTCCATTTACCGTTTAGGCTAAGTATTTTACGCGATTGGATATTTTGTATAGAACTAACTTGTGCGTAAGTGCTACTAAAAAATAAGGAGAGGCAAAGTATAAGTAGTCTATAATTTAATTTTAACATAGTGTTTTTTTATTGTTATAGGACAGATCAAATGACGTTGTAACAATGTGTGTTAATGATGTTTTTTAGCAGAAATATTTGAAAATCCGTCATACCCAATTTGATCCGATAGCTATCGGATGGAAACCGTAATGCGTTGTTGTTAACTTTTTTACGATTTAAGATTCCCACCTCCATGGGAATGACGAATCTTCAAATTTTAATTTCTATTTAATATCCTGTGTTTTGACCAAGTTTAGTTGCTCTATTCAATTCGTTTTGAGAAATTGGATATAAATAGTTCTTCGCAGTAAACGATCTATTTTCAACAGTAAATCTGGTATAGGTGAACGAAGTTGCAGTAACTGGCATTATTTTCATTCCACTTACAGAACCATTAAATGTAGTTTCACCTTCTTTCCAACGGCGAACATCAAAGAAACGGTGTTCTTCAAAAGCTAGCTCTACCCTACGCTCATTATGAATACGCTTGCGGATTTCACCTTTGTCGAGAGCAACATAACCATTGGCTGCTGGATTAGTAGTTTGCAAAAGCGGCATTGCAACTCCACCTCTGTTACGAATTAAATTTACTGCAGCCAATACTTGTGTCGCTGCCACTGTTCCTTGTGCTTCATTTAATGCTTCAGCGTAGTTTAACAATACTTCTGCATACCTGAAGAAAATCCATGGTCTACGAA
Source organism: Pedobacter sp. (assembly GCF_041662865.1). Lineage (GTDB taxonomy): Bacteria > Bacteroidota > Bacteroidia > Sphingobacteriales > Sphingobacteriaceae > Pedobacter. The sequence goes on from NZ_JBAZRL010000087.1 coordinate 4,953, forward strand.
TGGTAGTTGTTGTACCAGCCCATGATGCACTTTCACTTAGATATTTACGCATGTAATACCCAGTTTTAGTAGCGTTCACGTTTAAGCCCAAACCATCTTTACCACCTACAAATGTTTCTACATCTTTGCTTTTAAATTTATAAGCGGCCACAGCTGGTTGTACAGACGCGGTATTAAACATAACTGAGAATCCAAGTCTAGGATCGCGATTGGTATACGGTGCAGTTGCACTATAACCTGATACTCCATCACTAATTGGTCTACCTGTAGTTTTCATTTCATACGCATCAACCATTTCTTGGGTTGGATTTGTACGACCATTAGCGGCATCATAACTTACTGGCGCATTATTTTGCTCTATAGTATTTGTTGCTGTTGCAGATGTTGCAAAAATAACCTCATTATTAAATGCACCTGCAGTATTCCATAACCAAATATTTGGATAAGAACTGTAAATACCGTGTTTACCAGTATCCATTACTCTTTTGGCTGCATCAGCAGCTGCTTGCCATTTTGTTAAATCATTAGTTGGATTGTATTGTGGACTAGCTGCATACAATAACAATCTTGCTTTTAATGCCATTGCCGCTGTACCTGTTGCTCTACCTCTATTTGTAGCATTCCATTCCGATGGTGATAAAGGCAATCTAGAGATGGCCTCTTCACAATCTTTAGAAATCTGAGCTACACATTCATCAAATGTATTACGAGGCACATCTAACTCATCGTTAAAAGTTAAGGTTTTATTTACAATTACAAAACTGGCATAACGTATCAATAGCTCAAATTCAAAAAATGCTATTAAGAAATAAGCA
>NZ_JBAZRL010000088.1:0-5587 GCF_041662865.1 Pedobacter sp.
ATCCAATGCTTACGTTTTATGCAGCAACTGTTAGAGAAGATGCTAAAGATTTCCCAAAAGGTGGATTTCAGATGGAAAACGCGTTAACGCCAGAGCAAGCCTTAAGAGGAATGACGATTTGGGCAGCAAAGGCAAATTTTGAAGAAAAAGAAAAAGGAAGTTTAGAAGTTGGCAAGTTTGCCGATTTCGTGATATTAGAAAACGACATTATGAAAGCAAATCACCAACAAATATTACAAAATAAAGTGTTAAAAACCTACCTAAATGGAGAAAAAGTATATGAAGCAAAATAACTTAATTGGCATAATTGCCACTTGTTTAATCTTAGTTTTTACTTTGAGCGCATGTGCTCAAGATCACAGACAAAATGAAAACCGATTAAAAAATATAAATGCTATTGCCAATAGTTCAGTTTTATTAAATAATCAACAAAGTTTTATTCCTGTTACTAAACTGTCGGATAAAAAATTCGTTTCCGTTAATTTAGGTTTTGAATATCAATCTTCATTTGATAGTTTATTAAATAAATACGCTGAAGTAAAATCATTAAGTGCCGAAAAATATCGTGATTCAACTACGCTAAACGATTTAGCAGATGATTTGAAATATTACAGTACTGTAATTATCACTATTACAGATAAGATGGCAAAAAATGGTCGTTTGTTAAATTTTATAAGCGATGTAGCCAAACATAAAGATGTAGTTTTAGCCGTTTTTGGCGATGGAAAAAGTCTAAGTTCATTTGATAATTTAAGCTGCCCTATTGTTTGGAGCCATCAAGACAACAATGAAGCAGCAATGGTTGTTCCGCAGCTTATTTTTGGAGGAATAGCTACACAACAAACATTAGCTAAAGGATTTTCCGCAAAATATACTGCAGGTTCTGGCTTTAAAACTACAGTAACTCGTTTAAAATATTCAGTACCTGAAGATGCTGGTGTAAATACAGAAGATTTAAATGAAATTGATAAAATTGTTGCAGAAGGAATTTCAGGAAAAGCATCGCCAGGGATGGTTGTTTTAGTAGCCAAAGATGGAAAAGTAATTTACAATAAGGCTTTTGGTTACCACACTTACGATAATGTGATGCCAGATAAAGTAACCGATATTTTCGATTTGGCATCGGTTACAAAAGTTACTGCAACGACACCAACTGTAATGCGTTTGGTAGAGGAAGGAAAATTGAAATTAGACACCAACATCGGTTATTATATTCCTAGAGCACGAAATACACCAATGAATGCGATAAATGTTCGCGAGGTAATGCTGCATCAAGCAGGATTTATTCCTTACATTCCTTTTCATAATTTTATCAAAGAAGGAGATTATAGCCGCGATTCATCAGCTGCCTATCCAACAAAAGTTGCTGATAGGTATTACGTAAAGAAAGGATTTTTTAGCGATTTCATGTGGCCGAAAATGTTAAATTCACCCATAAAAACACGTGGAAAGTACGTATACAGTGATATTAGCATGTATGTTATGCAAGATATTGTAGAGCATATTACAGAAAAACACGAAGAACAATATGTGTTAGATAATTTTTATACTCCACTAGGCATGCAAACTACGGGCTATTTGCCACGTAACCGTTTCAGTAAAGATCAAATCGTACCTACAGAAGACGATCAGGTATTTAGAAAAACATTGCTAGAGGGCTATGTGCACGATCAAGGTGCAGCTTTAAAAGGTGGTGTTGCTGGTCATGCTGGCTTATTTGGAAGTGCTAATGACTTGGCTATTTATTATCAGCTTTTGTTAAATAAAGGCACGTATGGTGGAGAACAATATTTTAAACCACAAACGGTAGAAACATTTACCAGCAGGCAATCTGACGTGAGCAGAAGAGGTTTAGGTTTTGATCGTTGGGATCCAGATTTAACTAAAAAATATCCATCAGAATTGGCTTCACCTCAAACTTTTGGACATACAGGCTATACTGGCATTGGTGTTTGGGTAGATCCATCTAGAGGATTGGTTTACATCTTTTTATCAAATCGTGTGAATCCAACCGTAACTAATAAACTGAGTGATTTAAATATCCGTCCAAGGATACAAGATGCAATTAATAGAGCAATAGATAAGGGAAAGAAATAATTTTGTCATTCGATGAACGAGAAATCTCTGATAGGTTAGATTCTTCACTAACTCTCTAAATGACAAATGAGTTATTCAAGCAACCAAATAAATTGAAGGCTTAAAAAACAAAACGGGTTCCACAATGTGGAACCCGTTTTTACTATCTGATTGCTAAGACTTATTTCTTCAATCCAATCTCTCTCAATCTTTCATCTAAATATTCTCCAGCAGTCATATCGCTGTATGCTTTTGGATGTTCTGCATCGATACAAGAACTCAACGAAGTTAAATCCATATCGCTACGCGGATGTAAGAAAAAAGGAACTGAGAAACGTGAAGTTTTCATTAATTCACGTGGTGGATTTACTACTCTATGTGTAGTAGATTTTAATTTGTTATTGGTTAAGCGTTGCAACATATCGCCCACATTTACAACAATGTCAGTATGTTCTGCTTTAATAGCCAACCACTCATTACTACGAGTGAGAACTTCTAAACCATCAGCACTTGCACCAATTAACAAGGTAATTAAGTTAATATCTTCATGAGCTCCTGCACGTACAGCATCATCAGGTAATTCTTCAGGATTTTCAATTGGAAAATAGTGAATCCCTCTTAAAATAGAATTTCCATTATGTACGTGTTTATCAAAATAATTAATAGGCAATTCTAAATAGGTAGCAATGGCACGTAAAAGGTGTTTACCATTCTCTTCCAGTTTTTTATAAATTTCTCTTGTAACAGGATTAAATTCTGGGATTTCTTCTAATACCTCGTTATCAGGATATTCATTTTTTATCGGATCTCCATCACTTACTTCTTGACCAATTTGCCAAAACTCTTTTAAATCTGCAGTTTTAGCCCCTTTTGCAGTTTCTTTGCCCGCACTAGTATATCCACGTTGTCCTGCTAATTCTGGTTTTTCGTATTTGCGTTTAGTTTCTACGGGTAAAGCAAAAACACCTTTAATATTTTTATATAATTTATCAATCAGTTCCTGACTTACGCCATGATTGGTTATGGTTACAAAACCAGAATCGTTAAAAGCTCTTCCCAATTCATCAGAAAACTTTTTACGTTGTTCTTCATTTCCATTAATATACGTACCTAAATCAAGGCAAGGGATATACGGTGTAGACATAATTTTTTATTTAATGAACATTAAAATTAAAAAAGATATGTTAATAAATCTTAATCATTATATTTTTTGTTATTTAACAAACTAAATAACAATTTGTTAAGTTATTAACAAAATATTTTAATTCACAATTAAAGATAAATATTGTCAAGACTAAGTCCCTTTTTACTTTTAAAAAACTTTAGTATTTTGTTTTACGTATTATTACTTAAGTAAAACAAACTCCAAGATGAAATATATCATTAGTATGGTTTTAATTCTTTTATCTATGCAAGACGCCGATGCCCAAAAACAAAAACTACAAAAAGCAACATTCGGAATGGGTTGCTTTTGGTGCACAGAAGCTTTATTTCAACGCTTAAATGGCGTTAGCAATGTCAAATCTGGTTATGAAGGTGGCGATGTTCCAAACCCTACCTATGAAGAAGTTTGTACAGGAACTACAAATCATGCCGAAGTTATTGAAGTAACTTATGATCCTGCAAAAATTAGTTACGATGAATTATTAGAGGTTTTTTGGAAAAGCCACGACCCTACAACATTAAATAGACAAGGTGCAGATGTTGGCACACAATACCGTTCGGTAATATTTTATCATAGTGATGAACAAAAAGAAATTGCAGAGAAATACAAAGCGGCTTTAAATAAAGACAATGCTTTTGGCAAACCTGTGGTAACTACAATAGTAAAAGCTGAGCCTTTTTATGTAGCAGAAAACTATCACCAAGATTATTTTATAAAAAACGGTGAGCTTCCTTATTGTCGATTGGTGATTTTACCTAAAATGGAAAAGCTAGAAAAATTATTTAGAGCAAAGCTGAAAAATTAGGTTTTAAAAACTATACCATTAAAGCTGGAGATGTCTAGCTTTTTTAATTAGCACCAAATTGTCATTACGCCTAAAGTGACAACTTACTTATCATACATCAAGAGGAGATCAATTTATATTAATCACTTTTGTACTATAAAATTGATATATATAAAATGAGTTTAATAGAAGCACTAAATTGGCGTTATGCCACTAAAAAAATGAACGGCAAAGCTGTTCCGCAAGAAAAAGTAGATTTGATTTTAGAAGCTGCACGTTTAGCACCAACTTCTTCTGGCTTACAACCGTATAAAGTTATCGTAATAACTAATCCAGATTTAAAACAGACACTTTTACCGCATTCATTTAACCAATCTCAAATTATAGATTCTTCTCATCTTTTGGTTTTTGCTGCTTGGGATACATATACAGAAGATAGAATTAATGGTGTGTTTAAGCACACACATAACGAACGTGGTACTCCTCCAGAAAGCACAGCTGATTATCAAAAAATGTTGGTAAATAGCTATGTACCTAGAAGTGAAGATGTAAATTTTAATCACGCAGCTCGTCAGGCTTATATAGGTTTTGGAATGGCATTGGCCGAAGCAGCTATTCAAAAAGTAGATGCTACGCCAATGGAAGGATTTGACAATGCCGAATACGATAAAATTTTAGGATTGACAGAAAAAGGATTAAAGAGCATTGCAATTATGCCTTTAGGCTACCGAGATGAAACTAGCGATTGGTTAGTAGGCTTGAAAAAAGTACGTCAACCAAAATCAGAATTCATTATCGAATTCAACTAAAAAATACACTAAGTATAAACGGGTGCTCTGCAATAAGGTATCCGTTTTTTTATGCATTTTTAATTGTAAAAATATGTTAAAGATTAGTTACAATGCTTATCCATCAATCAATAATCAATATATTAGCAAACATTCCAAAGCTTAATCCAATTCGATGAAATTTACGAGAATTCTCTTTACGTTAGTCGCTTTTATATTTATTCTGAATTCAGCTGCTTTTGCTCAGCAGGATAGTATTGCATTGAATAACATCATTACAAAAACTAAAAGATTATCGGACGAACAACCGGTAGAAAAAGTTTATCTACATTTTGATAAGCCTTATTATGCCGTTGCAGATACGATGTGGTTTAAAGCCTATGCAACTATTGAGCAAAACTTACCTTCGCCCTTAAGTAAAATAGTTTATGTGGAAGTTTGGAATGCACAAGATTCTTTAATGCAAACTGTAAAATTACCCCTTAAAAATGGTGTTGCTTATGGCAATATTCCACTTAACATGCAAAACTACAAACAGGGTAATTATTATGTAAGGGCCTATACATTATGGATGCTCAATTTTAGCAATGATTATTTCTTTACGAAAACCATTCCACTTGGTTAGGCGATTGACAAAAAATTAATCATTAATATTTCATATAGTAATGAGCAAAGCGATAAGAATTTAAAAACTACAGCTAAAATTCAATTTAAAGATATTGCCAAAAAACCGTACGCCAATAAAACGGTAAATTGGAAAGTTATTTCTAATTA
>NZ_JBAZRL010000089.1:0-5336 GCF_041662865.1 Pedobacter sp.
TGGCAAAGCAATGACGTATAAAATTGCTCTGGTTGATGAAGGATTGTTTGATTTAACTCGTTTTAAAACTCCTGACCCGCATAGCATATTTTATGCAAGAGAAGGTTTAGGTGTTAAAACATGGGATTTATTCGATCAGGTTTTGGGCGCATGGGGTGGAAATTTAGAACGTATTTTAAGCATTGGCGGCGATGGTTCCATTAATAAAAACTTAAATCCTGCTAAAGCAAATAGATTTAAAGCTGTTGTTAAATTTATGGGGCCATTTTCTTTATCCAAAGGTGAAAACAAAACACATAAATTCACTTTACCACAATATATTGGCTCAGTTAGAGCAATGGTTATTGCGGGTGATAATGGCGCTTACGGTTATGCAGAAAAAGCAGTTGAAGTTAAAAAACCGTTAATGGTCCTGGCTACTTTGCCAAGAGTAATTGGACCAGGAGAAAGCTTTACGTTGCCAGTAAACATTTTTGCAACCAATAACAATTTAAAGAATGTAAGTGTATTAGTGCAAAGCACTAACCTATTAATTGATGGTCCAAAAACAAAGCAATTGAGCTTTAAACAAGCTGGTGAGCAAATGACTTATTTTAATGTGGTTGCGCCAAATACAGTTGGTATAGCAAAAGTTAAAATAATTGCACAAAGTGGAAATGAAAAAACTGTTTATGATGTAGAATTGGATATTCGTAATCCGAATCCTTACATAACTAATGTGGTTTCTGCCACCATACAACCTAAACAAACTTGGAAAACAACTTATGCTCCAATTGGAATGTCAGGCACAAATGCTGGAACAGTCGAAGTTTCTTCAATCCCTCCTATTGATTTGAATAAACGATTGAGTTACTTAATTCAATATCCGCATGGTTGTGTTGAACAAACTACATCAAGCATTTTCCCACAATTACTATTAGATAAATTAACTCCACTTAGTACTCAGAAAAAAACTGAAGTAGAACGAAATGTTAAATCGGGGATTAATAGATTAAAAGGTTTCCAAACTACCGATGGTGGATTAAGTTACTGGCCAGGAGAAGGTTCATCTGATGAATGGGGAACGAATTATGCTGGACATTTTTTAGTGGAAGCACAAAATGCAGGTTACACCTTACCAGTTGGACTGTTAGATGAGTTAATTCGTTATCAAAAAGCAAAAGCAACTAATTGGACACCAAATAGCACTAATTTTTATGGTGGAGATTTGAGTCAAGCTTATCGTTTATATGTTTTGGCTTTGGCAAAAAAACCAGAAATGGCGGCGATGAATAGATTACGAGCTTTTGAATACCTTTCAGTTAGTGCAAAATGGCGATTAGCAGCAGCGTATCAATTGGCCGGACAATCTGCGGCTGCAAATGGTTTAGTTAAAGGTTTAGCACAAACTGTACAGCATTATACACAATTAGGCGGCACATATGGTTCTGATTTAAGAGATGAAGCCATGATTATGGAAACGTTAACTTTAATGGGGCAAAAAGTTAAAGCTGCACAATTATTGCAAACTGTTGCGGCTCGCTTAGGTCAAAATACATGGTATAGCACACAAACAACTGCTTATAGTTTATTGGCTATTGCTAAATTCTGCGGACAAAATAGTGCTTCAAATAAATTGCTGTACACTTATGTTTTAGATGGAAAAAAAGGAAATATAAATAGTGAGCAATACTTGAATAGCACAGCTCTTAATTTCAAAAATAATACTGCAAATATTACGAACGCTGGTAATAATGTGTTGTTTGTCCGTTTAATTTTACAAGGCCAGCCAGTCGCCGGACAAAATAATTTCTTGCCAAATAAGCCTGATGTATTGGATATGAAAGTGAATTATAAATCATTAAAAGGGCAAGTTATTAATCCAATAGTTTTAAAACAAGGAACCGATTTTTATGCAGAAGTAATAATTAAAAACCCTGGAAAGATGGGTTATTATGAGCAAATGGCATTAACCCAAATCTTCCCTTCAGGTTGGGAAATTATTAATACAAGGCTTAATGATAATGAAAGTGCATTGGCTTCAGCAGCTTATACGTATCGCGATGTGAGAGATGATAGAGTGTTTACTTACTTTAATATTCGAGAGAATGAAACGTTAACCTATAAAGTATTGTTAAATGCATCATACTTGGGCAAATATTATTTATCTGCGGTACAATGTGAAGCGATGTACAATAATAACATTAGCGCCACACAAGCAGGTAAATGGGTGCAAGTTGTAAAGTAGTTTATTAGAAATATAGTCATTGCAAGTTTAACTTTCCTTTAAACTTACAATGACTTTTACAATCTTGGCCAAATATTTATCATTAAGAAACGAACAAAGCCAAAAGCTAATCTCAAAAAAGTAGTTAATTTTTCCATAACAATCTATTTTGATGTAAATCAAAATTAGCTTAGAAATGTTACCCTATAAAATCAAAAAATGAATAAACAACAAAAAGCTGTACTAATTTCTGATAGCATTTGCTTTTTGTTTTGTTTGTTTTTTCTGTTTTCCTTACCAAAACAATTGTTTAAATCTCCTACCTCTTATGTGATAGAGGCAAGTAATGGAGAGTTATTAAGTGCAGCTATTGCTAGTGATGGTCAGTGGCGCTTCCCTATTGCAGATACCATTCCTGATAAGTTTGTGAAATGTATTACTGCTTTTGAGGATCAACGTTTTTTTCTGCATTTTGGAGTTGACCCTGTTGCCATGAGCAGGGCAATGAGCCAAAATATTAAAGCCGGTAGTGTAGTAAGTGGCGGTAGCACATTAACCATGCAAGTTATTCGTTTATCACGTCGACAAAATCGCAGTATTTGGCAAAAATTAACAGAAATGTGGTTGGCTATGCGTTTAGAGCTTCGTTATTCTAAACAAGGAATAATTAGTCTGTACGCATCTAATGCGCCATTTGGGAGTAATGTTGTTGGTTTAGACGCTGCAAGCTGGCGATATTTTGGTCGCAAAGCCGAAAATTTATCATGGGGCGAAATGGCTACATTAGCGGTGTTGCCAAATAGCCCGTCGCTCGTTCATCCTGGTAAGAATTCTACACGTTTAATCAAAAAACGAAATGACTTATTAGATAAATTAGCAAAGCTGAATATCATAGACAAAGCGACAGCAGAATTATCTAAATCAGAGCCGATCCCAGGTAAACCTTTACCTCTACCGCAAAATGCCCCTCATCTTCTTAATCGTTTTAAGGAAGAAAAAAACACATTGAAAGTAAAATATACCAGTTTAACAACCACAATAGATTACGATTTACAATTAAAAATCAACGAATTATTGAAACGATATAACAATCGATATAAAGCAAACGACATTAACAATATTTCAGCTTTAGTACTTGACGTGAAGAATGGAACAGTAAAAAGTTATGTAGGTAATTGTTATCAACCTGAAAATAAGGAATTTGAAAGTCATGTAGATATGATTAAAGCGCCTCGAAGTCCTGGAAGTACATTAAAGCCCTTATTGTATGTGAGTATGCTAAGCGACGGAATGTTATTGCCACACACATTGGTCCCAGATGTTCCAACACAAATTGGCGGCTATTCCCCTCAAAATTACGATTTAGGTTATGATGGGGCTATTTCGGCAGATAAAGCATTGAGCAGATCCTTAAATATTCCAGCAGTTAAAATGCTACAGCAATATAAATATGAACGGTTTTACGATAAGCTTAAAAAGCTAGGTTTTACTACCTTAAATCAAGCTGCAGATCATTATGGATTATCTTTAATTTTAGGTGGCAGCGAAGTTACGATGTGGGATTTAGCGAAAAGTTATTTAGGTATGGCTAGAACATTAAACCATTTTAATGATTACCAAGGTAAATACAATCCGCATGATTATGATGCTCCTATCTATAGTAAATCAGTTCAATCCTCTGTAAAAAAAGATGAAACAGAGTTGAATTCTATAGTAGATCACGGTGCTATATGGGCAACATTTAATGCAATGGAAGAAGTAATGAGACCTGGAGATGAAGGTTTATGGGAGCAATTCTCTTCATCACAACGTGTAGCTTGGAAAACAGGAACTAGTTTTGGTTTTAGAGATGCTTGGGCAATTGGTTTAACGCCAAATTATGTAGTTTGCGTGTGGGTTGGCAATGCCGATGGAGAAGGTAGACCAGGTTTAATAGGTATTGAAGTTGCTGCTCCAGTATTATTTGACATTTTTAGACAATTACCTTCATCTAAATGGTTTGAAACTCCAAAAACTAAGCTTAAGAAAATATTGATATGTAAACAAAGTGGATTTAAGGCTGGAGAATATTGTACAGATAAAATTACGGAATTGGTACCTGTTGCTGGAGAGAAAACTATAGTCTGTCCTTACCATAAATTAGTGCATTTAAATGCTTCAAGTACATTTAGAGTAACTGATAAATGTGAAAGTACTAATCAAATGCAACATAAAAGCTGGTTTGTTCTTCCGCCTGCAATGGAATATTATTACAAAATAAGAAACAGTGATTATAAAGTATTACCGCCTTTTAAACCTGGTTGTAATGATATAGGTGGAAATATGGTGATGGATATGATTTACCCTAAAAACAACGCGGTAATTTATATCCCAGTTGAACTGGATGGAACACGAGGGAAAGTAATTTTAAATGCTGCCCATCGAAACTCTGAAACCAAAATCTATTGGCATATTGATGCCGAATTCGTGGGCAGTACAAAATCCTTTCATCAATTGGCAGTTAGTCCATTACCAGGAAAACACACCTTAACTTTGGTTGACGAAAATGGAGAACGGTTAGTTCAAGTTTTTACGGTTTTGGATAAGGATAAAAAGAAATCTGCTAATTAGATTCTGCATCTATTACCGAATGTTTTTTCAATTTTCTCTCTACAGCCCCTATTGTAATGAAATATTGGGCGGCCATATATGTAACCATAATGGGTATTCCAGCAAATTCAAAAGGAAAAACAAATTTATTAAAAGCTAAAATTGAATCTGAAACTAGAAACGATATAGCGCCCCAAAAAATCAGATTAAAACTTAAGGTATTTACTCTACCTTTTCTATTTACAGCCATAATTGCCATAGATGAGATAACTATAGAATAAATCATTACCGGAATTTTCATTTCATTCAAGTGTGGTCTTAAATACAGATAAAAACCTAAACAAAAAATCCCAAATACAACTAAGGCTATTTTTGTATACTTCTTCTCTATCGCAGGATGCCATTTGTAATCTAAATAAAATGCACTAATATAGGCAAGATGACCAATTAGAAATGAAGCTAATCCAAACATAAAGAATGAAGGATCTACTTCAAGAAACATTAAAAAACAATCTCCAAATAGGCCAAATACTAAACCAAT
>NZ_JBAZRL010000090.1:0-5308 GCF_041662865.1 Pedobacter sp.
GCGGAAGTATACCCGGGTGGCGAAATTGGTAGACGCGCCAGCTTGAGGGGCTGGTGCTGGCAACGGCGTGGCAGTTCGAATCTGCTCTCGGGTACTTCACCGGACTTTGAACTCTTCAAAGTCCGGTTTTTTATGTCAAAATCATTGTTTTTAGCTATCTCAACCTTGTTCAAAGTATTCCTGCTAGTGGTCCAGTCTGGTAAGGAGGGAACAGCAGATTAGTTTAGAACTATTTTTCATATGTTAAAATAGTTAATCATGACCTCTAATTCATGTTAGTATAGAAAAATGAAATAATACTTATTATTTTCATTTTTTATCAATTTAGTGGAGGTTAATGTTGTTCGTAATTTTCTTTCCTACTTCCCATTCAAAATCTAAATCAATTAGGCCGTGTAAAATATTGTCTATTTTAAATTCGGGATAACGTTGGTATTTTCCTTCGGCATAAACGCTATTGGTTAGGCTTATCTCTTGTAAGTTTAAAGGCAACCTATCGAATGTTAAAACATGGTAATAATATTGCCTAACATTAATGGTTAAACAATAAGTTTTATTCGCTTTTACCGGAATTTGAAAATAGCCAAAGTTATATTTATTCGGATTACCATTGTTATAGGTGTAAGTATTGAGCAGTCTTTTCTCATCAGCATCCCAAAGGGATATTCGTAAATTACCGGTTTGAGGGTTTTTAATGCGGATACCTCTAATACGTCCATTTTTGTGTGGTTTAAATTCGATACCTAATTCAAAATTTGGTTCGCCATCTTCAACCATTCTATATTCGGTAGGGTATTGATTAAATGATTTAGCAAAAATCCCTTCTTCTCCATTATAGCTGATGCCATTTTTTAGAACAGTACAACCAGAAAGTAGGTAAGCGATTATTAATGTTAGGTACGCCTTTTTCATGACTTTATGCTTAAAACTAGGTCAAATATTATGGCTCCAGAGTAAGCATTATCTCAGCAGAAGAATTATTGGTTTTTGATAGCTCATTCTGACTGCTAACACCTGTAGGAACAATAACTAACCTCAATTTTATCTCTTTGCCATAGGCATTTTCAGGCGTGTTTCTAAATATAAATATCTGCTTTACCAATTCATCTTTTCCCATTGCTATGGCTGATATTGGCACTTGCTCAGATTGTCTGTGTATCATGGTTTCACGAATATCATTACCTACTCTTTGAGTGCCCATAAAGCTATATTCTGCATATACCATGCTTGGTTTGGCGTTTAACATTCCTATGTCTTTTACAATAAAATTGATGCCCATTTTTATGCTAGTTTTTGTGCCTTGAACTTTTTCTACGCCTGAACCACCAGTTACCACTACAGGTACAAGATCAAAAGTTAAATCTGGTAAAGCTCTAGAAGCTGGGACATTCGGATTAACAACTACATCAGTTTTTTTGCCTTTTTGCGCATTGGCACTGTATAACCCACTTATCAAAAGCATAGTTATCATTAATAATTTTTTCATCATTTTTTATCTAATAATTTGAAATGTTTTCGAGCGACTATCACCTTTAAAATAATGAACTGGATTACTTACCTGATCTACTAAAACTCTAGTTTCGCCAGCCATGGTTAAGGTAATTTTAAGCTTGTCCAAATACCAATTATCAGCTCCAGTGCCTCCACCACCGGTGTGCCTTAGTACAACATCTTCAATATCATCAAAAGTAAATGGTAGTCCAGAAATAGGTCTGGTTACGGTATGTTCGGTAAAATTGCCCCAGCTTTGGCGGTTGTTGATGTTGTTTAAAGAAATGTTTCTCACTGGTCTAATTTTCAACCTGATTAATACATTAAGATTGTCATTTCCGCCGCGTAAATCATCTCCGCCAGTTAGCGTTTCTATTTTAATTATTGGATTAACTACTGTTGTAGCTCTCGCTGGTGGGGGTGCTACGGTTGGTACCTGAGACAGAGCTAAATTAACTTCAGTGCCCCATCCATACACACTATTCTTATCACCAGTTTCATTTTCATCCCTGCTAGGGATTGCCTTAAATCTAAATACTTTAGTATGAGGCCTGGCAGAGGTGTAATTTGCAAGAGTTGTTCGTTTATTACCCAAATTAGCTACTACAGTTACATTTGAAACTGTCCAATTATCAGAAGATATCATTGCATCATTATTCCATCGTTTTATTTTCCGTTTAATTGTAATGCTCTTTAAATCTTCGACAGTAACTGCTGCAGGCATTGGAATTGAAATTCTATGCAACGAATTGTTAACCCAAGTTTGGCCGCTATTGATGTTGCTAGCTACTATACTTTGCTGTCCATTTATTTCAATAATTATTTCTGGATTTTCTTGATGATCTCTTTGTTCTAAATTATCTCCTCCAGTTCTTATATCGATATCTAATTTGTTGTTGTTTGGCGGTGTAACCACAACTGAGGAACTACTTTGCGAACGATCAGCAACAACAGGTGTAGATGTAGTAGTTCTACTTATTGTACCAATGGGAATTGGTATAAAATTCCAAATTACATTAGTAAAAACGTTATAATTGGCTGGGTTGCGGTCGGGAGTTTTATATTCTAAACCAATTATAGTTCCTCCACTATTTATATCTCGCAGTTCAGTTGCAATAAAAAGTTCCATTATTCCTGTAGTTCTTCTTGGGTGTATGCTGTAAATACCATCCTTATCGCTATTAATTAAGAATTGTTGGAAACGTCTATTCAGGCTACTGGTTTTTGCCGTTTGTAATGTTAATCCTGGGATAACATTACCATATTCATCTTCGCTAAAGGTTAAAAATTTACCTGATTGCGTATTTTTTATAGTATATATTTTTGGAGAACCTGCAACCATTGTAAGATCAAAAAATTGACTGGGGCAATTAAAATCGGCACAGCCATTAGCTAACATTAAGGTTAAACTAGGATTATATTGAATGTTTTTACCATTGTGCATGAGCTTAATAAAATACCGCCCAGATCTTAGCTGTGCAAAGCCGATAATTGGCGTGATTAAAAGAAGAAACAATAATTTTTTCATAGTATTTAGTTTTAGTATTATTTAATTTTGATGAACTCAACCCTGCGGTTGTTGGCTTTATTAATCTCACTGTTATTTGGCATTGCAGGTGCGCTTTCGCCTTTGCCATCGGTTTGCATTCTGACGGCTTCGATATCAAATTCAGTGTTTAACATTTTCTTTAAAGCTTCGGCACGTTGTTTAGATAGTTTGAGGTTAGTTTTTTCTTCGCCATCGCTATCTGTATGGCCAATTATTTTAATTTTAACTGACGGATTTTCTTGTAAAATCAAAGCGATAGATTTAATTAAACCATAAGATTCGAGCTTGATAGTTGCCGAGTTCACATCAAATAAAATACCTGATGAAACAAACTTGCCTTCGTTAATGAGTTTATGACGCGTATCTGGATCGCCAACGGCCAACCTTAAATTATTGATGTAATATTTGTCTTCTTCTTTTTTAAAGTTTCCAGTTTGAAAGACAATGCTGTTGTACTTTTTACCATCAACAAAAGCATTGGGTAAATCCCATACTTTTTCTTGATTGAGGTAAATACGTAAACGATTTTTTTGTCGCCAAACACTCACATGTACCGATGCTTTTACATCGCTGATGAATTCATTTTGCATGGCTTTATTCTTATCGCCATAATTGCCATTGCTGTAAATTTGATAGTTGGTTGTGCCTTTGCTGTTTGAAGTGGATACCGATTTTGGGTGGATGCCTACTTCAATACCGTTTCTGCCCAACCTGTTAAACTGTTTCCATTTCACGTAATCGGTACTTGGTTTAGCCAATTCTGCAATAGAAAAACTTAAGGGATTGCTGTAAAAGTTGAAGTTTGCACTACAGGTTACATCAAATTCAAAAGTGAAATTATCGGGTAAATTATTAATGAACTGCGGTAAGAATACACCGTTTTTGCCAATATTAAGCCATTTTTCGCCATTAAGTTCTACAATTTCTCCTCCGCTATTTGTGCTCCATTTGGCCGGGAAATCTCCTAAGTTATCTTGTTCGAAATTCTCAAGAACCAAAATTTTATCGCCCTGCACAAAATCAAATTTTCTTAAAATGTCTGAGTTTTGTTGTGGTGTTTCGCCTACAGGTTCGCTTTGTGCAGTTTCAGCTGCTTGGTTTCTTACAGTATCTGCCTTGGTTGCGGTTTTGTTCTTTTTGCCTTTAAACAAACCACCAATTCCTTTTTCGAGCTGATCAATACCTGCATTAACGCCTTTATTTAAGGTTTCATTTACCCGCCCTTCGGCATTACGTTTAATTTCTTTGGTATTTATTTGCGCTTTACAAATGCCACAAATAAACAGCAATATTAAAAATAGTTGAGCTTTCATGATTAATAAAATTTTGATGTAGACTATTGTACGTTAATAAAAAGGGTGCATGGAGGGCATTTTTTATCACCGCAAAGCGGATTAATTACCAGTTTATATTTGCCTGCAGTGGGAAATGGAGAATTTACGCCATCCATTTTAAAATTGGGGAAGTTTTGAACTCTGCCTGTGCCCAAATTGATTAGTTTTGCATTTAAAACAGCATTGCAATTGCCCTCACATTTGTAGCCACCTTTAAGTGCAAAAGGCTGTCCTACTTTTAAATCTATAGTAGCATTACAAGCAATTTGTTTCGAAATATTATCTACGGATGCATAAATTTGATCCCAACCTGCTTTGTTACATTTACAATCAGCAACATCTTCGCAACTTACACCAAAGTAAAATTTAACACTTGGGCATTTTTTACCACCGCAAATAGGAAAAATCTCTAAAACATAATTTCCTCCGTTTTCAAATTCATGTTCAAGCGGGAAGGTGAAATTTGCATAATTTTTAATGATTACACCTGCATCATTTTTTAGCGTAGCACGGAGTTTAACCTCACAAATTTGCGTGCTGTAATTACATTTATAACCACCGTTTAAAGTAAATGGAGTTTTGCATTTTACGCTAAACTGATGCCCATCCCTAACGGTTTGGCTAGTTTTGGCATAGCTGAAAACAAATGGATTAAAACCATTTGGATTGCAGTCGCAATTTTGTGCATTAGCGATATAGCTAGTGGAAGCAAATAATATTAACGAGATGATTAACTTTTTCATGACATATGGTTTAGGTTATAAAAGAATTTTTTTAATTACATAGAGCGGGTAATTGCGTCATTGATATTTTATGTTCTACATTTCTTTAAAATCTTTAAATCCAGCACCATTAAAGCAGAAATCTACTTTTTCTATTTTCTCGATGCTCATAAAAATTGAGCCATGTTCTCTTGATAAGCCCAGGTAGGTAC
>NZ_JBAZRL010000091.1:0-5303 GCF_041662865.1 Pedobacter sp.
AGCATTCCGAAGGCGAAAGCATTAAAGCCTCCCTGTGCGTCTTGGCGAGGAGCGTAGTCCCGAACTCTCGGGATGGCAATCTCCTCCTTCATAATTTATTAACAGCAATGAGATTGTACCATAGGCACTCCTGCGGAGCCGCGGTCGGTGAAAAACCTCCCTCGCAAAGACGATCAAGTGTACTAGCCTTTTTTCCTAGCGGCTGGTATTTCCATTAGTAAAATAATTTTTTTTAAATAAAAGATGCATTTAAATAAAAGATTTCTTTATTATTGAAATCAGAATTAATCCCTAATCTAGTAGCGCTCACTACAGATATCTATGGAGCAAACAGACAATCCAGATAACATACGAATTTCAAAAAATAAATTTGACGAATATCTACTGCTAAGTAATTTCTTTACAATTTCTGCAGATTTATTATGTATAGCAGGTTTTGACGGATATTTTAAAAGAATAAACCCTGCAGTTATTAAATTATTAGGGTATACAGAAGCAGAGCTGATGGCTAGACCTATTAACGACTTTGTTTATATAGACGATAAAAACATAACCATCGACTCTCGTAATACTGTATACAGCGGAACCTTATTAAGTAATTTTGAAAATAGGTACGTAACTAAAAAAGGAGAAATTGTTTGGCTTGCATGGACCTCTATGCCTTTTGTAGAAAATAAATTAGTATTTGGCATTGCGAAAGATGTAACGCTAAAAAAACGAGAAGAAGAAGAACGCAATTTGTTAATTGCTAACTTGAGTAAAATTAATAAAGACCTGCAAAGTTTTACCCAAATGACATCTCATGATATGAGATCACCTGTAAATAATATACTAGCTATTTCTAAGCTATTAGATCATGCTAAAATAGAAGATCCAAAGACGGCAGAACTGGTGGACATTTTAAAATCTACAAGTGAACGCTTACATCATACCATTAATAATTTTGTAGATGTGATGATTAAGAACGATAAAGTAAGTGTGCCACTAGAAGAATTGAACTTATCAGATGTTTTGCATACGGTAACTAAGTCAATCGGCTCATTGCTCCTAAATTCCTATGCCAAACTAGAAAGTGATTTTTCTGCTTTTACTACAATTAAGTTTAATAAAGTATATCTAGAGAGTATTTTTCTCAATCTAATTACAAATGCCATTAAATATGTTCATCCTGATAGGGCACCCCAAATTAAAATTACTACAGCGATAACAGATGGAGTATACCAATTAATAGTTTCAGATAATGGTTTAGGTTTTGATATGGCTAAAGTAAAAGATAAAATTTTCAGAGTGTATCAAGTATTTCATGAACATGAAGATAGCAAAGGCTTGGGCCTACACTTAGTGCATGAACACCTTACCTCATTAGGTGGTAAAATAGAAGTAGAAAGTCGTTTAAACGAAGGGACAACCTTTACTATTTCTTTTAATAAACAAACCGCATAGCAACACATACTCCCAGCCCGTCATTCCCGTGAATCCCGATAGCTATCGGGAGGGAATCACGAAGTGCTCAGTGCAGCTAATCCTAAAGCTATAAAGTCGTAACATCGCATTACGATTCCCGATAAAATTGGGAATGACGGAATAATGTTCATTCCCTGCTCGTCTTTGCGAGGAGCGTAGCCCCGACTTCTCGGGATGGCAATCTCCTCCTAGCAAAAATATTTAACAGCAATGAGATTGTACCATAGGCACTCCTGCGGAGCCACAGTCGGTGAAGAACCTCCTTCGCAAAGACGATCGCATTAAACCTATGTTTCCTATGTCTCTATGTGGTAAATAAACTTACCAAACTAACCCTCATCAGCCTTCGGCGCAATACCCTTATCCGCATCTAACGTATAAGAAGCTTCCGAAGAATCAAAAGCCTGTTTTAGTATTTCAGTATCGGGCTGTTCATCATCAGTACTCAAATCGCTTTCATCCAAACCATTCGAGTGTATATCTTTCTGACTTTGTTGATCCTCAGCTTCCGAATTTTCAGAATCATCAAGAGGAATAGTGTTTTCTGGAGTTATCATAATCTTCTTTTTATATATACAAAACAGCAAATAAGCCGAGTTGTTTCAACGGATATAGTGATGAAGCGATACTACTTTGAGTAAGTAATTATCGAATAAAATGCTAACCCGTATTTAACTATAAGTTAATTAGGTTATTGACCACGTTATTACCCTGTTTACACCCTGTTACCACCTTGTTAACACCCTGTGAAAATGAACCAAAATACTTGAGTATAACGAAGGAAATTGGGCGAAAAATTAACTTTAAGTTAAACTCTCCTAATCAATGCGCTTTACTATGCTACTCATCATTCTCACCTCCCTGCTCGTCATTTCGACCGTAGTGGAGAAACCTTTACACTTCAAAGATTTCTCTCCCGAAAATTCGGGACTGCGCTCCAGTCGAAAGGACGATGTTTATCCAAAACCTCAACCTTATCCCATTTGCCACTGTCCCAAAAAGCGTAGGGCAGACAGGAACGGCGGGCCATGCGTAAGTCCAGAGCGTGGAAGCATTGTTCCTGACTTGATTTATTCATTAGTAATTATTGTTTTATTGGTATTCATGCTCTCGCAAGCTCGGGTTTTGGTTACTTTTTCATCAAGGAAAACTGCGTAGCACTCTTGAACACCTCTAAAATAAACACTTGTGAAAAAAGTAAATTGATCCTTCGGCTATCAAGAGCCGAGGCACGCTTGTGTGATGGCATCATTGCTGTGTATTCAAGGCAACACGATAACGAGTAGTAATGAGATTGCCACTCCCGATGTAAATCCGATAGCTATCGGATGGGGATCGCAAACACGACCACCTTAAACCTATGTTTTCTATATCCCTATATGGTAAATAAAACCCTCCTCATCTTTAACGACTAGCTATAATCACTCCTTCCTTTCAATTAGCGGTAGCATACATTTATTTTCAGCTTAAAAGATGATTTTATAGCGAACGCACATGCCTTAGATTTACCATTTAGTTATCATCCCATATTCCTAACATTTTTGATGCTGATGATAATCTGCCCTAATTGGTTTTTGCAAAAAGCAAAAATCCTTTTTTAACTCTAATACCATTACCATGAAAAAAAATCTACGTTTTTATTTGATTTCGCTTAATGTATTTATACTGCTCAGCCTTTTTGCGCTGAGTACCTATGCGCAAGTGCCCATTATTTCTTCGGTTTCACCTATTAAAGGCCCTGTTGGTACACTAGTTGCCATAACGGGTAACAATTTTAACTTGGATAAGACCAAAAATATTGTGTTCTTTGGTGCAGTAATAGCACAAGTAGACCATGTTGTTTCGAAAAATGTAATAGTAGTTGTTGCACCACTCGGAACCGATGAGCAATTTATATCGGTAACTAATTTAGATACTAAACTAACCTCAGAGTCTGCTATTTCCTTTCATCTTACATATACAAATACTGGTCCTATTTCATTCAATTTAGCAAATACGCAATCAATTGCTGTTTCTGGAAATAATAATGATAAGCCAACAATGGTGGTTGTAAAAGACATTGATGGAGATGGCAAGGTAGATTTAATTGTGTCAGTAAAAGATGCAGGGGAAATTCATATTTATAGAAATGTATCATCCATAGGAAATGTTTTATTTTTACAGCCAATTATTATTTCTACACCATTCCCACGAAACATTGTAGTTGCCGATTTTACAGGGGACGGATTACCGGATATTGCTTGCGATAATTTTGCAAACGGAGAAGTTCATTTGTTTAGAAATACGGCTGCATCCTTCAATTCGCCAATTTCTTTTACTTCTGCCACATATTTTTCAAAACCAGCAGGTACCTTTACTTCTGCATTAGCGGCGGCAGATATTGATGGCGATGGAAAGTTAGATTTAGTTCAAATGAATTGGACAACATCTACGGGTGTTAACAATACCTTTTCTGTATATAGAAATACATCAACCAATGGGGGTTTGAGTATGGATTTTCCAAAAGATTTTGAAATTGGCACAGCGACAGATGGTTTGTTTAATATGGCTATTGGTGATTATTTAGGAAATCTAGATGGGAAACCCGATTTATTAATCAATAGATATAATTCGCAGGTATATATTTTTGCAAGAAATATCTCATTTCCTGGAACTATTAACTTTCTGAATACCTCAGATGTAAGTTCGGGCTACACTACCGCCATTAAACTGGTAGATGTAAACAATGATCACTTTTTGGATTTGGTATTTGGCAATACAGCTAATCAGATCATTGTACGATTGAATAATGCCAATGATACTTTTGCCACAGAAGATATTCATAACAGTGTGCCTTGGTCATATGATATTGCCACTGCCGATTTTGATGGTGATGGCTTAACCGATATTTCTGCGGTATCAAATTTGAATGATAAGGGATTTTCGGTACTAAAAAATGGTCAAGGTGGAAATCCGGGTAAATTTTATGCATCCGAATATTTTACAATAATTGACACTTCGTTAGGCATTGCTGCTGCGGATATTGATGGCGATGGAAAACAAGATGTGCTAACTTACCTTGATGGTACCCCTAAGATATATTTTGAATTAAATAGCCAAACTCCACCAGCAGATGTACAGACTTTAAGTCCAGCTAATGTTACGCTAACTTCTGTACTGTTCTGGGGAAGTATAAAGGCAAATACCTCTAACGTTTCAGTTAGTTTTGAGTATGGTACCGACCCTAATTTGGCCAGTTTTAATACTGAAAATGCTACTGTCAATAAAAATGTAAATGTGGGGCAAGGAACGTTAGCTTCCAGTTATTATTTAACAGGTAATTTCTCTGCAGATATGTATTATAGAGTGGTAGCAACAGATGCATCGAACAACGTGTACAAAGGAGAAATCGTTAAAGTTGTTTTTCCAGCTGTAGTAAATGGCATTACTGCACTTTCTCCAAACCCAAATAATGGCAAAACAGGCTCGGTAATCTATAAAGTTGAGTTTTCAAAAATAATAGATGGTGTAACCGCTGCTAATTTTGCAGTTACAAAAACTGGCGGTATCGCTAGCTCTAGTGGTATAACCAATGTAATACAAAACTCAATCCTAAAAAATATTTGGCAGGTTACGGTGGGCTTAGGTCCAGTTACTGCAGATGGAACCGTACAGCTTTCACTGGCCAATACCGATAACCTTTCAGCAGGAGTGACCAATACCCTGCCATTTGCAGGAGAAACCTATACCATTGCACCAGAGATAACAGTAAATACCTTGCCTGTAACTGGTCTATCCTCCACAGGTGCTACGTTACAAGGTTCGGTTAAATCTATAGTAGAAGATGTAACTGTGGGTTT
>NZ_JBAZRL010000092.1:0-5201 GCF_041662865.1 Pedobacter sp.
GTCGAATTCAACTGGCAGGGTTATGATACTGAATAAAGTAACTAGCGCTAAACCAGCCACGCCAATGGCTAATACGATCGGGTTTCCAGTAAAACCGATTAACAATACACCAATTAACAATACCCATTGCAATAAATTAGAGGAGATACTCACTACGGGCACCATGCTCGATCTAAATTGCAACCAATGGTATGATTTGGCATGCTGCACAGCATGGCCACATTCGTGCGCAGCAACAGCAGCCGCAGCAACACTTCTTCCATAATACACATCCGTACTTAGATTCACGGTGCGATCTGTTGGATTATAATGGTCACTTAATTGACCCTCTGTACTCATTATTTTGATATCATAGATGCCATTGTCATATAGCATTTTTTCGGCTACTTCTTTTCCCGACATGCCAGAGTTGAGCTGCATTTCGGCATACTGAGAGAATTTACTTCTAAATCGCCACTGTACAAACATGCTTAACAGCAATACAGGTATAATTAAAATTAAATACGATTCCATTTTTTTATTAGTGTTTTCTACCTTAAATCAAAAAGTGTTCCCATATTTAATTGCTGTTAAAAAAATTACAATAACTTATGAATCCGACAAACCATCCATCTTATTGGGAGAAGCACAATTTCTTTGCTGCCGACGTAATTATTATTGGAAGTGGCATAGTTGGCTTAAATGCTGCCTTAACAATTAAACAAGGCAGTCCACAAACTAGTGTAATGATACTAGAACGCGGGTTTTTACCCAATGGCGCCAGTACCAAAAATGCTGGTTTTGCGTGTTTTGGAAGTATTTCAGAACTAATAGAGCAGGAGAAAATTTGTGGACCTGATGGCTTGCATGACTTAATATCAAAGCGTTGGACCGGCCTCTTAAAGCTTCGGAATTTACTGGGTGATGACGGTATTTATTATCAAAATTATGGAGGGTATGAATTATTTAGGCCCAATGATAGCCTTTTAGCTCAGGAATGTGTATTAAAATTAAGCCATTTTAATGCACTAATAGCAGACATTGTCTCAGAAAAAGAAGTCTATAGCGTTGCTGATAACCAAATTGCTTCATTTAGTTTTAAAGGTATTACAGCCTTGTTAAAAAACAAGTTAGAATCCCAAATTGATCCTGGTAAGATGATGAAAAGCCTGCTGGCAAAAGCGAGCGCTTTAGGGGTTGTTGTGCTAAACATGTGCGAGGTTGAAAAAGTTAATGAAGAAGAAAAGCAAATCGTTCTCGAAACCAGTCAAGGTCGGTTTACCTGTAACAAAGTGATTTTAACAACCAATGCTTTTATAAACGGTCTTCGCAGTACAGTAAATGTCGTACCTGGTAGAGGCCAGGTGGTCATTACCAAACCTATTCCTAATTTAAAGCTAAAAGGCACTTTCCATTATGATAAAGGCTTTTATTATTTTAGAAATGTAGGTGATCGCGTTCTTTTGGGAGGCGGTAGAAATTTAGATTTTAAAACGGAGGAAACAACTGAATTTGGCGAGACAGAAAAAGTACAGGCAGCCCTGCTATCGCTTTTGCAAACAGTTATTCTACCTGATGTTGATTTCGAAATTGACCAGAAGTGGAGCGGCATAATGGCTTTTGGCAATGAATTACATCCAATTGTGAAGGAACTTGATCCCAACATTTACTGTGCCGTTCGCTGCAATGGAATGGGTATTGCAATTGGTAGTCACACAGGACAAGAAGTAGGAGAGCTCGTGTTAAAACGTTTGTAAAATAGCCTGCTAGTTATTCAAAAACAATCGTTTTATTTCCGCTAATAAAAACTCGATCTTCTAAGACTTGTTCCAATGCCTTGCTCAATACCGCTTTTTCAATTTCACGGCCTGCAACTGCCATTTGTTTGGCGTTTAATGTATGATTTACATGTATTGTCTGTTGGCTAATGATCGGTCCTTCGTCTAGATTATTGGTTACAAAATGCGCCGTAGCGCCGATAATTTTTACCCCTCTATCAAATGCCTGTTTATATGGACTAGCACCGATAAAAGCTGGTAAAAAGGAATGATGAATATTAATGATCTTATTTGGATAATGTTCTATAAACTCGGGCGAAAGTATTCTCATAAATTTAGCTAGCACGATATAATCTAGTTCGTAGTTTGTTAACAATTGAGAAATTTCTTGTTCAAATTCATCCCTACTTTTGTTTTCATGGTCAACATAGAAGAAAGGTACGCCCAGTTTCTCCGCAAATTCTTGCAGCGTTGGATGATTTCCGATTACACATTTAACGATCGCTCCGAGTGTTTTAAAATGGGTCCTAACTAAAAGATCTGCTAAGCAATGAAACTCCTTAGTAACTAACACAGCAATATTCTTTTCTGTTTGTGTTACGAGCCTAACGCTGGCATCGGCCGGTAACACATCTACCAGCTCTTGTTCAAGTACTGAGTTATATGCAATAATACCACTGCAAGCTATGCGTGTAAAAAACTTGTTTTCAGTTTCGTCTACAAACTCTCGCATGGCAACTATATTGAGTTTGTGTTGCGCTAATACTCTTGTGATATTGGTTACTAAACCAACGCTGTCTTTACATTGAATAAGAATTAACAGATTGTTCATGTGGTAAATATATATTAAAAAGCGTGTTTGTAGACACTCTTAACTAATATTTTGTTATTTTGACTAAAAAATTGGAAGTATGGAAATCGCTGCTGTTGCTTTGTTGTTGCTTATTTTATTGATTCTTTTGATGCTCGTGTTGCGCAAACAGCCGGTACAAACGAACGATGAAACAATCAACTATTTAAAGGAAGAAAAACAAAAACTGGCCGATGAGCTAAACGATCTTAGGGAGCGATTTAACGATGAGCGAGGTAAACTTATACAAACAGAAGCGTTGTTAAGCCTACAGCGTAATAAATTTGAGGAACAACAGCAAAGTCTCGAAGATCTTCAGCAAAAATTTACTTTAACTTTTTCTGAAGTAGCTAACAAAATTCTAGATGAAAAAACAGCAAAATTCACTGCGCAGAACCAAAATAATTTAGAAACTATCCTCTCACCATTAAAAGCAAACATTAAAGCATTTGAAGAAAAGGTTGACAAGGTCTATAAGGATGAAGCCGCCGAACGAAATCATTTAAAAGGGGTCATATTTCAATTAATGGATCAAAGTAAGCAGATTCAAACCGATGCTAACAATTTAACAAAAGCACTAAAAGGCGATAATAAAAAGCAAGGAAATTGGGGAGAAGTCATTCTTGAGCGCGTGCTAGAAAGTTCGGGACTAATTAAGGGGCGGGAATATCGCACACAGGCTAGCCTTAAGAACGACGATGGTACAAAATATCAACCAGATGTGGTCATTGACCTGCCCGATGAGAAAAACTTGATTGTAGACGCTAAAATTAGCTTGGTTGCTTATGAAGAAATGATGAACGCAGCAACAGAAGAAGAGAAAGTTTTAAGTTTAAAGCGGCATCTAATTTCTGTAAAATCTCATATAGATGGTTTAGCCGGTAAAAATTATCAAAATCTTTATCAAATTAACTCGCCCGATTTTGTTTTGCTTTTTATGCCGATTGAATCATCTTTTAGTGTTACCGTGCAGGCCGATCATGAGTTATTTAACTATGCCTGGGATCGAAAAGTTGTAATTGTTAGTCCGACAACATTGCTAGCTACGCTTCGTACTATTGCAAGTATTTGGAAAGTAGATCGGCAAAATAAAAATGTATTTGAGATTGCTGAAGAGGCGGGGGCTTTATATGATAAGTTCGTTGGCTTTTTAACAGATATGGAAAAAATAGGTAAACATTTAGACCTTTCACAAAAAGCCCATGAGGAAGCGTTTAAAAAATTGCAATATGGCAGTGGCAATCTAATTGGAAAAGTAGAAAAGATTAAAAAATTAGGTGCAAAAACTAAATCGACTAAGCAGATCGACGCGAGGTTTTTAGGGGATGAAGAATAAACTTACTTTTTATACATTTTTAACAATGTTTGATAAACGCTATTATGTAAAATCGTTAAATGGTCTTCTTTCTCAAAAAATTCAAATCCTACTTTTAGGTTGCTAGATTTAGACAAGGTTTCAGCGAGTTTTTTAGCGTCATCCTTCATTATTTTTCCTTCTTCGCCAACGGAAATAAATACATTAGCCTTGAATGGCGTTTGATTAGTCGGGTTTTTTAAAAGTGATCCATTATCCCACCACAAACTTGGACTAACAATGATATAATTGTTAAAAAGACTGGCTCTTTTCATTAAAATCTCTGTTGCTAATAAACCTCCAAAAGATTGTCCAATAACTGTCTTTACACCATTCGTTTTAAATGTTTTTTCAACAAATGGTTGTAGTTCTTCCGCTAAAAAATTGATGAACTTGGCTGAGCTTCCAGTAGTAGGGAAGTCTTGCTTATCTTTTACAACCGAAGTTGGAAAAGTAAAATCTCTTCTTCTATCAACATTTGCAATACCAATAACTATTGATTTTGGCGTTGCCTCAATCATTGTTAAAAACTGAACTAGGCCAGTAATGTGTATAAAATCTTCGTTTACAGATCCATCTAACAGATAAATAACTGGGTAGGTCTTAGCAGAATCAGCGTTGTATCCTTCGGGTGTGTAAATGTTAAGAACTCTGTTTTCATTTAATACTTGGGAAGGTAGCTGATATATTTTTCCTAAACTAAGATCCTGCTGCGCAAAGCAAAAATTAATTATGAATACTGTGAAAAAACATAAAACTGCCTTCTTCATATCTAGCCTTTAAAAGCATTCCAACCTTGTGCCTTTAACTCATGCACTACATTTGATTTAGACACCATTTTACATCCCGAGTTTTTGTCGGTTATGTGGCCAATGATGCTAATATCCAAATCATTCTTAAGTTTGCTATAATCAGCTTGTTTAATCGTAAATAGCAGTTCATAATCTTCGCCGCCATTCAATGCGCAAACTGTTGGATCTAAACCTAATTCACGTGCAGTTTCATAAGTCATTGGATCTATCGGGATTTTTTCTTCATAAAGTGTACAACCTTTGGCTGACTGTGTACAGATATGTAAGATTTCTGAAGCTAAACCATCTGAAACATCAATCATTGATGTTGGTTTGATCTTCATTTGCGATAACAAATCAACAATATCTCTTCTTCCTTCAGGCTTCAATTGACGTTCAATAATATAATCTTTTCCTTCTAAATCTGGTTGCAGTTGCGGATTTTCTAA
>NZ_JBAZRL010000093.1:0-5177 GCF_041662865.1 Pedobacter sp.
ATTAGTAAATGATAAGATTGCAGGCGCCGCTAGTTTTATGGTTGGAAATGATGAATTTTTCATCGTTTTAAATGAAAATGTGGATTTGGATGCGGAGAAAGAACGATTGACAAAAGAATTAGAATATTTACAAGGTTTCTTAAAATCTGTTGATGCGAAATTAAGTAATGAACGTTTTGTGCAAAATGCAAAACCAGAAATTATTGCAAATGAACGCAATAAAAAGGCTGATGCAGAATCTAAAATTAAAATTATAACCGAAAGTTTAGAAACTTTAGAAGGATAATTCAAATGAAGGCAAAAGGACTTATACTATTTATTGCATTGTTAGTTGTCCTTTTAGGATGTACTAACGAACAAAAAACCGAAACTAAAATCACCTATCAATCGAAGATTTTTATAGAGCAGAGTTTAATTGACTATGTAAATAAAAATCCTGAGTTAAATAGTGAGGATAGTGTTATTTATGCTGAAGCACTTGATAAATTTCAAAGAGAAATTAAGGGTTTGAGCAATAACATAGATTTTTTAGCAGATTTTCCTTTACAGGCAACAAATATCCGCGATACAGTAATGGGAACACAAAGTTTTAAAATAGCCACATTTGAAACCTATACAGATTTACTTCGCGATAAAGGCTCTTTGTTGAATCGAATGGAATTGAGAATAAATGGAATCTTCCAGTTTGATCATGAAGCAAAAGGATTGGTATTGGGCGGAAAATATTATCTTAAAGCATTGATTTATAAACAAGGCAAACGTGCAGATGTAAATTATTATAAAAAATCTGATGGTTCAATTTATGTTTTAGGCGTTTATCCAATGCAGGTTAAAGAGTTAAAACCAGTTCCTTCTACAGAAAAAATGGCTAATTTGAATTTATAAATTCCTTAAACTAATGAGAAAATTAATGTATTTTGTAATGGCAGTTGTATTAATTGCCTGTTCTGAAAAACCTAAAGGTTTTGATTCTAAAATTTTTCTTGAAAAAGAAGTAAGCGATTTTATCAAACTTAATCCCGATTGGACAAAAAATGTAAATACAGAAGCTGATGCTACTGAGAAGTTTAAACATAAAATGATTAATCTCAGTAACGAAGCTAATTTTTTAGCAGACTTTCCATTACAACTTACCGCAATAATAGATACAACAGTAAGCGATCAGCCTGTAAAAATGGGTGTGTTTAAGGGGTTTAAAGATGCAACAAGGCCGAAGGAATCATTACTCAATAATATTGAATTAGAAGTTAGAGGCATCATGTCTGCTGATCAAGCTGCTGGTTTAGCAATTGATAAAAAGTATACATTAAAAGGAATGCTTTTTAAACAAGGTAAAAGAGCAGATGTGAAATTCTTTCATGGTGCAGAAACACCGATTTATACTTTAGGGAAATATACTTTCTGGAATATTTCGGCATCAGAAATCAAATAATACTAGCAATCCATTTTACTATATACTTCGGCTATTATTCGATATTTCCGCTTTTAATTCAGTTAGAAACGATTGCGTAAAAATTTTACAGTAAGCATTACTGTTTTTGAGTAAAAAATCATATAATTGAAAGGGGGTTAATCGATTTAATTCTAACCAAATAATAAATCTTTCACTTATTTAATTGAGTTCTGGAATGGGTAATACTAGAAGAACATTTATCAAGCAATCTGCATTGCTTGCCGCGGCTACTTATGCAGGTACATTAACTAGCAGCGCAAAAAGTTACAGTAGAATTATAGGCGCTAACGATAGAGTTAGAGTAGGTGTAGTAGGTTTTTCAGACCGATTTAAAGACACGCTTTTCCCATGTTTTCAAAACCATAATAAAGAACTCAATTTTGATATTGTAGGGCTTTCTGATTTATGGAATTATCGTAGAGATTTAGGTATTGCCCATCTAAAAGAAAAAATGGGTCATGATATTAAAGCCTGTAGAAACAATGATGAACTGTATGCCATGAAAGATTTGGATGCGGTTATTGTTAGTACAGCAGATTTTCAGCATGCTATGCATACCATTGAAGCCGTAAAAGCGGGATGTGATGCGTATATTGAAAAGCCATTTGCAGAAACGATGGCTGATGCAAAAGCAGCTTTAAAAGCAGTTAAAGAAAGTAATAAAATTGTTCAAATTGGTTCGCAACGCAGAAGTGGAGAAAATTACGCAAATGCTGCTCAGTATATTCAAGATGGTAAATTTGGCGCAATTACAGCAGTAGACTTAGTTTGGAATGTTAACCAACCTGGTAGATGGCGCAGACCGGATTTAGTTGCTAAACTCAAACAAGAAGATATTGATTGGAAGCGCTTTTTAGTTAATCGCCCTGCGGATACGTATGATCCTAGAAAATACTTAGAATATAGATTGTTTTGGCCATATTCTTCGGGTATGCCTGGACAATGGATGTCACATCAAATTGATACTGTACACTGGTTTACCAAATTAAAACATCCTAGAAGCGTGGTTGCTAATGGCGGAATTTACACTTGGAAAGATGGTCGTAAAAATTGGGATTCGATGGTAGCCGTATTTGATTATGGTCAGCCAGATGGAAGCGATGGATTTCAAGTTACGTTCACTTCAAGAATGCAAAATAGTGTTGGTGATGTTGGCGAAGTTTATTATTCAAATGGCGGCGAATTAAACTTAATGACCAATAAAGTATCACCAAAAGGCGGATTAGGAGTAAGAGAAGCTGCCGCAATGGGTATGAAGCCAAACCTACTAGAGCCATTCGACCTTTCAAAAAAGGCAATTAAAGTTGAAACTGCTGCGAATATGGGCGGTGATGCTTTAACTTCTGGTCACATGCGTAATTGGATGAATGTGTGAGAAGTAGAAAAACACCAAATGCGCCAGTAGAAGCTGGGTACGCACATTCTATTGCAAATATTATGACAAATGCTGCGGTTCACACAGGCGCTAAAGCCACTTTTGATGAAAAATTACAAGAAGTAGTGGCTGGTGGGAAAATCTTTAAATATTAAATTAATAAATCGTCATTGCGAGGCACGAAGCAATCTTAAAGCGATAAATAATTGCCTTAGTTGTAAGATTGCTTCGTGCCTCGCAATGACGATAGAAATAAAAAATTAGAAAATCAACTTAAATAAATTATGTTCAGTTACCTTAAAAAATCGTGCCTTTTAACCCTCTCAGTTATAAGTTTTTTATCAGTTGCCAATGCCCAAAAAAGTAAACCCTTATTTGATGGAAAAACTTTAAAAGGTTGGAAAGCTATCGTAGGTTCAGCTCCTTATGCAATAGAAAATGGAGCAATTGTCGGAACAATGACTAAAGGATCTCCAAACTCATTTTTGGTTACTGAAAAAGAATACGGTGATTTTATCTTGGAATTAGACGTAAAATTAGAAGGAACTGAAACTAATTCAGGTATACAAACACGTAGCCATTACGACGCAGCAGGAAATAAAGGTAAAGGAATGGTATTTGGTAGACAAGTTGAAATAGATCCAACCGCAAGAGCATGGACTGGTGGAGTATATGACGAGGCAAGAAGACTTTGGCTTTATCCTCTGGAATTGAATACAGCTGCAAAATCTGCGTATAAATCAGAAGAATTTAACCATTACAAAATAGAATGTATTGGTAACGAAACCAAAACTTGGGTTAATGGAATTCCAGTAGCTTATGTAATTGACACCTTAGATAAAACTGGTTTTATTGGTTTGCAAGTACATGGAATTGGCGCAAATCTTAAACTGGATGGTAAAAAAGTATATTTCAAAAACATCAACATTCAAACAGAAAATTTAAAACCACAGGCTTTTCCAAAAGGGATTTATACAGTGAACTTAACTCCAAATACCTTATCTACGTACGAAAAAGCAAATGGCTATAAATTATTATTTGATGGGAAAACAAATGCAGGTTGGGTTGGTGCGTATAAAACTACATTTCCAACTAAGGGATGGGACATTGCCAATGGACAATTAACAGTATTGCCTTCAAACGGAGCAGAATCTACTAATGGTGGTGATATTGTAACCAAAGAAGAATATGCAGCATTTGATTTGTCTTTCGAATTTAAATTAAGCGAGGGTGCAAATAGTGGTGTGAAATACTTCGTAACACTTGCTGAGAAAAACACAGGATCTGCTATTGGTTTAGAATATCAAGTGTTAGATGATGAAAGACACCCAGATGCAAAGCTAGGTCGTGATGGAAATAGAACATTAGCATCATTATATGATTTGCTTACTGCAAAAAAAGAAGCACGTTATTTAAGACCAATCGGTAGCTGGAATAATGGAAGATTAGTAGTTTATCCAAACAATAAAGTTGAACATTATTTAAATGGAGTTAAAGTTTTAGAATACACCAGAGGTTCTGAAGAGTTCAAAAAATTAGTAGCGATTAGTAAATATAAAAACTGGGAAAACTTTGGTGAAGCTGTAAAAGGTCATTTGTTATTACAAGATCACGGTAATAAGGTAATCTTTAGAACCCTAAAAATTAAGACTTTATAATGCAACGTCGTTCTTTTGTTAAAAAATCAGCTTTACTTGGTTCGAGCATGTTAATGGCTGAAAATATTTTTGCCAGCATGACTTTAGCACCTATTAATGTGGCTATGATTGGTTGTGGTGATAGAGGTAAAGGCGTTTTATCGGTAATTCAGAAAATGAGCGATAAATATACTATCGCCGCATATTGCGATTTACTTGATTTTAGACTAGAAGAAGCTAAAAAATATGTGCCCTCATCGGCCATTGCCATAAAAGAATACAGAAAAATTTTAGACGATAAAAAGATTGATGCGGTATTTATCGCAACACCCTTAAGCGAACATTTTAAAATTGCTAAAGATGCAGTTTTAGCTGGCAAACATGTGTATGTAGAAAAAACAATGACCTACAACATCGACCAAGCTTTAGCACTTCGAAAGTTAGTTAAACAATACCCTAAACAAGTTTTTCAGGTTGGTTATCAATATCGCTATTCCCCTTTGTATTTTAAAGTTAAAGAAATGGTACAAAGTGGATATTTGGGTAAAGTTTCTCAGATAGATTGTCGTTGGGATCGCAATGGAAATTGGCGCAGAGCAGTGCCAGATCCAAGTTTAGAAAGACAAATTAACTGGCGGATGTACAAAGAATATTCTGGCGGATTAGCAGCAGAATTATTGTCGCATCAAATAGATTTTATTAACTGGGCTTT
>NZ_JBAZRL010000094.1:0-5170 GCF_041662865.1 Pedobacter sp.
AATGTAACGGTCATTGATACAGGAATAGGTATTAGGGAGGTAGATTTAGCGATGATATTTGACGAATTTGCACAGGTTGACTATATGCCCACTCAAATTAAACAACAGGGAACAGGCTTGGGTTTGGCTATTTGCAAAAACATTGTCGAACTCCAAGATGGAAAAATTACCGTAGAAAGCGAGTTAGGAAGGGGTTCCATATTTGGTTTTTCTATTCCCTATGAAATTGGTGATGAGATAATCTTGGAAATTCAGGACTGTAAGCAGCTCGATTTGAAAAACCTAATTGGTAAACGTATTTTATGGGTAGACGACAACCTGCTAAATACGCTGCTAGCCAAAACAGTAATTGCTAAATATAAGATAATTACCGATGTTGCCCATGATGGTCATGCAGCTTTTAAGTTATTTCGGCAAAATCAATATGATTTGGTGCTAACTGATATCCAAATGCCAATAATGACTGGAGTAGACCTCGCAAAAGCCATTCGATTACATGAAGATGCATTAAAACGTAACATCCCTATTTTAGGGGTAACAGCCGACTTATTAGCTGAAGACTGTGAAGTTTATAGCAATGCAGGAATGAACGGCTTAGTGTTGAAGCCATTTTCAGAGAAGGGACTTATGGAAAAAATAATAGCCCAATTAAGCCAATAACACCCGAGATGTTTACTCTTTTGGACAATCTACCGTATCTTCTGGATGCCGCGGCGGTAACACAGCAACCTTTTTCTCGACGATTATTGTCTTCAAGTGCACGGCATACTTTGAAGGAGTAATACCGGAATCGAACTTTTCTGCATACGCTTGTGTAAATTCCGCTCCAAAGTATAAGATTATGGAAGTATAATAAATCCAAAGTAAGATTACGATTATTGAACTGGCGGCTCCAAAAGCAGAGCCTGGTTCGCCTTTCTCAATATAAATGCCGATTAAATATTTTCCCAAACTAAATAACAATGCAGTAAATAATGCGCCTACTAGGGCCGACTTCCACTTTAAATTAACGTCAGGTAAAACTTTAAAGATAATCGCAAAGATGGTGGTGACTACTGCCAGGGTTAATACATTAGTTATCATAAGCATTAAAACTTCTGAGACCTGTTCTATCCCCACCTTGGCCGCATATACTTCTAATTTACCCCCAATTCCCACTACAACACTATTTATTACAAGAGATACCAAAAGTAAAAAGCCTAAAGAAGCAATTAATGAAAAAGACAATAGTCTATTTGTAATAAGCTTTTTCCAGCCTCTTTTAGGGACTGCTTTTACCTTCCAAATCAAGTTAATACTATCTTGTATTTCGATGAATATGGCAGTTGATCCAATGATTAAAGTCCCGATACCAACAATTAATCCAAATGAGCTTTTGCCGGAAAGGTTAGCATTGTTAACAAATTCCCTGAGTTGACTGGCTGCGTCAACGCCAATCATCTTGCTAATTTCTCCAAACAATTTAGTGTTTGGATCAATGTTGTCGCCTAAAAATAAGGTGGCGGCCGAAATAATTATAATGATTAACGGAGTGAGCGAAAATATCGTATAATAAGCTAAAGCCGCACTTAATTTCATTACACGATCTTCCATAAAGCCTTTCCCAGCTGCAAGAAACAAATGGTATACATGGACGGCAAAATTCTTAGTTTTCTTACTTAGATTCATCATATTAAAACGGATATCCAATGCCAATGTTTAAAATAAAATTCTCTTTTCGCCAAGTTTTGCTGCCAAAATCGACTTTATGAATTACCCATCGCTCTCCATTAGGAAGATAAGGTTTACGAATTGGAAAGGCTCCATCTAATCGGATGACAAAAATGGCTGCATCAATTCTTAAGCCGGCACCTGTGCCTACCGCTAATTCGTTTAAAGCATTTCTAAGCCTAAATTTAGAGCCAGGGCGTGCTGAATTCGGTATCCCAGGCTCACCTAGATCTTCTTTTCTTAACCAAATATTTCCGGCATCAACAAATAATGCCCCATGAAGCGGTCCAGCAATTTTGAAGCGCAATTCAGAGTTTAGCATTAACTTAATGTCACCCCCTTGGTCGGCAAAGGTCTGGGTTTGATCTACCTCGTAAGTGCCTGGCCCCAGCGACCTAGCTCTAAATGCTCTGATGTCGTTGCTGCCGCCAGCAAAAAACTGACGTACAAAAGGTAGTGAGGCGCTATTCCCGTAAGCATATCCATATCCAAAATTTAATCTGTTTGCCCACACTAAACCACTGGTGTTTATCTTATGGTAATTTCTAAGATCCGTTTCTAACCTAATGAACTGCGTAAGTGGAACGCCAAATAGCATTTTTTTACCATTTTCATTTTTAGATACAAATGCACCCCAAAGATTTCCTCCTGTTTCAAGGCCACCGAAAAAGTAAGTAGTATTTTTTCGTCTGTCTTCCAATTGGTTAGAATAGGTAAAGTTGTAATTACTACCAATAATAAACTGCTCTTCCAAAGTATTTTCTAACCCAGGGATTTTAAGTTTTAAGGCAGCCAAAGCTGCCGAATCGTGTTCCGTAGGTTGAACAAGGTTAACCGATATCGGATTTAAATTATGTTCTTTACGCGCACTTTCTTTCCAATTATATCCAAGTTCAGCTTTAAAGGAGACCAGTTTGTAAACGGTATCTCTGCCAAGTAGTTGGGCAGATAAAGAAGCAACAGTTTTAGGAATGAAAGCAGTAGTAGACTTCGGCTTATAAAATGGTATGATAAATTGAGGGAATGTTAATTTTCCTTCTGCCGATAGTGAATAGGAAGCAACATTCCCTCTTCCACTAACTTGGGTCTCAGTGCCAGCGCCTACACTAACATCTAATTGTTCAGCACCCCTAAATAAGTTTCTTGTTGTTTGAGTTACCTTTACCTCCGAACCGATATAACCATTCGATTTATTTGTTCCAGTTACTGAAAACGTTAGTGAGTTTTTTTTCAGTGGAGTTAAGAAAATGTTTAAGTCCAGTTGGTTGTTCTTAAAACTATCAATCGGCAGAAACTCCGCTCTTACATCCTGGAAGGCTCCAACATTCACCAACCTGTTAAGTGATTGATTATGGTCCCTGCGATTATAATTTTCACCTTTTTTAAAGAAAACCAATCGATCAAAGAGTTTAGGTTTAAAAGTATTGCGATTGTCGTAAATTCTAAAATCATTGTATTCAAGTGGTTTTAAGCTTCTTAAAATACTATCTCTTCTCAAGGTATAATTTGGATAGATATTGATGTTTTTGATGGTGTAAGGTTTTAGTGCCGCATCGGGTGCTATATTTTTGATATTTACGCGTATGTCAACTAAATTTTTGCCAATCGTGCTATCTACCCGTATGATCAGATGATCTGGACTGAAATAGAAATAACCACTTTCCTTTAAGTCATTGTCTATTCTGATTCGTTCATTTTTATACGTGTCGAGATCGTAATAATCGCCGACTTTCAATAATGTTTTTTCTTTGTTTTGGTTAATAATATTGGTAAGGGTTCCAGTATCTTTAGGAAAAGTAATGCTATTGATTTTATACCTGATGCCAGTATTTACCGTGTAGATCGCTTTACCTGTTTTTGTTTTAAGCACGGTATCACCAGAAGCCTCAGCTTGTAAATAACCTTGACTTATTAAATAGCTTTTCAGTACATCGTTGTTGTATTTTATTTTAACGTCGCTCATTAGCACAGGCCTTTCGCCAACTTTATTTTTCAACCAATTACCAAGTCCTTTAGGCTTTACAGTGTCTGCTGCTAGATTATAAAGGAATAACTTGTATTTAAAACCAAGGAATGATTTATTTGGCCTTGGCCTAGTTTTCGATTCCAAAGTCTTCTTTACCTGATTTTTATCTGTTATTCTTCCTGAAGAATCGGGGTTTATCAATACTTCTGCACCCGTATAAAGGTATTGGCCAGGTTTCAGTCGCCTAGTAGCACTGCAGCCGGCTAAGAGCAAACAAACCGATAAAAATACTGTAAGTTTAGTTTGTCCTTTCATCTTTTGGCTTTTGTTCTAATTGATTTCTTATTCTTTTTTTGCGGCTGTGGAATACTTCTCTAAATTTATTGTAATCCACAACCAATGTGAAACCAAGTCCAGTTTCGATAATCTGTCCCTCTATAACCCCTTCATTTTGGTTTCTCCTGTAAAATCTTAATCGATATCTGCCATCAGCTGATAAAAGATAATCGATATTTACATTACCGGCGATATTTGAAGAACTTGATTGGGGCGTTTTTGGGCCTTCAATACCAAATGAACTTCCAACTGTAACGGTTAGTCGATCATTTAGGAGTTTTTTAGAAAGCCCTACTTCAAGATCTGTTTTTTGTTCTAGGGAGCCTGTGGAATAGTCTTCGGATGAATTAACCCCAAAATTAATGTCGACGCCCTGAATTAAATCTGAAGCCAAATTGTTTAACTGTTCAGTTAATAATTTGCTCACGCTCGACCTTGCTAAAGTAGATACACCGCCTCCGCCACCTGCTAGACTTTGGAAAGGGTTGTTCGCAATAAACCTGTTTAATGCGAGCAAAGCAAAAACTTGCTTGTTTAGTTCGTTCGGATCTCTGTTTACGTATTGCAATTTTGTATACACAGTTTCATTGGCACTGCGAGCATTCTCAGGTAAATCTATTTTAAAAGAAATCGTTGGTTTTAGCAACTCATCTTTCATGTACAAGTAAACCTGAAACGGTAATTTGGTTTTTAAAGTAATGTTGTCTGGCTCATTGATCAAATCTATTGGCGCAGCATACACTTCATATAAAGCGGTTAAATTTACTGTGGCAGTAGTCGGCTCGCCCGTCCAAACAATCGTGCTCCCTTTCACCAATTTAAATTGTTTTTTAGCAAATGGGCCTACAGATAGATTATAAGAACCATCAGTAACCGTATAGCGACCCGTTAAACTAATTTTACCACTTGCATCTATAGTTGCATTCAAATCTGCATCACCTCTTACAGATAACATATCACCATTTGAAGGATCTACAACTACATTGAGTTCTGCTTCAGGATCTACTGTGATTGCTGCAACTAAATTTAAGCCTTTAATTGGCGACTTACTTAAACTGTCCACGTTCAGGGCTCTTTCTCCATTAAAAGGAGGTGCATCGGCATCGAAAAATTCCACAATTCCATCTTGATCGATTATGGCTGGATCAAAAATTGGGA
>NZ_JBAZRL010000095.1:0-4907 GCF_041662865.1 Pedobacter sp.
ATTGCTAATTTTTACATCAACACCCGAAAAACCTTTATGAAACCTTTTTACCCAAATACGTTGAAATAACAATGGAGGATATAAGCACAATGCCCATTTAAGGGTTTTTTCTGAAACTATCATGATGTTTAAATATCAGCAATAGAATTGAGGTTTAAAAATTTTAACTAAGCTGTTGGCAACAAAATTATCACAAAACGAACTATCGAACTAAATTTTACGTAGGTTTCACATTGTTAATGTATTTTTGAAAACTATTAATAAAACTATACTGCTTTGATAAAGATTACCCAACTGAAAACCTTTTCTTTTTTTATGATCTTCTTAGTTGCCTTTTGTCCTTTTGTTAATGCTCAGAAAAACTTTAGCGTTAGTGGAGTGGTAAAAAATGGAACTACTGGAGAAACGTTGATTGGAGCCAGCATAAAAATAATTGAGCTTCCGCAACTTGGAGCTGCTACAAATTCTTATGGATTTTATTCGATCAGTTTACCTGATGGAAATTATAATATGGAAGTATCCTATATCGGGTATACCACATTTACGAAAAAGATAACTGTTAAGGCTAATGCAAAAGTAGATTTCGAGTTAGTAGAATCGAATAATTTGAGTGAGGTAGTGATTACCAGTGTGAGAAGGAATGAAAATGTAATCAAGCCTCAAATGGGTATCGAAAAGCTTAATATCAAAGATATACAGCACATACCTGTTCTTTTTGGAGAAAAAGATATTTTAAAAACCTTGCAACTTTTGCCGGGTATTAAATCTGCAGGTGAAGGAAATAGCGGGTTTTATGTAAGAGGGGGTGCTACCGATCAGAACTTAATTTTACTAGATGAGGCGCCAGTATACAATGCCTCACATTTACTTGGTTTTTTCTCGACTTTTAATTCAGATGCCATCAAAGATGTGACTGTTTACAAAGGTGGAATGCCTGCTCAGTATGGCGGTAGGTTGTCGTCCGTTTTAGATATAAGAATGAATGACGGCAACAGGAAAGAGGCTACTTTTGAAGGTGGAATAGGCTTAATTTCGTCCCGATTAAAAGTTGAAGCCCCGTTTGTCAAAGACAAAAGCTCTTTCATGATAAGCGGAAGAAGAACCTATGCCGACTCATTTCTTGCTTTTGCACCTGACACCTCTATAAGACGAAGCATTTTGTATTTTTATGATTTAAATGCAAAAGCAAATTATCAAATAGATGAAAAGAACGTAATTTACCTCTCTGGCTATTTTGGGAGAGATAAATTAGGTTTACGAGATACTTTTGGGTTTAATTGGGGAAATGCTACCGGAACATTGAGATGGAATCATTTTTTTAGCAACAGGTTGTTTTCAAACACTTCATTGATCATGAGTAAGTATGATTATACGATAGAAAACTTGCAAAATGGGAATGAATTTGCAGTTAATTCAAGTATCAAAGATTTTAACCTTAAACAAGATTTTTCATTTGCGTTAAACGATAAACACGATTTAAAATTTGGGTTTGATGCAATTCATCATACCATTGCTCCAGGCCAACTTACATCGCCAAGTACCTCAAGTATCAATGCTATCAAAATTGAAAACAGAAGTGGTCTTGAGTTGGCGGCTTATATTTCTGATGAGGCTAAGGTGGGTGAGAAGATCAGATTGGTGTATGGACTAAGGTTATCTTCTTTTTCAGTATTAGGGGGAGGGACTTTTAGAACGTTTAGCAGCGACGGCGTTCAAACAAGTGCTAAATTCTACGGCGAAAATGAAGTAGTAAAAACCTACATTAACCTAGAACCTAGATTTGCAGCAAGCTTTCAGTTAGATGATTCGAAATCTGTAAAAGCTTCTTATACTAGGAATATTCAGAATTTACATTTAATGTCTAATTCTACCGCTACTTCTCCAACCGACTTGTATATTATGAATAGCCTTAATACAAAACCTGAGGTTGCTAATCAATTTTCATTGGGCTATTTTAATAATTTTAAAGAGAATAGTTATGAGTTTTCTGCGGAAGTATATTATAAACCAATGCTCAACCAAATTGAGTATAGAAATGGAACTGATTTGCGCGGAAATCAAAATGTAGAAGCCGATTTGATTTATGGGAAGGGTCGTGCATATGGCTTAGAATTATTCTTTAAAAAGAAATATGGCAAGTTTAATGGATGGATTGGTTATACACTTTCAAAGAGTGAGAGAAGGTTTGATCTGGTTAATGACGGAAATTGGTTTACAGCTCGGCAAGATCGACCTCATGACATCTCGGTTGTTGGAATTTACAAACCTGGTAAGCGTTGGGTTTTCTCTTCAACCTTTGTATATAGTACGGGTAGCGCAGTTACCTTTCCAATCGCAAAATATAATTTAGATGGAAGAACGATCTTTTACTATGGGGAGAGAAATGGCAATAGAACGGCCGATTTTCATCGTTTAGATTTATCTGCTACCTTGGAAGGGAAACCAAATCGCAAGTTTAAATCGAGTTGGAATTTTGGTATTTACAACGTATATAATCGAAATAATCCTTATTCAATAGACTTCAGAGATAATCCGGATAATAGAACGCAAACTCAAGCCGTACAGACCTCACTTTTTGGTATTATTCCTTCCGTTACTTGGAATTTTAAATTTTAACAAATGAAAAGACTTTATATTATAATTTTTGGATTCGCCATCATGCTTTCATCTTGTGAGAAAGTAATTGATCTAAATTTGGATAAGACTTCGCCTAAAATAGTGATTGAGTCCTTTTTAACAGATTTAAGTACGCGGCATACAGTATCCGTCTCGACTACAAGTGATTTTACTGCGAGCAATGCGAAAATACCTGTATCTAACGCAACTGTTGTCTTAACAACAGGTAGCGGACTAGTCATTAACTTTACTGAACAAAGCCCTGGTAACTATATTTCACCGCGTTATAGAGGCGTACCGGGTGAAAAATATACCCTTACGGTTACTTCAGATGGCAAATCTTATTCAGCAACTTCTGTGATGCCTTTGCCAGTACCAATTCAATCACTTGAGCAGATAGAAGTTAGTTTTTTTGGAGAAGCGAGAAAAGTTGTACAAGTAATCTACAAAGACCCGAAAGGTTTTGTTAATTTTTATAACATTAGAGTTTTTGTGAATAATATTAAACGTGGAGATTACTACTTAGAATCGGATAGATTTAACAATGGCAATGAGGTTAAAAATACGATTTACCTTGACGAACCTGATTTGGTTCCGGGAGATTTAGTTAGGGTGCAAATGCTAACAATTGATGAAAATGTGTATAAATTTTTATTCTCAATTACACAGATAAGTGGCAATGGCGGTCCACCTACCACACCGGCAAATCCAAATTCTAATTTTAACAATGGGGCTTTGGGCTTTTTTAGTGCTTCGACATCGTCGGAGGCAACCGTAACTATCAAATAATTTGCTGGAAGTATGGACGCAGTTATTATATGGATAACACTGGAGAGATAACTTAGCGTTCAACTGACATTTATCAGTAAGGGGGTCTAACAAAGTCTAAGCAAACTCTAAGGAAAGTCTAACAATACCCTAACTTGTTAGCCGTAATGGACGGTCTGTATATACCTTCAAATACCAGCAAAGTTTGATTAAAATTCGTAACTATTCAAAAAAAATGTAAATTGCTGTATGCACGTTTATGATACACTTACCGCCGCAGTAGCAGATTTAAACAATAGAGGTTATGAATATGATTTTAACCTAGCTCAAGATTGTATTGAGTGTAAATCATTAGACCTGCAATTAATGCCGGAAGAATTTGAAATCGATGAATTTTATCGTTTTGAGGGCATGACAGACCCGGCAGACAGCTCCGTTATTTATGCAATTTCTTCGCCCGTTGGCAACTTAAAAGGCGTAATCATCGATGCCTACGGAGCATACGCTGAGAATATTTCTGCAGAGTTGTTGGATAAACTTAAAATGCACCATGATCGCTAACTGGGCAATTTAAGCGTTCGACAGTCTTTTACTTTTTGCAAAAGCGTTTTCTTTTTTAGTTTCTATATTTTTTTGTAGTTTAATCGCTCCAAACTAAACGTATGAACGCCTCGAATAAAAAAAACGTTACCCTTATTATTATTGTTGCCGCATTAGGTTATTTTGTTGACATCTACGATCTTATTCTTTTCTCTGTTGTAAGGGTTAAAAGCTTAAAAGATTTAGGCGTTGCCGACGAGGACATGCTAAGCATTGGTGCCAATATTATCAATAGCCAGATGTTTGGGATGTTAATTGGTGGAATATTATGGGGAGTTTTGGGCGATAAAAAAGGGCGACTAAGTGTTCTTTTTGGCTCAATCATCGTTTATTCATTGGCCAATATTGCTAACGGTTTTGTAAGCTCGGTAACCGCTTATACCATTATTCGTTTTATTGCTGGAATAGGTTTAGCTGGCGAATTGGGAGCTGGTATTACCTTGGTTACAGAAACCATGAGTAAAGAAAATCGAGGATATGGCACTATGATTGTGGCAGGGGTTGGCCTATTTGGTGCAGTTGCTGCGGCACTAATTAGCGATCATTATACCTGGCAAACAAGTTATTTTATTGGCGGGGGAATGGGGTTATTACTCTTGTTTTTGAGAGTGGGACTTGCAGAATCCGGGTTGTTTAAGGAGGTAAAAGGAAGTACTATTCAGCGAGGAAATATTTTAATGCTTTTCAATAATGCTGATCGATTTAAGAAATATTTATCCTGCATTTTAATTGGTTTGCCACTTTGGTTTGTGGTGGGTGTACTCATCACGTTTTCACCAGAATTCGGGAAAGCCTTAAATGCAACAGGTATCATCAATGCTGGTAAAGGCGTAATGTACTGTTATATTGGAATTGCTGTTGGAGATATTGTAGCAGGCTTCTTGTGTCAGCCACTGCGTTCACGAAAAAAAGTAATGTTCATG
>NZ_JBAZRL010000096.1:0-318 GCF_041662865.1 Pedobacter sp.
TGTCATTGCTATTACCAGTGCCTACTGGGGCCTGAAATTCTACTTTCCAAACCCCTTCACTTGTGGCTGAAACACCAATACTGATAGGTGTGTAACCCACGCCTGGGCCCGATAGTTCTACTGTTCTGTTTAAAATACGACCCACGCCAGCGGTAGCAACATTATAACTAAATACAGTTCCATCAGGCGAGGTAACGATAATTTGTCCATTGTTTACGCCAAGGGCACTAGAAGCGACTGCAATGCTTTCACCTGCTTTTGCATAAACAAAGTGAGCCCCTTTAGTTTTAAATGGAAATCTGTCTGTATAATTAACAG
>NZ_JBAZRL010000096.1:328-4323 GCF_041662865.1 Pedobacter sp.
TAACAGCATCTACGTTTGCATATAAAAATGCTCTATTCCCTTGTGCGCCACTAGGGTAAAGATCTTTACTTCCTTCTGCAAAGGCAGTTTTAGCAAAAAAAGAAAATAAAATAAAGCCTATACTACACAGTAAAAACCGTGAAGTTGACAAAGATTGCTTCCATAAATTTAGAACCCTAACACAATGCATATTTCAAAAAGAGTATGCACTGTAAGAGCGTAACTGTCCTAA
This sequence comes from Pedobacter sp., assembly GCF_041662865.1. Taxonomy (GTDB): domain Bacteria; phylum Bacteroidota; class Bacteroidia; order Sphingobacteriales; family Sphingobacteriaceae; genus Pedobacter. Next base: position 561 of record NZ_JBAZRL010000096.1, read on the forward strand.
ACCAAACATAAAAAGGTAACTTGTGTGTGTTTATTTTCTTGCCGCTAAAATAGGAACAATATTTGAATGGGGTAATAATGTCTACAATTTGTGGAAAAAAAATTCCCCATTACTATTATTAACGTAGAAAATATTTCCCGATTTAAATCGATAACACTGTTTTTCTGATGATTGTACATTGGGTCTACTTTACTTTCTTTTTATAGCGGAACATATATCAAAGATATAGAGCTGTTGCTTATTCAAAATCATCTTTTGGTGGCGTAAAAATGGTAAGGATTTTCCTAATGATGATTTGATCGACATTTACTTACCCTAAAGGACTAGCTTACAAGTTTATCTTTATAATTAAATATGTTGATATTAAGTAAAATCCTTCAATACAAATCCATCAAGATGTTAACTTAGTTCCGTTAGTCTGTAGGGTAGGATAATAATTGTTGAATCACACAATAAAAAGAATCCCTCTAAATGGTTATTTAGAGGGATTTCATTGGGCATTAACTTTATTAAATTTCAATCGTGTTACTTTAAAAAGCCATTTAGATAACCTAATATTGTTTTTGTTTGCATCATTAAGCTCACGTGGCCTTGTGAAGGAACAATAGCTAATTGTGATTTTGGCATTGGGGCTAAATCAGCAGATACACCACCACCAAGTAATTGATACGTTTTCATCAACTCAACTTTATCAAGGCCATCATTATCTCCAGAAATCAGCAATACCGGTGCAGTAATTTTCGCGATGTTGGCATCACCTACATTAAAGGAAACTCCAGCAAAAACAATCATTTGTTCTATAAACTTTATAAATTTTGTTTTGTCGGGTGCCACTGCATCATAAGCTGTTTTAATAGGCGTATTGATAAAAAATTCAGGCTTAAAATCTTTAAACCCATCGTTTATTGCTGGCAACCAGCCACTGGTTTTATAGGTAGAAGAGATAATCATCAACTTTTTGACCCTTTTAGGGTATTGTACTGTAAATTGGTAAGCTACAGAACCACCCATGCTATATCCTGCAACATCAGCACTATCAACTTTTAAATAACTCATTACTCCATCCACATCACTTGCCAAAGTAGCAATATCTAATTTTCTATCCGAAAATGGGGTGTGCCCATGCCCTTGCATTTCTATTGCAATTACTTTTCTTGTTTTTGATAGTTCAGGAATGAGTTCTCCCCAATTCGTCCCAATGGTCATAAAAGCACCATGCAGTAAAACAATTGGTTTGCCCTCACCATACACTTCGTAATAAACTTTGATTCCATTAGCAGGTGCATAACCACTAATAGTAGGTTTGATTTCTTGCCCTTTAGTTTGAACTGCTGTTAACATAGCGATAGCTATTAGTATTGATTTTAGATGGTTATTTGTTTTGATTAAATTTTTCATAATGCTATTTAATTAGTTTGAAGTTGTTTTGATACTACAAAGTTGTGATTGATTTCATGATTTGATGTTGCATTAAAACGACAACTTCTAGGGTGAATCCCGCCAAAGAAAAAATAAGTTAGAAAAAATTTGTGAAACCGAAAAGTTGCATATATATTTGCAACCGATTAGTTTCTTAAATAAGAATTTAAACAAATGAGACGAGATATATTTCAAGCTATTGCAGATCCAACAAGAAGAGCAATTATAGCCTTAATAGCATTACAGGCGATGACTCCTAATGCCATTGCCGAAAACTTTCACACTACTCGACAAGCAATATCAAAACATTTGCGCATTCTCACAGAATGTGATCTTGTAAAACAAGAATACCAGGGTAGAGAAATTTACTACACTCTTGAAATTGAAAAAATGAAAGAAATAGATAAATGGTTAGAGCAATACCGAAAAATTTGGGAGAACCGATTTAACCAATTAGACCAAGTATTATCAACCCTTAAAAAACAGAAAAAATGAAGCCGACATTATTCTTCGACTTTACTGTCGATAAACAAAACAACACTATCAATATCAAACGTGAATTTGCTGCTGACCGTCCAACTGTGTGGGACTATTACACAAAATCTGAGCTTCTTGATCAGTGGTGGATGCCTTCACCTTGGAAATCAAGAACAAAAAGCATGGATTTCCGTGAAGGCGGCAAATGGCATTACGCAGCAGTTGGACCAAATGGTGAAGAACACTGGTCGATTACCAGTTATGTGAAAATTGAACCGAAGAGTATGTTTCTTGCTCATGATGCTTTTGGTGATGCTGATGGAAATATCAATATACAAATGCCACAATCTAAATGGACTATGAATTTTAGTGATATGGATAAAAATACGCTAGTTCATGGGATTATGCAGTTTTCTGACCTTGCTCAGCTAGAGCAAACCATTGCTATGGGCTTTAAAGAAGGGCTTACAATGGCTATGGAAAACCTGGATACAATTTTAGCAAAGCGTTAAAATTCAATTAATAAAATCTAACCAACACTTAAAAACATAAAAAATGAACAATTTACTATTCGATTTTACCGTTGACAAGGCAAATAAAACGGTATTTGTAAACAAAGAATTTGATGCTGACCTTTCATTAGTATGGGATGCGTTTACTACACAGGAAATTCTTGACCAATGGTGGGCACCTAAACCTTGGGGCTCAAAAACAAAAGTGATGGATTTTGAAGTTGGAGGGCGAAGATTTTATGCCATGGTAAGTCCTGAGGGCGATGAACATTGGTCACTTCAGCAATATACTTCCATTAGCCCAAAAACGAATTTTAAATATTTGAATGCTTTTGCTGACAAAGATGAGAACCCTCAATTACCAGGGTCTGATTGGGATCTTACTTTTAGTGAAGAAGATGGAAAGACAAAAGTGAGCATTGTTATTAAAAATGATTCACTTGAGCGTATGGAAAAAATGATAGAAATGGGCTTCCAAGGAGGATTTACCATGACCTTAAATTACCTAGACGAATTATTGGCTACATTATCTAAAAAATGATTTACGTTTTCAAAACTGTTGTCAAAACTAAAACGCAGGTTAAGCAGCTCAAGCCGCATATTAACAAACTAGTTCCAAGTGAAAAATGGAATTTCGATCTTGAGGACTGTGATAAGATTTTGCGTATTGATTGTGATGAAAATATAGTTTTGAAAATAGTAGACTTGCTAAATATTCATAAATTTAACTGTGAAGAATTGGAATAATTATGAACATACAAGACCAAATCAAGGAGTATATAGACAGTCACCCAGAACCAAAACGAGGTGAAATGCAAACGTTGCACAGTACCATCCTAGAAGCAATGCCAAGATGTAAATTATGGTTCTTAGATGGTAAAAACAGTGAAAATAAGATTGTTTCAAACCCTAACATAGGATATGGACTTCGGACTATAAAATATGCAGATGGTAAAACCAAAGAGTTTTATCAAATTGGGTTAAGTGCAAACACCAGTGGCATCTCTGTTTATATTCTTGGTATTGACGATAAGACCTATTTAGCAAAAACCTATGCAGAAAAATTAGGTAAGGCAAGTGTGACTGGCTATTGCATTAAGTTTAAAAAACTAAAAGATATCAATATTGATGTACTTCAAGAAGCCATACGGCATGAAGTTGCATTGACGCAATAATAAGAAGCCTTACATTTCTGTAAGGCTTTTTTGTTTTTAATGGTTAGGCAATCTCCTATTTGGTATTAATTTATTTGTCTGAAGGAGATTGCCACGACCATTACCGATGAAAAATCGGAGAATGCTCTCGCAAAGACGAACTTTATAAAAAAAGATTTCTATAGTTGTTATCCGATAGCT
>NZ_JBAZRL010000097.1:0-4010 GCF_041662865.1 Pedobacter sp.
TCAAAAATCAAGTATTTCAAGTTGGTTTAGGTGTTAAATTCTAAGGGAATTTAAAAGAGTTAAAGCCGCCTAAAAAGTGGTTTCTCATATAACACGCTAAAACAATAAAAACCTTAGTAACAATCATATTCAAATGAAACCATCATGAGCAATGAGTATTGCTCATGATAGCTTCATTTCCGCTAAAACAAAAATATATTCCAATGAAAAAGCTATTCATAATTGCCTTAGGATTAACATTATCTTTTATAGGCCTAAATACAAAAGCACAAACAATGGATGCCAAATTTGGTATCAAAGCAGGTGGTAATATGACCATGATGGGAAAATACAATTTTGCAGGTACTGAATATACTTCGAAATATGTACCTGGATGGCAAGCTGGTTTCTTTTTAGACCTTCCGTTAAGTGAAAAGCTATCTTTTATGCCTGAAGTATTATACTCGAAAAAAGGTGGCAAAGTGGTAGAGACCGTAGGCGGAACCAGTGGCGAGATTAGACTAAATGCAGGATATATTGACGTCCCAGTGATGCTATCATTTAATGCCACGCCAGAATTTAGCTTACAGCTTGGTGCACAGGCATCATTCCTAATGGATCAAACTACAAAAGTATATGTCAATAACAATTTAACAACTACTGTTACTGACAAAGATAACTTCAGGTCGTCCATTGCAGGCGGTATTGTAGGGTTAGGTTATAAAATTACGCCGAAAGTGAACTTAAACGCTAGGTATACAATGGATTTTCAGCCTATCGCAAAGGATGATATTAATCAAGACAAATCTAAATTCAGTGGATTTGCATTATCGCTTGGCTTTGGCTTCTAAGTAATATTATAATACTAATACCCCTCGTAAATTAAAATTTACGAGGGGTATTTAATTTAAGGCTTAATTCTTTTAAACTCATCGTGGCTTTTCTTTATATAAAGGGTAAGCTCATACCCAGTCATTTTCTTTAAAGTTATAATGCTTGGTCGATAAAGATTCATAAACTTAGTCAGTTCTTCGCCCTCCAAACCAGTAACCAACTTTACTTTCTTTGCCGAGACAACCTCATCAATATAATTTAGCTCCTCGTCACGCAATAATATTTCCTTTAGCTTAGTAGTTTGCGTTTTTTTCCTCCCAATCAAGTTAAATACCTGTAAAACATTTAAACTTACTATAGAAGCTGTTGATCTAGGGTTACTAAACCCAAAGGGTGAATTATAGCTTGGATCTCTTTCGATAAACGCATCAGAAAAACTTGGACCTTTGTATGCAAAAACATTAGCATATTCTTTCCTGAGCGCTAGCGAATCAACTTTATAATTTCTATTAGTTTTAATATTTACTTCTTTTAAAGCAATAGCATCTTGTTTTAAATATATCAAAAGTGTATCGGTAGTCCGATTAACTATTACTTCAGCAGTTTCATAGCCCATCATCCTAACCGCAATTCGATCGCCTACGTTCACATTATTAAGCAGAAACACTCCATTACTATCTGTCAAAACCGTTTTTTTTGAACTAATTACGTAGACATTCGCAATTGGCAATCTACTTACCGCTTCTTTTACTATTCCATATAAATTTTGGGCGTGCACAGCGCCTGAATAGGTAAACAATAAGCTTATCGCCAGAATGACTAATCGAAACATGCCAGTAAATTAATCCATAACTCAATGATTATAAAATTTTTAACAGAGATTAACATTTGGTTAAAACAAAGAATAACTAAAACGGCTGCATCAAAAATCAATAAATGATATATTTGCATATTCAATAATTTGACATGCCAGAGTTACTCCTTTTATGCTTTATGCTAATCCCTCAATTGGTGGCAGGAGTTTTCGCAGTTAATCAAGGTAGAAGTTTTTGGTTTTGGTAATTGATAAGAAAGGTGAAGATGAAGGCCGAAAAGGATATGGTCTAGCCGATCACGTCACTAAAAAGGAACCCTAACACTAATCTAGCATAGGCTCTGTTAAAACTGCTGTATTTAGTAGGACAGTAAACTAAAAACAAGTTGCAGCTCGAGCAAACAAAAAATGCCACCCTACGGGCAGCATTTTTATAGCGGAGAGAGACGGATTCGAACCCTCGATACCCTTTTGGGGTATACACACTTTCCAGGCGTGCTCCTTCGACCACTCGGACACCTCTCCTGTAAACCTTAATCGATTACCGTAATCTTAAGCATATTAGTTTTACCTTTAATTTCCATCGGTATGGCCGCAGTATTGATGATTACATCTCCTTTTTTGATGAGTTTTTTCTTTTTCAAGAAATCATTAACCTCTGTGATGGTATTATCTGTACTCTCAAATTTATCATAGTAAAACCCTCTAACACCCCAAATTAAGCTTAAGGTATTTAACAAGGTCTCATTACTGGTAAAAATAAAAATAGGTGCTTTTGGTCGGTGACTTGCGATTTCAAAAGCAGTATAACCACTTAATGTCATTGAAACAATTCCCACTGCATTAGTTTGCTTAGATAAGAAACAAGCCGAATCGCAAACAGCATCACTTAAGAAGCTTTCAGCGTTTGGTTTTAGAAATTTCTCAGGATTAAATGGATAGTTGTTGGTTTCGATGTTGGTAATGATCTTCTGCATTGTCTCAATCACAATTAGCGGAAATTCTCCAACAGAAGTTTCTCCACTTAACATCACAGCATCCGCACCATCTAACACCGAATTTGCCACATCATTTACCTCTGCACGAGTTGGACGAGGTGTGGTAATCATACTTTCAAGCATTTGCGTAGCGATAATTACAGGCTTTGATGCTGCACGACATTTCTGTACAATCATTTTCTGCAACAAAGGAACTTCTTCCATTGGCATCTCAACACCCAAATCTCCCCTCGCAACCATAATCGCGTCAGAAACAGCAATAATTTCATCAATATTTGCAATCGCTTCTGGCTTTTCGATTTTAGCAACTACTCTTGCAGACTTCCCTCTTTCTTTGATAATATCTTTTAGCTCGATGATGTCTTCAGCATTCCGAACGAAAGATAGTCCAATCCACTCTACGTCATTTTGAAGTACGAACTCCAAATTTTTACGATCTTCAATTGTTAAAGAAGGGATGGAAACTTTAGTGTTAGGAAGATTTACTCCTTTTCTGGAAGTTAGGATACCGCCATGTACAATCTCACAAATCACTTCATCCTTATAGTTGGTCTCGATAACTCTCATCTGCAATTTTCCATCATCCAAAAGGATAATTTCCCCAGCTTTTACATCCTGAGGAAAGTTCTCATAGGTAATATAAATCCGCTCTTCATTTCCAACGCATTCTTGGGTGGTAATAACAGTACGATTTCCATTAACTAAATGAATACCGCCATCTTTAACGGTTCCAATTCTAATTTTCGGACCTTGTAAATCGGCCAAAATACCAACATTATATTTATATTTTTTATTAATACTTCTTATTGTATCTAAAACTTCTTGATGATCAGCTTGCGAGCCATGAGAGAAATTTAGGCGACAAACATCTAAACCTGCATTAAACATACTGTATAAAACTTCTGGTTTAGCTGATGCCGGGCCTAAAGTAGCCACGATCTTTGTTCTTGAATGAAATGGTTTCATCTATATATCTCTTTTATATTAAGATAAAACAAAAAGCAGGAATTAGTTTAAAACGAGCTTGTTTTATCTGTTACTTTATTTTTTTATTGGTTTGATTAAGATTCAAATATAGTGTATTTAATACACGAACAATATAAAATTTACATTACCAAATTTTCTTTCGACTTCAATTTAAGCGGATTAATCAACGCAGCCACCTGTATATCAGGAAGTTTATTGAGTCGACTAACCATAAAATCTACCTCTTCTTTAGCTATAAATTGCTGAATGATCATAAAAAAGTCAACTTTGTTCATTTCGGGAACTAAAAACCCCTCACTGTTCCTATTACCCACTAAATAATAATCCAACTCCCCCTCCTCAACGAAAAAATGATACCTCGAGAAAGCTAGTGGATCTTCATCAATATTATAGTAAAT
>NZ_JBAZRL010000098.1:0-3963 GCF_041662865.1 Pedobacter sp.
GCATATTAACATAGAATGGAATAGAACCCGCGTAATATTGCGTAATAGTCTCCCAAATCGTCATATTACTCTCTAAAAAGTCATCAAGTTTCTCTGAGAGGTCAAAGATTACAATAATAACCACAAACAGCACTAAGGTGTACACAAACGTACCCAGGTATTTGCCAATAATAAAGGCGTCAATAATTTTTAAGCGCTTGCGGAAAAAGTTCATCTATAATTTATTACCTAATATACCAACCATTTTGTTTTTCCAAGCGTAAAATTCGCCTGATATTATCTTTTCTCGAGCTTCATTTACTAGCCACAAATAGAAATGTAGGTTATGTAGGGTTGCTATTTGCGCACCAAGTATTTCCTTGGAGTGCATTAAATGCCTTAAATAGGCTTTTGAGTAAACCTGATCAGCATAAAGGTCGCTATCTACATCAATGGGAGAAAAGTCATTTTCCCATTTTTTATTACTGATGTTAATGATGCCATTTCTTGTAAACAGCATTCCATTTCTTGCATTTCGGGTAGGCATTACACAATCAAACATGTCTATACCTAACGCAATATTCTCCAAAATATTTATTGGTGTTCCGACGCCCATTAGGTATCTCGGTTTATCAACTGGTAACACATTGCAAACCACTTCTGTCATCGCATACATTTCTTCGGCGGGTTCGCCAACAGATAAGCCGCCAATCGCATTCCCTTCACGCTCCATACTAGCGATAAATTCGGAAGATTTTACTCTTAAATCTTTATATACCGATCCTTGTACAATTGGAAAAAGTGTTTGATCAAAGCCATATTTAGGCATTGTAGTGTCAAAACGATGGCAACAACGTTTTAACCATCTATGCGTCATGTTGATTGAGTTTGCTGCATATTTATAGTCACAAGGGTATGGGGTGCACTCATCAAAGGCCATGATAATATCTGCACCAATGCTACGTTGAATGTCCATTGCATATTCGGGTGTAAATAAATGCTTTGAACCATCGATATGCGATCTAAAGGTTACACCTTCTTCTTTGATTTTTCGAACTTTACTTAGTGAGTAAACCTGATATCCACCACTATCGGTCAATATTGGCTTATCCCAACCAATAAATTTATGTAATCCACCGGCAGGTTCAATAATATCCAATCCTGGTCTCAAGTATAGATGATAGGTATTGCCTAAGATAATTTGAGCTTTAATATCTTCTTTTAATTCTCTTTGATGCACGGCTTTAACAGTTCCAGCGGTGCCTACCGGCATAAAAATAGGTGTTTTTATATCGCCATGAGCTGTTGTAATTGTTCCAGCTCTTGCTTTGGATAGTGGATCGTTTGCCTGTAAATTAAATTTCATATATGGGGTCTTCATCAAATCGGCTGCAAAAATAGCCAAAATTCTTGGTTTATTAGTTTATTGGTTCAATTGGCGTCATCGGATGACGTTATGTCTTTTTATCAACAATTAACAGGAAATCAGATTAAAAATGAGAGATTTGTGACTTTTAGAATAACCATCGTGGAATTAAACGCTTTAGAAATCTGCCTGCTCGGCACATTTATTTTCTGTCTTCTTACGCAGCTCTATTTCAGCTTGTTTGTACATTTGAAATTGTCATCAATTAAAATTGATCAAATTAATGACGGTCCATTAAACCCACTTAGCGTAATCATATGTGCCAGAAATGAAGTGACAAATTTGGAGAAGAACCTGCCGATTTTTTTGGTTCAAGATTATCCAGCTTTTGAAATAATAGTGGTAAACGATCGGTCGTGGGATGGTACTGCGGATCTGCTAGAACGCCTTGCGAAAAAGTATGACAAGTTGAAGGTTGTAACCATAACAGATGGCAATAAATTTATTGCTGGAAAGAAATTTGCCGTAACAATGGGTATTAAAGCTGCGACCAACGAATGGCTGGTATTTACAGACGCTGATTGCTTTCCTGCATCTTCAAATTGGCTAAGAGGAATGCAACAACCGACGAATGATCAGACGGAAATTATTTTAGGCTATTCTCCTTATCTAAAAAAGGGTACATTGTTAAACGCTATTATTCGATTAGAAACCTTTTTTACAGCAGTTAATTATTTGTCATTTGCTTTAAAACGAATGCCATATATGGGGGTTGGAAGAAATATGGCGTATAAAAAGTCGCTTTTTTTTAAGAACAAAGGTTTTGCGGCGCACATGCATATTCCATCGGGTGATGATGATCTTTTTGTAAATGCTAGTGCAACAAAGACAAATACAGAAATCCGTATACACAGAGATACACATGTTTGGAGTGAGCCAAAAACTTCATTTATCGCTTATTTGCGTCAAAAAAAGCGCCACTACGGTGCTGGGAAATTATATCAAACTAAGCATCGTTTTTTACTTTCTATACAATTTATTTTCCATCTATTATTTTATGTAGTTGGAATTGTTTTATTGTGTTTTAATGATACTCGTTATTATGCATTAGGTGTTTTTGGATTTAGTATGCTGTTTAGGGGCTTGGTATATGCAAGATTGCTAAATCGATTACAGTACGGTGAGCTAAAGTGGTGGTTTCCAATTCTAGAGCTTATTCAGTTTTTGTTTTTAATGATTAATGGTATAGTTTCTATATTTGTTAAAAAAGTACAGTGGAAGTAGTTACTGGGTAGTATTTAAGCCACTAGCTAACCTAATTTTAAATTTTATACCATGCCTGACGTGAAACCAGACCTAATTCTAAAGTATTTTCCAAACATTAGTAAACTACAGCTTGATCAGTTTGCTAAACTATATGACTTGTATAGCTTCTGGAATGCCCAAATTAATGTGATTTCGCGAAAAGACATTGATGAACTTTATGAAAGACATATCTTACATTCATTAGGAATTGCAAAATTCTGTACGTTTAGAGCGGGCGAGAAAGTTTTAGATGTAGGCACGGGTGGAGGATTCCCGGGAATTCCATTGGCAATTTTATTCCCAGAAACACAGTTTCACTTGGTAGATTCGATTGGGAAAAAGATTAAAGTAGTAACCGAAGTTGCAGCTTCTCTTGGCCTAAAAAATGTGAAAGCTAGCCATTTAAGAGCTGAGCAGGTTGCAGATAAATATAATTTTGTTGTTTCAAGAGCCGTAACTCGTCTGGTGGATTTCTATCCATGGATTAGGGGAAAGTTTGCAAAGGAGCATATCAATGCAATTCCCAACGGTATTTTATATCTTAAAGGTGGTGATTTAACAGAAGAGATTAAAGAATCAAAGCTGAAAGCAGAACTACATCCACTTTCAGCTTATTTTGAGGAGGGGTTTTTTGAAACGAAATACGTTGTTTATATCCCTCAATAATTCGGTTTCCAAGAGATATCTTATTATTCGCTTTGCGTATTCAGTCTATTTAATGATATCGTTATCGTTTGTAGGGTCTCCAGTGATTATCACCTCTTTTACTTTTTCTATGCCTGTGGGATCCCCTTCGATCATTTTAGAAGCCGGTTTAGCTTTATCTGGTTTTACAATTGGTGGAGGGAATTTAATTTTACTTTTTGCTTTGGGCTTGGAACTAGAGGGCTCGATTGGTGGAGGCGGGACCGTCTTCGATGATTTTTTTGGCTTTTCAGGTTTTACAATTGGTGGAGGGAACTTCACTTGATCTTCTCTTGGTGGAGGTGGCTCAACTGGCGGCGGTGGGGTTTTTGAAGTTTTACTTGGTTTGTCTGCTTTAACAATGGGTGGAGGAAATTTGATTTGATTTTGTTTTTTTTGCTTTCCTTAAGCGTAATGTATCACTTTTAACTTGTGTAATTTTTTGTACTGGTACAGCAATTTCGCTTTTCTCCGGAAGCAAATCTACATAACCATAATCTTTTGTGAATGCCATTGTAGATGTACAAAGCATCGCCCCAGTTAAAGGGAGTGTTAGCAGCAACCTAAGCCTTGCCCAGCCTGCTGTTCTTTTTTTGTTTAACATGTTAATTCTCCTTTTTAATATTGAT
>NZ_JBAZRL010000099.1:0-3948 GCF_041662865.1 Pedobacter sp.
TAAGAAATCATTTCTTTTGGAATACCTATTCCATCATCTTTAACCTTAATCTCTATCCGTTTCGCAATTTTTCTCAAGCTAATGCTGATGATTTTATCATCAGAAGAGAATTTTATCGCATTGCTGATCAAGTTATCTAAAACGCGCTCTAGTTTAGATGCATTTGCATGCGCATAAATCTTATCTTGTTCCAAATGAAGAATGAGATCTCTTTTACTATTTGTTTTCCATTTTTCAACGGTTGAGGTTAGAAAAGAGTTCAAATTAAGTGATTGCATATCTAACTTATTTTGGTCAGTTTTAATGGCCTCCATTAGATCATTAATGATGTTTTTAGCCTGTTGAGAAGCATTTAGGATATGTTTAAGTTCTTCCTTAGGGTCTTCGTTATGCAATAGTGTACTTAATGCTTCAATGTTATTTAATGGATTTCTCAAATCATGCGCGACAAAACCCAAAATCTCTCCCTGCTGACGATGTAATTTTTCGACCTCTAAATTTTTTTCTTCCAACTGTTTAAGTCTCACAAAATGCTGTGATTTAAAGAAATAGCTATACCTCGAAAAACAATATAAAATAAAACCCAATATGAGTCCTGCAAAGACATTCATCATTTTCTCATCAAAATTAATTTTTGCTGATATCATGCTGAACCAATACACCAATGTGATAAAGATTGCAATCAGAGTAATTTCAAGGTATTCAAGGGCAAAAAATAAGCTAGCTGTAGCGATACCAATTAAAAACAAGGTTAGTGTATTTTTGGTGTTATCCATAGAAACTATGTAGCTGGCACTAAAAGATGTTAGCAGTAAAAGAACTATAAATGAAATTGTGATGCTTTTCTTGAGTAACAGGTTGTCTTTGTATAGTTTTAGTGTGATACTACTAGCTATTAAAAAGAAAAAAGTACCACCCATTTGCACCCAGTTAACGACAGAATATTCGGCATATTTCGGAACGTTTATCATTTGATCGTGATAAAGCAGGGATAAAAGCCTAAAAAAAACAGAAATGATAAAGAATACAGCACTTAAGACTCTTACTTGCCTCAGATTGGCGAGGGTGTAAAATTCTTTAAAAGCGGGTGAGAATTTCGCTGGAGTTTGGTAATTGAATAGCGTAGCCAATTGAAAACGATTAGATTTCTAAAAATAGCAAAACAATGTCGACTTCCCTAAATTAATGTCAAAAAAAAGCCGCCTCAAATAGTTGAGGCGGTTCCTTTGTTTTATCTCGCACCGGGTGGACAGTTCTCTTTTAAGAACTTGGTGTAAACAAGTGATAAATGTTCTCTTGTTCCCGCTCCCTCAGAGATTCCATGGGTACGATTTGGATAGCTCATCATTTGAAATACTTTTTGATTTTTAATCAGTTCATTGATCAACATTTCAGCATTTTGATAATGAACGTTATCATCACCAGTACCGTGAATGTATAGCAAGTTTCCAACTAAATTTTTAGCATAAGTAATTGGTGAACCTTTTACAAAAGCTTCGGTACTTGGAAATGGAGTTCCCATGTAACGCTCTTGGTAAATATTATCATAAGTTAACTGATTGGTAACTGCAGCTACAGCTATTCCGGTTTTGTAGATTTCGGGATATTGAAAAAGCAAGTTTAGTGTTGTAGAACCACCGCCACTCCATCCATGCACGGCTACACGATCCTTATCCATAAAAGAGTAAGTTTCTAATAATTTTTTTGTTGCCATCGCTTGATCCCTAATATTAATCACACCGATATTCTTGTAAATACTTTTACGCCAAGCTGTTCCTTTTGGAACTGGCGCCCCTCTGTTATCCATTGATATGTAGATATAGCCATCTGCCGCCATATCTCCATTGTATAAATTGTTTCTGCCAGCACCAAATACATCTGCAGCTGTTTGCGAAGCAGGCTCACCATATACATAAAAAACTACTGGATATTTTTTGGTAACATCAAAATTATCAGGTTTTTTCATCCATCCATCCATTTCAACGCCATCTTCGGTTTTTACCTTAAAGAATTCTACTTTGTTTTTTGGAGGTTGTTGCTTTGCCAGCTGGCTTGTAATGCTACCCTCCATGGTTAACGGGTTATTTGTGGTAAAATTCATCCACTCTGTTACTGGGCTCACAACTGAGCTATTGTAATTGTGGCTTGCATACAAACCATTTGGAGAGATGTTGTAATTGTGTGTTCCTGGCAAAACAGATGGAGTTACCATTTCTAATTTGCCTTTGCCATCTAATTTGGTTTTATAGAGATATTTTTGCGTAGCATTATTTGGCGATGCGCTAAAGTAAACTAGGTTTTTCTTTTCATCGATTAAATTAACGCCCATAATATCGTACTGGCCATTGGTAATCAGCGTTTGCTTTTTCCCATCTCTACTTACTCTGTACAAATGCCTCCATCCGTCTCTTTCACTTTCCCAAACAAACTCTTTATTTCCATTTAGCCAAATCCATCCATCGGTGGGATCGATCCAAGCTTTATCATTTTCTTTCAGAATTTCGGTTATGCTGCCAGCGGTTATATCTGCAACAAACACCTTGCTTTCATTTTGCTCACGGTTTAATTGCTGTAAGATTACTTCATTGGTATTTGGTATCCATTCCATTCTAGGGATATAATGCTGCACGTTATCGCCCGGTACAGCTAGCCAATTCGTTTTGGCTGTTTGAAGATCTACAATACCAATTTTGCAAGATGAAGGATTCTGTCCAACTTTAGGATATTCTACCGGAACGTTAAATGAGTAAATCGAATCAGTGTTGTTCATCATCAAAAAATTTCTGATCTTGGTTGCATCAATTTGCCAATATGCGATAGATTTTCCATCTGGGCTCCAACTAAAGCCATCTAAACAGCCAAATTCTTCTTCATAAACCCAATCAAATGTTCCGTTGATCATTCTGCTAGTGCCATCAGTAGTAAGCGCTTTTGTGCTATGGGTGGCTAGATCTTCCACATAAATATTATGTCCGCTCACGTAAGCTACTTTGCTGCCGTCTGGAGAAAACTTCGCAAACATTAAAGAAGAGCCTGGCTTATCTTTGCCAATTTGGGTGAGTGTGTTATTGTTGATGTCGGCTACCCAATAATCTCCACGACTGTCTTGACGCCAAACTCTTTTGGTATTCGTGTAAATTAGTGCTTTAGTTCCATCATCAGTCAATTTAAAACTTCGAACTGATAATGGAGCCGAACCAGTTGTCGGGGTAAGTAGTGCCCTACTAATAACAACTTTTCGCTCATTTTTTGGCAGGGTTACAGTTATAATCTCTCCGCCAGAATTTTGATAATAGGCATTTCCCTCTTTAGTCCAGTTTACACCCCCTCTTTGAGCATAAGATTTGTTGTAATTTCCAATAAACAGTGCGATGCCTGTTATTACAATTAAGAATTTGGTTAGTTTCATCGTTGTTTTTTATTATTTCAGTAGTTTACTATTGTATTTTAATGGTGTTTTTATTTTTATAGTTTAATGAATTGTTGATAAGCGGTTTGTAGATAGGCTTTTCCTTTTTTAAGGCTGGTTTGGGTAGCTATGGAATTCTTCTTTGTTTCGTAGAGGATATTTTTTCCAACATTGTCAAATGAAACGCACTGTTGCTCGTTGATAAAACCAAGTCCATTATCCCAACTAAAAAAGGCGAAGCCATTAGTATAAGGATTTAATAGATTTTTACTCCAGGTAAATTCTTTTGTGGAGATATCCATTTGGGCTAGGAGGGTTGATGCTAAGTCTTGTTGGCTTCCAACTTTATCTGAGTTTTTACCTTTAAATTCGTTTTTTAAAACTTCCCCATAAAATAGGAGTGGAATATGATAACGCTCAGGCATAAAAATATCGTATTTGTTTTTAGGATAAAGATGCCCATGGTCTGCAATAAATACGAACAGGGTGTTTTTATACCAGTCTTGTTTTTTTGCCTTTGTTAAATAGGCATTAATGCA
>NZ_JBAZRL010000100.1:0-569 GCF_041662865.1 Pedobacter sp.
AAGAAAGCTTTAAGGACGGTTCCATTATCGGCTATGACCTTATATCAAATTTTTAAATTGAAACAGTTGTTGGTATTTGCCTGTAAACGAGTAGGTTTATGGCTTTTAAATACGCCGTTTTTACCTAAATACGCAGTTAAATCTACTTTCGTTTGGGCAAAACTAGCTTGTACAAAAAGCGATATTACAGCGCTATATAGTATTAAAAATGATTTTGTTTTCATGATGATGAAGCTTAATATTACCTTTTGGTATGTTCAAATTGAGTTTTGCACTTTGTACTAAATGTTTCTATTTGACAAAAACACCGATTATTCTGCAATCGCTATTTCCATCACTTAGTTTGGTTTCTTGTCCATTTAGCCAAGTTTTGGCGATATATTTTGTGGTAGTTCCAATACGCTCGTAACCACCAACATAAACATCTGTACCAATTGCTGCTATGCCGTATAAATAATTAGTTTTACTAGCGTCGGTTAGGGTAGATGATACTCCATTTTTCCAAACTTTACCCGCGGTGGTCAGTCCGCTAGATGATTCTGTACCAACTATGTACGTATCGTTACCCA
>NZ_JBAZRL010000100.1:579-3869 GCF_041662865.1 Pedobacter sp.
TCAGTAAAAACAGATCCATCAGTTAAGTCGGTAAATGTGCCATTTTTCCATAGTCTTACTTTGTAGTAGATGGAACCTTCTACTTGCTCTTTTACAGCTACATAAACATCACTGCCAGTTACCGTTACGCCTGCAGTTAAGGCATTATATAAGCCAGCAGTTAAACTGGTTACCGTTCCGTTTTTCCAAAGATTTGCTTTATACGTGCCATGGCTAGGAACAAACTCGCTATAAGCTACATATACATCATTCCCGTTAACATATAAGCCACTAGTTTGTATATCCGTAATTCCATTACTAATATTTGTAACTATACCATTTTTCCAAAGTTTAGTCACATATATAGCGCTGGCATTTTTTTCACTAAAAGTTATATAAACATCTGTGCCAGAAACAAAAATTCTATCTGGTACAGCATGGTATGCGGTATTACTTAATGTAGTAGGTACCCCATTACGCCATAGTTTCGCTACTAAATGTGTACCATTATGTTCTGACCCAGCTACCAATACTTCGCCATTAATTATTGCAATGCTGCTTGCATAAGAATTTTTGGTGCCGTCGGTTAAATTAGTAGCTACTCCATTTTTCCAATATTTTATAACTGATATGCCTGTTGTAGAATTAGTTTCTTGTCCAACTGCATAATAATTTTTAGCAACCGGTGTTGGTTTCGTTTCGGTTTCCTTTTTCTTACATGCTGTTAATGCAACAACACATAAAATGATTAAAATTTTTGTTTTCATGGTTAGATAGTTTATTTTTTAATGTATTCAACGGTGTCAAAAACACCACTTGACGAAGTGCGCTTAGTTCTATAGCCTTCGGAATTATATTCGTAAGTGTAAGTGACGTTGGTAGGAACTCCAGCAGTACCAAGGATTAAACTTTGAGATTGAAAATTATTTTCACTAAACGGCGATGTTGCGTATCCTTTCGGATATAAACTACTAGCGGTTTTTTTTGTATCGAAATTACTATAAACATAAGTGTGGTTTAGTACGCCTGCTGAGGTATAGCTCCTCTGTTCTATCACGTTTTTACCATCCGTACTGAGGGTATATATTGCAGTTTGATTTGCTTCATTACTCGCATTGAAACTGGTTTGCTTTATTTGATTATTTGATAAATACTCTAAAGTAGTATAACCTGCTGATGCACCAGTTGCATTATTAAAAAAATTAGTACGTACTAAATTTCCTTCTGAATTGTATGTGTTTACATACCTATAGTCTATTAATGTTGGAGATACTCGATCTTCCAAAGCATCTACTATTGCGCCTTTGCTATTTACACTGTTTATGATATAAGTGCTAGAACCATTCGAGGCTTCGTTTGCGCTTGCAAATACAATTGTACTTAATTGATTATTTGTGTCGTAATTCCATGTATAGGTGCCAATAGTATAAACTTGCTTACTTATAAAAGTTTTTTGTTCAACTTTAGGAACATTTTCAGTTTCCTTTTTCTTACATGCTGTTATTACAACAACACATAAAATGATTAAGATTTTTGTTTTCATGGTAAGATTTTCAATTAGTGATGATTTCTAATCAAATTTAAACCGTTAACAAACAGTCATCAATACCATAAAAGGGTGAAAAGATAGGCTTCGAGTTAACCTTGGTTGTACTTGTAGATTGCCTCGGTTGCGCTATTTACATGTAGTTTTTTGTATATTTTTTTAATATGACTACGAATGGTTTCTACAGAGATATTAAGCTCATTTGCGATCATTTTATAGCTAAAACCTTTGATCACATATTCTAATATTTCTGTTTCTCGGGCAGTTAGCAGTTCTAATGTTTGTTTATGATTTTCATTTTTCTTTGGGATAAAAGAAAGCACTTTTTTAGCAATACTACTGGTCATTGGGGCGCCTCCAGCCATTACGTCCATGATAGCTGTAGGTATTTGGTCGAAATTTTTCTTTAAAATGTAACCATTTGCGCCTGCACAAATAGCTTCGAAAATGTTGGTTTCATCTTCAAAAACAGTGAGCATAATTACATGTACATACCGGTTGGTTGCTCTAATTTTCTTTAACGCGTTGATGCCATTGGTGCCAGGCATGTCAATGTCCATTAAAATTACGTCAGGTTGATAACTGACTAATGTTTCTTCAACGGTGTTGGCATCTGGCATTGCTTTTAATAAGTTAAAGTCAGCATTCCACGCTAGCATAGTTTCTATACTAAAGCGTAAATTCTGGTTGTCTTCGAATATTAATACATTTATCGCCATTTTTTAAGGTTTGATGTTCAATATTAAATGAAAGATGGCTTCTGCTATATCCCCAAATTAGGGTAGATTAATTAAAAGCTGTAATTGAGTACCCGGTAATTGATGGGCAATTGTTAAAGTTCCATTAATGGCTTCTGCTCTCTCTTTCATGCTTCTCAATCCCGTGCCAGATGTTTCACCTTTCCAGGTACCATTGTCAGCAATAATGAGTTGGGCAGCATTTTTTGCTGTTTTGTTGAAATTAATGGTTACCGTATTTGCATTGGCATGTTTAGTAATGTTAGTTAAGGCTTCTTTGTAAATCAGTAAAATCTCTTTTCTATAATCAATTGGTAAAGATTTTTTCTTTAGTTCATCATCGGCCTCAAAAAATATATTAATAGGTAATGGCTCTAAGATTTGAGCTGCAAATTCTCTCATTCTTATCACTAGATTTTCTATTTTTTCGTTATTGGGTTGTATGCTCCAAACAATATCGCTCATGCTTTGCTGTATGGTTTTACTTTGTGTTGCTATTTTCTCCAACATTTTTTTTGCTTCGCCAGTATCATGATCAATTGCTTGTTGCGATACACTGCTTAAAATGTTAATGCTAGTTAAAGTACTTCCAATTTCATCATGCAAATCTTTACTAATATTATTTCTAATGTTCAGTAGTTCTGTTTGCTGCGCTAATTTGCGTTTTAGCTTGTAGCGATTAAAAAACGTGACGATTAGCAGCAGTAATAAGCCAAAGCCAATTAATAACAAATTTCGGGTTGTTTTTTCGTTAGCTAGCTCTCGTTCTTTAGCTTGTTGTTCGGTTTTTGCCAGTTTTAACTGTTGCTCTTTGTTAATGGCATTTAAATTCTGACTTTTTATTTTCTGTGTTTGCTCGCTTAGTTTAAAATCTTGAAGTTCTTTTTCTTTTGATAACAGCTCTATTTCGCTCTGTTTTTGTTTAGCCAAAAGAACGTTTCCTGCAATTAATGCATTTTGTTTTTCAATTTGTAACTGTTTTAGCTTTTGAGCAGTGATGAGTTTACTAATTTCACCATCTTTTTTTT
>NZ_JBAZRL010000101.1:0-3845 GCF_041662865.1 Pedobacter sp.
CATGCCTACTAAACCTGGCCATTGACCGCTCCAGTTAGCAACAGTTAAAATTGGACCACGATGTGTAGTTAAACCAGCAAGTACATGATGTGAATATTGCCAAACACTTTCGGCTACAATTAAAGGCTGTGATGGATCGATATGACGAAATATATCCATCCCCATTCTTTGCGAATCGATGAAGCCATGTTTCTTAATTGAATCATAGGAATGTGCACGTTTTACAGACCAGCCCAACTTCTCAATTGCGGCTGATAATTGACCTTCCATTTGGGCCTGTGCAGCCCAGCAATTTTGATTTGCCGAGAGCCTTAAATCTCCACTTGAAACTAATACAATTTGTCCTTGTACACCCGATTTCATAATTCATTAATGAACAAACAATTTATATAGAAAGAGTTTGTCGGTTTATATTTTGGTTGTTGCCTTAACGGCTATATACAAAACTCACTAATCAAAAACACTATTTATTCTATTTTTTTATCAAATTAATATAGGATGTTATCTTAAAACACCCTATCTTTAATCTTATTATATTTATGATTTGCCAAAACTAGTTGCTTTAGCCAACGAAAATTTTTATGATTTTTTAATGAACACAGATGAAACCACACTTTCATAAAGTTCCAGTTACGCTCCAAAGTTCGTTCAGTATAAGGCACGATATTAAACCAGATTTTGGTACAGTTTGGCACTACCATCCTGAGCTCGAATTACACTATAATATCAAGGGTGAAGGGGTCCGTTTTATAGGCGACAACATCAGTAATTTTGCTTCGGATGAAATGGTTTTATTGGGCGAAAATCTCCCTCATACTTGGCGTTGTAAAGACGAGTATTTCCAGAATAATCCAGATTTAAATGTCGAGGCAATGGTGATTCATTTTTTACCCGATTGTTTAGGCAAGCATTTATTAAATTTACCTGAGGCTTATCTCATTCCAAAATTATTTGAACGTGCAAAAAGCGGCATGGTTATCCATGGAAAAACAAAAGAAGCCCTCGCTAAATTAATGGAAACCGCCGTACACGCTACAAATTTAGATCGGATAATTATTTTGTTCACGATCTTAAAAACATTAGCAGAAACGGTTGAGTTCGAAACGATCACCACAAAAAGCACCTTTTATCAATCGAATGAATCTGAAACACTACGTATTAACAAAATCTGCACTTACACACTAACTAATTATAAAAAAGATATTAGTTTAGAAGAAGTGGCTTCATTAAGCAATTTAAGTATTACTTCGTTTTGCAGATATTTCAAATTAATAACAAAAAAGACCTACTACGATTTCCTCATTGAGATTAGAGTGAGTCACGCTTGTCGTTTTTTAATAGAGAATAAGCTCCCTACCGAGATGATCTGCTTTAACTGCGGATTTAACAACGTATCTAATTTTTACAGGCATTTTAAAAAGGTGACAGGAATGACGCCGTTAGATTATAAAAGGAAGTATTTGAATTAAGTACTGCTTCGCTAACTTAGCATTAAAGCCCCTCTAAGCTCTAGAGGGGCTTTCCGTTTTAAAGAATTGTAAGTACCTGTTCAAATTCAGTTACATTACCAGGCGTGTCACTTGCCTTGATGTTAATGATTGTACCACCAACATCTTCGTTAACTACGGTTGCTGTATAAATCCAATCAGCCTCGTTTGCTGCTAATACCGCAGGACCACTTTCGATCACAGATCCATCTGGCTTCTTGACCGTTACCGCAACTCCTACCACCTTAAAATTATCTAAGACCCTGATGGTAAGATAATCGCCAATGTTACCATCATAGTTCGTTAATTTGATGCTTTTAACTTCAGGTGGTTTACAAAAATCGGCCACGGCCAAGTTGTAAATTTTACATCCCCCTTTTTCAAAAGGTCGATAGAAATCGCACAAGATTTCATCTTTTACTGCGCCTTTTGCATAAATTACTGCTTCTTTGAAACGCTCTTTGGTGAGCTCTTGCTTCTCGCTGAACACTTCCTTGTCTCGCTTCGTTTTTACTTTAGAGATGATTGTTCTACCATAGTAATTTTTAAAAACCACCAAATTACCCACTTGCCCGCGGGCTCCAAACATCACTTCATTGTTTTCAGACTTTGCCATAATACTATAAATTAAATTGTTTTACCATGGCACTATTGCCATTGCATGATGTAAAATTGCAGCTATTAAAAACAGGCAATGTCGCATTTGTCGCAAATTGACGCTTTTGTGTACAGTTGTCGTAATCTGTCGCTTTTGCCGAAAACCAGACCAGGTTAACCGTTGGTATACCGTTTGTATGCCGTTTGTATACCGTTGATTGGTACTACATTAATTTGTAAATAATTTCATTAGCATTTACGCATAAATATTGACGGTTTATGGAAAATATTTTATTTTACCCGTTAAACGATATTGTTATTTTATCAATAAAATAGAGTTTTTGTTAACAAAATGATAACATTGGTTTTACCTATCGTTATCAAAATGGCAACGGGTGTTTTACCTAGCCTTGAAATATTCGTAAAAGTGCTAAAACACTTGATAAACGCCTTTTAATTAGGTATTTTAGTGTTATTAATTACTTAAAAAAACAACTCGATGAGAGCACAAAGGAGTATCTATGAAAACGCCGTTACACAGAATAATTTTTTACACTGCAGACCTGAAGCAGATTACGGGTAAGAGCGATCGATCGTGTCAACGTACGATGCAACTTATGCGAGATTTGTTTGGGATACGAGAACACCAGCAGGTAACAGTATACCAAGCCTGTGAATATTTAGGGCTAACCATGGACGAGTTAATGCCTTACATTAAGTATTGTTAAAATTGATATCGATCGAAAACAGCTAAGAAAATTAAATATAAACCTGAATATTAACATCACTTAGCAGTGCTGTATAATCTTTAAATAATTTCTCAACCTCTTTGACTACCGCCGGTGTAAACATACCTACCTCTCTCCTGGTAAACGTCGATATATTTAGACCTCTTTTTTGCAAGAAATACTTAGAAACTATGGGATAAACGTTATGCATTACGTCCATATTATCAATCATAAACTGCTGAACAATTGACACTTCCGTACTGAGATTCGCATCATTGTAATGATCACACAGCCAAACAATTAGCTCGGGGAAATAATTACCTTGAATACAAGATAAACCTGCAGACCCTGCTTTCAGTGAATCAACTGCATGTACCATATAGGCATCATATAAGCCAAAAGTATAACGCTTTGTTAAGTCAATTTTATCCTTAATCTGATCAAGATCTAAACTGGTGTCTTTGTGATAGATAACCCTACCCGTTTGTACAAATTGCTGCAATTGTTTAGGTTTCAAAACCCTTTTATAAGGTACCGGACACTCGTAAAATCCGATTGGAATATCATTTGTCTGCCTTAATAATTCAAAGACATTGTTTTCAAAAACCTCGTCACTTTCTTCTTCTGCCGCCAATAAACTGCTAATGGCAATTACCGCTTCTACTCCCACTTCATTCACTCTTTTTACAAAATCGGCCTGTTTAGTAATTTCACCTCCAAACGTACCCGTTGCAATTACAGGCACTTCGCCGCCCACTACGTTGATTACATGTTTAATAGCCTGAATGCGCTCTAGAGCGGTTAATTCAAACATTTCGCTCGACAAACAATTGGCGAACAAACCCGCTGCACCAGCTTGTAAATAAATTTCAGTAAGCTGTGTTAAAGCTTTATAATCGATATTTCCGTTGCTCAAAAAAGGCGTGAGCATAACCGGGATGAATCCTTTACTCATATCCCCGTCCTCCTCTTTATCTTAGTTAATAAAACTCCTGTTAAGAAAATGGTTAAGGTGCCGACTACAATGATCATA
>NZ_JBAZRL010000102.1:0-3257 GCF_041662865.1 Pedobacter sp.
TATTAAAATTAATTGGTAATACATTGCTTTTATTTCATAATCTAAACCCCCTTAAAAATTGCTTTTCTAAATCCATCATTTTTGTGATTGGTTGTTGTTTTGTTACCTTTGGGTGTTTTCGTTCACTTCGTGGCGAGTTATAGCTTTTAAAATCCTCTTTTCTGGTTAGTTTTATTTCATTAGCGTCCCAAACACGTGTGGCGTTAGTTGCGATTCCTTTTATATACCGCCGTTTTACCGATGGGAATCCTGGTTGCTTTACCAGCTTTACAGCCGTAGTCTTGTGCATCTTAAAATGATCTGCTATTTGTTGCGTGTCCCATTCATCATTCTGTTTAGGTATTCTCCTTCTTGCTATTTCTTCAGCAAGCTTTACCACCTCATCTTTTCTATAATACGCCTTATCCCCTTGTATGCCAGCATCAACCCTAACGATACCGTGTTTCTTCAATGTTTTGTGCATGTTTGATGCATCAGACTTTAACAGTTGCATTGCTTGTTTGTAAGTTACAAATTCACTCATTTATTCACCTATTCCGTGCGCTTTTTCAATGGCTCTTGCAAACATGAAATCATTTCCATCTAGCTTAGTTCCAAAATGGTCTATGGCTATATATTTTATTTTCTCATCGCTAAGCGGCTCATGCTTTGTTGTCTCAAGCTTTGACAGTTTTTCAATAGCTTTTTCTCCAGCAATAATCCTATTAACAGCCCATTCTGGTTCTGTTTTAACCATTTCATAAAGAGTACATTTTTTATTATCCGAATCTACATATATTTTTTCACTTATCATTTCAAAACCTCATAATCATAGATCCTTCCAATCGTTAAATTCCTACCCCAGTTCAAATACTCAGCCCTAATAGGCGCATGGATATGGCTTAAGCGTCCGTTATCGTGCGTTGTTCTGTAAACTACTTTCTTCCTGTTATTTACTGGTTGAATTGATCCATTGTGTTTTGTTGGTGTGTAGTTTTTCATATTATAATTCTCCAAATGGATGTAATTTTCTTTTTTCTTCTACATAGGCATTGTAGGCTTCTTCTTGTGTATTAAAATACCCAATAAACTTTTGTTTGTAGTTTATCATTATTTGAGCAAGGAACTTGTTCCTTGATTTTATAAAACAAACTCCAAGAACTCCTAATTTATTATTTTTACTTGATCTTTTTATATTTTGCTTATTTTCTCCACTATTTGCTTTTCTTAAATTAATTATTTTATTATTTAATGGATTACCATCTATATGATCTATTTCATAATCTGGGTAATAACCATATTCATAAAGCCAAGCTAATCTGTGAGCCAAATGTTTTTTATTTAAAAATGAAATATAAACGTACCCAATACAATTAATTTTATTAGCAATATCTCCTTTTTTTGAACTTCCTGATCTCTTTATTCTAGTAAAAATTCCTGTGTCTTTATTGTAATAAAAAAATTCTTTTAGTAATTCAGGTGTAATCATTTATTTTATCCAATAAAAAACCCGCGGAGTGTATGCTGTGACAAACACTAGAACGCGGGTTAGTATAACTTTCGTTATTTGTTTAACTTTTCACAGAAGATACACAAATAACAATTTAATTATCTCATGTTTGTTTTTCAGTGTAAACCTTTTCTCCTAGAAATCTTTCATATTGGTGAGTATCAATCGCATGTGCTGTTTTTACAAATATAATAGTTGTTGCTATGGTTATGCCAATTACTATGGCTAACAATATGCGTCCGAAAATATAGTCTGGTGTGAAGTCGTATAGTTTCATTTTATTCTTCCTCCAATCTAGCCAATCTCTCAGCCTGCCACTCTACACTTCTGCAAATAATAGCGTTAATAGGTTTATGACGGTCTGAAAATGGAGCTGATAAAGCCGCGACAATGACATCGTTTAGTACTTTTGCTTCGTCGCCTGTTATTTCTTCGCTGGTAATGAAAGCAAGGAATGATTCTAGTCCTTTATCACCGTCAAACATTACTGTATCGTCTATGATGCTTTGTTCTATTTCTGCTATTCTGTCTGCTATTGTGTAATCTGAATTTTTCATTTTTCTCTCCTGTTAAGTTGAGTTTAATTATAAACATAAAAATACAAATGTCACGTTTTATTTTTATCTCCATCAATAAATATCAATATCTTTTCTTTTGCATCCTCAAACCCCTCTGCCAATATCCAGCTATACCCGAATTGCTTTACATGCTCTTTAAATGCAATCTGAGCGTCACTGGTAACTCCTCCTTTAGTTCTTTTCATCTCAATGTATAGCTTAAAGCCTGGCGCAAATAAGTCAGCCACGCCCGCTAAAACGCCTTCCCTGATCTGATCTACTTTTTCTCTAGGTGATCTCGTTCCACCGTTTCGATTCGCGTATATCCATACATCAGGATATGTTTTTCTAAACCAATGTACTAGAGCGGCTTGCTCCTCAAATTCTGATCGCACTTTTTTTGATGCTTTTTTTGCCGATTGGTGTTCTCTTGCTTTATTTTCGGCTATTTCTAAAATATGATCTCTTTGATGGATAGGGCTATTCATATCTATATAAATAAACGCGTTCCTTTGTGCTTTTGTCATACCTATGGCTTTATATGCAACTTCTAAAGCGTCTTTGAAAACGGTGTCACTAATCATTTTTCAATTTCTCCGCTAATAAATTAACTGGATGCTCCAATAAATCTGCTATGCCTCTTGCCCCTTGTCCTTCTACACTGAACAAAAATCCCTCAAACATTGATAATGCTTGCAATATGCTTAATGCTTCTTCTTTTGTTAATTCAATCATTTTTTAACTCCTAAATTTTCAAAATAAGCAATCCACTCACTCCTTTTTTCTACAGGCTCTAGCAATACGTCATTAATAACGCTTTCGTCACAACCTGCACGATATAAGGCTGAATAGGTCACGGCATCGCTGATGTAGCTGTCTCCTGTTTTTGTATGTTCTGGTGGATTGAATTGTTGTTGTAGAGTCTTTAATTCTTCTAATATGTTCATTATAGCGTACCGTATGGATGCAGTTCCCGCTTTGCTGTTAAATAAATTTTATGTGCTTCTTCTGCTGTTTTAAAACAGCCTAAATATATTACTTTTTTATTAATTGTTATTTTTGAATAAATACTTCCTTCTTTTTTATTTAGGTAAACTCCTAATAAACCAGTACTTTTATTGCTTTTATGTGCCTTTTTTAAGTTTTGAATATTTTCTGAACGAGTTGCCTTTCTTAAATTTATCCATCTATTGTCGTCTCTAATTCCGTTT
>NZ_JBAZRL010000103.1:0-3257 GCF_041662865.1 Pedobacter sp.
AGGTAATGCTGTATGGCTGTGAATAATAGTAATCGCTCGAAACCAGTATAACTAAGTGATTGCCCTCGTTATTAAAATTATTGTAATCGGTTAGGCCAACATCGAAACTATACTCGCCATTTTTTTTAATTGTAGTAGTACTAATAATCCTTTCTTCGTTTAATGTAGTACCTCCTTTAAAGAAGTCTTTTTGCGACATATTTCCTTTCACAAGGGTTAATGAAGTTCCTTCTGGTAAAGGCAATTTTGCATTGGTTTTACCATTGGGATTTTTCCAGTTATAAACATACCTTCCAGTTAGCTGCATGCTAATAAACTTTGGACCAAAGGCGATTTGCTCGGTTAAATTACGATAAGCAAAATCTGTTGAGGAGAAAGTTGCAGTTTTCCCCTGTCCATTACTTACATAAACTGGATTGAAATACAGGGCATCTTGTTCATTAGCAGGCTCAAAATAAACTGTGTAACCGTCGTTGCTTTTGGCGCCTGCTACGGCCATTTTTGAGAAACTAGATGAAAGTTCTCCGGTATTAAGAGCATTGATATCATTGATACCAACTACTGTGTAACTTGTTAGGCCTTTACCCACTATTACAGTTTTACCTTTGGCATTAATTGCAGTTTTATAGGTTGGGATTTCTTTTTGTACACCAATCATATTTTTCACCTCACCTTTAAGAATATTATCGTTGTTACGCAATAGGTAAAGTTTCCCCTTAAAATCTCTTTGCACATTCGTCTGCAGTTTTACGTTAGCATTGTAGCCATATATTTCGACTGTTTGCTCTGCCAGGTCTAGGCCCGTTTTATCAGGGTTGGGCATTATATACCAATTAGGGTCAGAAAAACGATTGTCGTTAACCCTTACAACTAAACCCTCAATTAATGCATAAGCTGTTGTCCTATTAGGTACGATAACATTAGAATCTAGCACTTTGAATTTAGACCTATCTATTGGAACGTCGACTTTGAAATTTCCCATCCCATCTGTCGTTCCATGAGCAATTATCGTGGAACTGGCCAGTTTCTGTGGGCCATAAGGATAAATCTGCAAATCACTTACCATGGCTATACTATCTTGCATTTCTGTCGTAACTCTTTCTAAGCCATTTTCTATTTTAGTAACTTTTCTATTTACCTTAATTTTCGGTGCCAAAAGAGATACTCTTAACACTTGGATACTTTTATTGGCTAAAGGATTTCCCTTTTCCTCTTCACTTAGCGTGACTGGCTCATTAGGATTTTTCTGCAGCTTATTTTTTTTTGCACTCCCTGTAATGTAATCTTTATAAAAATTATACTTTAAAGTACCAGATAAAGCAATCGTATAATTTACAACAGCTTTTTCATATTTAATGGCAAACTGTCGTTTTTCAGAAACTGTACCAGTTGCTCTATCTCTTATGTGCCATTCGTAATTATTTTCGTCTTTTAAGTAGTCTTTTAACTCTTGGGCAGCTTTATATGAAATGTTTGTATTGTTCGTAGGTATCACAATACCTGCATCTCTGGAAGTATTTGCTGCACCACTCTTCGCACTTCTCGCAGCAACTCTTCGATTATTTACTTCGGCAATACTATCTGCTTTTTCTTCTTCAATGGTTTTAACACGAGTCACATACAGCTCATACTTGCTATTGCCAAAATTAAATTGCTGTCTTCCAGCTATACCGTCATAAAAACCGATGTTATCATTTTTACCACTATTATCTGTAAATTTCCAATCGAATACTAAATCATTAAAATTTGTAAATCTTCTTTTAGCTTGGGGCGTATTTAAAGTAAAAACTGAGGGTACGATTATTTTCTCGCCATACCTAAATTCATTTGCCCTGCTTAATCCATTATTTTTAAATATTATTTTCCCTGTTGGATCAATCGCTTTAACCCGCCAAGCATACCTCCTCCCTTCAATTAAAGGTGGGTCGGAAGGTAAAAGTGTGGTACTGGTTGAGTTAAAAACAGTTTTTTTAATCCATAAAAAAGAGGTCGAATTAAAAATTTGATTTGGGTCTGTTCTTACTAGTAGCGGCATTTCTGCAATTTCAAATGTATATTCAACTACATTGGGTACGCTACCTGCATTTCCCCAGGTAAAGTTCAATCCTTTAATGCCTGGGGTAGTAGCATTAACAGATGGATCAATTAGAAAAGGAGCATCAGGGTATATAATGCTAATCATTGTACAACCTAGGGGCGCGCTCGACGAAATGACCTGATTGGTATTCATGTCTACAGCTTCAATGCAGAAAGTATAGTCCCCTTCTGGCAACCGAGACGTTTGCACCAGTTTTACCTTGTCAACACCATAAACATTTAAGGAGTTTAAATCGAAAATATCTTTCAGCGCCAACCCGTTTAATTGTTTTGTTTCATTTGGATTCAGGACAATCGGTTGTAAGGGTATATAGTTAGATTTAGTGGTAATTCGTATACCATTATTTCCCTGTAGTCGGCCAGTTAGCTTGATC
Organism: Pedobacter sp.; assembly: GCF_041662865.1. Classification (GTDB taxonomy): domain Bacteria; phylum Bacteroidota; class Bacteroidia; order Sphingobacteriales; family Sphingobacteriaceae; genus Pedobacter. The sequence goes on from NZ_JBAZRL010000103.1 coordinate 2,472, forward strand.
TTTTTTTGCGTCGCAGTTAAATTTTGTACAATTAGTAGAACTTTGGAGGCATTAGGGCCAGCATAATCAGCATAAAATGGAGAATATGGCCCTGCGATATTTACAGTTATGTTTACCGAACTGGGAGGAGGTGTTTGCGCAAAAACATTTTTTGTAAAAAGAGCTAAAAGGAGCAGCAAAAGCAAGGCTGTTGTTACTCTAAAATCTTTCAGAAAATAATAGCTGTGTTTCATAGTAGTTAGCGTTAAATTTTAAAAAGAATGTACCAACCCGAGGTTAGATCTTATCTCGTTAAATGAAGGCAGAGTAATATCTTTTGAGTTACTTTTTAAATAACTAACAGATAAATTAGCAGCATCTCGTTTACCAATTCGGTAGGAACCATTAAAATTTGTATTAAAAATATTTCCAGCATCGATATTATTATTTCGTTGCAACTGATAACTTAAGGATGCATTTAAGCCTAATTTTCCTTTATCAAAAGCTTGATTTATCCCTAAAGTTGGCCCATAAAAAATGGTTCTACCAAAAGCGATATCTGCCACTGTATAGTTTACATTTGCACTTGCTCCAAAAGATTTTTTTGGCAGTCCAAATTGATATGAAAAATTTGCCGTTTTACTATTTGATTTGCTATTTGGCCTGGTAAATTCATTTAAATCGATCAGCGATTGCAAATTACCAATCAACACAAAGCTATGCGTAAGGTTTTCATTATTAATATTGTACCTAAATACAGTGCTTAAATTATGGTTAGTTCTTGCCACCCTAAACATATCCACGATT
>NZ_JBAZRL010000104.1:0-3239 GCF_041662865.1 Pedobacter sp.
GATTTTATCGTGTATTCACTTGGTCCTTTTTCTAGGTTCAATACTCTGCTTTACGTTTGTTGGTGACTATAGAAACATCGAGGATAAACGACTTGGCTTTTTAAAATACCTAGGTGATTTAGTAGTAATGACAGGTCTTATTGGAATTGCTGGCGGATTAATGACAGCGCTAACTATAAATCTGTTTCTATTAATTGGTATTCATATTGAAACCTTTTACTTTGATTACATTGGAATTTTCGGAGCTTCTGCTGCACCATTAGTTGCTACCTACCTTATACAAACCAATCCGCAATTAGTAGGTAAAATTTCACCAGTAATCGCTAAATTATTCAGTCCGCTGGTTTTAGTGATGTTGGTAGTTTATTTAGTCGCGATAATATATTCAGCTAAAAATCCATACAACGATCGTGAGTTCTTACTGATCTTTAATGCACTCTTAGTTGGGGTAATGGCGCTTATCTTCTTTTCTGTTGCAGAAACTAATCAATCCACTAAAAGTAATACACAAATTTGGATACTATTTTTTCTTTCTATTGTTACCATAATCGTAAATGGTGTAGCCTTTTCTGCCATCATATTCCGAATTGTTCAATGGGGAGTTACACCAAACAGAGCTGCGGTTTTAGGTAGTAATGCGTTGATATTAATCAACCTTTTATTGGTAACGTTCCAATTGTATAAAGCAGCTCAAAGAAAAGTGAACATCAGTGCAGTGGGTAAAACCATTGCCTATTACTTACCTGTTTATTTAATTTGGGCAATTATAGTAACCTTTATATTTCCGTTTTTATTTGGCTTTAAATAATGGAATAACAATTTATATCAATACTAAAAGGAGAGACAGTTATGATTGTTTCTCCTTTTTATTTTTTAGGCTTTAATACCAAGATCATGGAACAATCTTCCATTTTTGTTTTAGCATTTTCTAAGTTGGCATAAGCAAGAAATAAATAAAGGCATGACTATTTTAAAGCGAAATCGCACTTAATATTATTATTCTGATCTAGTTTTGACATTTTTTTTGCTGTGGGGCAACATTATTTAATTACATTTGCTAAAAATAATAGTATTTATTCCTGCCGTATGAATGTGACTGTCCTTGCTATATTTGATGAATTTAACCCCAACGCTGCTTTAGCCAAAGTAATGAAAGAACGATTAATTCGCTTAGCCACTGAATTGCAAGATGTTCATTTAAAAACCTTTTCTAATCTTAAACCTTTATCAGATGATGTAGTAATTTACGTCAGTTATAATCCAAAATATACTATCCGCTGGAGAATTGTAAACGATGTACCTGGCTTTGTAGAAATAGAAGTGGCAAAAATCTGTGCTTTATTAAATTATATCCCTTGGAAAACTTCGGCTATTAATGTGTTTAAGCAGAATTAAAGCTGTTCAATTTTCTAGATGTCACAAAAAGGGTTATTACTCCACCGAAAATCATTATCCTTATTAATATATAATAAAACTTCAAGAACAAACTGAATGCCTTGTGTGTTAAATGAAAGTTAACATAGTTTAACCATATATATTGCCAATTAGTTTTATCATAAAACATTGTTAGATTTATTGCAAACAGATAATACATTCAGAAACCCAATGGATAAGAAGGATAACCTTGATAATGTTTTTAAAGAAGAAATAAAAAAACCATCAGATTTTAAGTTTGGCGCCACAGTTGCTAATGCTTTTGATGATATGGTTGAACGTTCTGTGCCTTTCTATAATGAAATACAGCGCATGATTATAGAGTTGGCTATAGAACATGCTCTGCCTCATACTAATGTAATAGATTTAGGTTGTTCAACTGGTACAACCATGATAGGATTAAATCCCTATGTTGAAGAAAATATTAAGTTTATCGGAGTGGATGATTCCGCAGAAATGCTAAAAAAATGTGATGTTAAACTAAAACAAGCAGATTTTAAAAGAAACTACGAATTAGTAGAGGCCGATTTACACGAAGACATTAAAATCGAAAATGCATCTGTAGTCATTTTATGTTTAACACTACAATTTGTTCGTCCAATTTTTCGCGAAAAATTATTAAAGAAAATATACGATGGGTTAGTTCCAGGAGGTGTATTAATTATTTCCGAAAAAATCCTAGCGGAGGATAGTCTCTTTAACAGAAACTTTATTAAATACTATTACGATTATAAACGTCGAAATAATTATAGTGAAATGGAGATTTCACAAAAGCGAGAGGCTTTAGAAAATGTCTTAATTCCTTATAAGCTAAGTGAAAACTTCAAAATGCTTAAAGAAGCAGGTTTTCCTCACACCGAAACCTTTTTTAAATGGTATAATTTCACAGGCTTTATCGCAGTAAAAAACTAAAATGATCGCTATAGGTAACTTCTTTTTTAAGTACAGAAATTTCTTATTTATTTTCCTGTATCTCGCTTTGTTTATTCCATCTCCTCAACTGTTTAGAGAGAGTGCATTAGGTCCAAATTATTATTTATATCCATTAATTATAGGTTTGTTCATTACTATTTTTGGACAATTAATTCGTGGTGTAGCAATTGCTTTAGCGTATATAGTACGTGGCGGAAAAGATAAAAATGTGTACGCAGATCATTTAGTAGTCGAAGGATTTTTTAACCATTGTCGCAATCCATTATATGTGGGAAATGTTTTAATGCTAGTTGGCGTAGGTATTTTGATCAACTCATTATTGTTCATGGCTATATTTATTCCTCTGTTTTTGTTTATTTATCAAGCAATTGTATTAGCTGAAGAAAATTTTTTAAGAAATAAATTTGGTGAGCAATTCGATTCTTATTGTGCTCGTGTAGATCGATGGTGGATTAATTTTAATGGCCTTGGAAAAACCATAACTAATATGACATTTAATGGGAAACGTTGGCTTATTAAAGAATACAATACACAAACCGTTTGGTTAGCAGGAATAGTAATAATTCTACTTTTTTATTACCCACAACTAACACAGGGTGATGAAGAACTTAGAAATAATATCGGTATTGCTGCTGCAATTGTATTGGCTGTTTATTACCTTACCATCCGTTATTTAAAGAAAAGCGGTACATGGAAAGGATAAGTTTTAACTTCTCTATCAAACTAGTTGTGGTTTGTTTTTTATTTTCATTTGCAGTAAATGCACAAAGCATTAATAAACCACTTTTTAATCAAGATAGCTTAAAACTAATCTCATCCCAACTTAAATTTACAGAGGGTGCATCTGTAGATAAAAAAGGAAATGTATTTTT
>NZ_JBAZRL010000105.1:0-871 GCF_041662865.1 Pedobacter sp.
TTTTGGCAGGGAGCAGACTTGTCGCGCCCCACAGCACTAACCGGGACTGGAGGGATAATAACTTTTCCATTATTCATGGCTACTGTATTCCCAGTAGGCGCTTTAAATAACCCATTATAAAACTCCTCATTCAGAAATTTACCGGTAAAAGAGTAGCCGTTGCTAAAGGTATAGGTTCCATCAACTTTTAAATCCTCTTTAAAAGCACCTTCAAATACATCGCCATTTGCAAAATAAAAAATCCCAGCACCTTGTCTTTTCCGGTTTACAAAACTACCTATATATTTGTTACCACTTGGAAATTGCATAGTTCCTATTCCCGTAATGCAATTGCCTTTTATGCATTCGTCATACTGGCCTTCTAACTCTTTCCAATTAGAAGCAGCCACCTTTTCGTCGGCTTTTACTTTGGTACCCTTGTTAAAAAATACAAGTTCGGTTTTCCCATTTTTATAGGTTATTATTCCTTTTCCATTTTCTACACCATCCTTAAAAAACCCATCGTAGGTATAATCATCATATTTCATTATACCTTTACCTTCCGGTTTTCCATCTTTAAACTGACCTGTATAAATGCACCAACCAAAATCATAAGTACCTGATCCATTACTGCAATCGCCAATTTTACATTGCGAATATGCCTTTACAGAAATAAAAACTAGAAATAGCAAAATGCATTTTATCTTAATCATCGCATTAATTCTTTACACCTAATTGTTTTGCTTTGGCATTATCTGCCTCCGCAAGTGCTGCTTTTCCCATTTTTTTATAGATAAACCCTCTTAGGCTATACATTACATAAAAATCAGGATGTTCATTTATGCCTAATGAAATTGTTTTTATAGCTTCATCGTAACGTTTTAAATTGCTT
>NZ_JBAZRL010000105.1:881-1871 GCF_041662865.1 Pedobacter sp.
CCGTTGCTTTATAGATAAATCCATCTCTATTTTTTGCATCCAATGTTAAAACTTTATTGGCGGTTGCTAATCCATCATTATCCTTTTTTAAATTGAGTAAAATACCAGCATACAATGCTTGGTAAAGTGGGTTATTAGGTTTTAAGGTTACTGCTTTTGTAATGTTAATCAAGGCATCTTCATATTTTTGTTCCTTATTTAAAATACCTGTAAGATTAAAATACGCATCGGAAGCATTTTTAGGATTCAAGCTAATGGCTTTAGCCAAATCGGTTTTAGCCAAATCATTTTTGCCTTGATCGGTGTAAGCCACTCCCCTATTCGTAATCGCATCAAAATTTCCAAATGCTATCGCCTTAGTATAATCTGCAATTGCTTCGTTATATTTTTCTAGATTATAATTAGCAACGCCTCGCATATTATAGGCTTCATTACTTTCTGGCACTAAAGAAAGTACTTTATCGTAATCTGAAATAGCCTGCGGATACCTGCTAATGGCTATAAAATCATTCCCTCTATCTAAATAAGCATTTGGGAAATTAGGATTGAGTTGAATGACTTTACTATACATTCCAATGGCCAGTTGAATTTTGTGCTGTTTATCAAATGCATTTCCTTTTACATAATAGGGCATAAAAAAGCTGGCATCACGGGCAATGCAAGCATCCATTAATAGGATAGCTTCATCCGCTTTTTCCATTTTTATGGCCGCTCTTGCTTTGTTGATATTTAAATTATCATCATTTTTATTAATCAATAATCCTTTAGATGAGACATTATAAGCTTCATTATTCTTTCCTAATTCTAAATACATAAAGCCAAGTGCATTTATGGCACTGAGATTGGATGGGTTTGATGCTATTATCTTTTCGAAGATAATAGCTGCCTCATTTTTTTTTCCTTCTTGAAAAAGTTTCATTGCTTGTTGCTCTTCGACAGATTGAGCAAAAGAAGAAGAAAAAAGCAAGCTAAATATGATAAATAAGAATA
>NZ_JBAZRL010000105.1:1881-3175 GCF_041662865.1 Pedobacter sp.
TTAGCATTTTAAAAATTTGTTAAATCATAATTCCACATAGCCATTCTATAAAACATGGTAAAAGCACTTGGTTTGCGACTAGTAGTGCATTCAGAACAATCGTAGTAAGCTTCGATGGTATAATCACCACTTTGCTGAATTTTAAAAGTATAGCTATCAAAAGAATTTGCCTTACCATTTGCTACTTCAATTCTATTTTTACCTAAAATCCTAAAGAAAATTTCCGCTCCCTCTGGCAAGATGTCGCTATTTTTTTTACTCCTTATAGGTCCTATGCTATAATACCTATCATCAGCTACTAAATTCCAACTTGTTACATTTACCCATTGTTTCTGAGCTACACTTACTTTGTTTTCTATAATCGTTTTCCAGTCTGCCATTGATTGCATTCTCCTATCCCTTCTTAGCATTAGCCATTCATCTTTAGCCTTAGGATGACCTGCAAGCCATGCCTTTTTGAACCAATAATTTAACGAATCCTTGCTGAATACACCATATTGTTGATATCCGTACACTACCCCCAGTCGGTACGTGGCTTCTAATGAGCCTTTAGCAACAGCTTTTTTAAACCACTCTGCTGCAGTTCTCCCATCTTGATTTTGGTATGCTTTCATTCCTGCCGTAAGTTCACTTTCACCTTTCGATGCAGATTGCGCAGTTTGGTTATTCTCTTGTGCATTTTGCCCAAAAGAGTTAAAGGATATAGATATTAATAGAAAGAGAAATAAATTTTTCATGTATATAAATTGATTTAAAGTTTCTTTGCTACAAATGTACCCGAACCAGCAGCCCCTCTTCTTTGCATTGTACCCGTATAGGTCATACCATCACTGCTTAACGTACCCGTATTATCCCAAAAATAATCGCCATTAGTAGTATATTCTTTAAACGTAAAATTTACCGTAGTTCCATTTTGCGTCCAATTACCATTATAACTTGTAAACCCCACCGTATGCCAGATAAAAACAGTTTCATTTCCGCCAAACTCAAATATGTTTTCCTTAGTTGTATTGCCAGTAACGGTAATAGCAACCATCCAGTTGGTATTCTTTATTGATAAGTATGAAGGAGTGGTTTCTTTATCCTTTTTACAGGACGTAAAAAGCAGGATAAATGATAAAATCGCAACAGGTAGTTTTATGGATATCTTCATATAATGGAATTTTTTAGGGAAATAATTAGTAGGCTATGGATTGAGCTTTACAATTTCCAATCTGAATCTCGGGTCTTTTATACTAAAGAGATCTTCTCTTTTTTGATAGACTACTGCATAGTACGCCCCATTAAAATACTG
>NZ_JBAZRL010000106.1:0-3138 GCF_041662865.1 Pedobacter sp.
TTTCATTAAATTTTAATAGACGTTGTAACATAGCTGCCACCTGCTCTTTGCTAGCTGTGCCTTTTCCAGTAATCGATTGTTTTATTTTACGTGGTGCATATTCTGTAACTGAGATATTTCTTGAAAGTGCTGCCGCCATTGCAATACCCTGAGCTCGACCTAATTTAAGCATTACCTGGATGTTTTTGCCATAAAAGGGTGCCTCAATTGCAAGTACATCTGGTTTATATTCTTCAATTAAGCCAATGGTTTTTTCAAATATCCGCTGTAATTTTAAAAAGTGATCATCTAAATGACCCATTTTAACAATGCCCATACTAACGAGCTCAATTTTACTCCCCTTTTCCAAGATAATTCCGTAACCCATAATTGCAGTACCAGGATCGATACCCATAATTATACGTTCCTTTTTTTCGACCAACATATTGGAGCTTGTTTAATTTTATTTAATGATTTTTATTTAAGGCATCTACCTAAAGATAGGAACTACCATCCTCAAAAATAAGCGTTATCTAGCTTATAAATTAGCAATAGACAATTTTACAACTAAATTTGAACAGGCTCTAACAATATTAAGCATATTTGTACACACAAAAAGCAGAAAGTTGACACCTAGAGCAAAAAGACTATTTTCTATCTTCATTAAAATTGCGATCGTAGTTTTTGCGTTTTGGTTTATTTATACCAAACTAACTTCGAATGATGATCTTAAAAGGTTTGTTGTACTCATAAACACATTGCCTACAGCGGAAATTTGGTTTGTAATTTCTATTGTAATGGCCTTAATGCTATTAAATTGGGGTATTGAAGCAATTAAATGGAAACGCCTCATCAAACCAATTGAACCAATAACTCTTTGGAAAGCCATCGAGTCGGTATTTTGTGGCTTAACTTGGGCTATCTTTACGCCAAATAGGGTGGGTGAATATGGGGGAAGAGTATTTTTTTTATCCCCTAAAAGAAGAATAGTTGGTATAGTGGCAATGGCGGTGGGCAACATGGGCCAAATGGTAATAACCAATGTGTTCGGTGCAATCGCGCTAAGTATATTTATATTCAGTTTTAATTTGCTAGATTATCGTTTATGCTTGGCCGTATTTGCTATAACAGCCATTTTTTGCTTATTTTTTCTTTTGTTTTACTTTAATATTAAATGGCTTAACACACTTTTACTGTCAATTAAGTACACCCGGAAATACAAGAAATTCTATATCATATTAGCTAGGTATAGAAAGATTGAGTTGTTAAAGATTCTGCTTTTTTGCTTAGCTCGATACCTTATTTTCAGTACTGAGTATTTTATCATGTTCTATTGGCTTGTACCAGGGATAAGCTACTTTAACATTTTAATGCTCGTAAGCATTTTGTTTTTTGTACAATCGTCGCTACCCTCATTAGATTTGTTAGATATTGGCATTAGAAGTGTAACCGCCTTGTTCTTTTTTAAGTTTGTAACTGACCAAAGTACCCCAGTTGTTGCTTGCATTGCCAGTATTTGGTTCATAAATATTATTATTCCTGCTATCTTAGGCTCTTACTTTGTTTTTAAACTCAATTTCTTTGGAAGCAATAAGAATCGTTAGTTATTTATCTGCTCTTTTAAGCCTTGTATACGTATTTGTAGTGATTACATTTATTAGAGGATGGTATAAATTAACTTTATACAAAGACATTAAGCCTAACCCAACAACAAAAGTAGCTATTTTAGTAGCCGCAAGAAATGAAGAAGATCATATTGAAAAAACAATAAGAGATTTACTTGCGCAAGATTACAATCCAGAACTTGTGGAGATTATCATTATTAATGATCATTCTACTGATCGCACTGAATCTATTGTCGCGTCTTTTTCAAAAAACAATGTAAAATTAATTACGCTAAATGAAGATCGTGCGTTAAACTCCTATAAGAAAAAGGCAATTCAGAAAGGAATAGAGCATTCGACAGGAGATTTGATTATTACCACGGACGCAGATTGTCGGATGGGTGCCAACTGGCTTAAAACAATTGTAAGTTTTCATGAAGAACATGATTTTAAAATGATTTCTTCACCTGTTGCCTATTTTAATGAAAAAAACGTTTTTGAAAAATGCCAGACTTTAGAATTTTCTTACCTCATAGGCTTAGGTGCCTCAACGATAGGTAACAATAATCCGAGCACCTGCAATGGCGCAAATCTTGCTTATGAGCGAACAGCTTTTTACGCGGTAAATGGTTTTAAAGGTATTGATGATCTTGCTTCTGGCGATGATGAATTATTGTTGCATAAAATGGCAGCAAAGTATGAAAATAAGATTGGCTTTTTAAAAAGTCACGATGCGATTGTCTATACCTATGCAAAAAAGTCGCTTAAGAGTTTTATTGAACAACGAAAAAGATGGGCTTCAAAAAGTACTCGGTATAAAAATAAAGGTATCGTATTATTAGGCCTTACAGTATGGTTATTTAATTTAAGCATTATTGCAAATGCATTACTGGCAATATTTTTCACTTCTTTTCTTGAAATAGCTATTTTTCAATTGGTGTTGAAACTATTAATCGAAATGTTTTTTTTAATTGGCGTTACGCATTTCTTTAAAAGAAAACAATTATTAGTTTTACTGCCATTAGTCAGCATACTACATGTTATTTATATGGTGTATATTGGTATTGCTGGAAATTCAGGAAAGTATAACTGGAAAGACCGATTGGTAAAATAAAAGAAAATGAACTCAAATAGTCCCTCAAAGAAAATATGGAATAGATTTAAGCGCAATAAATTAGCATTTGGAGGGTTATTATTTATCTTATTACTAATGGTTATGGGGATTTTAGGTTATTTGATTACCCCTGATCAAACTCCCTATGCTAATACCATGCATTTGCAATTAAGCAATAAAAAACCATTCAGAACTTTCGATTTTTTAATTATTAACCAAAGCAAAGACGTAAAACAAGTTAATCTTTTTAGCAAGATGCTGTATGGGCAAGAAGCCAGTTTTAAGAGTGTACCTATTACATCTTTTAGGCTTAAAGAAAAAGAAGTTCTTGTACGCGAATATATCGGAGATGATGAAGTTGCGGAAGAGACAGCCTACGAGATAAAGCAAATATGTGGTTCTTGTGAACTAGATAAAGACGGATTAATAAATTTCGAAAAA
>NZ_JBAZRL010000107.1:0-404 GCF_041662865.1 Pedobacter sp.
GATTTCCTCCACTCGGTAATAGTCGCGGTCGCCAATTACTTTTATGGGCGTAATCTGATTTTTCTTTTTTGAACGATATAAGGTACTCTCACTAATTTTGTAAATTTCTTTTACTTTATCCTTATCTACTAGGCTTTCTGAAAGGTTATTATTGGTCATATGGTTCGATACAAAATCACACAGCTTGTCTAGCTTCAAGAGTATCTTTTCTTGAAGTTCGCTGTTGCGATTAATTGCTTTTATGAGGATCTCGATTTCCATTACTGTGTCAAATGTGCAATGGAACGTCTGAATATCCTAGTCAAATGATGACTAAATTATTCAAAACGTGACTAAATTATTCACGGGCATAAATAATTGTGAAAAATCTGTGTTTAAAGCGCATAGGGACAAGATTTTGCCTG
>NZ_JBAZRL010000107.1:414-3121 GCF_041662865.1 Pedobacter sp.
AATTTTGATGAATGGTACATGGGTTGGTTGTATTTTTAATAATTTATTTACCAAAATGTGGAATCGTGCACCGAATTTAGACCTAACTCGATAGCAAATAGAAATAATTTCATCCAATTGGTAATAATTAAATAGTCTAAAATATCTAACTTATACTGTTCGCAAATTTTAAAAGTTTTCGTAATTAAATCTTTACCCGCTTTATTAGGGGTTGATGAATTGTGCGAAGTAAAGATGAGAAATTGATAACTCGTAGTCGGAGAATTACGGTTAAGTTATTTTTGCATAGATTCCATAAATATTTCTTCTACAACCGGCTTCACTAAATCGGTTTGCACTTTTCTAATTGGAAGTTTACCAAAATAACCAGAAGATATTAATTCAGAAGGTTTTATCCGACGGAGGTTTTTACGAATTATACCCTCATCCACTTCTGGAAATTCTTTTTTAAATTCAATTAGAAAATTATCTAACCAAATCTGGGCAGTTTGAGAAACCGAAACCCAATCCGAAAACTCTATATATGATTTTTCCTCTAAAAATCCTGTCACAACATTTATACAGAAACCAACACAAGTCATTAATTGTGGGGTATTGTCATCAGAATGATAAACTCCATTTTCGCAGTAAGAACCTGCATAGAAATAACCAAAGTTTGGTTTTGCTGTTGCTTTTATAACTTTACGGTGATTTAAGAAAGATCTTATTAAACTCTTATTGACAATGGTAATTTCTTTATAAGAATAGGTAAAACCCACTTTCGTTAAGTCAATTTCTTCAAGAAAAACACCCTTTGGCAGGTAATGGAATAAAGACGTCTTTCCAAGAAACGAAATTATTATTCCTGAATGTTTTGCTTCCCCTTTTTCATCAATAGAAACAATAAATCCAATAAAGTCTTTATTGTTAATAGTCGTCTTTGATCCAATTAGTAGAGCCTCGATCTTTTCCGTCGTATACATCAAAAATCAATTACGGTTTGCATCAAGTTACTTTTTAATGTATGATAGAGTTTTGCTCTTGCATCCTTAATTGATTCTTCTTCGGCGAAAGATTTTGTGATTACCAAGATGGTTTTAATGATATTAACATCTGTACTAGAATGGTCAAACATTCTAATAACTTTTGCAACAACTCCTAATTGTTTACTATCAAACAGCTTTTTTATTTCGAAATGCAAATCAAAAAGAAAGTCGTCTAGTGATTTTGTTTCGAGAAGATGAAGTAAGTTCTTGAAGTACGTTTTCTGCTCGTCGTTTATAAAGAATTCACTGAACGTATATTCCTCACCGTCGCTAGTTGTTTTTTTACGAACTAACAATTCGATATCCTGATAAAGAAATTTATTTACCGCGATAGCTTCAAGTTCAGTACATCGAATAGGTCGTGAACCTTGAAGGTGTATGTTTGGATTAGTGCCTCCTACTTCAATCAATTTACCTTTTAAAAATTGAATAGAAAAGGTAGCTGCCTTTTTAATTGGTTTTGCCCGAAATTCTTTTGCCTTTTTTATTTGTTTCTCGATGGATGTCTTTTGAGCTTTTGTGTAAAAATTTGCTTCGTAAATAAGCCCATTCGCTTGAAATAGATTTTGTAATTGCCGCCAAGGTGCGACTATGCTAGCATTTGTTTCCTTTTTATCAAGCACATTCTGAAAATCATGTTGAAAATTTTGAATAACTTCTGCAGAAGCTACTGTCATCACAGTAGCCGAGCCTTTAACTACCTGTATCTTTGCATTTTCCGCACCAGGAGTATTTGAAATTATCTCAGCCATCGATCGAAGCATTAAAATCAAGGAATTCGTTGCTTCAACCGACAAATTAGTCAATTCGATATCATTGCCGTTGGCATCCCTGGTGATTTTAAATTCTAATTTTTCTTCTGACATCTTTGGTTAAGCGTATATAAAAGTTTAGACTTTCCTCTTTCCTATAATATCTCATTTGGACAATTAGAAGCATTTGTTTACGTGGTTGTCGGTAAAGATCGGAAATTGAAAATTTCTATTCGTAAAATATACGGTTAACTACGGGTAATAATGCCGCTTAAGCATTTTTACTTGCAACTCCTGGAACGCCAGCCACACAAGTTGGATGTGCGTCACTATACTAACATTTACACTCGCTTCTATCCACATAAGTTTTCTTCCCATTACTGTTAATATAATAACACCCCCCTTTTGAACCTTTATAAAGTTGCTGTCCAGAAGTATGTCTGCCACAAGGGCTATAGGTTTCCGTGTCAGATTCTAAAGAGGTATCGCTCTTACTACAAGAGAGGCAAATGCACAACATCAAAATATATAATGATTTTTTCATCACACTAAAGTAACGAGTCGCGATGAGTCAGTGTTACGGTTTCCCATAAGCAAATCTTAAAGTATAAATTAAGATAGTTAAAGCTACATGGTTGGGGGTTATCCAAAAAGTGGCCACCTGTTTTTTTGCAAAGTGGCCACATCTTTCGCCCCAAAGTGTCCACCCCATTTCGCCTGAAAGTGTCCACTCGGCTGATTTTAAGGCGTTTTAAGACTCTAAAAATGTCTTCTGGACCATTGATCGGATGGTGCAGAGAAATGGAATCCTCGCTGCTGTAAGCACTTAAAAAAGACAAGGCTTTCTGTCGATGTCTGCTCAATATCTATTATCGTTTTTTGAACAAGTTTTCGAGGTGGTTATGGTCTTTTGCTGCGCAAAAGGCACCG
>NZ_JBAZRL010000108.1:0-3110 GCF_041662865.1 Pedobacter sp.
ATTCAAAATAACCTTTTGGTTTCTGGCTCTGCTTCATCAAAAGTCTATGAAGCGAATGTATTTGCAGATGCAGCAGCAATTGTTGATTTTGCAAAAACAAAAACAAATACCTTATTGGCTTCACTAACTTTCAATGTAAATGCACCTAATTTAAAGTTAGCTGAAAGTACTTCGGTTACTCCTAAATTCGATGGTAGTCTTTCGAGCTTAGAAAAGGCAACATTTGTAGGTGCAATGGGTACCACTGACTGGACAACTGGCTGGGTTGTTTGGGATCCACAAAATGTTAGTTATAAATAAAACTAAATGTATTATAATAAAAAAGGGAGAGCATCAATATCATGCTCTCCCTTTTTTAATTATACAGCTGTCTCTTTAACTTTTTTCGCCACCTTTACCTTAGTAGCTTTCTCTTCTATTGGAACAGGTACTTCAGCAATCACCTCTACATTACTTTTCAATTCAATTTTTTTACTTAACTGTTTTGCAAATTTCTCAATAATTACTTTAGTTTTTTTTGCTGTGCCCTGATCTGCAACAATTGCTGTAAAGGCCACTATTAATTTATCCACCAACTCTTTCTTTGCTTTTTTGCTTGCTGATTTTACTTTTTCTTTCTTCATAACTGGGATTTTATAATAAAGTCAAAGATAGGGTAGACAGAAATTTATTTATATTATCATTATGTTAAGCACTTTCCCAGCGTTAACATAAATTGCAACTTGAACTATTTAATCGCGACTGGCGAATATGCGTAGACAATTTGATAAGGAACATTTTTTAGCTGAGCAGAAAGTTGACCAATCTTTAAGTCTTGTTTTTGCGGAGTAGGTTCGCAAACCGAATAAGAATTACCATTATATAGCACTACATCACCAACTGGTTTGTCGAATTGTACTGCCATCGTAATATGAGTAGGGTAGAGCAAAGCAATCATAGGGAGGTTATAAATCTCTTTGACCAAATAAAAGAATAAAGCGGCTCTATCATCGCAATCACTTAGATCATTTAATAAAGTTTGCTCTGGAGAAAAACGTTTTTCTTTGCCGTTAGATTTTTCATCATCTTCGTATAGGAAAGCATACCTGGTAAAACGCATTAAATAATCAACTCCTTTTTTAGCACTCATCTTTTTTAGATTTTCTTTAAGCGTTGGGATAAGCGATTGATACGTTTCTCTACTAAGAGGAATATTAAAATAGCTAGCAAAATCTACTATCGGGTAATTCGCGAAAATAGTGGAAACCTCATTCGTTACTTTCACATTAAAGTGATAGACCTTGTGTTTATAATTAAAGGCTATTTGTTTTTCATGATAATTCTCCGGCTTAAAATTTGGCATCCCAGTTACTTTATAACTAAAAGCATTCTTTGCCTCCGCCACAGCTATGTTTACCGGTATGTAGGTAGCTTCCTTTTGAAACAACTTCCCATAGTCATGGTAATTCAAACACATGTATTTTTTATCATCAATCATAAAAAATGGAATATCTGAGATGTCCTCTTCATTCTTGATATAAAAAACGAGCTGATCATTACCAATCGCAATTTTTGCATCAAAGCCCGATTTACACATTAAAAACCATTTATATAAAGTGTAGCGATTGTAGTTGGCAGCCTTTGGGCTAAGCTGTTGTGCCGTTTTCCTAATCAATTGATAATATAACCAATCATTTAACTTATATTTTTCTTTATAGTTTAGAAGTGTGCTTATCAGGTTTTGGTAATTACTTTCATTAATTTTTTTATAAAATGAATGAACAGATAACTGGCTTAAATCCCCGTCAAAATTAATATTCAAAGTTTCATCAGCCGAGAAATTAAAGGTGCTTTCATAAAAATCAAAAGCGTAGCGTTGCGCTTTAACCTCACTAAAAGAAAATATAAGGATCGCTATTGCAAAAGATGTGAAAAAAAAATATTTAAATAATGCGTTCATGGCATTAATATTTAACTAACATTAAATGTAAACAAAATTAACATAGAAGTCATATTAAGTTTTTCATTAAAGTAATCGGCATTTAACATAGCGTTAACATCACCCTCTTACCTTTGTAATGTTAAATAAGTAGTTAATATTTGACAATAAGTTTAGGTTAGTTGATAACAAGAAACCCCGGCTGGTTACCGGGGTTTCACTTTTTTAAGACTTACGAAGTTTTAAGACTTACGAAGTCTTAAAACTTCGTAAGTCTTAAAAATTCTTCCCAACCTTCTCCAACATTTCTGCAGGAATTTTCTGTAAATCAACTACCAAGAAGCCATCTAAACAATCAGAAAATTTAGGATCTATGTTAAAGCAGATGATCTTCGCATTCAAGTTCAAATACTGACGCAATAGTACGGGAATCTTGATGTGTGAATTTTCAATATCCCCGATTAATCCGTCTAAATCTTTTAAAGTCCCGCTACTCTCTACTAACAAATCAGTATCGATGGGAGATAAATCCGCTTTGAATTTATTCTTTGGCTTTACATAACTTGCCAGCTCATAATCAAAATGGTTTTTGGTAATATAATCTACAATCAAAGATTTAGAGAAAGTGGAAAAATTATTACTAATGCTTACCGGTCCGAACATATACCGATACTTAGGGTTGTCTACCAGGTATTTTAAAATCCCTTTCCATAGCAAGAATAAAGGGAGTGGCTTAAGCTGATATTCTTTTCTAATCCATGATCTGCCCAATTCAATCCCTTGTCTCAATACTGGATAAAATGGTTCTTTGATTTTAAATAGTTCAGAAAGATAGAAGCCTCTTCTACCCATTGTATCTAAAATTTCATCGCCCTTTCCAATCCTATAAGCACCCACTATGTTTTGCAGGTCTTTGTCCCAAATAAATAGGTGATTGTAATAAATATCGTAGTTGTCTAAGTCAATTTTCTTATTCGTTCCTTCACCAACCTCTCTGAAAGTAATTTCACGTAATCTTCCGATCTCTCTTAAAATATGTGGGATACTTGCTGTTGGAGTAATGTAAACCTCATAGTTCTTTTCCTCCCAAACTTTAAAATCTTCCAGCTGTGAAACTTCTTTCACAATAAGATTACGGTCGGTTTCTGGAACAACCTGTTCTGGTTTCTTCTTCCTTTTAAATAGATTAATG
>NZ_JBAZRL010000109.1:0-3042 GCF_041662865.1 Pedobacter sp.
AATTCTATTTTTTAAGATAATGTTTTTTATTGTGAGAGGGGTAAAGAGCAACGACATAGTTTGTGATTTTTTGTCAAATTAACATTATCTAAGCTAATTTGTTCAAGAAAATAATAAACTAAACAAAATAATGACAGGGGACTATTTGGTTCCTGGTCAGCTACCATTCTTCTTATTGCCGGATTATTCATTAACAGGGACTTCACAGGGAGGTAACAGGGATTTAACAGGGACTTTATAGGGACAAATCCGAGTAAACTCCCTGTTAAATCCCTGTTAACTTCAGTTTAAATTGTGGTTAATAGATAAGCAAAGGATAACCAGGCCTAAATCAGTCCCTATACTCAGGCTGGAAACGGTTATTTTTGCATGAGCGCTGTATGGAAGCCAGTGATGAGCTTAAACAGATTTCCGTAAACTGTGAATGGCAAGGTTTCGGCTCTGTCATAGATGTCGTGATAAGCACTGATACCGCCTTGAGTATATAGAAAAAAAGCAGGAACACCTTTTTCCGTAAAAAAGTAATGGTCGCTATTGGCCGCCTTACCTCTGGAGTTAATCTTAGGCAAGAGATTTGATTGCTTGTTTATTTTATTTAATAGTTCAAACTCTCTCGAGTGCAATGTGGCATTTACCACCGTTGCTCCAGTTTCACCCGTACCCACGAGATCTAAATTGACCATAAACCTAATTTTCGATAGGTCAATTACAGGATTTTCGGTAAAATATTTGGATCCAATTAGTCCTGCTTCCTCGGCCGCGAAGCAGATAAAAGCAATAGTATAAGATTGAGGGTTTTGTGCATAAAACTTGGCCAAACTTAGCAAAAGAGCAACGCCACTTGCATTGTCATTAGCTCCAGGAAAATAGGTTTTGCTTCCCATACCTCCAAGATGATCGTAGTGTGCGGTAATTAAAAGTATCGAATCTGGGTGTTTGGTACCTTTAACCATTGCACATACGTTGGAGGCCTGAAACTGAGAAATAAATTTGTTTTCAATTGCTACATCAAAGCGTCTAAGTGTATCAGCTATAACTCCTTTTTTAAGTAATAGTTCAGTAAAATCGTTCTCTTTTGTCGCTACCGACCAAGTTAGTTTTTGTTGAAGTGTGATAATTAATTTTTGGGCTTGGGAGATAAAATGAATGCTATCTGTTTGAACTAAATTGCCCTTGCTTATTAGCCCTTTGCTCGCTTGATTAATAATGAAATCTTTGCCTGGTGAAAGCTTCTGGCCATTTATTTTGACCATCATTTTTCCAGGAAATGAGTTTACAGGAAAAGTAAAATTTTGTTTGTAGCCTGATGCACTTATTGGATTTAATCCTATAGTCTTAAATTCTTTCGCTAAGAAATCGGCTGCCTTTGCCATACCATTTCTAGTATAACCTCTTCCCCAAAAATTAGGCGAAGTTAATTTTGCTAGCATTTGGCGTGTGTAAGCTAGATCTTGCGCAAAACTAAAGTTACTAGATAGTAAGAGTAGTAAAATGATGGCTTTTTTCATACAGTCGCAATATAGCAACAAGGCAATAAAAAAGCCGCAGCTACAAAAATAAATTGCGACTGCGGCGTATGTATCGGCTAATATATCAGAGTGTCGGCTTGAATTAGCCTTTAGAAAGGTAAGCTAAAATAATTTTTTTAACTCCTTCTTTATTTTTAGCAGAATCCCATTTCTCCTTAACAGATTGGTTTCCTAGTGCAAAAAATTGTTCATATAATAACTTGTTGTCAACTTTCGGCGTAAGTTTGATTACATTGTTTTCTGCAAAAACAACATCCCATGTTTCGCGAGCATCTTTCCAGAATTTTTCTTGCTCTTTCCACCAAGTTTGCGCGTATCCGAATGATTTTGGATCAGTTTTAACAAATTCTTCCAATCCTTTTTCCATTGCTAATAATTTATCTCCACTTTCTGAACGGATAATTTTTTTATTGTCCTGTTCGAACATCCAACCAGTTTTGGTTAAATAAAGTGTGTTGCCGCGGTTAAGCACATTGTAATCGCTACGCTCGGAATACTCACGACGAGGTAATGGTGAATCTGAATTACTTTGCCATTGGTGTTTTCCATCTACGTGTACCCAAGTGCCAATAGCTTGGTAACGTGGACTATCATCCACTTGATAAACTTTTTGGGTCCATTTTCCTTTTACATCGTTTGCTGTTAGGTTAACTTTTTTCCAAGTATCGTTCTTATCATAAGCTAAAATTTGCGTGTCTTCATAAGTCCAGTCTTCTCTCCAATGTTTAATGATCATACTGTCGCCTCTCATTACCAATAAATGTTGGATGACAATTTTTTTAGGAGAATCTTCTAGAATTAATGCCCATTCTTTAGCTGATGAACGATGTTTCTCATGAAATTTATAATCGTCGTCTGGCGAAAAGGTTTCAGTATAATTGAAAGTCACTTTGTAAAATCCAGCTAAAGCTTTAATTGCTTCACGATCTTGATCAAACTTAGTTTGTGCATTCACATGTAATGCGATCATGAATAAGGCGAGTAGTAAATTTATTTTCTTCATTCGTATATAATTATAAGTCTATTAATTGGCAGCCAATTAGCTACTACTTGTATTTGGATTAATTCTAAACAACGCAAATTAACATGGAATTTCTCTGCTTTCCAAATTATTTTGAATAATTCTAAATAAGCTTTGGTTTGGTCTGTTTTTTTCTTCTACCCCACCAAATAATAACACCTGTTACTGGCATGCTGGCGGCTACTAAGCTGGCAATGAAAGCTAATATCTTTCCAGGGATTCCGGCTATGGCGCCAATATGGATGTCATAGTTCATCCTTAAAATTTTATCAGCTGTGCTGGCATTTGATAGTCTTCCAAACATGTGTTTTACTTCAATTTCTTTCAAGGTATGTTGATCGAAGTATCGATAATCTGCTTTCCAATAAGTAGAAGGGTCGGGATTTCTAGCAATTTCTACGGCACCCTTTTCGTTTTCAGGAATGTGTACGTCATAGCTTCCCTTAAATGTAGGGTCCGCTTTTACGAATTGCGACCATAAAATATCTGCAG
>NZ_JBAZRL010000110.1:0-437 GCF_041662865.1 Pedobacter sp.
CCTGCTGAATTCGGGCCGCAGGCATCAGTTTCTCCTCCGAAAATAGTACGTTGCTGTTTTTTTGTAAGTTCAGATACGGTTTCCTTATTTAAATCTAAGGAAAATTTAAATTTCTTTTTCATAATGGTTAATTTGGTTAGATTAAATTTTAAGGTTTCAAACTATAATTGATTATCCTCGAGCCTATTAATAATTCAATTAGTCGCTGGCATATGTTAGGCGGTTCACATAATTTATATCCGATCTATTAAAAACATGGGCTTGGCCCAACAACCACACCAGTAGTGTACACATCGCATGCTCCTAAACCTACAATAAAAGTATAACAGCGATCATTTGTCGGTAAATCTGGACAATCACAAGTTCTAGTGGGTGCTGTTTCTTCTGGACATCCTGCGGAAACAGTTGGACATGCATCAGTTTCTCCTCCCAAAATA
>NZ_JBAZRL010000110.1:447-3029 GCF_041662865.1 Pedobacter sp.
TAGTACGTTGCTGTTTTTTTGTAAGTTCAGATACGGTTTCCTTATTTAAATCTAAGGAAAATTTAAATTTTTTCTTCATAACAGGTTATTTGGTTAAGCTTACTCTTTTCAGGATTTTCAGCAACCTCCTTATCAACTAAACACTAAGTTAATAATATATTTCAATTCCTATTAATTATTAAAAATATTTTACATTAATAAATCTCAAGTCTCCATCGTTGAAGCTAGTAAAGAAATAGAATTAAATTTATCTTTAGAATTTTTACATAAATCACAAATGATAATTTCGTTCGTAGCATATTTCTCTTGCATATCTTTCAAAAAATTGAAACATCCTACTGGGTTTCCATAATAAGATAATTTAAGATTTTTATGAGAATGCTCGTTGGCAATAATCTGTGCCTTTTGTTCTGTGTCACTACAAATCATGCCCACCAAAATATTAAATTTTGTTGCATTGTACTTTTCATTATTATGAATTTGGTTGATTAAATTAGTATCAAGATCCTTATGACATAATGATAAGGAAAAATTTAAATTATTTTCTGTAGCAAAATCCATCGACTTAGCACTACTACCTAAAACCCACATTTGCGGAGACATATTTGTGTTATACCCTGAAAGCAGGTGCTCATTAGCTAACTCATTTAAATAAGACTTCACCAAAACTGCCTTATCCAATAGAAGATCTGGTGCAAAAGTCCTGCCGTCTAACAAGCGTTCGTGAATATCATTATTTGGAGAATACCCCTTTGCAAAACCCAAATCAACTCTATTTGGAAATAGGCTAGCCAATAGTTTAAAATTTTGAGCACTTAATAATGGGTTTGCATAGCCCAACATGACACCAGCGGTTCCAATTCTAATTTTTTTTGTATATCCACCTAATAAGGTCAAAATTATTTCAGATGAACGCCATGCAACGTCATGAGTTTGGTGTTCTCCAATCCAATATCGCGAATACCCAAGCTTTTCAGCCATAACAGCTGCCTCCAAGGTATTTTGAATTGTTTCAATAGAATTGTTATTATATAATATCCCTAAGTCAAAAAGACCAAGCTTAAGTTTAGAAATGGATGATGATATCATATTTATTGATCTTTTAAAGGAAATTAAGGTATATATATTGAAAAGATCGTATTAATTTAACCGTGGGTCATTCGGGAAATTGCGAACATGTGCATATTTAGGACCAAGGTTTAAAATTACTTCTCTCCAAACTTCCTCTTCATTGTGTGAAAAAACTAAATCCTGACGAAATTTATCAGACACAATCCAGGTATTTTCTGCTATTTCATCTTGTAGCTGTGATTCTCCCCAGCCAGAATAGCCCAAGAAAAACTTTATTTCTGTTTCATCAATACTATTATTGTTAACCAGTATTTTGAGAGTCTCAAAATTTCCGCCCCAGTAAATGCCACTAGTTATTTCGTCACCACTGTTTAATTTATCATAGCAACGGTGAATAAAATGAATCGTATCAACTTCTACTGGTCCGCCAATAAAAACAGGAAAATTAGCTGCTCCTAGATCTGGTACTAAATCTTTTAACAGTAGCGGGCTTGGCTGGTTTAGAATAAAACCTAAAGTTCCCTCCTGTTCGTGCTCGGCTATGAACACAACAGACCGTTTAAAATTGGGGTCATTTAAAAAGGGTTCAGAAATTAATAATTTTCCAGCTGAAGGACGTGTTTTGCTTAACATCTAGACAAATTAAGAAAAAAAAAATGGACTTCCTACTCGCCGTCATCGGATGACGACCTCAATTTGACATCGTCATCCGGTGACGGTATTAGATTTTGAAGAAACTAAAGCTTATTTTTGTGCATGGAGCTTACAAAAGAAATGTTACAGAATTTAAGGCAAGACTATAGTGCTGCCGAATTAACAGAAAAGGAAGTAGATAAGAACCCAATTAAGCAGTTCGAGAAATGGTTTAGTGCGGCCTTGGATGCGCAATTGTATGAGCCCAATGTAATGACATTGGCTACAGCAGATAAAACAGGCAAGCCTAATGCGAGAATTGTATTGCTAAAGGGCGTTGACGAACAAGGCTTTAGTTTTTACACCAATTACCTTAGCACTAAGGGTAAAGAGTTGAAGAAAAACCCTCAAGCTTGCTTGGTTTTCTTTTGGGCTGAGTTACAGCGTCAGGTTCGTATTGAAGGTAAGGTAGAGAAACTAGATAAAGAAACCTCTGAAGCTTACTTTCACTCTCGTCCGCAAGGCAGCCAGATTGGCGCGATAGTTTCTCCACAGAGCCAAGTGATTAGCAACAGAACTGATTTAGAGAAGAAGGTCGAAGAATTAACCGTAAGTTATCAAGATAAGACCATCCCTAAACCAGCTCACTGGGGTGGTTATATTGTTAAACCAACATCGATTGAGTTTTGGCAAGGCAGATCAAGCCGCTTACATGACCGCATTAAATATGATTTGGTGAATGGCAAATGGCAAATAAATAGATTAGCCCCATAATAAAAAAAAACCGCTAGTAAGCGGTTTTTTTTTATTTACAAGGTATTATAATACGCGATCAGCTTGACGGCATCATCTTGTTTTTTAACATTCAACTTGTTTGC
>NZ_JBAZRL010000111.1:0-3024 GCF_041662865.1 Pedobacter sp.
AAGGTTTTTCATCTGCAGCATATGCACCTACAGTGAATAAACTAAAACAAAATGCCAAGAGTAAAACAGTTGCCATAAAACTTTTGTGTAGATTTCTTTTTGCCATGTTATAAACTCCTTTTTGTCAGAATAGCCAAAAATCCATTGTTTGGCTGTGGGTGAATTTAACATTAAATACTATCGACTAAAGTGCAAATATAGTTTAGCAATTTATGCAAAAATGTAAGCAAAAGCTATATGGTCTAAATAAAAATCTTTTTAAGACCGATACTTTATATTATAACGACAAGTATTGAAGACAAAGGAGAACAACATGATATTTGGTTGGGGAAAAGTAACGAAGAAAAGAGTGGCACCGATGTTTCAAAAAGAATGCAGCCATTGCAATACAAATCACACATGGTATTTAACTGTCGTAAAAACGTGGTTCACTCTATTTTTTGTACCAATAATTCCATATGAAAATATGTACTGTATTATGTGTCCAAGTTGCGGCAGTTATATCAAAATTACCAAAGCAGATTTTGAACAAATGAAATTAGAATATCAAAGTAAGCAAGCTAGCTAAACGTGTCAATTTAAAACGTAAAGGTTTTCAATACCAATAAAAAAAGGCATTAATAAATGACGGATAGCCATTTATTAATGCCTTTTTTGTTTTTAAAAATCCCCCCAAAAAGGGGCAAAAATAAGACTACTCAGGTTGTGGAGCGTCTACTGGACAAACGTTAGCGCAAGCGCCACAGTCGATACAAGAAGCAGCTTCGATAACATAGATGCTATCACCAGCAGAGATAGCGTTTACAGGACACTCAGGCTCGCAAGCGCCACAAGAGATACATGCATCTTTAATTACGTATGCCATAATAAAATTCGTCCTAAACTAGTGTGGTTTTTGTTTTGTGGTCAATTAACCACTACGCAGATTATACCCAAAGCTCTGGGGGGCTACAATCAAACTGATGCAAAAAAACATGAAAAGTTATCTATATATAATGAGAATCATTATATATTGGAAAGTTGCATATGCAATTAAATGAGTTACTTTCTCTTGAAATAAGCTTGTCGACAAGAAAGCGTAACTTAGTCTAAAAAAAGCCTTGACAATGTTTGTACATTATTTAAATAACGTATTTTGCAAGTTATTTTTCATTACGAAAATAAATTTGAAAAATACCATGTTTTTTAAATTAAATTCATTGGCTTTTTTGGTATAATCGAATTACAATGGGAAGTGAGGGCTGATGTCTATGAAAATCGTCGCATTAGTTGGTGAAAGCGGCACTGGCAAAAGTCATAAAGCCATGAATCTTGCATCGTCTAAAGGAATTCGATACATTATAGATGATGGATTGCTAATTCATGATGCTAAAAGAATTGCAGGAAAATCTGCAAAACGAGAAACCACAAGGTTGTCAGCCGTCAGACGAGCTATTTTTCAGTTTGACGACCATTGCAAAGAAGTTAAAGAAGCAATAGAGCGTGTCAAACCAGATCAGCTTTTGATTATTGGCACTTCTAACAAAATGGTTCAAAATATTGCGAGGAACCTTCAAATTGGAGAAATAGACGAATATGTCTATATTGATGCGATTTCTACTAAAGAAGAAATTAAATTGGCGAGAGAAACACGGTTAAAGCACGGTAAGCATGTTATTCCGCTACCAACTGTCGAAATTAAGCGCGATTTTAGTGGTTACTTCTTAGATTCGGTCAAAACCATTATTCGAAGAAGAGAGCATGAGCAAGAAACTGAAATTGGAGAAAAGACTATTGTAAGACCCACTTTTAGTTATATGGGACGTTTTACAATATCCAATCGGGTTATTATTCAGATTGTGGAGCATACTTGCCATTTACATGAAGCTATTGCTACCGTTCAACGTGTAAGACTACATAAACATGAAGAACAAATTAAGTTAGACCTAGAGCTTTCAATGCATTATGGCACGTTTATAGCCAAATCCGCTGAAGAAATACAAATAAGTGTTAAAGAAGCTTTAGAGCATATGACGCGCTTGCATGTCATTTCTGTAAATATTCATGTCAAAAGTTTAAATTTTCTTAATTGATAGATGGTTTACTATAAATTTAATATGTGCTACAATAATTTTGTAAAATTAATAATATTTTAACAAGTAGTATAAAATATTATTTAATTGGTTATTTATATTTTAGTATAAATAAATTATTTTAAGGGAGATGTTTAGATGTCTAACGTAAAAGCTTACATTGAATCGGTTTACGAAAATGTTAAAAAGAGAAATGCTAACGAGCCTGAATTCCTTCAAACAGTTGAAGAAGTATTCGGTTCACTTGGTCCAGTTCTCGAAAAGCACCCTGAATGGGTAGAAGCTAACATTCTTGAAAGAATCGCTGAGCCAGAAAGACAAATCACTTTCAGAGTACCTTGGGTTGACGATGCTGGTAAACTTCAAGTAAACAGAGGTTTCAGAGTTCAATTCAACGGCGCTATCGGACCTTACAAAGGTGGCATCAGATTCCACAAGTCAGTTTACATCGGCATCATTAAATTCCTCGGTTTTGAGCAAATCTTCAAGAACTCTTTAACTGGCCTTCCAATTGGTGGCGGTAAAGGTGGTTCTGACTTCGACCCAACTGGTAAATCAGATGCAGAAGTAATGAGATTCTGCCAAAGCTTCATGACAGAACTTTACAGACATATCGGTCCAGATGTAGACGTTCCTGCTGGTGACATTGGTGTTGGTGGTAGAGAAATTGGTTACATGTACGGTCAATATAGAAGAATCAAAGGCGTATTTGAAAATGGCGTTCTTACAGGTAAAGGTCTCGCTTACGGCGGCTCTTTAGTAAGACCTGAAGCTACTGGTTTCGGCGTAACTTACTTCACAAGAGAAATCCTTAAAGCTAACGGCACTTCATTCGCTGGTAAAACAGTAGCACTTTCTGGTTTCGGTAACGTAACTTGGGGTACTGCACTTAAAGTAACTGAACTTGGCGGTAAAGTAATTACACTTTCTGGTCCAGATGGTTACATCGTAG
>NZ_JBAZRL010000112.1:0-3018 GCF_041662865.1 Pedobacter sp.
GCTTTAGAAAAAGTGCAATTACGTTTTAAACTCGATTCTAAACCAGATGCTATATTTGCAGTTAATGATTCCTCTGCGATCATTAGTATCCAGTACTTACAGGGCTTGGGTTATCGAATCCCTCAAGACGTTGCTGTAATAGGTTATAATAATGAACCTGTGAGTAAAGTGGTAAGTCCTACGTTAACAACCATCATGCAGCCAAGTTATGAAGTTGGTAAAATTGCAACTCAGCTGCTGATAGATGAAATAGAACATGATAACAAGGAATTTGTAGACCAAGTTTTAAATAGCGAGCTCATAATTCGTTCTTCTTCATAGAGAATTGATTTTCAAATAATGAATCTGTAACAAAAACTCACTAAATTAGTCTTATATCTATAAAGCCTTGTTATGAACAGTTTTGAGCAATTTACGCTAATTATAGGTCTGCTGGCCGTTCTTTTCGAAGCTATTAAGCATTTGAAAGAGAAAATTAGGCAATGGTTTACCCATAGCCATTAAATTCTTTTGGGTCGAAAATCCTTAGTCCTTAATAAAACGAGCGACAAACATACTATCTGCTTTATCATTATAGCCCTTAATTAATTCCATTTGAGCTAATTTTACCGGAAAATTCTCTTCAATATACTCTACAACGTCTTCATTTTCTGCTTTAAAAACAGAACATGTCATATAAATTAAAGGTTTTCCAGGCTTCAGGTACTTAATTACATTTCCTGCAAATGCTTTCTGTAGTTTAACGTAGTTGTCGATTTTATATTTTTCAAAATACCAAAGCATTTCAGGCGTACGGCCCCAAGTTCCAGAACCTGAGCAAGGCGCATCTAGTAAAATACCATCAAACTCATAATGATGTAAGGTTTGGTCGTTATTTTGAAGTAGGTCAATTACTTTTTTATGATATTTTTTAATTCCGGCAATCTGAAAACGTTCGTCTAGGTTGTTTAAACTATTTTCTCTAACATCACTTACCAGCAATTCAATGTTTGGTTCTAAATCATGCAATAAAAGTGATTTACCACCAGACGCAGCACAACAATCCCACCAATAGTCATATTTTTTAGGTTCAAAGTATGCCCCTGTTTTTTGAGATGATAAATCTTGTACTTGATATAAGCGAGAATCAGGAACAATCTCTTCTAATTTAATACCATTAGGTAGTGCCAATGCATTTTCAATCACTTCTTCCGCATCAATATTTTTAGCTGCAAGTTGGTTTTTTACTGCTTGAATATGAGTTCCTTTAACTCTTATAAAAAGGTTGGGCTGTATAAAAAAAGAGCTGAAAAACTGTGTCTGATCAACCTGTGGCGATAAATAACCATGTAAGGTAAATACGTCCGGTAATTCAAACTTTGGGAATTTGGTCTGCACCAGCTTTATTTTCTCAGCTAATGGTAGTGCAATTGAGGCTAACAAATCGTTTAAATAAGTTTCAACAACAAGACTAGGAGTTTGCTGACAAAGGAAATCTCCGATGGCAAGACGCTGGATGGGTGCTAATTTCGACAACGCTTTTCCCAAGCGGAAAAAGCTATAAATATAACGGGTTGCCCATCTTCTATCAGATGAACCCATCTGCTTATTTTGCTTAAAATAGGCAAACAAAAACCGATGTAATGGCAGCACACCATCATAATTTTGATGGATCTGCTCAAAAGCCCTAATCTGATGTTCTACTCTCATGCCCTAAACCCATCAAGGGCTTTTTAATACTAGTTAATTAAATTTAAATTAAGATTTTTATACTGCAAAAGCATTAAATCTTTATTGTAATACCCATAAATCGGATTATAGCCAAAACTAAAGGAATTGTGTAACCCTTTGTATTTGTCCTTCGTAATAAAATCTAAGTAATTCTTCCCGTGTTTGGCTAGTAGTTTACCAAAATAAAAGCCGATGTCAAAACCTTTGATAGAATATTCACTTGGCTCAAAATTGAAGCTTGCACGATACTTTTTCACAAACGAAATAACATTTGCATCCTTGTAGTTGACAAAATAAGAAGTGCTTAAAATGGTATGTAGTGTTTGTAACTGATTAATATTATAATTTTGCTTAATCCAATTCGGGTGTCCAAAAAGGTTCAGCTGATAATCTTGCGCCTTTAATTTTGCTAATTTAGCTAGTTTATCAATCGTTGGTATTACAAAACTGGTTTCGGACGAACATACGATAATTGCATACTTCTTACCTTTAATCATTCGAGTTTCAAACGCATAGGCTGAAGTGAATTCTTGAACGATTAACGTTGGATGACGCTGTTTTAAGAATGCCCTAATTGGAGCAGCAAACTCTTCATCCTCGGTTTTTCGAGGGTTAATAAGTACTACGATACTATTTGCTGGCTGAAATTTAGTTCCAATAAACCCAGCAATTTTTTCACTGTGCTGATCGATGTAGTTTACCACAGAAATCAGCTTAGGATTATTAAAGTCAGTTGGTTTAGATGCAGCCAATGGAGAAACCATCGGCATATCATTACCAATTGCAAAATTTGTGAAGTTCTTTATTCCTTCAGGAAAGACTGGTCCAATGATAAGGTCGCTCTTCGCTAGATTTTCGCTTTTTGTTAATGCCATTAATTGGGCATTCTCATCCTTGGTGTCATATACATTTACCTTAAAATTCAAACCAAAACTAGCGGCAGAATCAATTCCCATTTTTACCCCTTGATAAAAATCAATTGCCATGTCGGCACGATCTACTTGTGCCTTTGTAGCTACAGCTAAATTTA
This sequence comes from Pedobacter sp., assembly GCF_041662865.1. GTDB lineage: Bacteria > Bacteroidota > Bacteroidia > Sphingobacteriales > Sphingobacteriaceae > Pedobacter. The sequence goes on from NZ_JBAZRL010000112.1 coordinate 2,741, forward strand.
TTTGATTTAGCTTAAATGGAATTAACAGAGAAATGTTCGCTTCTGTAAATTTCTGAACAGGTTTAACTGGAACGCTTGAATTGCTTTCTTTAGGAATAGTCTTAACAGGCGGACTTACAACCGGTCTAGTCTTAGGAGAACAAGCAAGTAAGACTGCACACGACAAGAAAAAAATTAAGCCTTTGCACTTAGTCATTAGGGATGATTTGGTTAATTGGTTTAATTATTTAACTGCTTAATTGCTAAATTGTTTTATTGAGCTGCTTTAAACTGTTAAT
>NZ_JBAZRL010000113.1:0-3017 GCF_041662865.1 Pedobacter sp.
ATTTATTGGACGGCATATATCAAACGTGACAAGTCATTAAGGCCGTCAGAAAGAAGGGATATATTAGCTAAAAAGCGTAGTTTTGAACTTGAAGATGCTATTTGCAGGTGTTTTGTAGCATTTATATACGGATCATATGCTGATGTTGAAGAAGTAAAAGAAAATAAAGAAAATAAAGAAAATAAAGAAAGAACAAGGGTTAATTAAAATGAACAAAATAGACATAACAAAAAAATACAAAACCAGTTTAGATTTAGTTGAAATAGGATAGATAATACATGAGTAAAGAAGAAAAAACAGAAACATGCAAAGTAGCCGCTCCATCGATTATTATGGAACGCGTTAGGTGGATTAAACAAAAATGTAAGGAGAAAGGAAAGAAGTTGAAAATACAAGATATGGTATCTGAATCATTGGATGCTTATTGTGATGACATGGAAAAGGAGTTGAATAAAAGTGAGTGAAGAACAACCATTATCATTTATGGACTCACTTGAGGTATCGAGTGGTTCAATTAATAGGCCAACACTAGGAATTATCTATAGCTTTGCTGGGGCTGGAAAAACTGGACTTTGTTTACATGCTGAAAACCCATTTTATGTTGCACTTGAAAATGGAGTAGATTGGATACCAGAACCTGCGCAAAAGTTTACAAAAACAGTGAATGGAAAAAGAGTTACTATTTTACCGAGAACCATAGATCAATTTTGGGATATGTTGAAATGGCTAATGAAAAGCGAGAACACCGCTAAATTGCCACATCCTATTAAAACTGTTGTTATTGATAGTTTGGGTTTTTTTGAGGCATTAAATGAAATAGATGTTATACAAAAACACCCTTCAACAGGAGGTAAAGAACCAAAACCAGTAACCTGTATTGCAGACCTTAATTATGATGGTAGAGTTTTTGCAATGGATAACTGGCGTAAATTACTAACAGTGTGTAAAATGCTTAGGGATAAGTGCGGATATAATGTTATACTTATCACCCATGCTCACCGAGTAAATACTACGGCTGAAAATGGAGATAGTTATAAGATTATTGATATGGAGTTAATGTCTTACGGTAATTGCAATGTTCCTGCATTAATTAAAAAAGATGCAGACTGGTGCGCTTATCTATCAAGTGAAGTTAATACAATAAAAAGAGGAGAAGGCCAAAGATTAAAAACACTAGCAAACGGCACAACATTGTCTGAATCAGTTTTACATGTTAGATCAACCAGTCTTTTTTATGCTAAAGTAAGAAGTTCTAACGAGAAATCAATTCCAGATGCTTATTTTTTCAATTATGAAAATAGAGAGTCAGTAGCTAAAAAATTCTTTGCTGATATGAATAGTTAATAAACAATTTTAAAACAAAATAGGAAATAAATACAATGAGTTTAAGTTTTACATTAGATCAAGATGCGGTAAAGAGTGAAAGTTTTTCAGGCGGAAGAATCAATACGACTGGTAAATATATCGGACTGGCATTAAGGGCGTATGAAAAAGTAGCGGCAAGCGGTTCAAAAGCTATTCATCTTGATTATATCAGTAATGATGGTAAGGATGGAAGTATTGACATTTGGCATTGGAGCGCTAAAAATGGCGGTCAACCTGTTGATTTTCAGGTAAAGTTTTTGCAAACTTTAATGGCTTCATTAGGCATTGCTAATTTAACACCAAAAGAAAACACCACTATTGAAGTGTATGATTATGACTCCAAAGGTATGGTATCTAAACGCGTTACTTCATATCCTCAGCTAGAAAATAAACAGTTTGGTACTGTTTGGCAAATTGAAGAGTACAAGAAACAAAAATTAGAAGGCACTGTTTATGTTGAAACAGGAGAACTAGGCGAACGCGCTGTTTGCTTAAGATTCTTCGATGCAGAAACAGGTAAGACAGGAAAAGAGAAATTAGAAAAAACAGACGCAGTTGCAATTGATGCTTTTGTTGATGATTTAGCGGATGTTAAACGGTTGAAACTATCACCACAACAAGTTATTAAGGCACAAGATGCGCAGATTGTAAATCAGGCTTCTAATTCTAATTCGTCATTTGATGATGATTCTTTTCCTTTCTAGTAAATTATAAATAACAAACATACGTTTGTTAAACATTATTAAACACAAGCCCAAGGATGGGCTTATTTTAGAGATAATAATATGAAATACTTTTTATATGGATTAACCATTCTATTTATTGGATTGAAATTGACTAATTATATAGATTGGTCATGGGTCTTGGTATTATTGCCATTGTATGGTGGAATTGCGTTTGTATTTGGTAGTGCTATTATTGTGTTTATTATTGGAACTTTTTTAATTGGGTTAAGTAAAATATTAAAGGCTTTTGGGAAATAAATGGCATATATCCACGAACTTAAAGACGATCAGCAAAAAATAGTCGATGAATTATTCTTTCTTGATCCTAATGATGAACAAGATAAAGAACAGATAGATTTACTCTATTCAAAACTTGCAAATATCACTGGAAGCGTAGAACACAAACTAGAGTTTTTGGTTGGGATTTTGTGCGAAGTTGAAGCGAATGAATCAGCACGAAAGGATTTATTAGATAAAGCACAAAAACGCCATAAAACAGCCACAAATGCGGCAGAGCGTATTCGTAAGTTAATACGTGAAACCATGATTGAATTTAACATCAAAAAAATATCAGGAGATTATGCTGATGTTAGGATTCAGGATGGCAGGGAAATTGTTTTTATCCCGGAAGGATATGACTGTAAGAAGTTACCGGAATATTATGTAAAATACGAACCTGAGACTTATACGCCTAAAAAGAGAGAACTAACCAAGGCATTAAAGGAAGGTTTATTGATTGAAGGATTAGAATTAATACGTGGAGAAAAGGTTATGGTGGTGTCGTGATTAAAAGATATACTAAAGGTCGATTCGGTAGGATTGAAAAGCATGATAGTGGCGAGTTTGTTTATTTTTGTGAGTATGAAACAGTTGTTAATGAAAAAAACGAATTGATTGGTAAATTATCAAAAAATAATGAGTTTTTAT
>NZ_JBAZRL010000114.1:0-1682 GCF_041662865.1 Pedobacter sp.
AGCATGGTTTCATCATTCATCAGTTTCTTCGTAATCCTTAAAAATGTTGGGACTAAGAATATTCCGCCTAAAAACCAAAGCACCAGAAAGAAACTCAATTTAAGAATAGACATTAGCATTTCTGTGCCGGCCGATTGCTGGCTAACTGCTAAAGTTGAAAACATAACTAGGATTAAAATAGCCACTAAGTCTTCTACTATCAATACACCAAAAACAAGCCCTGCAAACTTCTTATGCTTGATACCCAACTCTTCAAAAGCTTTAATGGTAATCATTGTCGAGGAAATGGATAGAATTCCACCCAAAAACAGACTGTCCATGCTACTCCATCCCATAGCCATTCCAACTCCATAACCGGCAAGAATTAGAAATACAACTTTAACAATGGCAGTAATGGAGGCTGATCCCCCAACTTTTACTAGTTTTTTAAAACTAAACTCAAGTCCTAAGCTAAACAACAGGAAGATTACGCCAATTTCTCCCCAAATATTGATGCTTTTATAATCGGTAATGGTAGGGAAGAAGTCGAGATGTGGGCCAACCAATAGTCCAGCTAAAATATAGCCTAAAACTAAAGGCTGCTTTATTTTTTTAAACAGGAGGGTAATTACGCCAGCTGCGGCAAGAATAAGACCTAAGTCGGCAATTAGTACGGGTAAATGAATCATATAAGCATGTGTTTTAAAGTTGATAATTTTTAGTAGAATGGACTCTAAAAATTACCAAAAACTATGCTTGGGATAAAGGTATTGAAAGATGAATTTGTAACTGAACTTGGTGTTTAGCGCAAAATCGAAGTTGATTTTAGCTAATTTAATTATTAATTCCTCAGTGATTTTGAGAAAATGAACTGCGAAAATCAGGGAATTTTGATTACTGTGATGTAAAAAATCAAATTGATTAAAAAATATGTCAATTTTTAATGAATTCTTTTCCTTTTTTTTAAAATTAGATGGTTTTTTATTTTCTTTTTGTAATGCAGTGCCGTCTGTCATCTTATGCGCATGAAGCGAAGATGAATAGCAACAAAATACAATGAAAAGCGTAATAAAAATCCTCATTGCTTTAAAAATACTAAAAAAATATTGATTTTTAAAGCTTTTGAAGCACTAAATAGCTTGTTGAGGTTGGTTAAAGAATTCGATTGTGTCTAATTTATCCTGGTATAATTGCTCTTTTAAAGCCTCTAAGCCAGTGAATTTAACATCGTGACGTAGAAACTTTAGGAAATTCATTTTGATCGTCTGACCATATATTTCGTCGTTGAAATCAAATATATTTACTTCTATATTGCGCGTCATTCCGTTTATTGTAGGACGTTGACCAATGTAGGCCATTCCTTTATAAATGCCAGAATTCATTTCAACAGTCACCGCATAAATGCCATCGCCTGGAATAAGTTTATATGTTTCCTCCACAAATATATTAGCAGTTGGAAAGCCAATTGTTCGGCCAATTTTGTCTCCCTTAATTACTGGGCCGTTGATTGAAAAATGATAGCCCAAATAGGATGCTGCTAAAGAAACATCGCCATCCAGCAAAGCTGTTCGGATCTTGGTCGAACTTACCGCAACATCGTTAATATCTTGTTCTGGTATTTCCTCGATGTTAAAACCATATACTTTTGCATAAGCCTCCAGCTCTTCCATTCCGCCTTGACGATCTTTTCCAAAGCGATGATC
>NZ_JBAZRL010000114.1:1692-2991 GCF_041662865.1 Pedobacter sp.
TTTTAATATAATCGCCCGCACTTAAATTCGAAAAATCTCTGGTAAAAGGAGTGATAATTAAATGATCTACGCCTAAGTCTGCTAATATCTCAGCTTTCTCTTTAATGGTATTGATCATTTTTAAACCTTGATTTTCTGGATCAATAATCATACGCGGATGCGGGAAGAACGTCAGGATTACGCTTTCACCACCATTTATTTTTGCCAATTCACATAGGCGTTTGATAATTTTTTGATGACCATAATGAACCCCATCAAAAGTACCTATTGTTACAATTGCGTTGGTTAATTTCTTAAAATCATTTATTTGGTGGTAGATTTTCATTTGAAGCAATAAAATTTAATGTAACACTTGTCGCTTTACCACGCCGCCTTTGATATCGGCAATTTGTTGTTGAACTACAAAAGCGTCAGGGTCTATTTGCCTAATTTCGGATTGTAGTTTGCTCATTTCGAGCTTGGTTACTACCGTATAGATGATGTCTATGTCTTTCTTCTCTAAATATCCACCTTCTCCTTTGTAAATAGTCACCCCCCTTTTCATATTGTTGATGATAAAGTGTTTAATTTCTTCATTTTTTTCAGAAATAATGGTGACACCAGTGTAGGCTTCTAAGCCATTTACAATAAAATCTATGGTATTAGAAGCAGAAAGGTAGGTTAGAATTGCATATAGCGCTGTTTCGATATTTAAAAAGTATGCGGCAAAGGCAAAAATGATAATATTTAAAATTAGAATAATGTTCCCTACTGTGAACATGCTGTTTCTACTGATATACAAAGCAAGTACTTCAGTCCCATCTATTACACAACCTCCACGCATGGCTAAACCAATCCCACCACCCAAGAAGAAACCGCCAAAGAAGGCAATCAATAACTTGTCGTGCGTAATAGGAGCAAAGGGTAAAAATATCAAAGCAAGTGACAGTGCAACGATAGCAATAGAGGTTTTAATAGCGAAACCTGGTCCAATTTGCTTATAGCCCATTAAAATAAATGGAATATTAATGATGACAATGAGATAAGAAAGATTCCAGTCAGTAAGGGTACTAATGAGTAGCGAAATACCTGTTACCCCACCATCAATGAAGTGATTTGGCATTAAAAAGCTCTTTAAGCCAAAACATGCAGATATAACCCCGAAAGAAATTAGTGCTGCCTCTTTGATAAATCGAGTATTTTTATTTTTAAGGTGGTTCATAGAATTGCTTTTTCTCTTTTCTCCCGAAGATGCTGCACTAGGTCGGCGACTTCAAAAGCATTAGCTAACAAAAATTCACCACTTCTAGTCCGCGTTAA
>NZ_JBAZRL010000115.1:0-2991 GCF_041662865.1 Pedobacter sp.
ATTTTTACAATGTATTGTAAGGTGCCCGTATTACCTGGTTTAACAATAACGCGTGTGCGGATGGTGTTATTTGGGAAGTTTTTCATGGACCACGCTGTACGCAGGTAGGAAGTTTCTTTATCAGCCATTTCAATTACATCAAAATAGTTAGTTACAATTCCATTGATAATCTTCCAAGCATCTTCAGGTGTTCTGGTAGCACCCACAGTAATGCTGAAATTTACATTTGCTTGGTCACTTTGTATCGATGAAGTATAGGCTTCGTCGGTTTTTAAGGCGATGTGTTCATTTGTGGGAGGCGCTTGCATGTTGTGCTGATTGCAGAAGTTTTTAATAACTGGAACAAAACCTGCTCGTTCAATAATTACTTCAACACAAACGCCATCTAAAATTTTAATGCTATGCTCGCCAGTTGCAACTTGTTTACCATCAACTTTAATCGTGGCATCGCTAGGCGTCGTATTTACCCTTACCACGCGATCTTTTAAAGTAATCGTTTCAAACAGGGGTGTTTGTGGCATCCCTTCTTTGTTGTAATATGTTCTTTCTACTGGTACATAACCGTCTTTTCTATATTCGACAGCTACATTGGTTTTCGCTGGAACTACAATTTCATCAGAGTTGTCTGGTAATTTTTTGCCGTCTACAAATATTTGTACGTCACTAGGATTTAGCTTTACTTTTACCGCTTTGTCTTCTAAAATAATAATATCATCTATTGGGGCAACATCTCTTCCTGGTTGATTGTAATATACTTTACTTTTTTTATAATAACCTGGTTTAGTCACTTCCACTGTTGTCGAACTATTGTCGTTTACATAGACAAATAATTTTCTTGTCCCGTATTCAACGCCGTTTACAAATATTTTGGCATCATAAGGCTCGGCGGTTACCGTAACCATGCGATCCTTTAGTTCAACAAGGTCTTCCTTTTTAGGGTCAACGCCTTTTAGTCTTTGATATGATTTGTCTACAGGTTTAAAACCAGGCTTCTTGAAAACTAATTTAATTGGGAAGTCCTTATTAATCTTAATCTCTGCAGAACCAGTCCCTAAGAGCTCTTCTTGTCCACCGGTTTTTGTCTCGTAAATAGTAGCATCTGTTGGGAGCACACTAATTTTCATTTTTTGAGCGTTAGCAATATTGGAGCTCAATGTTGCTAAAAGGAGTATGGTAAAATAGATTTTCATGAGAGGATAATTTTTATGTTACAATATCTTAAAAGAAATAGGGTTTTCAAAATTTTTTTGGTAAAATACCCACTTATAGGTAGTAGTAGCTATTTGACTTATAGGTGCTTAGAACATAGATTTTAGTTAAATGGCTTTCGTTTGTATATTTGCACTTTGCTTAACGCTAGAAAAAAATAATGTCGAGTATTAAACTTTTATTATTTCTTTGCCTTATTGCCTTTGGTGCGCAAGCCCAAGTACTTCCTGTTAAGGAACCAGATAGCGTAGTTAAAACTATTTTTACGACTTACTATGCTAAAAAATTCGAAGGTAGAAAAACCACTAGTGGCGAAAGATATAGAGCAGCAAAGTTAACCGCTGCGCATCGTAAGCTACCATTTGGAACAATAGTACGCGTAAAGAACCTTCATAACGATAAAGTTGTCGAAGTGAGGATTAATGATCGTGGTCCTTTCAGTAAAAAATTTGAATTAGACTTATCTCAAAGTGCTGCTAAAGCGCTGGGTATCTATAGACTAGGTTATGCAAAAGTGGAAATTTCGTATGTGTTAAAATAACACTTATTTGACCAGTGTTACAACCTGTTTTTTAAAATTATTAACACTCGATTTGATTCTGTAAGTGCTTAAAAAGAAATAATTAGCTTTTTTCCATGTCGTTTCTGACACTATTTTGATGAAAACTATTGGTTAATTTTCAAACATGTTAACAACTTTGTAAGGCAAAAAATCCCCCAACTTCTATATTTGTTAAACAAAGTTCTTTAAAAGAATCCACATACAATATTATTTAAGTACTTAACATTTAGTTGGTTAAAAACGGTTACAATTTGAACGTTTTTAAAGAATAGAAAGCTAAATGGGCTTTGTAGGCGGATTTATTTTGATACAACTTTCACAATAGTGGTTTTTAGCATTTTGAACGCTCAATAAAATGCTGTTTATCGAAATAACGAATACACAATTTCTAAACGTAAAAAATTAAGTTTATGCCGCAGGAAGAAGAATTATTGCTAAAGGAAAATAAGGACCGTTTTGTTCTTTTGCCGATTAAGTACCCCGCTCTTTGGGAAATGTATAAAAAAACAGAAGCGAGTTTTTGGACAGCGGAAGAGATAGATCTATCCGATGATCAAAAACATTGGGATAATCTGAATGATGGCGAGAGACATTTTATTTCTCATATTCTTGCTTTTTTCTCAGCTAGTGATGGTATTGTAAATGAGAATTTGGCAGTGAATTTTATGAGCGAAGTTCAATTGCCTGAAGCGCGTTGTTTTTATGGTTTCCAAATCATGATGGAGAATATCCATGCAGAAACCTATGCGTTGTTAATTGATACTTATATTAAGGATCCAGATGAGAAAGATCGTTTATTCCACGCAATTGATACTGTTCCAGCAGTAAAACGTAAAGCTGACTGGGCATTAAGATGGATCGAAAATGGAACTTTTGCAGAGCGCTTAGTAGCTTTTGCTGCAGTTGAAGGTATTTTCTTCAGTGGTAGTTTCTGTTCAATCTTTTGGCTGAAAAAAAGAGGCTTAATGCCAGGTTTAACTTTTAGCAACGAATTAATTTCGAGAGATGAGGGTTCACACTGTGAATTTGCCTGTCTTTTATATAGCATGCTAAGCAATAAACTAAGCCAGGAGCAAGTGCACGGTATCATTGCAGATGCAGTTGAAATTGAAAAGGAGTTTATTACTGATGCATTACCAGTGGCATTAATTGGGATGAATGCCAAATTAATGAGTCAGTATATTGAATTTGTTGCCGATAGATGGTTACAAGAATTGGGT
>NZ_JBAZRL010000116.1:0-2919 GCF_041662865.1 Pedobacter sp.
AACGAACCAACAAAAGCAGAATTAAAAGCTTTACATAAAATCATTAAAAAGGTACAAGATGATGTTGAACGGTTTTCGTTTAACACCTCTGTTTCGAGTTTCATGATTGCGGTAAATGAATTAACTGATTTGAAATGTAAAAACTGTGCGGTTTTATCAGATTTAGTTGTGGTGCTTTCTCCATACGCCCCTCATATTTGCGAAGAATTATGGGAACTATTGGGTCACACTGATTTATCTAATACCCCTTATCCTACGTTTAATCCAGCATATTTAGAGGAAAATGAATTTGCATACCCAGTATCGGTAAATGGCAAGATGAAAATGAATTTAAATTTAAGCTTGAGCTTAGACGAAGCAGCGGTAAAGGAAATTGTTTTAGGCAATGAACAAATTCAAGGTTACCTAGAAGGTAAAGAGCCGAAGAAAATCATTTTCGTTAAAGGGAAGATTGTGAATTTGGTAGTGTAAGGATTAATACAAAGGCACGAAGGCCACTAAGAAATGCAATTCACTTTGTTTCTTGGTGGCCTTTGTGGTTAAAAATTTTTCTATTCTTGTGATTTTTCCCACCTTGTTGCGAATAATAGGGAAAGATGATTTAGTAATGCAAGAAAAGTTAACTGCTCCACCCGATTTCCTGACCATCATTGAGGCGAACAAGCGCATTATATTTAAAATATGTAATGCTTATTGCCGCAATACAAACGATCGAGAAGATCTTGCGCAAGAAATAATTTATCAATTATGGAGGTCTTGGGGTAGTTTTAACAACAATTACAAACTTTCAACTTGGATGTATCGGATTGCCTTAAATGTAGCTATTACTTTTTATCGCAAGGAGAAAAAAACGACAAGTACAGTTTTAATGGGCGATCATTTGATCGAAATCGCCGATGAAAATATGGAGGAGTCACTAGAATCAAATTTAACAGCGCTTCAACAGTTTATCAGTGAATTAAAAGAACTAGACAGGGCACTGATGCTACTTTATCTGGAAGAAAAATCCCACAAAGAAATGGCCGAGATCATTGGAATTAGTACTACCAATGTGGCTACGAAAATTGGCAGGATAAAAGAACAATTAAAACAACAATTTAACAAAAACGCTATACGCTAATCGCTTATCGCCCAAACTCATAAAACATGGACAATTTAGAAATTATTAATCTTTGGAAACAATACGATGAGAAGTTAGCAAAGACACTTTCCATCAATCACAAACTAATCAACGAATTGCAACAACAGAAAGCAAAGAATGCACTTAAGCCTGCGAGAAATTATAAACTTTTAGCCATTACAGTGGGTATAGTGTATGCAACCATGATCGCTTATTTTTTATACCACCTAAGCCCAATCGCTTCAGTCTTTATTAATATTTCTGTAATTATTCATTTAGGGGTTACATTAACTGCCGTTGCAATGTATATACGACAAGTTGTGCTTATCAGTGAAATAGATCGCAGCGAAAATATTATACAGATGCAACAAAAATTGGCAAAATTACAAAGTTCTACTGTGCGAGTGATTGCAATTTGTTTCTTGCAATTCCCAGTGTTCGCTACTTGGAATATTAATTTTGAATTAATTAATGAACGACCACTTGCGTTCTGGTTTATTCAAATGCCAATCGTAGCCTTATTTACGTTCATAGGTATTTGGTTCTTTAGAAATATAGATATCAAAAACATGGATAAAAGGTGGTTTAGAATGATGTTCTATGGTGTAGAATGGACCTCAATCTTAAAATCTGGAAAATTTTTAAAAGAGATCGAACACTTCGAAGTAGAAAATTCTTAACCCTTACTCCCTCAATTCCCTTTCACCGTTTAAATCCTACAATTCACCGCTGTTTACAAACCAGCGGACTAAAATCCCTATGTGGCGCTGTAACAAAATCTAAATTTGTAAGACTAATTAACAAACAAACAATATCTAAATGAAATCAATTTTACTTTTTTGCGTGTCTTTACTATTTGTAATTAATGTAAAGGCTCAATTCCCAGGCATGGGCGGTCCAGCTAAGCCAACTGTAGTAGGTCGTATAACTATCACAGTATTAGATTCCGCAACTCAAAAACCTATTGACTACGCTAGTGTTTCACTCACAAAAACTAAAGATAACAAACCAGTTAATGGTGGTGTAACTGACGAGAAAGGGAAAGTAGTATTACAAAATATTGCACCCGACGAATATAAATTGTCAATCGGTTTTTTAGGCTATAAAACCAAAAGCGTTTTGGTAAAAACCACTCCAGAAAAACCAGATCAAAATTTAGGATCAATTTATTTAATTGGCACGGCTAACACTTTAAATGAAGTAACGGTTGAAGGTAAAAAGGCAATGATCGAAAATAAAATAGATCGTATGGTTTATAACGCGGAAGCTGATGCTACAAATGCTGGTGGCGACGCAACAGATGTAATGCGTAAAGTGCCGATGCTTTCTGTTGATATAAATGGAAATGTACAACTACGTGGTAGTGCTGTTAGAGTATTGATCAATGGTAAACCGTCGGGTACAATGGCCAATAGTGTTGCCGATGCGCTAAAAATGATTCCTGCCGATCAAATTAAAAGTGTTGAAGTCATTACAAGCCCCTCGGCTAAATACGATGCAGAAGGCTCTGGTGGTATTATCAATATCATTACTAAAAAGAGCAATGCGCAAGGTGTAAGTGGAAGTGTAAATGCTAGCGCAGGAACACGCCAAAATACAGGTGCATTTAACCTTACCGCTAAAACTGGTCGCTTAAGTATGAATACTGCATTAGGAACAATGCTTGCATATCCTCAAACTTCGAGCGTAGGTTTAACAAATACTACTGTTAGTAACGGAGTTAACAGCACGGTTACCCAGCTTGGCCTATCTGATTGGGCAAGGGAGATGTTCAATGGTAGTTTAGGTTTAGATTATGA
>NZ_JBAZRL010000117.1:0-2901 GCF_041662865.1 Pedobacter sp.
CTCTGCTTTCACTTACATCTCCAAGTGGAGTAGAAGTTCCATGCACATTAATATAATCAATATCAGCAGTTGTTAATTTAGCATCACGCAATGCGTTAGCCATTACTAATCTTGCACCCAAACCTTGTGGGTGTGGTGCAGTAATATGATTCGCATCGGCACTCATACCACCACCTACAATTTCGGCGTAGATTTTAGCACCACGAGCTTTAGCATGTTCTAATTCTTCTAAAATAATAGTTCCAGCACCTTCACCGGCTACAAAACCTTCACGATCTTTATCAAAAGGTCTTGATGCAGTTTTTGGATCATCATTTCGAGTAGAAAGCGCATGCATGGCGTTGAAACCACCAATACCCGCTTCGTTAATAATCGCTTCAGAACCCCCAGAAATAATGATATCAGCAATATCCAAACGGATATAATTGAATGCATCAATCATGGCATTGGTAGCCGAAGCGCATGCCGAAACAGTAGAAAAATTTGGTCCGCGTAAACCATATTTCATTGAAATATGGCCGGGAGCAATGTCAATAATTACTTTTGGAATAAAGAAAGGGTTAATACGTGGAGTTCCATCACCCAAAAAGAAAGTTTTCATTTCTTCTTGAAACGTTTTAAATCCACCTATACCCGAGCCCCAGATAACGCCTACACGGTTGGTATCGATTTTTTCCCAATCATAACCACCATCTTTTACGGCTTCTGCTGTAGCTACTAAAGCATACTGCACAAATGGGTCTAATTTGCGAGCTTCTTTTTTATCCAAATGATCTTCTGGATTAAAGTTCTTCAGCTCACATGCAAATTTCGTCTTGAACTTTTCAGTATCAAAACCTGTAATTGGCCCAGCGCCGCTCACACCATTAATTAAACCATCCCAAAATTCTTGGGTGGTATTACCAATTGGAGTGAGCGCACCTAAACCTGTAACTACTACTCTTTTTAATTCCATTTATACGTATTGTACGGAAAGCGTATTTTATTACTTAACGTTTTTTTCTAAATAAGCAACTGCTTGACCAACAGTACCGATAGTTTCAGCCTGATCATCAGGAATCGCAACATTGAATTCTTTTTCAAATTCCATAATCAACTCAACGGTATCTAAAGAATCCGCACCTAAGTCGTTTGTGAAAGACGCTTCTGGCGTAACTTCGCTTTCATCAACACCTAGTTTTTCTACAATGATAGCCTTAACTCTTGAAGCAATATCAGACATAATTTTATAATTTAATGGTTAAATAATTCTGTGCAAAGAAAAATAAAATTCTAACACTTTTCAAATGTTTTTATTTCTCAATCAATTTTAATGTTTTTATTTCAAACTTAATGTAAAATTAGTTTTATAATTTCGTAATTCTAAAAAAATATTCTGTTTTGAACAAAACTTATTTAAAACTCTCTTTAGACCTTGATTTTGTTTTAATCGCTATAACGGCATCTTTAAAAGATTATATTCTATGTCACAAAATAAATAATAGCTTAGAATTTGATTTCGAAAAGGTTGATGATCACGAGGTTTATTATAATATTGATGAAGCTCCACTTTCATTTTCTAAGTTTTATTATTTTGTAGAACAAGGTGAAATAGAGTATTATTTAGTTAACAATCGAAACAGTGAAGGGTTTTTAATTCCTGAAATGAATAAAGTAGATTTTTTTATGATTATTCATCAATATATTGATAAAGAAGATCTCAATTTTATTTTGACTCGATTAAATAAACTGCCTGATATACAGGTAGCTGCGCAGATTGATCCGCTTAAATTAAAGTCGAAAGAGAATTTAGTAATGTAAATTTTATATTGTTCGTGTATTAAATACACTATATTTGAATCTTAATAAAACTGAAACACAACATAAACAAATAGATAAAACAACGTTATTTTCAATAAATTTCCACTTTTTGTTTTATCGTCAATAAAATAATAATAAATGAAACCTTTTCATTCAAGAACTAAAATAGTGGCCACTTTAGGTCCGGCATCAGCCAAACCAGATGTTTTGTATAGTATGTTTAATGCAGGACTAGATGTTTGCCGCCTTAATTTTTCTCATGGTTCTCAGGCTGATCATCAAGAAGTTTTAGATACCATTCGTAGCATCAATAAAAAATATAAGTATAATGTTGGCATTTTAGCCGATTTGCAAGGGCCAAAAATTAGAATTGGAACTGTTAAAGATGGTGGTATTCATTTAGTTAATGGTAATCGTACTGTAATCACCACTCAAGAATGCATAGGTAATGAAGAACGGATTTACATCACTTATGAAAATTTCCCGCAAGATGTAAAAGCAGGCGAGATTATCCTTTTAGATGATGGAAAATTGCAAATGCGAGTAATCGAAACCAATTATAAGGATGAAGTTGTTTGCGAAATTGTACATGGGGGTATTTTAACGTCTAGAAAAGGGGTAAATCTTCCGAATACTAAAGTTTCTATTCCTTCATTAACAGTAGAAGATCGTAAAAACTTAGAATTTGTTTTAGAAAACGATGTAGAATGGATTGGTTTATCTTTTGTACGCAACGCTGAAGATATTATCGAACTTAAAGATATTATTAAAGCAAGAGGCAAAACAGCAAGAGTTGTTGCTAAAATTGAAAAACCAGAGGCAATTGCTAATATCGATGAAATTATTGCAGTTTCTGATGCGATTATGGTGGCTCGTGGAGATTTGGGAGTAGAAATGCCAATGGAAGAAGTGCCATTATTGCAAAAAATGATTGTACAGAAATGTAGAGCAGCATCTAAACCTGTAATTATTGCTACGCAAATGCTAGAAAGTATGATTACTACACCTCGTCCAACACGTGCAGAAGTAAATGACGTAGCAAACTCAGTTTTGGATGGTGCAGACGCGGTAATGCTAAGTGGAGAAACATCGGTAGGAGAA
>NZ_JBAZRL010000118.1:0-2828 GCF_041662865.1 Pedobacter sp.
ATGGTCGATTTTATTCAGGGAGACTATCATCTAAATGGCAATCAGTTGTTTAAGTTGGGCGTTGATCTTGTGGAAACCCCAATTCAAGACGATGAAAAATTCAAGCAATTAAGTAGTGCTTTTGATAATTTTAAGCGCAAAAATGATAAAATAAGTAACGGTGGTAAATTGCTTCCCGACAGTATTATTAAAAAGTACCAATTACGTTAATCTTTCTTTTCGTTTTTTAGAATGTTGGTGATTAGTGGTTTGTAAAAGTTCCAGAAAAAGCTATTCCGTTCCATTGGGTCTTCTACATCATAAAACAAAAATTTAAAAAAGGAAATGCCCTTAAAATAGGATGTTTTTAATGATATGGGGTTATCGCAGAAGTCGCCAGAAAAGTAATAGAATTTAGGGTTAGGAGTGCTTTGTCGAAGTACTGCGGGGAAAGATGAGGGGATACCAAACTTCTTTAACTCTGCCAAACCAATTTTATTGAGGTTCAAATCAAATTTAGAGTCTATTGTGTTGATTTTTTCGTCGGGTAAAATAACATCAAACCAGAACGGATATTTGATTTTTTCGGGTAAGCCAAGTGTTTCTTGTGCGTTAACGGTACTCACTATATAAGGCATAGAATCAGAAAGATGGGTCGAATCTTCCAACACTACGACCTGGTCATAGTCACTTACAAATACAATTCCAGATTTTCTAAATGGCCATTTGTTATGATTTGCAGCTTTGTAATTTTTAACCATCCACACAGGTAATTCTTTATTAACTAAAGTGTCTAATTTATCAAAATACCTCGCCGTCCACCCACTCCATTTCATTCCAAACAGCGACTCAAATTGACCACGAATCTCGGGGCTGGTTGGTGAGCCAATTGTGTTGAATTCTGTAATGATTAGCTTTTTCTTCGCTTTCATCAATTTTAAGAATTCTAAATCACGGTTGCTCAATCCGCCATATAAGATACCTGAACTTCGTTGGTTATTCTTTTGCTGATACCACTCTTTATTATAAATACCGTAAGTATCGGTGAAGTATGCTAGATCAGCATCATTACTTAGCTGCGCTATTTGCGACGCAGAAAACCTTTCCAGCCCCCTAATCCGAAATTGCTCGTTGTCTTTCGGAAAAAAGCCATAGTAATCCCTTGCTATTTTATAACCTTCGGTGTTGTTCTTTGTGTATTTATGGTAATTTAAAATCCAATTTAACGAGATATGCTCTTGCCCTTTTTGGTCTAGTACAGTTTTATCTACTATAGCAATTACCAGTTTCTGATGAGGGCTAAGAAACCAAAATAGCAACATCAAAAAAGGCAAAGCTAAAATGAGCGAGATCGTGATTTTAATTTTTTTATAGTTCATCTGTAGCTGTATATTATTTCGATTTTAAGCCGGATTTGAATATCTTAATTTTGTGCCTGTAAAGCGCATCCTTGGTTTGTTTTTAAAATCTTCTAGTATAGCCCAAGCCAATGATTAGCTGATTGCCTTTTGTATCTTTAAGGTATTCTTGGTTTTCAATAGCAGCTTTTAAATTAATAATATTAAAAACGCCGAATGATTTTCGATAGCCTAATGCTAAACCATTTGATTTTAGTTTATAAGCAGATGTGTTTATGAGAATGTTATTTCGTTGTTCATCTGGTGATAGACCCGTACTTAAGCCTATACTTAAATAATCATCAGCGCCACCAAAGTAATAACGAGTGTTAAGTGAAAAAGATTGAGAAAGACTATTAGTTGATGGAGTAAGAAATGTTCGGAAATTAAACCAGAAGTTTTTATAATATTTGCCTACTGATGCGGTATAAATCCAAGTGTTATCAGTGAAACGTAAATAACGAAGACCTGCTTCAACTTCAAAACTTAAAGGCAAACTTGCATATAGTGAAAAACCAGCCCTATACTTCGGAAAAATGCCCATGTCTGAAGAATATCCTGCATTTACATAAGCTTGCAGGTTTTTTGCTAAACGTGGGTAAGCGTCGACCTCAAACTGTAGGCCATTGCTGTTAAATCGATTAGCATAATTAACCCTCCCTACTACAGAACCGATGCTAGTTTGTCGGCTATAATCTATACTCACCAGGTGCCAAGGATCATTAAATTGTTTGTCAAAATAGATGAAATCGTAGTTTACACCAAGTTTATTTAAGGCACTATTTTCTCTTATTTTGGCTGCTAATGCTCTAGCTTCTGTTTGTTTGGGGTTATTGTTGATTATTTGAGTAACAATAGACTCTGCATTTTGCCATTCATTCAAATCCGTTAATAATTTGGCTTTAAGCAGTAAAAGGGGCTCAGAATTTGGAATTTTCATTAATCCATCATTCACTATCTGGATAGCCTTTTTAGTATCATCATTCCAAAATTCTAAGTTGCCATACGCTACATAAGCGTCTTCGTAATTAGGTTGTTTTTGAATAACGGTTGTAAACTCTATTCTTGCGCTATCCGTTTTTTTGCTCCACGTGTATAATCGGCCTAAAAACACGCGTATATCTGCATAATCTGGAGAATTTTTCAGCGCAGTCTTAGCTAAGGAAATAGCCTCAGGATAATTTTTTTCTTCAAATGCCTTTTTTCTTGCCGATGCAAAAAGTTCGTCGGCTGTTTGTGCCTTAACTACTTGAACGATGGAAAAAAGAAAAAGTGTGAAGAAGAAAGCCTTTTTGATTAACTGTATATTCATAGATTAAGTGCTGAGACTTTAAAGTTATGAAAACAAATTAATTTGTTTCAAAAATGCACAGTTTTATAAGAAATTATCCTTGGTTATTTCCCAGGTCCATGGTTTTTTAAATGTATTGAAAGTTCTTAACTCACTAAAGT
>NZ_JBAZRL010000119.1:0-2823 GCF_041662865.1 Pedobacter sp.
AGCCAATACCTCTCACGGTCTGTAATAACTGAGGATTGTCTGGATTTAATTCAATTTTCTTACGTAGACGTACTATATGCATGTCAAGGGTTCTAGTATTTACATCAGAATTATAACCCCAAACAACCAACATCAACTCATCCCTATTAATTACTTTATTCGGATTACGCAAAAAGTATAAAAGAATACGATTTTCCAAAATGGTTAGCTCTATTTTCTTCCCATCGCGGAACAATGTATGAATATTCGGATGATGTTCCATATTGCCAAAACGATGAATTTCCGAACGGTCGTTATTCAGCAAAAACTTAACCTTGCTATCTAACATCGCCACCAAAACATCCATGTTAAAAGGTTTAGTTACATAATCAGATGCACCAAAATTGTAAGCATCTATTTTGTCAACATCTTGCGCTTTGGCCGTCATCATAATTACTAACCCTTCATAACCGGCCTTTCTTACTTCTTCACAAACCTCTGCACCTTCTTTCCCAGGCAGCATCCAATCTAACAATACAATATCAGGCTTCTCAGTCATAATTGTCTCCACAGCAGCTAAACCATCGCTATTTTCAAGTACTTGGTAGCCTTCGGCCTGTAAACGATGAACCACTAAAAACCTAAGGTTTTCATCGTCTTCTACGATTAATATTTTTATTCCTTTAGACATCTTATTTATGTTTAAACAATTCTTAAATTAAGACTTACGAAGTTTACTTTGCTCCTTGCCACGTCAAACTTCGTAGGTCTTTCTAAACAATATAGGGTAGTACAATTTTAAATTCTGATCCTTTATTTACAACACTCTTAACAGATATTTCACCATTCATAAAGTTAACTAGTTCCTTACAAAAGGCCAAGCCTAAACCCACACTTCCATTTTGGTTATATCTATTCTGAATGCGGTAAAACTTTTTAAAGATATTATTTATTTCTGATGATGGAATACCAATCCCAGCATCCTTAAATCTAAACACCACTTTGTCTTTGATTAGCCGTGCTGATACATGTAATTTCTTCTGTTCGTCTGTCGAATACTTATAGGCATTCTCTGCCAAGTTATCAAATAAACTACCTAATAGCACTGGATCAGTTATGAAAGTCTTAAAACCAGATATTTCATAGGTAAATTGAAAATCCGGATGCTTTAATTTGTGAACATCAATCGTACTTTCAATAAAGTCTTCAATATTTATTTCATCTTTATTTAAAGTGATCGCTTTGTTTTCTATTTGCGTAAACGCCAATAATTTATTCATTAAGCCATTGAGCTTATCTGCTTCTTCGTCTAAAATTTTACCGTACAACTGTTGCTCTCTTGCAGTTAAACTAGTTGCGCTTTTTATATTATTTCCAGCAATTTTAATCACACTAACGGGTGTTTTAAACTCATGCGTTAAATTAGTTACAAAATCATATTGTAGCTTAAACATCTTATGGTTAACATTTAAGTTCCTGTAAATTAAAAAGGCAACGAGTACCAACACTCCATAAAACAAAAACAACAAGGCAGCAATTGGCAAAAAGAAGGCAAAGATTTCCTTTTTCACAAAAGATTTCGACGAAATAAAATACAATTTGTAATCGGAGAATGCCCCCCCAAGCGTAATCTCTCCTGTAATGTATTCAGACGAGGTGTCTAACGGATCATAACTAATCGGTTCAATCCTAATATTTTGGTAGAGTAGTGGCCGTGTATTTTTTATTTTTATCTTGCGTTGATCTAATTCAAATGAAAACATATCTAACTGGTAAACTGGATTTGACGCCAATTTTTCAGTAACCATACGCTTGTAAGTTTTAAGCAGCTCGAAACTAGGAATATTAAAATAGTCGATATGGTTAGCTTGTACATTGGTAAAATTACTAAACAAGTCGTCTTGGGATGGAACTTTCGCCGTATCTAACTTCTGTATAAAAGTAATGAGCTTCAAAGACAGGGTGCTAAAATCTCCTGAACGCACGTTATGGGTGGTTTCGTTTTCGCCAAATAGTTTGATTGAATCTTTCGGCACCGTTTTTCCAAACTGGTAAACACTCTTCATGCCAATGGCAAAATCACCAACGTTTACACCATAGCCTTCATACCGAACATTTTTTACTTCCGTATCGTAAAAAGTAACTTTAGACACAAATGGGTATTCCATTAAAATGGTATCTACAAATTTGGAAGCAGTAGCCGAATCTAGATAGCCATTGTAAAAAGAAATCTCCGACAGCTTATTCAAAAAGAAATCATTGTATGGCTTAATGGTTTCTTCCAATACATTAGCTTTTGCCGATACGAAATCATTCTCAATATTCTTCTTGCTAAAGTTAAAGGCTAAAAAAAGCGAGAGTATAAATACCACCGATATTAGCACAATAAAGGTCACAATCAATAAAAAATTCTTCCGATAACCACTATCCTTTTCTGAAGCCATTTTATTCGAATTGCTTATTTATTCTTCAAATTGCCTTCCAAAAATTGCTCAAGCGCTGTATAAACTTGTTGCCTACTTTCTTCTCGATTTGCCGAGAAAGGCGAGTCTTCCTTCTCATAATAAGTAACAGGGATATTTCGCTTTTTAAGCTCCTTTACCAACCTTATGGCATCACTTGGATTGATCCTGGGATCCTTGATGTTTTGGGTAATAAAAATAGGCACCTTAATTTTATCAGCATGAAAAACTGGCGACGCTTGTCTCATGTAATCTACATCAGTATCCGGATTCCCAACAATATCATAATACATCTGCAGGTTAGATCTTAAATATGGCGGAATAGAAATCAAATAATTAAATAAATTAAGCACGCCCGAGTTTGAGGCTGCACATTTGTATA
>NZ_JBAZRL010000120.1:0-1330 GCF_041662865.1 Pedobacter sp.
AAACTTAGCGCTGAAACCAGAAAAATCTACTAGTTATGAAGCAGGGACAAGCGTTTCATTTTTAAATGATCAAGTTAAGTTGAGAGTGGTAGGTTTTAAGCGTGATAATACTGATGCGATAATTTATGGCGTAAATGGGTACATCAATCAAGACGAACAAAAAGATCAAGGTTTTGAGATAGAACCGAGTGCTAAATTTGGTAAATTCTCTTTAAGCACCTATTATGCCTATGTAGAAGGAAAGCAAATTACTGGAGAAAAGACTGTTGATGTATTGCTACGCAGACCAAAGAACTCGTATGGATTGAATTTAGGTTTCGACGCAACTAAAGATTTATACGTAAGCTTGAATTATAAGTTTACAGGTGACCGCATTGACAGTGACTTTAGTACTTATCCATCGGTTAATAAAACGTTAGCTTCTTATCAGTTGGTTGATTTTTATGCGCAGTATACCTTGGTGAATAAACGCTTAAAAATCTTTGCTGACCTAAAGAATTTAACAAATGAGAAGTATACGGAAATCATTGGTTATCGTACAATGGGTTTCAATATGAATGCTGGATTAAGTTTTAGCTATTAACTAATCGTCATCCGATGAGTACTGGCACGATGCAAGGTCTCATCGGATGACGATTTATTTATAATCCATTTTATACTTGCTTAAATCTGGAGCTTGTTTTTTTGTTCTATTTAATTCAAACTCATAAATACTTCTGCCTAGATTTTTCATGAAAGGAAAACATACGCTTTCGTATTCATATTTGCTGTCGTTGTAAATCCCGTCTTCGTTAGATTGCACTACAGCAGTTAAAAAGAATTCGATATTATTTTTGAAGTCGACGAAATAGGAGTTATCTATGATAAAACCATAACTATCACCATACTTGTTGAAAATTCTGATATTCGGATCAATAGTTGTATTTTTTGCTCTTCCATAAAATAACATTTTCGCATAGGTGGGCCAAAATTCTTTTTCATCATACTTTGGATAATCACTTTCAGTGGGTAATTTACTCATATAGGTATAGATGAGTTTATAGTCAGCTGGCGTTAAATTAAAACGCTCTTTCTTCGGAAATGATTCTGGCATCATTAATTTAATCATTAACGATTGTTGGTCTGCAATCGTAAAAACATTTTTATTAGCAAAACTATAAGGCTCCATAATGACTTGTTCCTTGCTGTCGACATAGCCTTTACCAACAATTAAATTTCTTAACTCTAGCTCGTAATTTTTATCGTCATATTGTGCTGGCTGATGATAAATTAACTTATCTCCATCATAAAAATTAATAGGATTGGTGTTCCTTGCTGATTCACCTCCATC
>NZ_JBAZRL010000120.1:1340-2795 GCF_041662865.1 Pedobacter sp.
CACCGATAGCTAAACGATTTAATATTCTACTTTCGACTAAACCATATTTCTTCAATTTCGAATTAATTTCTGCTATGCCAATAAATTCAAATAATCTGTTAAATGCGTCGTTATCGCTGGTTAGTAATATTTTTTTAACATAATGGGCAATAGTAGGTTTCCCATTTTGAGCACTTTCATCTTTAGTTACTTTAGTTTGCCCTTTGAAGCTACTATCTGTCAACATTGTTAAGTTTGAGTGTAAACCTTTACTTTTTAATTCATTTACTTTTTCTAAAGCAAAAATAACAGCTGCCAATTTAACTGTGCTTGCCGGATAGAAATATCTTTTTGGATCTAGATTATAGCTATAAGAGGTAAATGTTGGTTTATTATTTTTATCTCTATTTACTTGAGTGTACATTACCTGAACCTCATTTTTTGTAGGGTGATTGAGTATTCCATTAAATAATTCTGGTTTGGCTAGTAGTAGTTTTTGTAAAAAAACAGTGTCAGGTTGTTGGGCCATCATTTGGAAATGGATTAAAAAGGATATAAAAAAGAGTATTTTCTTCATAACAGATATTTGAATTGTTAAATATATGATTTGTTTTAAAACTGTATTAATGAGGTATATTTTTAATTCAGCATTTAAAAAGCTAATTTTGTGTTGAGATAAATTAATAAAGAGGTCAAAAACTCAACAACAAATATGGAAAACAAACCTAATTATAGAACACCAATACTATTGTTATTTATGTTGCTTATTATTGGATTAAGGGTCGTTGCACCGCTTTCTCCGGATTTTAAGGTTATTGCCAACTTCTCCGGCATAGGAGCGGTAGCATTGTTTGGAGGTGCTTATTTTAAAGGTAAGTTAAATGCATTTTTATTACCGGTGTTGCTCCTTTTTGCGAGTGATTTAGGATTAGTTTTAACCATGGGTGTAGATTATGGTTTTTATACTGGATGGTATTATACCTACATTGCTTTTATTTTAATGGTTTTAGTAGCTTATGTAGTTATTAAAAAAGTAAATGTACAAAATGTAGTAATTGCAAGTTTAATAGGTGTTTTCATTCATTGGATAATATCTGATTTTGGGGTATGGTATGGGTCAACGCTTTATCCGCAAACTCTTGCTGGTTTTTGGGTTTGCCTAGATGCTGCAATTCCTTTTGAAAGGAATTTTCTATATGGCACCCTAGGTTATGCTGCGTTAATGTTCGGCGTATTTGAAGCTTTAAAGGCAAAATATCCTGTTTTAGCTAAAAAAGATATCGTACGTTCTTAAAAGAATAAAGAAATAATGAAAACCCTCCCGATTTTACATCGGGAGGGTTTTGCATATAAAAGCAATTTAGCTAAGTTTTAAAATGAAGAAAACATTGGTCGTTTTAACAGGGGCAGGGATTAGCGCAGAAAGTGGTTTAAAAACTTTTAGAGATTCTGACGGTTTGTGGGAGGGGTACAACG
>NZ_JBAZRL010000121.1:0-2781 GCF_041662865.1 Pedobacter sp.
AAATTTTGAGTTAAATATTGCTTCAACTCAGAATTCTACCGACCAAACATTAAATTTTCTTAAATTAAAGTTAAATTAATTCTAAATTAAATATGAAAAAAGCCCGACCGCTTGATGGCCGAGCTTTTGAAAATAAAAAATAACACTTATTTATTGCATTAAAATTGCATAACATAAATTACTTGCTGCCGTAGCCGCACCACCACTACAAGTAGGAGCAGTAATTGTTCCACCAGCAGCTAGGCCACACTGAGCATTTGCAGCACTACAATTCTCCATGACTGCATATAAACCAAATTTGTAAGATGTACTAGGTGCAGATTTATAAAAAAACTTTCCAGGAGCAGTTCCAGCACAACCCTTTGGCGTAAGGGTGCTGGCCGCAAAATCAGTAGTACCACTTCTGTTACTAGGATCATTAGGAATGGCCCCACCCAAAGAAGTCAAATAATTTGAAAATGTTGTGGAGTCGATACAAGTACCAGCAGGAAAACTTGGATAAGGAGTACCTACCAAATCACCAGCTATCAAAACTTTCTGAATTTTCTGCAAACTCGCAATTCTCGCAGTATCTCTGCCTTTAGCCGGTGCACCAAGTATTGTAGGCAAGAAGGCCACGGCCAATACGGCAATAATCGCAATTACGATCAAAAGCTCGATCAGGGTGAAACCTTTTTTAGAATTAAACATCTTCATAGGAAAATTAATAAGGAGATTAAATATTAAAAAATTATTTTGTCATTAAAATAGCATAACACCAATTTTCCTTCTCTGTTTCGGCTCCAACAGGATCTAAAGCACCATTCACAGCGCTACTGCAAAGAGCATTTGCATTAGATTTAATCTCTACATTTGCTAGAAGAACAAAAGCATAAGTACCAGATGGTACGTTACCGGAAGGACCATTGCCGCTAGGATCCGGTGCATAAAGATATTTACCAATTTGGTTTGGACCACTACCACCAGAAATAACATTACCAGGTTGTGGGTCAGTAGGTATTTTACCTCCAAAATCAGGCAAATAAATACTAAAGTCAATCAATGAATTACCAGGATCAGAAGTGGTTGAAATAAAACCAGAAGCTGTAGGGTAAGAAGTCCCTGTCAGATTTTTACTTATCAAAACCTTTTGTATTTTTTGTAAATCAGCAATCCTCGCGGTATCTCTACCTTTCGCCGGTGCGCCAAGTATTGTTGGCAAGAAAGCTACAGCCAATACGGCAATGATAGCAATTACGATCAAAAGCTCGATCAGTGTAAAACCCTTTTTAGAATTCAATGTCTTCATAGGAAATTAATAAGGAAACTAATTACCTGTGATTTTATCACTAATTTTAAAAAATCACAAAAAACACAAAAAAAAGCCCGACCTTTCGGCCGAGCTTTTAAAATTTAATATCAATCAGTCATCACTGTGTCAAAACTGCGAAACATAAATCTGTACCTGCAGTTGAGTTAAGTGTAAGTTTACCAGTATACGCATCAGCGCAACTAAAAGTGTTGGTAGAAGCGTTTTCTGCATGAGCATAAACACCAAATTTATAATTAGTAGCAGGAGAATCAGGATTCATCTTGAAATAATATTGACCTTTGCAGGTAACAGTAGGCAAAACATTGTCAGTTTGAGGATCCACAGGTAGAGCACCACCAAGCGCAGCCAAATAGTAAGCAGAATCAGTAGCACCACCAAAACCAGTAGTTACACATCCAGTAGATGGATAGGACTTTCCGTCCAAATTTGCACTCACCACCACCTTCTGTATCTTCTGCAAAGCAGCTACCCTCGCAGTATCTCTACCCTTAGCAGGTGCGCCGAGGATTGTTGGTGAGAAAGCTACGGCCAATACCGCAATGATCGCGATTACGATCAAAAGCTCGATCAGGGTGAAACCCTTTTTTGAGTTCATCTTTTTCATAGGAAAAATTTATAAGGAATTTAACTTCATTTTACTCGAAGGATAAAAAAAGACAAGAAAATATTTATTTTAGAGATTTTAGAATTAATTTAGATTTAATTTAAGAAAATTTAATGTTTGGTCGGTAGAATTCTGAGTTGAATTATTATTTAACTCAAAATTTATCATGAAAAAAGATAAAAGACTCGAAGTAAAAGGTATGGTAATATCTCTATTTCAAAAGAACAATGATGATTATATATGCCTGACTGATATGGCAAGATATAAAAACCCTAAAGAAACATCACTTGTAATAGCTCACTGGTTAAGAACAGGTTACACGATAGAATTCATAGGACTATGGGAGCAGCTTCATAACCCAGTTTTTAATACTACCGAATTCGGTAGTATTAAAAACCAGAGTATTTCAAATTCTTTTATTTTAGCCACGAATCAATGGGTATCTAGAACAAACGCTATTGGCATTTTTTCTAAAGCAGGACGTTATGGTGGCGGCACTTTCGCCCACAAAGACATCGCCTTTGAATTTGCCTCTTGGATTAGTCCAGGGTTCAAGCTTTACTTGATCAAGGAATTCCAGAGATTAAAAGAGGCAGAAAATCAAAAACTGTCTCTTGGATGGGATATAAAAAGAGAATTAGCAAAGGTAAATTACAAGATTCACACGGATGCAATTAAACATAATTTAGTACCTCTGAAAATTAATGCTGTACCTGGGAAATTCATTTATGCCAGCGAGGGAGATTTATTGAATAAGGCTTTATTTGGTATGACTGCAAAAGAATGGCGAGAGGAGAATCCTGAAAAAGAAGGTAATATTCGAGATTATTCCACAATTGAGCAGCTAGTAATTCTTTCCAATCTT
>NZ_JBAZRL010000122.1:0-2702 GCF_041662865.1 Pedobacter sp.
TGTTTACCACACGGAAGTTAATCCAAAGGCCGAAGGGAAAGGTTTAGCAAAGATTTTGCTGAATGCAATGGTCAGTTATGCGCGTAAAAAGCAGCTGAAAGTTATTCCATTGTGTCCCTATGTACATGCGCAGTTTAAACGACATCCCGAAGAGTTTGCAGATGTGTGGACAAAGGATGACTACGACGATTAGTTACTTTGCACCGGCTTTTATTGCTTGATCCGTAATTGTATTCCATGCCGCATCAATCAAAATGAGCTCTTCGGTGACCTTGTCAAATTTAAGCCTAATCCAGCCGTAATGCGTTTTCCCATTTACCGATAAACGAGCAGACATGATAGTTGGCTGTCCGTTGCCCCATTGGCCTGCATAAGTCCTGTTCCCTCCATTGGGATCCTCATATCTGACACCTAAGATTGAATGTTCCTGTGTCCAGGTTAAGGTACTTTGAATAGGCATTGTTACTGTAAAACTATGGAGGTGCCCCATGTTTAAAAACTCCTCGTCATTTTGCTCGCCAGCAGCGGTCGAACTACCAAATACAGGATTTACACCTGCATATAAACGAACAGTCCCAGACATAACAGCATATTGAAGAAAATAAGAATAATCAATTACGCCATCATCATTAACATCTAGGTTCATCGGGTTCACATCAGATGCTTTTAATTTTCTATTTAATTCTTTATAGCTAATCGTTGGAGAATCTGGTAACTCCACGTTGGGTTTTTCTGGTACCGGGAGTTGTTCTTTCTTGCAAGCCGCTAGTCCAATAGCAGTCAAGATCATAAATAATATATGGCGAGTATTCATCATTCTACTTTATATAGTAAGACGACTATGTTGTCTAATTCGTTACAACTTATGTGTTTAATTTGTGTGGCAATTTCCTTATGGAGTATGCAAAATGTAAAACTTAAAAATTTTAAAACAAAATTAAAACTATTGTAAGTTGCTCTTTGTTAATGTAGTTACCTCGTTCTAATAAATATTTACCTTTTTAAAACTTTATTATGAAATCATCTTTGGCCAAAATTAAAAAAATGAACAATCTCATTACAAAAAGAGTTATTGAACTTCAGGATAAAGGTTACTTATATGATTTCATGTCCTTTGGTAAACATAAAATCCTGTGCCTACAAGATAGTGTTTGCTTTCATGCGCCCGACGTTTCTATTAAGTTGGTCGATCAGGTTTATGATCAGTTAACTAAAGGCTATAAATACATTCACATAGTCGAAACTGCAACGGGTCATAAAGGCTTGCTAATGGAAGATGGAATTCATCTTAATTAACTCGCAGCAGCATTCTTTAGAAAAACTTCGACTTCGGGCTTCTTTTCCTTTGCGTCTAATCTTTAACCAGTCAAAAATTTTAAACTTGATGGTTGTAATTTTCATTAACCATTTTAATACTTTTTTAATCTAAATTATACTTTTTCTACACTTCTTTTTTGTCATTTTTAATTTTATAACTTGATGGTAATTAAATAATTATAATCATAGAAATAGGAAAATGATGCGGACGATTTGTGAAAATGAACACGTGAGAAATCTCGCCAGCTTTGATGTTTTGATTGCAAAAATTGCTGAGCTCGGTAAATATTATAACCCTACGAAAGGAGGAATACAACTCGAAGCTTTAGGCATTGTGTCTCAAAATGCAAAAGCTGCCATTGCTAATGTAAACGCACTTACAAATCAGCATATTTATACGGTAAATGTTCGAGAAGCGGCTTTTGATTCTCTAAAGTTTTTGAATAAAAAACTATTTAAAGAACTACAGCTTACAACATGTATCAGTGAAACCGAGATCTATATGTTGATAGGAAGTAGTAAAATAATCTGCAATCAATTTGCTTCTCAACCACGATACGACTTCTTATTAGATAATTTTTGTAAAATCATTAAGTTGCTAAAAGCTAATTTACTTTATCTCCCTGAACAAGCAGAGCTGAAAGTAAGTAACCTAGAAGAATTTTATACAGCACTGTACTTAAAAAACAATGAGGTCAAAAGAATTAATGCCTTACTTAGCAACGCATGTTTAATCCGAAACGAGGTAATGTACAGGGAAGTAAATGGCCTCGTGGCATTATCAGCTGCGGTTAAGATGTATATCAAGTATCACTTTGGATGGGAAAGCACGCAGTTTAAACAGGTAGCTAATTTGGTGATCAAGAAAGCAAAATCTTAAACTTATGCAGCAAACAGGAATGATTATTTTGTTTTGCCAAGAAAATATAAAAGTTAAAGTCAGATTAATCCTTCTGCTTTTTAAATTGTCATAACGTTAAATCGAACCACCAATAACTAAATTACAATGAAGGGAAGAATTCACAACTTTTATATTTGCCTAGCTGGCTTCGGCATGTTATTGTTGCTAGCCTCTTTTGTTAGCTATACTAACTTAAACCTACCTTATAAAAAAGCTGGATTAACAGACGAGCAAGCTGCGGCCCATTTATTAAGTCGTTTTACTTATGGAGCAAAATCTGGTGATGTGGCATCTGTTGTTAGAATGGGCCTAGATAAATGGCTGCAACAGCAACTGGAAGGGCATTTGGAAGATGCAGAGTTGAATATGGCCCTTAGTAAATTCGAAGATATTAATTTAACGAATACACAAGTAGAAAATAGCTATCCAAGAAATGCCCAATTAATCAGATTTGCAGTCAGAGATGGGTATATTCATAAAGATT
>NZ_JBAZRL010000123.1:0-2701 GCF_041662865.1 Pedobacter sp.
CCTGATTTTATAGTAACAATATAGCGAATACCGTCATTATCAAATTCTAAATCAATTCCAGCAATTCCAGATTTTCTACCTCCAAAAACTCTCTCATTTATAAAGATTGCTAAACCTTCTAACCAGTCACCAAATATTGTCTCTTCATTAGAAGAAATTTGAGCGTCAACAATTCCTCTAACTATTTCATCTGCAGTTAAAACATATTTCGCCTTATACAAATATGGGTTTTTTCTTCGTAAGACTTTTGTTAATTTTAAATCATCAAGACTTTGAATTCTCTTTTGATGAAAAGTCCCGATATTTTGTTCAACGTATTGCGATACGTCTTTCAGATTCAGTTTGTCCATATATTGTTTCAGGTTCTAAAATATATAATGCTACAGGGTCTAATTGTTCTCTTACCATTTCATAATATTCAGGAACAATCTCAATTCCAATAGAATGTCGTCTCATTCGATTAGCTACAGAAAGAGTTGTTCCAGAACCCATGAAGGGATCAAGCACAATATCTTCTTCCTTTGTAAAAAGTTTTATAAACCATTCTGGTAATTCTTCGGGAAATGCCGCACTATGCTTTTTATTATTACATTCAGTTGCTAAATGTAAAACATTCGTAGGATAAGCTTTTTCTCTATCAACCCAATTAGAAATGTTTTTTCCAAAACCACTCCCCACTTTTGAATTATCACGAGTTTTATCGGTTTCTGAAAGTTTTTTTAAGCGAGATTTTGCCCAATCTCCCATTGGTACCATAACTTCTTCTTGATACATATTAAAATGTTTATTCTTATTGAATTGTAAAAGTCTTTCCCACGAATCTCGAAAACGATTTGGCCATTTTCCTGGATATGAATTTTTTTTATGCCAAATAAATTCCTCTGTCCAAAACCAACCTTGCTTCCTCATTGCAATAATCAATTCCATAACGTATGTACTACGTTCTCCTTCAACAACTTTTTCCTTTATGTTTAAGATAAATGTACCGGTAGGTTTTAAAACCCTCAAAAGTTCTTTTGATATTGGAAGGAACCATTCAACATACTTGTCAGGATGAATGCCTCCATATGTACTTTTTCTTTGGTCAGCGTATGGCGGTGAAGTCACAATCAAGTCAACAGAATTGTCTTTAAGCTTTTTGAGCATTTTTTTACTGTCTCCTAAATATAAATCGGTTCTTATTTCCATAAACTTGTCAATCTTTTTTACAAATTTAGTTCTTTTAAATGTATATTTTTTACGCTGTTAATAATTAGTAATATCTATTTTAAGTGTTTCTGAAAATGTCTCACAACTTAATAATTAGTGCGAGTGTACCTCCCCCCAAAAATAACCTTTTCCTACATAATCGCACACTGAAAATCACGAAAGTTACTAACAATCAGGCAACTGCATTCCGGTTGCAGTAAGATGTAAGCAGTAAACCTATTAAAAGACGTGCTAAACCCATTTTAATACGTCATCATACGTATTAAAAGTGGTTCAAGACCTATTATAATACGTTACCAACCTATTGAAAGTGGTTCTAAACCTATTATAATACGTCCTGATACGTATTAAAAGTGGTCTTCAATGTATTTTAATACGTTATCTAACCTATTAAAAGTAGTTCCGGCCGTATTATAATACAGTAACAAATAAACGTCACATATAACCATAAAAAAAGCTGCTCGGTAGGAGCAGCTTTAAATAAAGGTGGTTTAATCATTAGCTGGTTGATTCAGGTGGTGTGTTTTGTTTGCTTCCTGGAGGCCTGCCGGCAAAGAATTGCGATAGCTCTTCAACCTTGTTCTGGTAGTTTGGCACATTGGCGTTAAACTTAAACTTTGCATAATCATAGTCAATCAATGCAGACTGATAGTTGTCCCAATCATGAAGGATTTTGGCATTGGTCATCCCGTCAATAAGGTTTTGCAATCGCTGTATGCTACCCTGCAGGAAAGCGCGGGTATCAAAATCGTTCATAAACTCTACCCAATCCACATCAGGGCATCCAAGTGCTGGCTGAATATCACGATATTCCTTAACCTTGTTTATAACTAGCTTGTTTTGCTCATTAACGCTTCCAAATTGCTTTCTTTCCTCGGGAGAAAGATTAGCAACCTTAGCCGCAAGGGCAGTTTCCAATGCAGTTAATGCCGCAGTAACGGCGTTTTTCTCGTTGACACTAAAGTGCCTGCTGTCAAAATTTAAAAAAGGCATAATTAAGGATTTAATATTTATACCTTAAATAAAAGCAGATTATATGGCATTGGAACACCAAAAGTAATGAACGGTTGCATCTACGGAATAAGCGGTAGTATTTACGGAATGAGCGGTTTTTATAAAAAAAATTACCAACAATCAGGCAACTGCATTCTGGCTGCAGTGCAATAAAAAGCCTCCGGCAATGGAGGCTTTTATCTTTTAGGTTAATAGAAAAACCAAATTGGCTGCGCCACACAAGCGTAGCGACTGGTGGAGAAAACGGCTGTTGGCTGCTGTTTTTGTTATATATATTTTATTGAATCTAAAATTAATTAGAAGTTCTCAATATCGCCTCCAAGATCTTGGTATATGTCATGTAAGTCATATGAAATTTGGACAAACATTTCTGGAATGACCGATTCATCACATTCTCTGATTGATTTTTTACCTTTTATTTCTCCAAGTCCTTGCTCTAAACCATCTGTCATATCATTGAAGGCTTTTGAAGCTTTTG
>NZ_JBAZRL010000124.1:0-2668 GCF_041662865.1 Pedobacter sp.
GGTGTTAGTTTATGCTTTTACTAATTCGTTTACTTCCTCAAATAATCCTAACGGCATTGTAAGTTGATTAGGAGGGTCATTTATTGGGTGATTATAAGGTGGTTCATTCCACCCATCTTCATCATTACCCCAATCCCATTTTATAAAACTGGTGCAAGTAGGCTTATCGTTTTCATCGTATATCCACTCTTTTACATCGCCATCAAGCAATGATTTATTTAGTATAGGACACTGCGCATCATCATGGTTTTGAGTATGGCAAAATTTCTCGTGCATACATTGGTCGCAAAACTCACCCATAAATCCTTCGCCTTCTGTACCATTTGAAGGCTGATACCGTTTTCCTGTATACTCTCCCATATTAGGTTACATTATTAAGTTGCTTTTTAGATTAAAAAGTTATTAAACTTTCTATTTTATCAATCCCATAAGCATTGCTCTTTCTAAGAAGAGGCAGTAAATCAATAGCTTTGATAGGTGCTGATTCTATTGTTTTATCTTCTTTAGTAATATTAAAAGGTATATTATTTCTTTGCATCCAATCTCTACAACCCAAATCACAAGCCCCTGTTATTAGCCTATATTTTTCTACAGTAAATACCGTGTCTTTTTCAATAGGTTCGTTTTTCAACTTATCAGCTACTATTTTAAAGTTAAGGTCTGATATAGCTTTTTTAACTGTTTCTCCGTGTGTTGTGAAGTTTTCTTTTTCAGCAACATAACATTCCTGTTTATTTATAACACTGTCTTTTACATTAATTAAGTTATAACCTGTATAAATACGAATGCCTTTTGATGTCTTTTCTTTTTCTACAACAAAGCAATAACCGTCTACATTTTTTACACTTAGCTTATAGTTGCCAAAACTAACCGTAGTTAAAGAAGCATTCCAGCGAAGACAATCATTACCCATTGTGGTGCACACCGGTAAATCTAAGGTAGTTAAAAAATCATTCGAGCTAAGACAATGATTACCCATTGTGGTGCACACCGGTAAATCTAAGGTAGTTAAAAAATCATTCCAGCTAAGACAATGATTACCCATTGTGGTGCACACCGGTAAATCTAAGGTAGTTAAAGAAGCATTCGAGCTAAGACAATGATTACCCATTGTGGTGCACACCGGTAAATCTAAGGTAGTTAAAAAATCATTCGAGCTAAGACAATAATTACCCAGTTTTTTTACTTTCGGCAAAACCAGTTTTTTTAAGGTTGGCATCCTGTTTAAAACACCATCCGCGATTTCTGTTGCTTCTTCGCAAAGAAATACACCATCAACTATATCAGACTCTTTTACTGAGACCAATACTTTCTCTCCTCCTATTTTTTGTGTTTTCATAATATTATTTTATTTTATTTTATGCTCTTTTTTATAAGCCTCTACGGCAAGTCTTCGCAAGACTTCACTTAACGGTCTGTCTTCTGCATCAGCAATCTTTTCTATCCACTCAAAAGCCTTTTTTTCTAAAAGCCTTTTTTGTGTCTTACGAAATTCTGTTGTTATTATATATCTTCTTTCCATCGATACAAACGTAATATTTTATTTTTAGCAAAAAAAGTATTTTCTTTATTGCGTGTTAAAATTATTGTAGTATATTTGTTGTGTTGAAATATGGCAGATAGTTAAATGCAATTGATAGGTTAGTATCCCATACTGGTTGGGAAATAGGTGTGGGTTTTTAAAACAGAAAAAATGAAGTCTTTTTTTCATAAAATAGATAAAACAAGTTACTCTGAGTTTGCAAGGTCTCTTGGACTTGAGCGATATACGGTTTGGAGAATAATTAAAGGTATAACATACAAAAACGTTCTTTGAAGATATTGGGTGTTTCAGCGGGCGAAAGCGAATAAACATTAAGACTACTAATGTGTAGTAGGATAGCTAGCAGACGAGTAGTGTTTATGAATTATTGACTACACAACAATAATCCGCTTAACACCCAACAATACACCAACATAGTGGCGTAAGCTGGTTATTGCATAGGGGTAATTTCCTATGTAATACAGAAAATATCGCACGACGAGGTACAACATGGAGCGCGCCAATTGTTGTTGCGGGTTCATATCCTGCCTATGTTGGTTAATGATTTTGCTGGTGTATGATACGGGAAGTTGGTAATGCTTATAGACGTATAAGCAAAATCCAACCTGCACCTGCAAGCCCTTCGGGGTTAAATACTCCCTTAATAAGGGTGAAGGCAATGGTAGCTCAGTTGGTTAGAGTAGGCACTTTAATAGTGTGGTCGTGGGTTCGAGTCCCTCTCATTGCCCTAAAACATTTAAAACAGAACAAGAAAACCAACTTGGTTAAGAGGCTTACCCCGTGCCTAAAACGGGGTTTTAAGATTATGGAGCAAAGAGAGAAAGATATACAGGCATTATGTAATGCCGTTTTAGAAGTGAGTTTAATCAGTGGCGGGAATTGTCCAGATTACTGCCCATTTTGCATTAAAGACGCTAAATGGAATGAGTGTATGAATAATATGAATCATGAACCTGATTGTGCTTATCTTATAGCAAAAGATTTACAAACAGGTATAAAAACATTGCCGAAAGGCTAAAGGTGTTACTTATCTAATAGGATGCTCATTTTGCGACGGGTGATTTCACACGACTGCTGCACCAGAGGACAACCGTTAAGACAACCATTTGAGAATTTAGTTAGTGG
>NZ_JBAZRL010000125.1:0-2665 GCF_041662865.1 Pedobacter sp.
AACCAAAACTAAAGTTTATGCTGCTTGCAGAAGTTGGGTTAAATCGATTATAGTTTAATGACAAAGAATTGTTGGACGATGGTATTAAATTCGGATTACCGGTAGTGATTTGCAGTGGATTAGAATTATCTGTTAATGGTTGAAGCTGTGAGATGCTTGGAGTACTATTATATCTGCTCGCATTTATAGATAAAGTTGAAACCTTACTGATTTTATAGGAAAGATAAAAGTAGGGTTCAATCAAAGTAAAATGGCTTGAAACACTTCTATTATTCATCAAGTTAGTTCCTTCGAGCATTACAAATTTCTGGCTCGTATTTAGGGTGAAATTAAATTTATCATTTGGCCGATAGTTGAATCGCAAGCTTACATTATTGGTCTCATTAAAATTCTGGAGGTCGCGGGAAAGCGAATCATTTACCAAATCGTAGCGGGTGGTCCCTAAATTATAATCGTACACAATTCTTTCTATGACATCTTCTCTTTTACTGTAGCTATAATTTATACTTAAGTTTATTTTCTTGCTTAAAGGTTCTGCATATTCCGCAGATAAACCGTAATTATTTACATCCCCTCCCTGATCGATTAATTGGTTTAAAATAGTGTTAGAAGGGACACCGTTATTATTAATCGTAATATTTGAAAGATTTAAGCCATCCAGCGATGAGTTACTTATGTTTCCGGTTGCGGTTAAGGAAAAGCTTCTACCTTTTTTCAAAAATCTTCTATTGTATAAAATTCTACCTCCAAAACCTGGCGATTTACTGTCGTTTGAATTTAAGGAAGTCCCATTATTGATGGCTTGTTGTCCGTTTTGGGTATAGGAACTAAAGACTGATGCATTTTGTGAATCACTACCACTAAACCCGAAGTTTGGTGAAATCTGAAGCTTGTTCATTGAATCAATTGGAAGATCCAGTCTCATGGTGAAACGATGGCGTGTAGTGGTAGCTGTTGCATCGTTGTCTCTGTCGTTAAAGTAGCTATCTGTACCCAATAAATTTAATCTACTGCTCAAACTTTCTCTGACTCCATAGTTTCTGTTTCCCATGTAATTGAAGGAAATTTTATTGGGATATTTTGCATTTTTTCCCCATTCATCATTAAAGTTTAAACCTAATCCTTTATTATCATTAATACCACCACCATTTCCGCCGCTAGAAAAAGAAAAATCATCACCACTAATGCCAACTGTAATATTTCCAGATCCATCAACCATCACACTACTTACCATGCCAGATCCGAAGATATCGCCGCCTAGAAAATCACTTAAATCATTATAAGAGAAACTTGTTCTATTAATATTATTTGCCATGCTGATCACCGAAATCTGTCGTTTGTTATTAAATCGATTAATACTAAACGAACCATCGTATAAGTTGCCATTAGCCTTTCCGGCAGCTATATTACCAAAATAGCCCTTCTTCTTGTCGTCCTTTAAGGTAACGTTCAAGATATTTTCACGCTTGCCATCATCAACTCCTTTAAATATCGCATCATCAGTTTTCTTTTCTATGACTTGAATTTTGCTAATAATATCCTTTGGTAGGTTCTGCGTGGCTGTTTTAGGATCGTTTCCGAAGAAATCTTTCCCATCTACCAATACCCGATCTATTTTTTTACCATTAAAAGTAATCTTACCATCCTGATCTACTTCCATGCCGGGCATTGTTTTTAAAGCATCTTCTAAACTTGCGTCTGCCTGCGTTTTAAATGCATCGGCATTAAATTCTATCGTATCCTTTTTGATAATCATTGGCAATAAGTCACCTTTAATCAACACGCTATTTAATGTGATAGCCGATTCTTCCATGGAAATAATTCCAAGATCAATGCTTGTTTTTTCGGAGGTTACTTGAAATAATTTTAAGATTGGTTTATAGCCAATAATGGCGAGATAAAATTTATATTGACCATAGGCTAAACCTTTCGCAGTAAATATTCCTTCCGTGGTAGTAGCTCCCATTGCGGTAACAGTCGAATCTTTTACATTCTTAACAGCAAATGATGCGAACTCAACAGGTTTCTTGGTCTTCTCGTCGATAGCTTTTCCCTTTAAGGAACCTATTTTTTGTTGTGCACTGGCTAAAAAACTCACCGTTAATAGCAGTAAAATCGAGATAGATAAACGTAATTTTTTCATATCAGTTTGTTTGGCTCAACAAATAAACTAAATTCTTAGTAGATTTCAAACTATTATTTTAGTTAAAAATTGTTAATAAAAATATAGCACGTCATCGGATGACGGTTGGGGTAGACAAAAAAAAAGCACCATCTCTCGATGGTGCTTTTATCAATTAGTTGGGAAACTTACATTCCTCCCATTCTCATCATTCTATGTGGACCACCTTGACCTGGTTGTTGACCACCCACGTTTTTTCCTGCTACTCTATTTAAAGAATAGGTGAAAGAGAACATATAGTAACGTTTTAATACATTAAATTGTAAATCTTGAATTGTGTTTGCTCCACCATTTCGAGTTACACCAGTATTTTCATTCAGTAAATCGTTAACAGATAACTTAAATGTACCTCTGTTTTTAAAGAATTGGCGACTGATATAGGCATTCACAACTTTAAAGTCACTATTCGCAGCACCTCTTCCCGTTAGCTTATTATAAGTTAGATCAGATTGTATACGAATGTTACCTGGCAATAAATAACTG
>NZ_JBAZRL010000126.1:0-2640 GCF_041662865.1 Pedobacter sp.
TGAATTCAGGAGTTTGTGAACTTCCGTTTTCATTATTTTTCTGGAAGTCTAATGAGTAACGGCCATTTAAACCTACTCTATTGCTAAAGTCATATCTAAATCCAATTAAACCACCTACTAAACTCTTTTTAAAACGATCTGAGTCATCTTCTACAATTTTTTGTTCTGCAGTACCAAAACCTGTTTCGAAAGTATTTTTTGTAGACATTAAGAATGATACCTGCGGACCAGCAACTAAATTAAGTCCGCCACCTAATTTAATACTCGCTAAGATCGGAATATCAATAAAGTGGGTAGTCTGGGTAAATTCTCCAAAAGATGAAGTAGATTTATAACCTTTAGTTGAATAAAGAGCTTCTGGTGTGAAGGCAAGATTTTCCAACAACTTAATATCTAATGTAACACCTGCATGGTAACCCACTAGATAATCAGTTTTAAAATCATTGTCGCCATCATCTTTAATAATATTTGAGAAGTTTGCACCGGCTTTGATACCGAATTTAATGGGTTTGTCTGTCGATTGTGCATTAGCAATTCCTGTAGTTAACAAGGCGATCGCTAGGATAAATATTTTTTTCATAATTTTTAATTTTATAAAGCCGAACCTTTAGTTAGGCTATTTTTCTCAATAATAGATTTCACTGTGGTATCGAATAAATGTGCCAAGACGCACTTTGCTTTGCTAAAAAAATCAAATTCCTAGAGCTTTTAATTGAAAATGAAGCTCTTATTGGCAATTGGGCAATTAATGCAAAAAGAAATAAGGACCCGGATTGGGTTTATGAAAGTGTATCAAATTTAATACAACAATGAGCTCGACAAGTAGAAATAGCTAGAATTTAACTAATATTGGGGATTAATATATTTGACCTAATGAAGAAATCCCTTTTTTTACATGCGATTGTTGCGCTTTTACTAAGTAGTTTAACAGTAGATGCCCAACAACCTTCTTATATTGACTTATTAAAGCAGCAGCCTAAATGGGTTGATTCTGTTTTTAAAAAATTGAGTAAAAAGCAAAGAATTGCGCAGATGTTTTTTGTTGCAGCGTATACAAACAAGAGTCAAAAATTTACTGATTCAATAGGGAAAGTAATAAAAAGGGAAAAAATTGGAGGCCTGGTTTTTTTTCAAGGTGGTCCTGTTAGACAAGCAATTCTAACGAATCAATATCAAAAATTAGCTAGAGTACCGCTTCTTATTGCGTCCGATGGCGAATGGGGATTGGGAATGCGTTTAGATAGTACTATTTCTTATCCTTATCAGATGGCGCTAGGTGCAGTTCAGAATAAAGAGCTTATTTATAAAATGGGTTTGGAAGTAGCGAAAGATTTTAAACGCGTTGGTATGCATATGAATTTGGCACCTGACGTGGATGTAAATAACAACGCGAAAAACCCGGTAATTAATTATCGTTCATTTGGAGAAAATAAGTATAACGTAACGGAAAAAGCCGGCGCATACTTAAAAGGTATGCAAGACGGTGGCTTGCTAGTAAGTATTAAACATTATCCTGGACATGGCGATACAGATGTGGATTCCCACTATGATTTACCTCAGCTTAAATTTACAAAGGAACGCTTAGATAGCTTAGAGATGTATCCTTTTAAGGAGCTCATTAAGCAAGGCGCTGCGGGAGTAATGATCGCCCATATGAATATTCCGGCATTAGACCCTACGCCAAATATGCCTTCTACTTTGTCAAAGCCAATTGTAACAGGCATCTTAAAGGAACAGCCAAAATTTGAAGGAATTATTATTTCTGATGCAATGGGAATGAAAGGTGTAGTGAAGTACTTTAAAGATGGGGAGGCTGATGTCATGGGAATAATTGCAGGAAATGATGTGTTGGAACTTTCTGAGAATAGCAAAAGGGCAGTGAAGATGGTTCGTCAGGCAATCAAAGATCAAAGATTAACAATGGAGAGGATTGATGAGAGTGTGAAGAAAATTTTAACAGCGAAATACTGGGCTGGGCTAAATGTAAAACCAAGAGTGGACCAAGAATTTGTGTGGGAAGGTGTTAATCGCGCCGAAAGCCAGGTTTTATTGCAACAACTAGCGGATGCAAGTATGACCCTATTAAGAGGAAGAGATTTTATTCAGGCTTTAACGCCAAGTAAAAGAACTTTTATGATCGATATTGGTTTGGCAGAAAGCAGCAAGTTCCAGAAGGAGTTAGCTACTGTTTATAAAAATTCAATCTCTTTTAGTTTAGAAAAAACAGCAACTGCAGCAGCCATCGCAAAGGTATTATCGCAGATTACACCAGATGATCAAGTGATCATCGCTATCCATGATACGCGTATTCGTCCAGGTAATAATATGCCATTAAATGCAGACTTGAGAACAATGGTTACTAATATGGCAAGTAAAGATGCTGCATTTGTGCTTTTTGCTAACCCATATAATTTGGCAGCTATACCAGGTATAGAAAATGCAAAAGCATTATTAGTTGCTTACCAAAAAGAAGAGTTTATGCAAAAGGCGGCAGCTTCGGTATTAAAAAACCAACTTATACCAACAGGCAAATTACCGGTAACGGCGAGTAGCTTTTTTAAATACGGAGACGGGCTTTAGGCTGGTCGGGTTGATTACCACTATTACCACCATTATTACCACTTTGACAATCTTTAAAGA
>NZ_JBAZRL010000127.1:0-2640 GCF_041662865.1 Pedobacter sp.
GGGCTATCCTGGTAATCTCGAATTCGCTTACCGTAACCTGACGTTTGCGCAACTCTACCTCTTCACCTAAACGAGCTTTAACGTATAGGCGTTCGCCATTTACCTTTACCGCTGAATGGGCAGGCGGGTATTGTTCAATATCCCCTTTAAAGGTTGCAGTAGCATCGTAAACTTGCGCTTCAGTTAAATGCTCAAAAGGAAACTCAGCATTAACGGCTGTTTCCATATCAAAAGATGGAGTAGTGGCGCCTAAAATCATGGTGCCAGTATATTCTTTTTCTTGAGCCTGAAAGGTATCTATCTGTTTAGTTAAT
This sequence comes from Pedobacter sp., assembly GCF_041662865.1. Lineage (GTDB taxonomy): Bacteria > Bacteroidota > Bacteroidia > Sphingobacteriales > Sphingobacteriaceae > Pedobacter. Next base: position 315 of record NZ_JBAZRL010000127.1, read on the forward strand.
TTCCCTGTACAAATAATTAGTAATCCTGTGGCTAAAGGGTCGAGTGTTCCGGCATGACCGACTTTTAACTTTAATGGCTTTAAAGAATTCCTAATTTTGCCTACGACATCAAAAGAAGTCCACTTATATGGTTTATTAATTAAAAGTAATTCGCCTTCGGCAAAGTTAAAATCTGGAAATTTATTCAAAATGTAATTAATTTATACTACAAGCCCGAGTTCAATTATTTGCACAATCGTCATTAATCTAACTCAGGTTACAAAGCTACAAATTAAATAATAGAGAGGCTGTGGCCCGATAGCAACAATGCGATAATTATTCCGCCTACGATAATTCGATACCAACCAAAGATCTTAAAGCCATTTTTATTAAGATAACCGATAAAGCTCTTGATGGCTAATAATGCCACAATAAAAGCAACAACGTTTCCAAATGCTAGTACTTGCATTTGATCTGAGGTAATTGTATGTCCTTCTTGATAAAAGTCTAACAGCTTTTTCCCTGTTGCAGCAAACATCGTTGGCACAGCAAGAAAAAATGAAAACTCTGCTGCGGCTTTTCTTTTTAGATTTTGGCTCATACCCCCAACAATAGTTGCGCCAGATCTAGATACACCTGGAATCATTGCTAAGCACTGAAAGAAGCCTATTTTTAAAGCAGTAACGTAATTAATCTCCTCTTCTGTTTCGATGGTTGCATCTTTAAACCAGTGGTCAACGAACAACAAAATAATACCACCTACTACAAGTGAAATAGCCACAGTTAGCGGACTTTCAAGCATCTGGTCAATTTTATCGCTCAAAAGAAAACCAAAAATCGCGGCCGGGATAAAAGCAATAACTAATTTAAAATAGAAATTAACGCTCTTAAAAAAACGCTTAAAATATAACACTACCACGGATAGAATGGCACCCAGCTGAATGCAAATTGTAAACAATTTAACAAAAGGATCTGATTGGATACCCATCATCGACGAGCCAATAATCATGTGTCCAGTTGACGAAACGGGTAAAAACTCCGTTAAGCCCTCAATAAGCGCAAGGATAAATGCTTGAAAGAAATTCATTAATTGTTATTTCTTCAGAATAGCGTAAACACCGAAAGCAAAGCCAAATAATACGGTCATTGGTGCGATTAAGGTTCTTCTGGTGTCATAAATGTCACCTTCTTTACCGATCATTAAAATAAAGCCAACAGCTACTATTGCTATGCTAATGATTAACAATTGGTAATTCTTTTTATTAAAAACCATTTCTACTTTTTGTCCCTGTTGTACAGGAGCCGATTTTTTTTCTGCCATTATCTATAAAGGTCGTAAATTTTTAAACGTAAATATCTGCTTACTGCAAATAGGGTAGAGATTGCAGTTATGAAAATACCAATTGCCACCATCGCAACGAGGACTATTCCAAAATCAGTATAATTTCTTAAGATGATAATTTCTGGAATTTCCTTTTGTGCATAATATAAAATACCCAAAAGGATAATAATCGCAATAAAAGAGGCAATTAAACCATGTAATGCTGCAACTAAAATAAATGGTTTTCTAATGAAGTTTTTTGTTGCGCCAACTAGTTGCATACTCTTAATTAAAAAACGCTGAGAAAAGATAGCAAGACGAATGGTGTTATTAATTAAAGCAATTGCAATAACTAACAAGATAATCGCAAAACCTAATACGATTAAACTAATCGTGCTAATGTTTTTATTTACCATATCGATTAAAGAACTTTGGTAAATTACTTCTTTAACCATCGGATTTTTTTCCAAGCTTCTTTTTAGAGAATCGATGCTTTGATTATTTGCATAATCAGCTTTTAAGTAAACGTCAATAGTAGATAAAAGTGGGTTATACCCTAAAAAGTTAACAAAATCTTCTCCTAAATCTTTGGTTAAATTGTGCTGTGCTACTTCTTTATTTACGTATTGAGTTTGTTTAACCGCTACATTGCCATTTAACTGCTTTTGAAAAGCTAAAATATCTGTCTCCTTTGCGCCCTCATCAACGATAATGTTTAGCACAATGTTTTCCTTAACATATTTTGATAAGTTTTTTGCGTGTACTAAGATGAGACCTAACATGCCCAACATTAATAATACCAACGCAATACTAAAGATCGTAGAAATATAAATGGTTTTTGTCTTTTTAGCAGCTTCGCTTACTTCAAATTCTTCCATATATCTGTTTTTGTTTCTGCGAAAATAAAGAAAGATAAGCAGAAATGTAAATATTACCACCAATTTAAACATTAAATGAGAGGAATTGTAGTCGTTAACATATTTTAACTTTTGATTTAGCACATGAAAGCTTGCAATTACTTTGTTA
>NZ_JBAZRL010000128.1:0-2632 GCF_041662865.1 Pedobacter sp.
CAACTGAAAAACTACAAGTATCTGGTAGAGATGATGCTTTAGCAAATGTAGATCAGATTGAAGACTTATTGCAACAATATCAATCTAAAGGCGGCAATACTAATTTATTGTCTGGTGGAATTGAAAAATTCTCTGAAAATGTTTTAAAGTATACTAATAATTCTGAACTTGCTACTATTGCAAATCAAATTGCAATTGCTATTCAATCATATAGACGTTCGGTTACTGGTGCAGCTTTCTCTGAATCTGAGGCTAAAGAATATGCAAGTATATTTCCAGCCATTGGTAATGTTCCAGCTTTAAATAAAGCAAAAATTAATAGTATTAAAGAAGTATTTAATCGTAATCAAGAAAACTTCTATAAACGGCAAATGGGTGCAACAAATTATGCTAAACTACAAAATCTTGGTGCTGGTGGAACAACTTCTACCACCTCAAATCTAGTCCCATTAAATAGAAGCTATACTTCTATTGCTGAGTTAGTTAAAGAAAATCCAGGTTATTCTAATGCAATTAAAGAAGCAAAGAGTAATGGCTATTCTGAGAGTGAAATATTACAATTTCTTGAACAAGGTTTTAACCAGGGTAGTGGCGGTACACCAAAAGCCACAGGAATGAGGACTGATAGGCATAATAACCCCACTGCTTTTACAACTGATATCGCTAGAATTGCTGGACTTAAAGAGGGAGTTGATTATGTTGTTGGCGATTCATTTTCTAATGGTAGATATAAAACGGCAAGATTGCTTGGTGATCCAGTTGATACAACTATTAAGGTAATTGATAAAATTGGTTTTTACACAGACTCTGGTGAACAAAGATGGAAACATACTGCAATGTCTAAGTCTAAATGGAATAACTTATCTTACGAACAAAAAAAGAATGTAATTAAACAAATGTATCAACGTGAAGGTGGAAGTCAATTATTAAATAAGTTTGCATAATATTATGAAAAAATCATTGGATGAAATTTTTGGTTCTAAACAAGATAATCAACAAATTCAACCTACACAAAATACTACTGGAAAAAAATCTTTACAGGATATTTTTAGTAATACAAAAACAACTAATATAGATGTTATTCAACAAGGCTTAGAAATGGCTGACCAAGAATTTATGTCAACTCCACTTAAACAACACTTTGCACAATCCGGAGTTGCAGGCAAAACTGCTGATGTTATAAATACAGCTTTTCAAGGTTTTACTGAATTACCACCTGTACAATGGGCTGGTATGGGTTTAGGTGGGGTAACCGCAGGTATCGGTGGAGTTATTGGTGGTGCTGTTGCAATTCCAGGGACAATGATAGCAAATATGATGAAAGGAAAATCGTTAACTGAAGATATGTGGAAGAATGTTTTAGAGAATGCTAAAACTACAGGTAAATTTGGTTATGAAACAGGCAAAGGTGCTGTTCCAATGACTGCTTTGGCTTCTGCACACGCAATTCCAGGGTTGGGTCAGGCTCTAGATTTAGCTTTAGCTTATGGAATGGCAGAACCTCAAGTAGAAAAATTAAAAAATTTAGATAAAATGTCAACCTCAGAGCAAATACAAACAGGAATGGAATTAGGTATGGCAGTTTCAGCTTTTTTAGCAGCAAAAGAATTACCTAAAGAATTTCAAAGAGGAAAAGAATTATTTACATCCAAAACAAAAACTATTAGTGGTGAAATTCCACCAGCGGGACCTACTGGTACACTATCTCCAAATTTAAAAATAACAGTAGACAAAGCTTTGAAGCCGTCAATGAAATCAGTTAAAACTCCCCAAGCAAGAGAGGTATATTATACTGATGCGGACACAGCTTTAAAGTATGTAAATGAAGAAAAACCAACTTTAATTGACCAAAAAACTGGTGAAGCTACTGTTAGAAATCCACAAAATAGAGCTGAATTAAGTGAGTCACTTGGACAATCTAAAAAAACTTTATTTACTAAATGGAATGACTTAACTAAACAAAGTGGTGAAATGGGTCTTACTTTTGATGCAGCTGATATTCAAAAAAAATTATTAGTTGAGTCTGAAAATAAATCTTGGAGTAAAAAAACTAGGGATTACTACAAAGAGCTTGCGTCTGAAGTTGGTGAATTAGATAGTGCAGACCCACTAACCGTTCAAAGTCGTTTACAAGAATTAAACGAAAGAGCAAATGGATTTTTTAATGGTAATGATAAAATTAGAGCAAGAATTGATGCCTCTGTTGCAAATATGGTTAAATCTAAACTTGATGAGCAAATATCAAGAACTACAAATGAAAATTGGAAAGAATATCGTGATGTTTATAAGTCAATTAAAACAATTGAAGATGATTTAAATCGTCAAATTGCTATTGAAGCAAGAAAAGCCGATAAAGGTTTAATTGATTATACTGATATTTTTACAGGTGGAGATATTTTAGGTGGAATAATAACAGCTAATCCAGGTGCAATTGCAAGGGGTTTAGGTGGTAGGGCAATAAAATCTTATATAAAATTTTTAAATGACCCAAATAGATATATTGAAAGTTATTTTAAGAATTTAGAAAAAACTAACGTTCCGTCTTTATTTACTCAAAGAAATCCGTCTGAAACTGGTATAATTCCCTATACTCCTTTACAAAAAAAGCCCTTATCTACACCTGAAACAATTA
>NZ_JBAZRL010000129.1:0-2568 GCF_041662865.1 Pedobacter sp.
TCATGCTAATTCCATAACCCATGTTTAGCTCATTGGTATTGCCAAAAGATGGAGCTAACATTAAACCCATATCCCATTTGCCATGCTTGTTATTAACTGTCAATTTACCTTGTTTGCCAGCATTTTTTTGGCTCTCGCTAGCAAGGAAATCTAAAGTATTGGGCTTAGTTTTTTCTTCTACTTGGGCAATAACTTGTTGATTATCAATTGGGGCATTTGCAATTGCAGCTTGAGCAGGTGCATTTACCTGATTAGTATTTGCAATTACAGGACTATTTGTTTCAGTGTTTTGAGCGACTAACTGTGTATTTTGCTTCGTAACAGTTGTTCCTTGTTCAAGGGTTTTGCTAGCTAAAATTTTGCTTGGTAAATCGATCTCTTTTGAAGGCTCATGTGCTAACTGTTGTTCGGTACTTTTTGAGTCGGTATTCGGCTGCTGACTAACTGGCTTTTCAACGGTTTTTAAAGCGTCAACTTTTGTAAGCTGCTCGTTTTGAGGAGTATCTTTTGTAAACCAAATAAGGGTAATGCAAATGGCCAAAACTGCGGCAGCGCCACTTAAGCTCATCACCCAAAAAATCGGACGTTTTTTGGTTTGCTGTTTTTGGTTGAATTTTTCCCACGCGCCTAGTTGATAAAACTCCTCATGAGCTTGTAAGCTTTGCTTGATATGGGTAATCAGCTCTACATCATTTTTTTGCTTATGTTCAGTAGGTTGCATATGTATTTATTAATGTTTTAGCGTAAAGGGTTCTCAATTTGTTTTTCGCTCTTGTTAAATAAACCCTGCTTGAACTTTCGGGAATATTTAGTGATTTAGCGATTTCGTCATGAGAAAATCCTTCAATCTCGTATAAATTAAAAATCAATTTTTGTATCTCTGGTAGCGCATCAAGAAGTTTAAGAATATCTTTCACGTTTAATGCAGCAATTATATTTATCTCCGTTAATGGTTCTTGTTCCTCAACTATTTCTTCAATGGATATCAAGTTGCGTTTTGTACGTAAGAAATCTATCGCCGTACGTGACGCAATTTTCGAAATCCATGCTTTAAAAGCCTTTTGATGTTCTTCTTTATTCGCCGGAAAATTAAATTGATTTACGGCATTAAATATTTTTATAAAGGCATCATTTACAAGCTCTTCGGCATCATCTCTCTCATTTACATAACGCAAAACAACGGCCATTAAATAGCCATAAAATGATTTATAGATCATTTCTTTACTCTTGTTCTGGTTACGTAGGCAGCCTACAATAGTTTCCTCAAAATTGAGCATTCTTGTTGTTAGGCCTTTTGGTTCTTTACAATCATATAAAATGATTTCGGTTCGGTTATAAAAATTAAAAAGCCAACAAAACGCACTAATGGCCTTTGGTAATCCTACTTGTGCGTATAAATAGCAATACCTAGTTTTGTATCATCAGTAGCGGCTTTAAGCCCTTTAACATAAATTGTATAAATTTTTTCGTCTTCAATTTTCACATCAGACAACGTTAAAACTAAATTCCCTGTTCTATGTTCTCGCACTTCAAACGTCACTTTATCTCCCATGTCTACTAACATTGGGTTGGAATAATCTTTAAAGGAAATATTGGTAATTAAATAACTTGATCCCGCCACCGATAATGTAAGTGGTTCTGAATCTGGACTTAAATTCGCAAACCTCACTGAAGCTTTTCCTTTAGCAGGTTTTGTTAAGTTATCGGGCAACAACATAAACTTAATATCTGCAAACCTATCAATGATAAAAAGCGTATAGCCAAATTGCGGCTCTAATACAAAAAGCTCTGATTTTAAAGGAGTAGCGGAGTCTTTTCTCGTAATTGTCATTCTTCTGCTTCCCGAGTAAGCAGATAAATAATCTATTTTGCTTCCGAATATAAAATCAGGAATAGCACCAGTTACTTTAGTATTATCAACATACACATCTAATTTCTCCGCACTAGGAGATGCATTTACAATACTTAGCCCAGACACATTAATAAGCTTAGGATCGCTGTCTTTTGCGCAAGAAACCAGTAGTATGGATACAATGAAAACGGCAATAATACTTTTGTAATTTATTGATAGTTTCATCTTTTAATGTTTAATTTTTAATTGTAAGAAGGAGCCTACCCACCTAACACGTTTATAGAATACGAGTTAAAGCGAGAAAACGCTACAGTTTACCCAAAAAATAATTATAAAAATACCATTTATTCTCGCTTTAAGCAATGGTTAATCGGCATCTACACGAAATATGTTTCCTCCAAACCTTGAGAGGTTATAGTTTAAGCCAAATGTAAATACCCTTGTAACCTGGTTTGTTTTACTATCGATTATCGAATTACCCGAAATATACCTTGCTAAGTTATTGCCTTGATTAAGGAGGTCATTTGCCTTGATATTTAGACTTAAGGTTTTGTCTTTTAGGAAAGTTCTGCTCAAGCTTGCATTCAATATTAAAGGATTGGCATTGGCTAAAGAGTAACCCCTGTTAATAGCCTTAGAGGCATTTGCGCCAAATAGAAAGTGTTGCTTGATCGTAACTTTTGTGGAGAGATTAATGTTTAGATTTTTAACATTTC
>NZ_JBAZRL010000130.1:0-2554 GCF_041662865.1 Pedobacter sp.
AAATGGTAAGAACGGATGCCCAAGTTTCTGTTGTGATTATTGACAATAAGAAATTTGTAACTGAAAACAGTGGTACTTGTGTTTTCCCTTGGACCGCTACTTGGTTTGATTTTGTTCATGGCTTAGATGATATCACCAATATTTTTATCGAAGTTGTACCGTTGATTAATTTAGGATCGGCTCAAATTATCACCGTGACTAATATTACTCCAACCGCTTTCAGAATTAATTTAGATCAAGTAACGGGCGGTACCGTTAACCCCACCTTCTCGTTTACTGCTAAATCTAATTGGGATTTGGCCTAACGCATGATGAGTAAGGTCAATCAAAAACCAAGCACCTAAAAAACTAACAAAGAAAAAATGAACTTACTTAAAAAAATAGCAATCCTATCCCTGTTAGTAGTTGCTTGCAGCCCTGCATTTTCGCAAAAGAATAAGGGTGTAATTACGATAAAAGGCCAGTAAAAAAACTTTAGATTGATGAATTAGCTGGGAAGTAATTACATTTCCTTACGGTCTGTTTTGGAGGCTACCCACACATATCTATTCACAGTACACTTTGGACACCAAAATATTCGAATAGGTAAAAACCCAAGTACCGATTTTAGCAGAAACCCACGGGGTACCTGGTAGTGAAAATCACATTTACATTTTCGGCAGCGATAGTCTTGATAGCTCATAGGATTTAGATGTCATAAATAATATCAAAAACTAAACCATAAGCATGTACGTTTTTATCCCCTGGATGGTTTGCTAGCAAGTAACATATTTTTTTTCAAATAAAATAAATCGTCGACGTAAAGCGTGTACAAACCAATGAGATGAACCATGATGAATACACTGTATATCAGCCAATTAAAAAGCTTATTTAGACTGTGTAACATTAACAAATTATTAATAAACTATTAATTAAATGATTGCTCGTTAAAATAATTAAAACTTTTATCGCATAACTTTGTTTACTACTAACCTATCTACTATACAAACTGTCCTGAAAAAAACCCATTATTCCCCAATACTTTTCTGTGTTAGATAATTTGACTACCTTGCTGGTTAAAACAGGTTTGTCAATGTTCTTCTTTAGAAAAAGAAATAAAAATTCAGATTTCTCCGCAGTTGGGGTCGATATGCACTCCCATTTAGTTCCTGGTGTTGATGATGGTGCAAAGGATGTAAATGATAGTGTAAAACTTATTAGTGGCTTAAAAGAATTGGGTTTTAACCGTCTTATTACTACGCCACATACTTTACAAGACATTCATCCTAATACGACTGCCTCGTTGCAGGCAGGTTTTTCCTTGTTAGACGGCAAACTACCTGAAGGCATTTCTGTGTCTTTATCGTCTGAATATTATTTAGATGATCAGTTTTTAAAGCAGGTAAATGCCGGCACTGTGTTGCCTTTACCGGGAAACAGGTTATTATTCGAATTTAGTCAGATTGCCAGACCGCATGATTTAGAAGAGCAAATCTTCGAGCTGGGAATTAAAGGCTACCAACTTATTTTAGCTCATCCAGAGCGTTATTTATTTTTCCATAAGCAATTTAGCTACTATACAAGGTTGAAAGAAATGGGCGTAGAGTTACAGGTAAATGCGCTATCCCTAACCGAGCATTACGGCAAAAACATTAAACAAATTGCCGAGAAGCTCATCGAAAAAGACATGATCGATTTCATTGGTACAGATACCCATCACGTAAAGCACTTAGAAACCCTTAAACTCGTTCCCCAAAGCAAACACTTTGCCCGTTTAGTAGATAGTGGACTATTGAAAAATAGCAGCTTTAACTAGGAAGTTGGTTTTTGCTGGGTGCGTCATTGCGAGGCACGCTACCGTATTGAGTATATCAACTATGAGGGGTATGCGCCCTGTTTGCTGGCCTTCGAGTTTTTAGGAAGACCAAATGACAATAAAAGTCTCTAGTGCTATTAAAGGACTAATTCGCTATTAACTCTTGAACCAGATGATGAACCATTGTACAAGGATTTTTTTCATGATAAGGGATACGGGCATCGAAAACATTTTGTAATGCATTTGCTCGCTTTATTGCAACTACTAGTTTAGCAGGCAATAGCGGCAAAACCTGAGTTATAAATCGCTCTCGCCTTTTCATATTTTCCTTGTAATTGAATGTATCGAGCTCAGTAACTATATCAAGATCAGGATTTCGGGCAACAACATTTTTAAAAATATGTGTCAGGCGTTCATAAATATAGTTTCTATGTAATGGGGCGCCAGTTGGGACATCTTCAAAATGCAGCAAAATCCAAAGCTCGAATACATCATTACTCCAAGCAACTTTTATTCCAGCATTTTCAGCTAAAATAATAGATGTATCAAAATCTATATTGTCTTGAGGCAAATTATTTATCCAAACTTCAGCTTTAAGATCACGATCATACACACACCAAATATCCTCAGTCGTGCCTGGTACCACTTTATAACGACCACCTACAAATTCAATCAATCCTTGATCACGACAACTGCTTATCGTGGCATTCAGATTAAGTTTTTTAGATCTTTGATTTGGAATGGCATTAACTTTTAAAT
>NZ_JBAZRL010000131.1:0-2500 GCF_041662865.1 Pedobacter sp.
CTTTTTTCACTCCTAGTTTCCTCCGCTTAAATTATTTGTAAAAAACCAAATAATTCTAACGGATATTGCCCAGGGTGGGGCCAAATTAAAATTTCAAATGGGGCCAGATCTCAGTAACAAACACACATATGCACAATACAAGTCTGAAAAAGAGCTTTAGGAAAAGCAGATTCAACTGCTTCAGAAAGTCCTTTTAATCCATCAGCACAAAGAATAAATACATCTTCTAAACCGCGATTTTTGAGTTCGGTTAATACCTGTAGCCAAAACTTAGATCCTTCATGTTCACCCAGATACAACCCTAAAACATCTTTTTTCCCTTCAAGATTAATCCCATAAATAACGTATACCGTGCGATTGTTAACGGCGCCATCTAACCGGCATTTTGAAACAAATCCATCTATAAACACTATGGGATATATTTTATCTAATGGGCGATTACGCCACTCGGATACTTCTTCTAATACAGCATCAGTAATTGTAGAAATTAAATCTCGCGATATTTCTGTTCCGTAAAGTGTCGACCGCCATGTTATAAGACCCACTCAAGTTAAAAATCACCAAGCTAATTGACCCACCCTAACCATACAAAAATGGATAAAAAGCAGATTAAAAACCGTGGTAGGGTTGGCGATAATAAATATTATTGCCAGTATTGTGCCTCATAAATTTTATGAGGTTAACTATGAAGAGGAAGATAGCAGTGATAGAAATTGCAGAAATTTTGTATAGGTGGAATTTAGGAATGAGCAAAAGACAAATATCGTATTCATTGGGAGCGTCACGTAATACGGTAAAAAGCATAATTAAAAGCGCAGAAGATTTGGGGCTAGTTCGAGGAGAAGCCGCAAATGTAAAGATTGATGATGTAGCAAGGAATATAACAATGCTGCGTCGTGATAACCAAGGTAACCTTAAGGTGGTACAAACAAAACTAGAGAAGTGGCATGAGCAGTTAAAGATTTGGAGATCCCAACCAAACATGACTGTTACTCAAATGAAGAGGTTACTGGCAGAGCAAGGAGAAATTGTAAGTGATACTGGATTACGAAGATACATTAAGAAATTTTTTCCTGAAATTGATAAGACAGTAACAATTCACTTGGAAACTAGTCCAGCAAAACAAGCTCAGGTTGATTACGGTTATATTGGTATGCTGCTAGATCCTGTTAGTAAAAGACTGCGAAAGAGCTATGCTTTTATTATGACGTTAGCGCATAGCAGACATCGGTTTGTATATTTTGTTTTTAAGCAAGATGTTGCAAGTTGGATTGACTGTCATGTTAGAGCATTTAATTTTTTTGGTGGTATTCCTGAAACTGTATTATTAGATAACTTAAAAGCTGGAGTGATCAAACCACATATTTATGATCCAACCATTAATCGTAGTTACGCAGAATTGGAAAGGCACTATGGATTTATAGTTGACCCAGCAAAAGTAAGAAAACCTGAGCACAAGGGGAAGGTAGAAAGAACAGTTACTATAGTTAAGCAACAAGTAATTGCTGGCAGAGAACATCAAGATATTTGTGCAGCCAATGCTTACGTACGTCATTGGTGCCTTGAAGAAATTGCTCATCGAATAGTGCGAACTACTGGCGAAGCACCATGGGTTCGTTATACCAGAGACGAAAAACCATTATTGTTGCCATTACCTAAAACAGAATTTGAACGCGCCATCTGGCAAGAGGGATTTGTTCATAAAGATCATAATGTGGTATTTGCAGGATCATTTTATTCCGTGCCAACTAAATATATTGAACAAACTGTTTGGCTTAGAGTCACCATGAGAACAGTACAGATTTATCATAATGAGTTATTAATAAAAACCCATGTTCGTGCTAGTAATAAAGGGCAGTGGTTAACAGATCCTAAAGATTATCCTGAATATGTAAGCGAATTTTTAGAAAAGACGCCACAAGCTTGTTTGGGTATGGCGCAGGCCATGGGAGATTCTATATATAAATTAGTTGATGAAATATTGCAAAAGCCTTCAATAACCAACCAAAGAAAAGCGCAAGCTGTTTTACGGTTGTCGAACAAATATGATACCAATAAATGAGATGCTGCATGCAAGCGTTCTATTTTGTTTGGCAATTACAAATATGAAAGTATTAAGCGTATCTTAGAGTTAAGACTAGAAACAGTTGATTCTAAGAAAAATATGTCTGCTAATGGAGCATACTTACGAGAAGCTAGTGAATTTGCAATAGCAGAAGAGATGGTAACCATATGAATATTGAAACATTAAAGCCGCTGCTAAAGCGTTTAGGATTAACTGGGTTTTTAGAAACCTTTGAACAAAGGTTGTTGCAAGCCAGGGATAGCAGTTTAACACATGAAGAATTTATTACTCTATTGTTACAAGATGAAGCACAACGGAGAGATGCTGGCAACTTTCTTAAACGGATAAGTCGTGCAAAATTTGAGGAGCCTAAAACTTTGGAGGGATTGCAATTAACTTGTTATCCAATAAAAGAACAGCAGCTCATTAGAGATT